>JBGSIO010000145.1:0-75394 GCA_041742455.1 Nitrospira sp. | reverse complement strand
GACGAGATCAGGCTGTCGAGATCGACCAGTTCCATTTGGGACATATAGGGCTCCAGAGTGGAAAAGGGGTGTAACACGCGATTGGACGAGGCGCAGTATAACAAAAATTCAAGCAACGCCCCCTTTATTCAACAGTCCCATATTAGCAACGGCGAGCTTGCTTATGAGCCATAGGGTAGGAATTCTCAGCAAGGCTATGGATCGTCTTGTGCTGTCGTTCTTCGGGCGACCCGCTCATCATCTTTTCCCTGGCCACCTTGCGTTGACAGTGACAGCGCTGAGCGGTAGCCTGCTTGCATGAATACGTTAAGAGCGAACACTCCGTTGTTCGATCGGTATCGCAGAGTACAGGCCCTATGCGCTGTCTCTTGGATCCGCCGAAGTCTGCTGGTCTTGCCGCTTGTTATTGTGACAGTTTGTTTCTCGAACACGGTTAACCATGCTGCTTATGAAACCGGAGAACTGCCTGAAGTGGCGAGCGGTGATCTTTACGAATCGGGCCATGAGATCCCGGGGCTCTCCTTTCGGGTGTTTGTTGATAGAGGAATGGAAGGTGCGGTTGGTGGCTTTCTTGATCAGACGCAGGCCCACGCCACTCTTCGGACAACGATCGATACATTCTCCTACCTGAATCAGCATAGGCAAGATTATCCACGGTTCGATGAAGCGGTGGGCAAGGGACTGATCGAACGCGTCATCATTCAACCGAGCGTACGCAATCACGAGGGAAAGAGTTTCCCATTTCTGGTCGTGCGGACGGTGGAACCTGGTCGAGTCAGGTTGCTGATCAGTGCCTCATCGATCAAAGAGGGTGGATACCTCGATGCAGCTGACCGATTTGCGCCGGTGTTGGCGCGAGAGTTCCAATGGGTGGTCAGTAAAGCAGAGACCGGTGTAAAGACGAAGGCGGTTTCTATCGAACGAGATCTCCGACATACCCAAACTCGAACCGACAGGGACATTCGATCGCTCTCCAGCGAGGAGCGCGTGCGGTTGCTTCAACAGCTCTTCGAGACCTATCTGCGGACGATCGATGATCGACGGAGTTTGGATGGGCAGCCGTACTACGAAGCCGGCAGTACAGTCCTCGTTGCGCCGAGTCACCCGGATTCTACGACGAAGTTTTACGATATTCGGGTTCGGGAAGCTTTGCAGACAATCGTGAAAGAGCCGGTATTTCTGGAGCGTACTCCGCTTGCCGTGATGAGCCTTCTGAACGGGGCGATCTGGAATGTGACATTCGTGAACATTGCGCAACGGGATTGGGCGACAAGGACCAGAGTGTTATCGGCAGATAAGGCGGTGATGGTCGGGCAGCCGGGAAAGCTGATCCAACCAGCGGCGATTCTGATCAACCTCCATCGTGCAGCAGCCACCGACGATCCTTTTTATGCCGATACGAAGCAGCTGCCCATGGGTGCACTATCCGCCGATCAGCTGGCCCTCGTCATTGCTAAGGAGATCCACCAGAATATCGTTGAGAAATCACAGACCGGTCACGTCGCGCAAGACGCTCTTTCGGCACCAGAGTAGAATGAACGGAGTTTCTCTAACCTCATTGTTCAACTTCCTACACGTACATTCGATCGCTTGACAGGGGTGAAGCGGTTCAGTAGGATAACGCAACCTTTAATGCCCATCCAGTGAGGTGGGCAAGGAGCCAACGATGGATAATAGTCCGGCTTTGACCGGTTTCAATGTAACCTTCTCACTTCAGCTTGGTGAGGAGGTTTTTTTATGTCTAGAAATTGAGCTGAATAGCAAATCTCGGTCGTTTTCAACATGACGTCTCCTACGAACAAGTCAGCCGAGCGGAAAGATGAAAAGACAATCATGGATGCGGGTGACATTTCCCGTGCCATGATGCGTATCGCCCATGAGATCTTAGAGCGAAATAAAGGCGTGAAGGATCTGACGTTGGTGGGTATTAGAACGGGAGGTGTGCATCTGGCACATCGGCTCGTCAAACGTATCCAAAGCATTGAGGGCGTGCCGGTTCCGATCGGTGAACTGGATATTACACTCTATCGTGATGATCTGGCATTACGGAAAGATCAACCGATCCTGAGGAAAACCTCCGTCCCGTTCGATATGACGAATAAAGTGGTGGTGCTCGTGGACGACGTATTATTTACCGGCAGAACGATTCGTGCGGCCATGGATAGCCTCATGGACCTTGGGCGACCAGAAGAAATTCAGCTGGCAGTGTTGGTCGATCGTGGTCATCGTCAACTGCCGATCAAAGCCAACTACATCGGGAAAAATTTACCGACTTCTCGGGACGAGCAGGTCCAAGTCTTGTTGGAAGAAAATGGAGAAGATGATCGGGTGGTCATCTTGAAGGCGTGAAGCGGAGGATCTTATGAGCCTCAAGCGCAAAGATCTGTTGAGTCTTGCCTCTTTATCGGTGGATGAGATGACACTCATCCTGGAAACGGCCGACTCCTTCAAGGAAGTGACAGGACGAGAGATCAAAAAAGTACCGGCTCTCAGGGGCAAGACGGTTGTGAATCTGTTCTTTGAGCCAAGCACGAGAACCCGCACGTCCTTTGAATTAGCAGCCAAGCGGCTCAGTGCCGACGTGATTAACTTTGCGCCGTCTTCCAGCAGTGTGGTGAAGGGAGAGACGTTGCTCGACACGGCCCGGAACATTGAAGCCATGCAAGCCGACATTATCGTCCTGCGTCACTCGTCCGCTGGTGCTGCAGAAACCCTCGCAAACGGGGTCAAGTCGTCGGTCATCAATGCCGGCGACGGATGGCATGAGCATCCGACGCAGGCCTTGCTCGATCTGTATACGATCCGCCAACGAGGGATGAGCTTTAAGGGCCTGCGCGTGGCCATCGTCGGAGATGTATCGCATAGTCGAGTCGCTCGGTCGAACATTTATGCGCTCGTTAAGCTTGGCGCAGAAGTGCGTCTGATTGGGCCACCGACGATGATGCCGTGCGGTGTGGAGAAGCTCGGACCGAAGGTATACCACCACATGGACGAAGGCCTGCGCGACGTGAATGTCATCATGATGCTTCGGTTGCAATTGGAGCGTCAGGGACGCGCGTTGTTTCCGACCATCCGGGAATATTCGCGGCTCTACGGCTTGACAGCTGATCGAGTACAGATTGCGGACACCGGAGTGATTGTCATGCATCCGGGGCCGATCAATCGGGGAGTCGAAATCGCGCCGGAAGTGGCCGATAGTCTGTCCTCGGTCATTCTCGACCAAGTCGCCAACGGCGTTGCGGTGCGAATGGGAATTTTGTACCTCATGTCGGGAGCGAGTTAGCGGATGGGAAATATTTCTCAGAGAGGAGCTCTCCGTGTCGATTCTGATTAAAGGTGGGCGTGTTCTTGACCCCGGACGATTTGTTGGGATCGCTGATGTGCTGATTGACAACGGGAAAATCGCGGCGCTTGGTCAGAATCTTCCCGCACCGGCTGAGGCTCGAACCATTCAAGCGAGTGGGAAAGTCGTCATGCCGGGGTTTGTCGATTTGCATGTCCACTTTCGTGAACCGGGATTTGAGTACAAGGAGACGATTCAAAGCGGCAGTGCTGCAGCCGTCGCGGGTGGCTTTACGACGGTCTGTTGCATGCCGAACACGAATCCAGTGAATGACAATCAAGCGGTCACTGAATTCATGCTGGAACGTTCTCGATTGGCTGGCCTTGCGAACGTCTTGCCGATCGGTGCGATTACGAAGGGATCGGAGGGGAAGGAGTTAGCGGAGATCGGTGATTTACGACGGTCCGGCTGCGTAGCGATCTCTGACGATGGAAAGCCCGTCATGAACAGTCTGGTCATGCGGCGCGCGATGGAATACGCCTTGGCATTCGATCTCGCAGTCGTCGACCATTGTGAAGATCTGCATTTGGCTGAAGGCGGCTGCATGAACGAAGGATTGATCTCGACCGAGCTTGGATTGCCGGGTATCCCCGCGGCTGCGGAGGATGTCATGGTCGCGCGCAATCTCTCACTCTCTGAGCTGACCGGAGCCCGGCTCCATCTTGCACATATCAGCACGACTGGGTCTGTTCGGATGGTCCGCGAAGCAAAAGGTCGTGGGATTCACGTGACCGCCGAAGCCTGTCCGCATCACTTCATGCTCACAGAAGAGTTGGTGCGCGGATACAATACGCACGCCAAGATGAACCCTCCGTTGCGCACATGGGCAGATGTCCAAGCGATCAAGGAAGGATTGCGAGACGGGACGATCGATGTGATCGCGACGGATCATGCGCCCCATGCGACGCAGGAAAAGCAGCAAGACTTTACCGAGGCCCCATTCGGAATCGTTGGGCTTGAGACGGCGCTTCCGTTGACGTTGGGATTGGTGGAAGAAGGCGTGCTGTCACTGGAACAAGCGGTGCAGAAACTGACATCGGCACCGGCGACGGCGTTCGGACTGAACAAGGGTACACTTGCAGTCGGTGCAGATGCCGATGTAGTGATCGTGGATCAGCACGAACAATGGGAAGTCGATCCGACGAAGTTTCGGTCTAAGAGCCGCAATACGCCGTTCGCTGGGTGGAAGGTCAAGGGACGGGTGCATGTCACCATCGTCGGCGGCCGGGTCGTATTTGAGACCGGTGTCGCGGGACGATAGTGCCGTGCGACACGTGCCCTGTTGGGGAAAGGTCGGTTGTCTGACGCTTGAATGGGTGGCTCTTACGATATGGGTGGGAGGAATGATTGTGCTGAGCGGGGCGGTCATTCCGGCCGTGTTCAACACATTCGGTGGACAGGATTCTGGAGGGATGTTTTTGACACGAACGTTCGAAGGGTATCAGCGGTTTGTGATAGGTGCGAGCGTGATCCTCTGTGTCGCAGCGTGGTTTCGATGGTGGATCGGGGATCCAATGATAGCGGTCGGACGCAGCGAGATCATCGTGCTGGTCGTGATGGTCATGATCGCGGGGCTCATTATCGCGGTGTTGCATCCACATGCTGCGGAGCTACAAGCGCAGGCGTTCGCGACGAAGGATGAGACGGCAAAGAAAGCGGCGTTGGAGAGCCTCTTTCGTGTTTTGATGCCGATCAGGTCGCTGTATATGCTTAACCTTGTCTTGGGACTGATTCTTATCGGGATCAAGACGAAACGGTCGATCGATCTGGGTGGACAAGGGGTATGAAAAAGGCGTTGTTGGCACTGGCAGATGGGACGGTATTCGAAGGCCGTGCGCTTGGCTATGAAGGGGAGACGGTCGGCGAAGTCGTCTTTAACACGGCTATGACCGGCTATCAAGAGGTACTGACTGATCCATCGTATAAGGGGCAGATCATCACCATGACGTGCCCGCACATCGGCAATTACGGTGTGACACCGGAAGATATGGAGTCGCGTCGATCATGGGCTGAAGGCTTCGTCGTATTGGAGGCTAGCCGTCTGATCAGTAACTGGCGAAGTAAGCAGACGATTCAGGAAATGCTGACGGAAGCGCAGGTCGTCGCAATCGAAGGAATCGATACGAGAGCCTTGACGCGGCATTTACGTGAGCATGGGTCGCAACAGGGGGTCATAACGCATGTCGATTTGGATCGTGACCGAGCCATCGGTCGAGCCAAGCAAGCACCCAGTATCATTGGGCGAGACTTGGCCACCGAGGTCACCTGCGCGTGTGCATACGAATGGACGACAGGATCAGGCGAGTGGATACCAGAGGCCTCGACAAATGGGCGAGACTACGGACGGTCTACACGGTGGCGAGTCGTGGCCTACGACTTTGGGATCAAATATAACATTCTGAGGCGATTGGTCGATGTGGGTTGTCAGGTGACGGTTGTGCCGGCTGGGACATCTGCGGCAGAGGTTGAAGCGCTACGACCAGACGGTATTTTCCTCTCTAACGGCCCAGGTGATCCGGAAGGAGTTCCCTATGCGGTTAAGGCCCTGGAGGAGCTGATTGGTCGGTATCCAATCTTCGGTATTTGTTTAGGCCATCAGATTCTGTGCTTAGCCTTTGGCCTCAAAACCTACAAGCTGAAATTCGGTCATCATGGGACCAACCATCCTGTGATGGATCTCCGTTCGAGAAAAGTTGAAATCACCTCGCAGAATCATAACTTCGCCGTGCAGAGTCCTGCGCCTCTTCGCGAAGTGCCGAAGGCACCGCCGGTAATCGAGACACGCTATGGGAAACTATCGCTCACCCATGTCAGCCTGAATGATTACTCGATCGAAGGAATGGCGTGCATGGACCATCCGGTGTTCTCCGTGCAGTACCACCCGGAGGCGGCACCGGGACCCCATGATGCTGCGTACTTGTTTGAAGAATTCGTGCAACTTATGGAGAAACAACATGCGTAATTGCTTGGTCGTGGCCGTCATCGGACTCTGTTTATCCGGCTGCACGTTTAACTTTCCGCTGTTCCCTGGACCAGGACCTCTGCAAGAAGCCCAGGTCGATGGGACCGGAAAGGCAAAGGTCTTACTGATCGAAATTTCCGGAGTCATCAGTTCTCAGGAGAAGGAAGGACTCCGGCCTTCGGTCAGTATGATCGCGAGCGTGAAGGAACAGCTGACACGGGCCTCAAAGGATGAGCAGATCAAAGCGATCGTGCTTCGTATCAATACGCCAGGTGGGACGGTCACGGCGTCGGATATTATTTATCATGAACTCAAGACGTTCAAAGCCACACGAAAAATCCCCATCATCGCGACGATCATGGATATCGGGACATCCGGGGGATACTATATTGCCGCCGCAGCGGATACCGTTCTTGCTCATCCATCATCCGTCACCGGCAGTATCGGTGTCATCATGCTCACGGTCAACGCCAAAGGGTTGTTGGAAAAAATCGGAGTTGAGGCAACGGCGGTCACATCAGGCCCTCGCAAGGACATGGGCTCGCCGTTTCGCACCATGACGCTGGAAGAACGAGCCATCTTTCAAGGACTCATCGATTCATTTTATCAACGATTCTTGAACATCGTGCAGGAGGGCCGCTCCAACTTACAGATGGAGCAGATCAAACGATTGGCCGATGGACGGATCTATACCGGTGAGCAAGCCAAAACGGCGGGCTTAGTCGATGAGATCGGCTATCTGGAAGATGCGGTTGAGTTGGCCAAGAAGAAGGCGGGACTGACAGAAGCCCGCGTCGTGACCTACCAGCGTCCGGGAGAATACTCCAACAACGTCTACTCACGACTTCTGGCACCTGGTGTCCTGGCAGGTTTTACCGACTTCGATCTGGCGTCATTTGTCAGAGGAGGGACGCCACAGTTCATGTATCTATGGATGCCATAGTGAACGCAAGGCGCCGATCCCTATGAATGGTACTATAATGATGATCGGCTGTGATCCAGAGAATCGAAATGGAACAGGGGATAGATCAGAAGATCGACACGTTGTGCTCAACCATCATTGGGCGCCGAGCCTTGTTGCAACGTGGGGCCCGATGGCTGGCTGGCTTCAGCTGGCTCTTCAGCATAGCGACTGCTGGCGGACTGGTCCCAACTCTGACGGGATGCGTGCGGGCGCCGGGCACAGCACGGGATCAATTTATCTACATATCCGAGGAGAAAGAAATTGCCATGGGGATCGGCGCGTACCGTGAGTTACTACGCAAAGCGCCTGTCAGTGACGATTTGGCGTTGAATGAGATGGTCAATCGGGTCGGGAGACGTATCGCGGCAGTCGCGAATAAACCGGAATATCAATGGGAGTTTGCCATCATCAAGGACGATCGCACCATCAACGCGTTCGCCTTACCGGGTGGGAAGGTGGCGATCTTCACGGGGATTTTGAAGCTGACCAAGAACGAGGACGGCTTAGCAACGGTGATCGGGCATGAGGTGGCGCATGCGCTTCAGCGTCATGGAGCCGAGCGGTACAGCCGGAGCATCCTTGAAATGATCGGACAAGTCGGCGCGCTTGCAGCTGGTGCTGCCGTCGGTCGCCCGGATGCCGCGATGGCGGCGATGAGTGCTTATGGGGTGGGGGTGTCATTGCCGTTCGGACGAAAACAGGAGTCTGAAGCGGACTACATCGGACTCAAGCTGATGGCGCAGGCCGGCTATGATCCTCGGGAAGCGGTCCCATTCTGGGAGCGGATGAGTGGATGTCCAAGGCAAATGATCAATAAGGTCTGTTTTCGGTCGCAGCATAATATTCCGGAGTTTCTTTCCACGCACCCTTCCGATATCGCGCGCATCAACCAAATTGAAGCCTGGATCCCTGAAGCGCTGAAGCACTACGATGCGGCGCAGGGGGGTGTGCGACCTGTGCCGGCCCCCTATCAGCCACTGATTGGGCCTATGCCACCATCTAGCTGAGTCAACGATCACGACACGATGCCAAAACGAACGGACATTCAGTCAATCCTCATGATCGGGTCTGGCCCGATCGTCATCGGTCAAGCCTGCGAGTTCGATTATTCCGGGACCCAGGCCTGCAAAGCGCTCAAGGCAGAAGGCTACCGAATCATTCTGATCAACAGCAATCCGGCTACGATCATGACGGATCCGGAGATGGCTGATCGAACGTATGTGGAGCCGATCACCGTCGAGGTGGTTGAGCGCGTGATTGCTCGTGAGCGTCCCGATGCCTTGCTTCCGACCATGGGTGGCCAAACGGCTCTCAACACCACGATGGGTTTAGTGAAGCAAGGAGTTCTTGAGAAATATGGTGTGAAGCTCATCGGTGCCTCGGCAGAAGCCATTCATAAAGCCGAGGATCGGGAAGCGTTTAAGCTGGCCATGCAGCGAATCGGCCTCCGAGTACCAACGAGCGGCACGGCACACAATCGGCAGGAAGCCGTGGCCATTCTGGAGACGGTGGGATTTCCGGCGATCATTCGACCGTCCTTTACGATGGGAGGCACCGGCGGAAATATCGCATACAACCGAGAAGAATTCGAGAAATTGATCGATTGGGCGCTGGCGATGAGCCCAGTCAGCCAAGTGTTGATCGAAGAGTCGGTTATCGGATGGAAAGAATATGAACTCGAGGTCATGCGGGATCTCAAAGACAATGTCGTCATCGTGTGTCCGATTGAAAATTTCGATCCGATGGGCGTGCATACTGGAGATAGCATCACTGTTGCGCCCGCGATGACATTGACAGACAAAGAATATCAACGCATGCGTGACGCGGCTCTTCGTGTGATTCGGGAGATCGGCGTCGATACAGGTGGCTCGAACATTCAGTTCGGCGTCAATCCGGCGAACGGGGAGATGGTCGTCATTGAAATGAACCCTCGGGTGTCGCGCAGTTCGGCGCTGGCGTCCAAGGCGACCGGATTCCCGATCGCAAAAATTGCCGCCAAGCTTGCCGTCGGATACACCTTGGATGAAATCACCAATGATATTACCGGTGTCACCAAAGCTTCTTTTGAACCGGCGATCGACTATGTGGTGGTCAAAATTCCTCGGTTTGCATTCCAAAAGTTCAAGGGGGCCGATCCGACCTTGACCACACAAATGAAGTCGGTCGGCGAAGTGATGGCCATCGGAAGGACGTTCAAGGAATCCTTGCAGAAGGCCATTCGGTCGCTCGAATTAGAACTGAACGGCTTGGTTTCCCGGTTTGGGATTGATCGGGGCATACCGGCCGAGTTTGATCGACAGGCGGCGAAGGAAAAACTTGAACGTATGCTTCGCAGCCCGATTCCGGAACGGCTCTGGTACCTCGCTGATGCCATGCGACTCGGATTGACGGACGAAGAGCTGTTTGCCACGACCATGGTCGATCCCTGGTTCCTGGCGCAGGTAAGGGAGTTGATTGATTTTGAACGCGTACTTGTCGATCATGCCGCCGATCCAGGTTCAGTATTGGACGGGACGCTACTCTGGGACGCGAAAGAGCTGGGGTTTTCCGATGATCGCATCGCGCACCTGCTGGGATGTGAGGTGTCCGAGGTCACCAGGGCGCGCATGCAACATCCGACACGAGGGGTCACCTATAAGCGAGTGGATACCTGCGCGGCGGAATTCGAGGCACAAACTCCATACTTATATTCAACGTATGGGAGAGAGTGTGAAGCTCGACCCTCTGACCGGGAAAAAGTGGTGATTCTCGGTGGCGGGCCGAATCGCATCGGACAAGGAATTGAGTTCGACTATTGTTGTGTCCATGCGGCGATGGCACTTCGAGAAGATGGGATCGATACGATCATGGTGAACTGCAATCCGGAAACCGTGAGTACGGATTACGATACATCTGATCGACTTTATTTTGAGCCACTCACGCAGGAAGATGTGCTGAATCTGATCCATCGCGAGCAGCCGATCGGAGTCGTCTTGCAGTTTGGCGGTCAGACGCCCTTGAAACTCGCTCTACCGTTGTCGAAGGCGGGTGTGAAGATTCTTGGTACAAGCCCGGATGCCATCGATTTAGCCGAAGACCGAGAACGATTCCGGGAGCTTCTGACGAGGTTGGGATTGCGGCAGGCGGAAAGCGGAATGGCTCGGTCGGTTAAAGAGGCGGTGCAGATTGCTGGAAGGGTCAGTTACCCGGTCATGGTCAGACCGTCGTACGTCTTGGGCGGGCGTTCGATGCAGATCGTCTATGACGAATCCGGCTTGTTGGAGTATATGCAATCAGCGGTGAAGGCGTCCCCCAAGCATCCGGTGTTGATTGATAAGTATCTGGCCGATGCGATCGAGGTCGATGCGGATGCCATTTCCGACGGAGACACCGTGGTTGTGGCGGGTATCATGGAACATATCGAGGAGGCGGGTGTGCATTCCGGCGACTCCGCCTGCTCACTCCCTCCATACACCTTGGATAAAGCCATTGTGAGCGAGATTGAGCGTCAAATGCGCATGCTGGCCTTGGAGCTTGGGGTCATCGGTCTGATGAATGCGCAATTTGCCGTGAAAGGTCGGACGATCTACGTGCTCGAGGTGAATCCACGGGGGTCTCGAACCGTGCCGTTCGTCAGCAAAGCGATAGGCGTGCCGCTCGCAAAGTTAGCCATGAAAGTCATGATGGGAAAAACTCTCAAGGAACTCGGATTTACCAGCGCCCCTCTACCCGAGCACTTCTCGGTGAAAGAAGCCGTCTTCCCGTTTAATAAATTTCCCGGTGTGGATGTGTTGTTGGGGCCCGAGATGAAGTCGACCGGCGAAGTGATGGGGATCGATGGCGATTTTGGATGGGCGTTTGCGAAATCGCAAGCGGGAGCGGGGGCAGGCCTTCCCACGGTGGGGACGGCGTTTATCAGCGTGAAAGAATCCGATCGCCCGGCGGCTCTTGAGGTCGGTAAGGTACTGAACAGGCTAGGGATGCGCATTCAAGGAACGAGTGGAACAGCGGGATACTTGCGCGAGCACGGGCTTTCTGTAGAAGTTGTGAATAAGGTGGCTGAAGGGAGGCCTCATATCGTCGATCACATTAAAAATGGTTCAGTAGCGCTCGTGGTCAATACGGTGCGAACTGCTTCGGCTCATGCCGACTCCTTGTCGATCAGAAGGGAGGCATTGCATCGAGGCATTCCGTATTTTACCACGATGCGTGGCGCCCATGCGGCGGCGATGGGAATTGAAGCCATCTTGAAAAAAACTCTATCGATCCGTTCACTGCAAGAGTATCATCAAGCATAAATCGTCCAGGAGCGAGCGGAGCATGCCCACACCAATTACGAAGAAAGGCTATGACGCACTCAAGGCGGAGTTGGGTCGCCTGCGGAAAATCGAGCGGCCGAAGGTGATTGAGGCGATCGCGGAGGCGAGAGCGCATGGAGACCTTAGTGAGAACGCCGAGTACGACGCGGCCAAAGAACGCCAAGGATTCATCGAGTCAAGAATCTCGGAACTGGAGACGAAACTGGCGGAGGCCCGCATCGTTGAAATCGCGGGACGCACGAGCGATACCATTGTCTTTGGCGCAACGGTGTTGGTCGTGGAACAAGAGTCGCAAGACAAGAAGCAGTACACGTTGGTCGGTCAAGACGAAGCCGATATGAAGTTCAACAAGATCTCCGTACAGTCTCCGGTCGGGCGGGCACTGATCGGTAAGCGAGTCGGAGACTTTGTCGAAGTCAAAACTCCTGTGAAGATGGTTGAATACGAGGTTGTGGAGATCAAATTCGAGGAATGCTGACGTGCCGGCGTCACGCCCTCTCATTGCCCTGCTGACAGATTTCGGTGAGCGTGACTGGTTCGTCGCGAGCATGAAGGGTGTGATCTTGACCATCCACCCCAATGCCAGGGTCGTAGATATCTCCCATCAAATTCCTTCGCATCAGATCGATGACGCCAGCTATGTGCTCGGCGCCTGTTACCGCCATTTCCCGGACGGTACGATCTATGTCTGTGTTGTGGACCCCGGCGTCGGAAGCACCAGGCGGGCGATCCTTGCGACCACGTCACGCTATAGTTTTTTGGCGCCGGATAACGGCTTGCTCAGCCACGTCCTGGAGCATGAGCAGGACGTCATCATTCGGCAGATCGAGGAGGCGCGCTATCGGCTCCCTTCAGAAGGGGGTACGTTTGACGGACGTGATCTGTTCGCGCCGGTCGCTGCCTTGCTTGCCAGTGGGGAGCCGCCTTCATTTTTTGGTCCGGTGATTAATGATCCCATGAAAAGCCTGGTATGGGCGCCTCAGCAGCAAGATCAAATCTTGATTGGAAGGATTGAGTATATTGATCGATTCGGTAATCTGATCTCAAATGTCACGGCGAAGCAGATACGGGAATTTCAGGCAACCATTGGTCTGGCAAAGATCGAGATCCATATTGGAACACACATCGTGACCAAGTTAGTGGGTAACTACAGTCAAGGGGATGGAGAGAGTCCTGCCGCGTTGATCAATAGTGGTGGATTCTTGGAAATCTTTCTGCAGGAAGAGAGCGCGGCGCGATGTCTGCAAGTCGACGTGGGCCAGGAAGTACGACTCTGTTGAAAGACGTTATCCTATGACCCTGTCGATGTGATCGGAGACATGACCGGCAAACGGAAGTGAGCAGGTGAAGTAGGCGACACTCAGTCGATGCGTAGGGTTTCTATCGATTCGGCGAGGATTTCCACCGTTTTCTTCAATTCTTCGACAGTTGTCGATAGTGGCGGTATGAGCACGAGCACGTTACCAATTGGCCTCAAGATCAACCCCTTGGACCTGGCGGTAGCCGCTACGCGATGACCAGCTGTAACACTGAGTGGATAGGATTTTTTCGTGATCTTATCTTGGACTAATTCGATTCCCGCCATGAGTCCACGCTGACGGATGTCGCCGACATGAGACAGGTGCTGAAATGGCTGCAGGAGTTGCGCGAGCAATTTGATTTTGACTTGCAGTCGGACCAGTGTTTTTTCAGTCTTGAATATGCCGAGATTGGCGAGCGCAAGGGCACATCCAAGTGGATTGCCGGTAAAACTATGGCCATGGAAGAAGGTCTTGAACTCGCCATAGGTCCCCAGAAACCCTCGGTAGATCTCATGGGTCGTCAACGTCACCGCCAACGGCATGTACCCGCCGGTCAGTCCCTTGCTGATGGCCATCAGATCAGGCGTAACGTTTTCGTGCTCGCACGCAAACATCTTTCCGGTTCGTCCAAAACCGGTTGCGACTTCGTCAGCAATCAAGAGCACATTGTATTTCGTACAGAGCTCTCGAATCCGTTTCAAGTAGCCGGCCGGCTGGGGAATCATGCCGGCAGCTGCCTGCATGAGTGGTTCGATGATGAATCCGGCCAGTTCTCGATGGCGGCTTTTCAGCACCTGTTCGATCGGTTCGAGGCAGGCCATCCGGCAAGAGGGGTAGGTGAGTTGGAGCGGACAGCGGTAACAGTGAGGCGGTTCCGCCTCCACGGTGGGGAAGAGCAGCGGCTTGAAGCGTGAATGGAACAACTCAATGTTGCCGACGCTCACCGCGCCGATCGTATCCCCATGATAGGCCAGTTTCAGGTGCAGAAACGTGTTCTTTGGGCCTGCCTTCGGATGCCGCTGTTGCCAATACTGGACGGCCATCTTCAGCGCGATTTCAACCGCCGTCGAGCCGTTGTCGGAATAAAAGACGCGGGTGAGGCCCTTTGGAGCGATTCGAATCAACTCGCGCGCTAGCTCAATGGCCGGTGGATTGGTGAGACCCAGGAACGTCGAGTGGGCAATCTTGTCGAGTT
This sequence comes from Nitrospira sp., assembly GCA_041742455.1. Lineage (GTDB taxonomy): Bacteria > Nitrospirota > Nitrospiria > Nitrospirales > Nitrospiraceae > Nitrospira_D. The sequence continues at coordinate 61,331 of JBGSIO010000145.1, read as the reverse complement.
GCTTCTTGATTGCACGATCAAGAACCGGATGTCGATGCCCGTGGAGGTTTACCCAAATGGATGACGTCCCGTCGAGATATTTCTTCCCCTCTGTATCTATGAGATAGGAACCTTTGCCACGTTCGATGATGAGCGGCTTTTCTTGCTCCCACTCTTGCATCTGGGTAAACGGATGCCAGAGATATCGACGGTCCCAGTCGATCAGTTGTCGGGTTGTGGGTCGTCGTGCCATGGTTCTGCAACATGCATCATGTATCACAGCGCGCTCGGCTATCGTGAAGAAGGGTCGCTATCATCATCGATGGCGGAGAGAAGACGCGTGACTAAATAATCGGTCGGGTGCGGCGCGTGATTATAAGGGTGGGTGACGTCTTTGACAACCTCCGAAGCAATAACTATAATAAATCGATTTTACGAATGAGCTAGGATTTGCAAAGCCTTATACGCAATTTTTCAATCATCGCTCATATCGATCACGGCAAATCAACCCTCGCTGACCGGTTCCTAGAAGCTACTGGCGCAGTCACTGCTCGAGAGGCCAAAGAACAGATCCTCGATGCCATGGATCTCGAGCGGGAACGTGGCATTACGATCAAAGCCCACGCAGTGGCCATCAGGTACCGAGCGAAGGATGGGAAGACGTATGCCTTGCATTTGATCGATACGCCCGGGCACGTCGATTTTACCTATGAAGTCTCACGGAGCCTTGCGGCGTGTGAGGGGGCGCTGTTGCTCGTCGACGCGACGCAAGGGGTGCAGGCGCAGACCATTGCCAATGTGAATTTGGCCATGGCCAACAACCTCACCATTATCCCGGTCATCAATAAGATTGATCTGGCGAGTTCGGATATTGAAGGAACGAAGCACTCGATCTCTGAAGTGCTCCAGCTCGACGCCGACGATGCCCTCCCCATCAGTGCAAAGGAAGGCAAAGGCGTACCGGAAGTGTTGGAAGCGATCATTGCCAGGGTTCCTCCTCCCTCCGGTGATCCACGAGCCCCGCTGAAGGCACTTATTTTTGACTCCTGGTTCGACAATTATCAGGGGGTAATCGTTCTTGCGCGGCTCGTGGACGGATTCATCCGGCCCGGCATGAAGATCAAAGTCATGTCGAACAACCGGACGTTTGAGGTCATGGAAGTCGGCCAGTTCACCCCTAAACGAACAAAGAAATCCGAACTGCTGACCGGCGAGGTGGGGTACCTCTGTGCCAACATGAGGGAAGTCGCCGACGTCAAAATCGGTGATACGCTGACGGACGCCGTTGTGCCGACTGCTGCGCCGTTTCCCGGATACAAGGAGGTCAAGCCGCTGGTCTTCTGTGGGCTCTATCCCACCGACACCGGCCGATATGAAGATTTACGCGATGCGTTGATCAAATTGCGATTGAACGACTCCTCCTTCGCCTATGAACCTGAGACATCGCTCGCGTTGGGGTTCGGTTTTCGCTGTGGGTTTTTGGGCCTGCTGCATATGGAAATCATTCAGGAACGACTTGAGCGTGAATACAATCTGACCCTCCTCACGACCGCTCCGACCGTCGTCTATCGTGTCCTCACGACGAAGGGTGACGTCCTGGAGGTCAATAACCCGTCACAGCTTCCGCCTCCGAGTAGCATCGAGTCATTCGAAGAACCGTTTATTTTGGCCTCGATCATCACGCCTGAGCGGTACATGGGGGCCATCCTCCAGCTCTGTCAGGAGCGCCGAGGTATCCAGAAGGGGCTGCATTTTCTCGATCCAACCAGGGTCGTGATCAGTTATGAATTGCCCTTGAACGAAGTCATCCTCGATTTTTACGATAAGCTCAAGTCGCGCACTCAGGGTTATGCGTCGCTCGACTACGAGGTGCTCGGCTACCGCGAGTCCGATCTCGTCAGGCTCGATATTCTCCTGAACGGCGAAGCGGTCGATGCGTTGTCGTTTATCACGCATAAAGACCGTTCGGTCCAGCGTGGACGTCAGCTTGCCGAGAAAATGAAGGAGTTGATTCCACGGCAGATGTACGAGATTGCCATTCAGGCGGCGATCGGGAGTAAGATCGTTGCGCGTGAGACCATCGGGGCGATGAAGAAGAACGTGCTGGCAAAATGCTATGGCGGCGATATTACGCGAAAACGGAAGTTGTTAGAGAAGCAGAAGGAAGGAAAGAAGCGCATGAAAGCAGTCGGCAGCGTCGAGGTCCCGCAGGAAGCGTTCCTCGCAATCCTGAGAGTCGGGGAAGAATGAGCCTCGATCCAAATCAGCGAAATGTAGAGAAGCTGTCCGGCTCATCGGGGTCGGCAGACCCAGCGGCGCTTTCCAGCGCCAAGCTTGGGGGCCAGGCGGATCAGGTCGGACGTAAGTCCCTTGTCCGGGAGTACGCGGAAGCGATCATCGTGGCCATGCTGTTGGCCTTCGCGATTCGTGTATTCGTGGTGCAGGCGTTTAAGATTCCATCGGGATCGATGATCCCCACCTTGCAGATCGGCGATCACATCCTGGTCAGCAAGTTGTCCTATGGTCTGCAGTGGCCGACGGACTGCAAGATGCTCTGGAGCTTTCCGCCGGTCAATTGCTACACCTCCACCACCGTGATTGCTTTTGGCAAACCGGAACGTGGCGACATCGTCGTGTTTCGCTTCCCTGAAGATGAAGAAAAGGACTTCATAAAACGAATCGTGGGATTGCCAGGGGATACCATCCAGCTTCGGAACAAAGTCGTAATCGTGAACGGTCACCCGCTCGACGACAAAGCGTTTACCCAACGAATCGATCCCGGAGTGATCGATAGCAGCATCAACCCACGTGATAATTTCGGACCAGTGACGGTCCCTGAAGGATCGTATTTTGTGATGGGCGATAATCGCGACCAAAGTCTGGACAGCCGATTTTGGGGGTATGTGCGAGAAGAGAAGATCCGGGGCAAGGCATTTCGAATCTATTGGTCATGGAATGGGCAGGGGAACTGGACGGAGTGGGTTCGATGGGAACGATTCGGCAAGGCAATCCAGTAAAGAAAACCAGCGGAGCTCCGCGTCCGAACGAAGGGCCGAAGGGGGGCGGTGAGACTCCCTCGCCTAAAGAGCTTCGACAGTATCTTCAACGGTTCCCGCAGGCATCCGTCCTGGTCATTGGGGACCTGATCCTTGATCATTATGTGATGGGGAGGGTGAGCCGGATCTCTCCGGAAGCGCCGGTCCCCGTCGTCCATGTCGAGTCCGAGTCCATTCGACTGGGTGGAGCCGCCAACGTCTACAGCAACATCTTGGCATTGGGAGGGAAAGCCCATCTGTGCGGTGTGATCGGAGCTGATCAAAGTGGGAAGCAGCTGGTCAAAGAATTGGGGCACACGCGAGGCGCGCTTGGAGGGATTGTCGTCGATCGTGAACGTCCCACAACCAAAAAGAGTCGGGTGATCGCGCATAACCAGCAGATTGTCCGATATGACATCGAAGGGCGTAGCGAATTGAAAGCGGCCCTTCGGCACAAGATTCTTCGGTATATCGAATCAAAACTGCGCGAGTTGTCCTGTGTCGTCGTGTCAGACTATGCCAAGGGAGTCGTGTCTTCCGGATTGATGTCTGAGATGACCCGACTTGCTGCGTTGCGCAGGGTTCCGGTGATTGTCGATCCGAAAGTCGAGCATTTCAATTTCTATAAGGGGGTGACCGTCATCACCCCGAACCATCTTGAAGCGACGCAGGCGTCGGGCATGCATGGGGATGACAATCAGACGATCAATGAAGCGGGAGCCATGATCCGTCAGCGACTCGGGTGCCAGTCCGTACTGATCACGCGTGGTGAAAAAGGAATGAGTCTGTACGAGGGGGATGGAGTCTCGTGGCATTTGCCCACCAAGGCGCGACAGGTCTACGACGTCACCGGTGCCGGCGATACGGTCATCGGGACTCTCGCATTGGCGTTGGGAGCCGGTGCCGGCATCAAGATGGGCGCGATGATGGCCAATTATGCAGCCGGGATCGTCGTGGGAATGGTCGGGACTGCAACGGTGTCGCCAAAGCAACTGTCCGAGGCATTTGGAGATGACTAAAGTCTCACGATCGGTCACGGTTGTGATTCCTGCCAGATATGGGTCCTCCCGTTTTCCAGGGAAGCCGCTTGTCGCGCTCAACGGCAAGCCGCTGATTCAGCACGTGTATGAAAGGGCGGTCGCTTGCCGTGCGGTCTCAGAAGTATTGGTGGCGACGGATGATGAGCGAATCAAGCAGGCGGTTGAGCGGTTTGGCGGTCGGGCACTGCTTGTCACAGGTGAGTACCGAACCGGCACGGACCGTGTGGCTGCCGTCGCTCGTATGTTTGCGGGAGAGTACTTCTTGGATTTACAGGGCGACGAGATCCCCTTAAACCCTGAACTATTGACTGATCTTATCGAGCCGTTTCTCGAAAGCGGAGCGGGCATGGGGACGCTCAAGCGGGTGATGGACTCGACGGAGGACCTTCTTAATTCTTCAGTGGTCAAAGTGGTGGCCGATGCCCGAGGGGAGGCGCTGTATTTTTCGCGAGCCCCGATCCCGTTCGTGCGCGACGATTCGGGAAGCCACGTGGTCGGAGGGCTCCACTATATCCATCTGGGGTTGTACATCTACACAAAGGAGACCTTGCTTCGATTGGCGGCCCTGCCGACAAGTCGATTAGAAGAGGCCGAAAAGCTTGAACAACTCCGTGCATTGGACCACGGGATTCGCATCCGCGTGTGGGAAACCAAGCATGCATCGCTGCGGGTCGATCGACCGGAAGACGTCACTGACGTGGCCGAGCGACTGCAGCAGTATGATGCAATCAGGCTCGAGTTGAAGACGAGTGGAGTGTTTTTTAAGTCATGAGCGCCATATTCGGATCGGTCTGATGTCCATCAAAGAGGGCAGCCATGAATAAATTCATTTTCGTGACGGGAGGAGTGGTCTCATCATTGGGGAAAGGACTGGCTTCGGCCGCCATCGGAAACCTGCTGGAGAGCCGGGGGTTGAAGATCACCTTTCTGAAACTGGATCCGTACATCAACGTCGATCCCGGCACGATGAACCCCTATCAACATGGCGAGGTCTATGTCACGGACGATGGAGCCGAAACGGATCTCGACCTCGGACATTATGAACGGTTCACCACCCTCTCACTCACCAGAGAGAGCAATTACACGACCGGTCGGATCTATCACTCCGTCATCACGAAAGAGCGGCGAGGAGATTATCTCGGTGGAACAGTCCAGGTCGTGCCCCATGTGACGGATGAGATCAAACAAGCGATCATGCGCATCTCAAAAGGGATCGATGTCACGATCGTCGAGATCGGGGGTACGGTCGGCGACATTGAAAGCTTGCCGTTTCTGGAAGCGATCCGGCAGATGCCGTATGACGTCGGGCGCGATAACGTCTTGTACGTTCACCTGACCTTAGTGCCCTATATCGGAACGGCCGGCGAGCTAAAGACCAAGCCGACACAACATTCGGTCAACAAGCTTCGCGAGATCGGTATCCAGCCCAACATTCTGCTGTGCCGAACCGACCGCTACATTCCGCCGGAACTCAAAGGCAAAATTGCCATGTTCTGTAACGTGGACAAGGACGCCGTTATCACCGCGAAAGACGTCGAGACCATCTATGAAGTGCCGATCGTGTTCCGAAAGGAGGGGTTGGATGAATTGATCGTTCGGCAGCTCCATTTGGAGACCGGTCAGCCCAACCTTCGTGAATGGGATGCGATGGTGCAGAAGATCAAGCGGCCGAAGCACGAGATCTCTGTCGCGCTGGTGGGGAAGTACGTGGGGCTGAAGGAATGTTACAAAAGCTTAGGCGAGGCGTTGGTCCACGGCGGGATCGATCATGAAACCAAGGTCCATATCCATTGGATCGAGTCCGAAGACATCGAGCGGCAAGGCACCGAGCGTATCTTGCGAGAGGCTGACGGCGTCTTGATTCCAGGTGGGTTTGGGACGAGGGGGATCGAGGGAAAAGTCGCCACCATCAAGTATGCGCGGGAACGCCAGCTGCCGTTCCTGGGTCTGTGTTTGGGGATGCAATGCGCTGTGATCGAGTTTGCGCGGAACGTGGCCGGGCTTGCCGACGCCAACAGCGCCGAGTTTGACGAACGGTCGCCTCATCCCGTCATCCATCTCATGCCTGATCAGCATGCGGTGAGTGATAAAGGCGGCACGATGCGGCTCGGATCGTATCTCTGCAAGTTGGGAGAGGGGACACTCGCGCAGAAGATGTACGGAGTGAGCGAGGTCCGTGAACGCCATCGGCATCGCTATGAATTCAACAATGCGTATCGGGAGCAGCTGACCGCGAAGGGGCTGGTCTTGAGTGGAGTGTCTCCCGATGGTCGCCTCGTCGAGATCATCGAATTGAAGGATCATCCCTGGTTTTTAGGCACCCAGTTCCATCCTGAGTATAGCTCTCGCCCGCATCGTCCACATCCGCTATTCAGCGGGTTTGTAGGAGCGGCTTTGCGCAGAAAACTAGGACACTAATTGTAAGCTATGGCACAGCTCATCGAAATCGGTTCCTTCAAGGTCGGGCAAGGACAACGTCCGTTTCTCATTGCCGGTCCCTGTGTGATCGAGAGCGAGCAGGTTGTCATGGAGACGGCCGGCCGGATCGCCGAGATCGCAAAAGCGTTAGGAATTCCGTACATCTTTAAGTCGTCGTTTGATAAGGCCAATAGAACATCCATCACCTCCTTTCGTGGCCCTGGTCTTGAAAGCGGGCTTGCGATCCTCAAGAAGGTGAAAGATCAGCTTGCGCTGCCTGTTTTGACCGATGTACATACGGAAGAACAGGCAACGGAAGCCGGGAAGGTGGTGGATGTGCTCCAGATTCCAGCCTTTCTCTGTCGGCAGACGGATCTCTTAATTGCAGCCGCTAAGACCGGAGCCGTCGTGAACGTGAAGAAGGGGCAGTTTCTCTCGCCCTCGGAAATGGGCAATGCCGTAAAGAAGATCGAGGAATGCGGGAGTCGTCGCATTGTCCTCACCGAGCGCGGTTCGTCGTTCGGCTACAATAATCTGGTCGTTGATATGCGGTCCTTCCCTATCATGCGTGGCTTCGGATATCCTGTGGTCTTCGATGCGACGCATAGCGTTCAGCTGCCTGGGGGTGGAGGAACGAAATCGAGCGGCCAACGTGAATTTGTCGAGCCGTTGGCCTGTGCTGCCGCCGGAGCCGGTGTCGATGGATTTTTCATGGAGGTTCATCCGAATCCGGATGAGGCGCTGTCCGATGGGCCGAATATGGTTCCGTTGCATCACTTGAAACCCTTATTGGAACGAGTTCTACGGATATGGAACGCGACAAAACCGTAAAGCTGACATCGGCGGCTCGAGTCTCGAAAGCTGAGAAGGGGAGCGGCAGTCTCGCCGAGGGTCGGCGCGTGCTGGAAATCGAAGCGCGGGCGGTCGAGGCATTGATCGAACGGCTGGACGATCGGTTCGTCAAGGCCGTGGACGTGCTGGCTCGCTGTAAGGGAAAAGTGGTTGTCTCCGGGATGGGCAAGTCTGGTCTGATTGGACAAAAAATCGCTGCGACTCTTGCCAGCACCGGGACCTCCTCCTTCTTCTTACACCCGGCCGAAGGTGTCCATGGAGATCTCGGCATGTTGGCACGCCGGGATGTATTGGTGACGATCTCCAACAGCGGTGAAACACAGGAACTATTACAGTTGCTTCCCTTCGTGAAACGCCTGGGCATTCCGGTCATTGCATGCACAGGGCGTATGAACTCCACCTTGGCGAAGAATTCCGATGTGGTGCTGGACGTCTCGGTTGCGGAAGAAGCTTGTCCTATGGGATTAGCGCCGACCGCCAGCACGACCGCGACACTGGCGCTCGGCGATGCGCTCGCCGTGGCGTTGCTGCAGAAACGCGAATTCAAAGAAGAAGACTTTGCTCGATTTCATCCCGGTGGAACGTTGGGTCGGCGATTGCTGGTGAATGTGAAGGACCTCATGCATGCTGAATCGGACGTTCCCATGGTGGAAGCCTCTGTCGGAGGCATGGCCGCCATGCTGGAGATGACGGCAAAAAAACTCGGCATGACGACCGTCGTGGATCAGGAAGGGTTGTTGGTCGGCGTGATTACCGATGGAGACTTGCGACGCTTTATCCAACGAGGGACGGATTTAGTCAACACCACGGCGCGGGAGTTGGCCTCGCAGAATCCCAAGACCATCGGACCAGATGAGCTGGCAGCCAAGGCGGTCGAGATGATGGAACGGTTTTCAATTACGACATTGGTGGTCGTAGAAAATGAGCGGACTATCCGTGGCGTCGTCCATCTTCATGACTTGCTCAAGAACGGGATTGTGTAGCAGGATGGCGTAGTCAGGTCGACGTCGTGCGATAGCATTCTAGTCAGAGGACGAAACGATGAATCGTGTCTTGGAAGTGTGGCGAGACATCGGGGCGGAATCGCTCAATGTGCCCAATGTCTTGACGCTCGCCCGCATTCTTTTGATCCCGGTCTTCATCATCCTCTTCGTCAATCCCACGCCGGATCAGTCGCTGGCGGCCGCGATCATTTTCGCCGTCGCGGCGGTCACAGATATGTTGGATGGGTATATCGCCAGGCGAACAGGCCAGGTGACGAAGCTGGGCAAGCTGCTCGATCCCATCGCAGACAAACTGTTGGTTCTGTCCGCATTGATTCTCCTCATGAACGTGGAGCGAGTCAGCGCAGTGGTCGTCCTGTTGATCGTTGCGCGAGAGTTAGCGGTCACGGGCATCCGAGCCATTGCGGCAGGAGAAGGAATGATCATCGCGGCAGAGACGACCGGCAAATACAAGATGGCCCTACAAGTGGTGGCGATTATCTTGCTGATCCTAGAAGGGACAGGGCTCGCTGAACTCGGGAATATGCACTTAGCAGGCATTTTCACCTTGTACCTCTCGCTCGTGCTGGGCTATGTCTCCGGTGGTCAGTATGTGTGGAGCTTTTGGAAGCAGGTCGTCGCCAAAGGACTGTAGCCAGGATGTTGAAACGAGACCCCAGCTTCGTTCTCGCATCGCTCAGACCCTCAACATACCAAAGCGGGAGAGAGCTGCTCTGGCTGCTCTGGCTGCTCGGGGTGGGCGGGTGAGAAAGCTTATGCCTCGGCCCTTTAAGACACGGGGCGCTCACCATCTCGCGCCCGTCTGCAAACGTGAGGCTCCTTATTCATCGCCTCGCTGCGGCCTCGCTGGATGTCCCGTTTGAACATCCTGTAGCACGCCTGATATGGGCTTGAAATCCCTCGCCGTCCCTGGACCGCGGTTTTCAGATCAGATTATTACCTGTATCAGTCTTTTCTTCCTAGTTACCGCCTGCACCGAGAACGGAACGCCTCCTCAATTAGAAACCTACGTCTATGCAAATACTCCGTCGGCACCCCGGTGTGAAGCCGGTGCACGTTCAGGGCTCGCCGGTGCGACAGACGGAAAAGTCTCGGCTGACGGTATCCGGTATATGGTCCGTACGCCGTCCAACTATGACCCGACATTTGCCCATCCTCTCTTGATCGTGTATGCGCCGGCTGGGCTGAGCCGCTGGGAATCCGAGCGTCTCACAGGCCTCACGACTGCAGCGACCGGCGTAGGGTTGGTCGTCGTCTATACCGATCACAAACCGTTGAATATTTCGACCATTGAACAGCTTGGGACGATTCCTGACCTGGTGGCAAAGGAGTGGTGCATCGATGAGCACAGAGTGTCTGTCACCGGCCATTCAGATGGAGGCACCGCGTCCTTGATGCTGGCCGTAATCGAAAAGACGAAGAAGGTGCCGGCTGCCATTGCACCGAGTGCTGCTGGGGTGACCGGCAAAGACCTTGAGGCCTATCAATGCCGAGCTCCCATCCCGGTCATGACTATGCATAGCAAGAACGACAAGCTATTTCCCGGCTGGGGAATCCAAACTTCAGCCTGTTGGGCGGGATGCAACCAGTGTGATGTGACGAAGACGAAACCACTGGAGGGAGGATGCCGCGCGTATCAAGGCTGTGCCTCAGGCGGCACAACGCTCTATTGCGAAGGAACCGGCAGCCATCGCGACTGGCCCAATCTGAATCGAGTCATGCTCGACTTCTTTGTGCATCCTGAAAAGTTCCAATGACGTTCAGGCACAGGCTTGTGGTAGGTAATGCGGAAATAAACGGCAGCGATACCTTCAAATAGACTATGGATCATCTCGGACTGATCATTGGGCTTGTGGTGTGTGGATATCTGCTGGGGGCAGTCCCGTTTGGGGTCGTCATCTCAAGGGCGATGGGTCTGCCGGATCCTCGCACGGTCGGGAGCAAGAACGTCGGGTTTACGAATGTGCTGCGTGTGTCGGGCAAGATACCCGGTATCCTGACTTTGGTCGGGGACATGGGTAAAGGGTGGGTGATGGGATTTGCGGCGACGCAGCTGCTGGAGGATGAATGGGCGATTCTGGCCGTCGCGCTTGCTCCGTTTCTGGGCCATCTCTTTTCGCCGTTTCTAGGATTCAAAGGTGGAAAGGGAGTCGCGACTGCGCTGGGGTCTGTCCTTGGAGTCGCGCCGTTGATTGGGCTGTTGCTTCTGCTAGCCTGGATCGGAGCGGTGGCACTCTGGCGCTACTCTTCCGGCGGCGCACTGACTGCGTTTGGATTGTTTCCCGTCATCGCTGCGTTGGTTCGTCCGACGACAGCGTTTATCATTTTTTCAGTGATCGTGAGCGGGTTAATCGTGATTAAGCACAAGGGGAATATTGAGCGGTTGTGGAAGGGGACGGAGAGTAAGATGGGGCAAGGTCGGCCCGGTTGATCCAAGTGCTCGTGAAACGCCCACGTCTGCCCATCGTATTCCACTGAATGAGAACGACAACCTGACTGCTCCCTTTGTGTTTGAAAGTGGGAAGCAAGTGAAGACCTACAGCGCTGCTGATCCTCTGCTTTCTCCCACCGCAAACCTCGAGGCTCGGCTTAGTTTCAGCGGCCTGTGATCCTTTGTGTGCAATGTCAGGAGGAATAATCGGTTGGGTATTTGGCGCTTAGCCTAGAATCTTTCGGTTCTCAAGAATGAACTCCTCGATTTCACGAATTACGCGGTTGGCGATTTCTTGAGTGATCTTCTGCCAATCAGCACCATGGGCGGCATCGTTGCGGTAATCAGCCCAAGACGAAATTCTTCGCTCTACAGGTAATTCGATATGGCCATTGCTTCGAAGTTCAGAGGCAAACTTGGCAATGGATCGTTGTTTCTCAGTGATAACGATGGACTTTTCTTCACACCAGTTGCGTAAAAATTCCTCGACACCCGCGCAGGCTACTATTACTGCCGCGGCTGGATGAACTCCCTTTGTCTTGGATAGTTTTCTTGCCTGGGTAAGGATTTCCGAGACCACCACAGCTTCCACTTCATGGCGAATATTTACGAGGTGGCCTTTTGCGAGGTCCAGGTGGAACGCTTGAAGGACACCTGATACTGCCATGTATTGGCTGACGGTCCACTTCTGTTTCAGCGCGTTACGCAGATTCTCATAGTAAACCGACTTCGGACCGACAACGGATTGGATCAAATTCATACCGCGGGAGGCGAGGTTGTTAACTTCAAACTGAGACACCTCTTTTTTATTGCGACCTGACTCAATTCTTTGAACTTCTTCGAGTAGTTCAACAGAGCGATCAATTAGCTTTTTGAGGTCATCAATCATGATAGGAGTAGTCTGGAGTTCCGATCAGGTCACGTTTTGAGTTCAGAGTGCAATTTTCAGAACGTCGCTCATGTAATTAGGGCGTCTGAGAACACAATGACACTCTGACCCTCATTTTTCTACACTTGTGGATCGCCACACGTAGCGGTGCTGCATTTCTGGTAAGCGCAGCTCTCCTCGCTCGATCAGTCCGACCAGTTCTTCTACAGTTGCCTCAGCATTTGCCAGGGTGATTCTTTACATCATTACGACTAACGCCACGGTGAAAGGGGCGCGAAGCCCGCCCGCGAAGTTATGAGGCCGCATCGTCGCGACGCATGAATGCCTTGACGTGTTCAGGCAGATCGGCCAAGTGGTGGCCGGCTCGTACAACGTCCTTGATGAAAAACACATGATCATCTAAGAAGCCTTGCATGTTGGCATTGTCCTCTGTTGACGCCGCATTCACCATCGTGACGAAATTCCGATGAGGTGGCAAGGTTTCCCATACCAGGTACCGATCCAAATTGATCGGTAGAGGAAGGTCGACTGCATCGTATCGGTAAATCTCAACGACGACCTCAATGGGCGACTTTCGCACGACAACCGCAGCTTCGATCTGGCTGACTTCGGCCACGCCAGCGATCGGCGTCGGTTTCAAGTCGATTTGGGCCATCTCGAGTTCGCGAAGCCGGCTCGCCTGCTCCCAGTCATGGCGGGACATAACCATCACCTCGCGGCCTTCGAGACGACGGAAGTACGCATGGAACCGTGGTGCTTGGCGAAGTTTCACGGAATCACTGTTCCTTCCGGTGACCCTCATAGCTATTGAGTACACTGACCAGCATAATACACGCCGATCAACCGAAGACTGGCGAACGATTGTTGCGCGCGCTCAATAACTTGTGAAATTGGGGTCAGAGTGCAATTTCGAGAGAACCGCTCTGGTGATTTTGGTGTCCGCGAACACAACGACACTCTGACATCATTTTGCCACATGCGGAAGTTAGGCCTCTCACTGCCAATGATGAAACGAAATATTCTTCGGTTGAACAATGCGGAACTGATGTGAACAGCCGTCCCCATCGAATTCGGATCGATCAGGGCCAAAGACCGGCGGTGCAGAGACTGCCCATGGGGTCTTGAGCGATCCGTATAGCTTTGAGTCCAGATCAGAAGCTTCGTTGCTCGATGCCTGTATCTTAACTGTTGAACGGGAGAACGGATGCTCCTCGCCAAAGCTATATAGGGGAAGCCTTGCCGCAGAACTGACAGCCTTCGTGAATCGGTCGGAAGATGCTTCCACGATGTTGGGCAGGAGTGCCGCTCGCGAGGAGAGAAAGACCTTCAGGTCTCGGGAGCACTGAAGGACGAAGGTAATGATCTCCCAGACCAGGGTAGTTACCGAGAAGACGACATGATCTTTGTGAAGCAGTTTGTTGGGACCTACCACACCATACTCTACGCCCTCTACGAAATAGCCGTGAAGGCAACTGTGAACTCCTGGCTGTCGGAATTCACACGAGTAGAGTCGTAACCTTGCCTGACTATGCTTGATGGCGTTGGCAGTAGCGGAGAGGTAACGTTTGTGTTCCTTAATCTTGGTATTCAGGTGTCGATACGCAGCATTCTTTTTAGCGTACTCCCCGTGGCTGAAGAAACCATTTGCGATCGAATCGATATCATCGACGTGCTCTGCGGCTGCATAGATCGCAAGCTCCATGAAATCGACGATCTCCGTGCGAAGCTGCCGCTTTTTCCCAAGCGTGTTAATGTCAGCTGATGCCGTGAAGTACTCCTCAAGACGCTTGCAGAGCGAGAAGAGCCGCTCGCTGATGCGGGAAACTGAGAGGTTGTAGATCCCGAGTGGCAAGCGTAGCTGGCAGCACAGATGGTGACATGCACTCGGGTCAACTGACGCGAGGAGAGAATGAGCCTCTAGGCTTGACTGAGCTGAGGGTGAGATATCGATTTCAAATAGCGGCTTAGACATTAGAGCCTCAGAGGGCTAACAACTGAGTATACTGACCTGCATACTACCCGCCGCCGAACTAAAAACTGGTCAGTGATTCTTGCGCGTGTTTAATCACTTGTCAACGCTCTCCATAGCGCCGCGTCCGCATACCATATCGCCCGGCACAGTTCCATTGCGGCTATTGCTGACTTGTGCAGAATAGCCGAACTGGGAGAGGAGATGTTTGCAATCTTCTCACGTGAGGTTGAAGGCGCGCATGCAAGGATCAAGCAGCTCTATCATTATGGATAGCATAGTAAGAGGAAGTCTGCCTGAGTTTACAGAGTTGAGGTGACGAGGGGCTCACGGCGCTTCCGTGGTTGCACTCAGAACAATGGTTAGACGGCAATCGGAGTCAGAGCGAACACACGGCCGTATCGTGCTGCTGTCGTGGTGTCTCCGGTTTTTAACGCCTCACGCACCTCATCGAGTTTATAGGCGTCTTCGACCGATAGGTAGGGAGACCACTCGTCATCGGTTACTAACAGTTCAACGTCGACTTCGGCCAAATATCGCCCTTCGTGAATCAGTTTTGTTCGCGGCTGTATGTTCATGTGAGGTGTACCGATTGTTGGCGTTGGTACTGATCTTGAGACTAAGCCGCCCCGCGTTCCGTACCGACGTCGGCACTCTCGTATAGTTCCTCGGGGGCAATGTCCGCACCGTTTGGCCAGGCGACGGTCCAGCCATCTAGGAAGAATCTCCGAAAGTACTTCACGTCTTTCAGCGGCTCAAAAACCGGCCCCTTCAGATAGCGTCGAAAGTCGATGGTTTTCTCGGAATGGTCATCGAAGGTTACATGAATCCTGAAGCCGCTTCGATATTTAGCTTTGGTCACACAAGGGATTCTGTCCATGACGTCTCTTCTGTCGCAATTATCGCGCTGGCTCAAGTCGATAAAAAGGAGACCACTCGTTGTCAGTCATCATAACCCGCGTATTGCTAGGCTGTTTCTTGATGGAGCAGTCTCAGCCTCCGATTCTTAGCCTTATAGGTTTCTATTCGGCCACGTTTTTCGAGAATACTGACAGATTGCATGGTTCGCTTTTCAAATACCTCGCGAGGCTTTCCGCGCGTCAACACGCCTAGCTCTTTTAGAGCACGAGCGGCAAGAGAGTGCAGGGTGCAGGAGTGATTCGGGCACTTCGTTAAAGCCTGGAGAATGGCATCTTGTATTTCTACCCCCGTTATCTCTTCCACCCGACGTCCTGATGCGATGAAGTCACTTGGCGAACCGTCGGATGAATGGTCATGATCGCTTTCCGCACCATCGTCATCTGCAGTAGCAGCAGTGTCCGATGTGCCCATTTCTACATCTTCCAAATTGTCTTCACGGGCCGGGTCCACACGTTGAGAGTTCGGGAAAATATCGCGCTCTTCCAACGCTCTCCATAACCCTAAAAGGGCATTATCTTTGTTGGCGTAGAACGCCGCTTCTCTTACGTGAAAGAATTCCCATTGGCATCGCTCCAGATCGCGCTGACGTTGCATATCGGCCTCGTACTGGTCAGCTCCATGCCAATGGTCTCCGTCGCATTCTACGGCCAAGCGTGCTTGTCCACCTTCAACCACAAGGTCTATACGCCTACCGGCGAATTCGTACTGGGCAAGAACCGTGAAGTCTTTGCGCAGAAGCTCAAGAGCAACGTCAACTTCGAACCAGCTGCCAAATGGTGAGGGAGGGTTCACAAGGCGCCGATTGTCCTGTGCTGCCCGCCGCTCAAGTTCACTTCGCTCAATTCCGGCAATCTGCCGTGGTTTCGTATTCTCGAAGAATTCCAGCAATCGTCGTCGAAGGCAGGACGAACTGAGATCATTACAAGTGACGGAATGGAAAAGAATCATCTGATCACGAGCACGGCTGGCCGCGACATTGAAGCGCCTTTCGTCCACCGCCTTCGTGAGAGCCCCAATTCTTTCGTTGCTGGCCGCGACGAGCGACAGGAACATGATATCCCGCTCATCTCCCTGGAAGCTGTAGGAATTGCCGCAGACCAGGCGCCGCCGTTCCATTTCCTCAGCGCCCAGTTTCTCAAGCAACTGATTCTCAATCAAAGCCGCTTGTGCCTCACCCTGAAGAACAACTACCCCCATCGACTTACTGTCGTATCGGCTGTCGCAGCACATTTCCACGATTCTATCGACAATAGCTTCGGCTTCGGGACGATTGATTGTTCGACTGTTTGAACCTTCGCGATACCCACCGTTCACAAAAACATGCTCCAGCGGTGGTAGCCGATTTGGCCCATACTGCCTCAAGGGAATTAATGGCGTATCCGAATAGCAAAGGTCATTGCTGAAACGGATGATTTCTGGCATGCAGCGGAAGTGTTCGAGCAGTGTGATACGCCCTGTTCCGTAGCGAAGCTTCCCATGGTCAAAAAGGCTTACATTGACATCGAAGTATTGTTTAAAATTGAAATCATAAAGAAATTCATCTATCAACTTGTTAATCGGCGTCGTATCTTGAAACTCTCCACTGGGACTGATCTGTTTATCATCTCCAACGACTAATATCTTTTTCCCCAGATAGAGGAGAGGCAATGCTTCAAATCCACACTGAGAAGCCTCATCAACTATGATGACGTCGAACATGCCTGGTTTGGGATCCACTGTGTCCCAAACGCGGTGCAAGGGCATCACCCATGCTGGAACGGCATCTTTACATTGATTTAGGCTTCGCTGAGCCGCCTGACGATTCCGAAAATCACGTGTGCCTGTGCCAGATTTAGTCAGCGAATTGACATGCTTGCGCCACGCTTCCAGGTGCCGGCGATGCGGCTCTTCCAGTCGCTTAAAGCAGAATGCCCATGCATGAAGTGCAGCGAGCTTCGCGACAACGCTGTTTATTTCGTCTTCGATCTGTTTAGCTCGCTTGGCGAGCGCTGGAACGTCTTCCTTCCGGATATACTCTTCAATCCAATGACTTGCTTGAGCCCAATGCCAAGCATCACCAATCTGCTGGACCCTTTCATCCCATACTGGATTACCACAAGTTCGTTGAAGCCTATCTGCAAGGCGTGGCAGAATACGCCGCAGATTTAAAAAATCCTCATCCGCCCTCTGAAGCCGCTGCCGCATTTGCTCCAGTTCTTGAATTGCGTTTACACTCTTAGCAAATCTATCCACGTTGCGGCTACGAATCGCGGTCAGCACATCATTTACAACGGGGTGTATATTGGCCTGGGCAGCCATGCGAGAAATAGGAGTCTCAATACATTGAATTTCTTCAGAGACGAGCCGCTTACGGGTACGAGCTAGTGCTAGATGGCATGAGGAGATAATCCTCTCAATCTGGGATTCGTCAACGAATAGAGGCTGATCTAGCGTTGGATATTGCCCGATAGCCTCCCGGCATTTAGCAATATGCACTTCGAGTGACAAGGCGTGCTTGAGTCCATCACGCTGTGATTTTAGGGCGGACAGTTGTAGCCTATATGGCCCTGGAACCCTCTCGCTCCTCCCTACCCAGAAGCCCCATGCCTTCTCACATTGAATGCGCACATGCAGCACATCGGCAAGAGTTGAAAAATGTTCGACCGTAAAGCATGCCCGTCCGTCGATTGTTACAGTCTCGATAACATAAGTTCGCTCTTTTACTAATTTGGGTCGAAAGATCCCCCAACCCAATTTTCCTCCGTTTTCCATGTGGTATTGCAGTTGCCGAGCATCTTCGTAAAGCATTCTGATATCGAGGGTATTCGGGAACTCGATGTGAGTGTTATCCGCAGTGTCAATGAGTCGCTCGACTGATGAAATTACGCCTTGCGTGACACGGTGAAGTTCCTGCCATAGGGTCGGATTGCCGCTCAGGATGTCGCGAACGGCCTCGCCTATCCAAGAATACGATGTTGTTAGCATTCTCTTTCGAGCATCGCGAAAAGTGCACAGGGGTTCAAGAATTGCCTCAATGGTTGCCGAACTGCTTTGTGCGAGGTGATCGGCAGTGCGTTCATCAGCTCCGTCTTTGAAGTTCTGCTCTTCTTCTGCCGCACTGGCTTCTCTCTTCACCAGTTCAGCAAAACGTTCGTTGGATGGCAACGTCTCGGGCCATGCAAGCCCCAATTCCTTACGCTTTTCCGTCGTGAATTGGCGAAGGGCCACCAGCATGCTTCGCAGGTCGTTTGCGGAAGTCTGGCAAGACTTATCCAGGGGAATGGAATCCACGAACCATTCATAGGTAGCTCGGTTGCGATTTACGGCTTCAGCGATTCTGGCTGCCGTCCCACGATAAACTCCTTCCGCGATCGATTGCGTGTGGGTCTCGGACTCCCGAATATCGCGAAGGCGCCGGCTGACTATTGTCTTTTCCTCGCGAAGCTTCCCAAGGCGCTTTTCAAGACTCTGCTGCTCCTGGCTAGCAGAGTCTGGTTTCCACTCCTCGTTTTTACGAAGTATGCCAAGGACACTCGCGTTTAGTGATTTCTTTTCTTCCTGCCCACTGCCAAGCAAGTTGATACACAATGGCTTGATTTCTTCAGGAATATGGCCGTAATCTTTCTGATTATCGTTATATGGGGCGTTTACCTTGAGTGGTTTTTTCTCATCGTTCTTACCTAGAAGCACCTGCAAGGCTCTTGGGGTCTTTGCAGTTACAAGTATGCGATTCCCAGTTGCTAGCAAATGACAGATAAGATTCGCAATGGTATGAGACTTTCCGGTCCCGGGAGGACCTTGCACCAGTACACCGCTTGATGATTGGATTTTGTCGACGATACGCCGTTGCTGGTCATTCGATGGTTTTGGGAAGAAAATATCTCCACCAAATTTATTCCTAATCTCTTCTGCCTCATTGGTCGATTCGTGATCAGCCTGTGGACTAATCTCTGCAAGATCTGCGAATTCGCCAGGGATGTCTTCACCACGCTCAACCTGCTCCCTTATGCGTTTCAGGGTTTCAGTGAGGCCTTTGGCGGTACGCTTTCGGAGGATCAAAGCAGGGGCATATTCTACAATGGGCTTTGGCAATGCACGGATAGTTTTTGCCTCCAATGAGTCGTTATAATCACCTTGCGAATTGATCGAATGCACTAGGGCTTGAAGAACGCCTTCAACACAGTGCCTATCCCAGGGATCATCTTCTGCATCGCCTAATGAGCCCTTCGCGGTTTCTTCCGCTCGTGCCGGTTGTTCTTCGATGTCTAGCATATCGAGCTCTGGCCGTAGTTTGGCGCCTTCAGTGTGCGGATGGACAGTGAATTTGCCTAACTGAGCTTCAGACTTTAAGAAAGCATCGGCGACAACCAGGTGTCGTCTGACGCGCTGTCCAGTAGGTGTCTGCCATGTCAGCAGACCCAGACCTAGTACAAGCTCATATTCCTCGCCCAAGCGAAGTTGTTCTTGATGGGTGGCAAAAAGGGCGGAATAAACCTTTTGAACTCTTTCCCACAAATTATGTTGTTCCCTCCAAGGGAACCATTTGTTTTCTACATACTGGTCCCACGTTTGCCGCACCTCTGGATGATCTCCGAGCAATTCGATATGCGGAATGGTTTCGGGTTGGTCAGATCCTTCCCGCCAATCGGGATTCTGGATTTCTCGGGTGATCTCAAGCATGAGTTCTGGCAAGTCGTTCTTGTTGCGAAGCTCCGATAGTTTTACCCAGTCTTTACATTGAGAGGGGACGGCTGGCAATTCCGGCTCGCGCCTGCCTTGCACTTCTAGCCATTCGTCCGGATCATGTTCCTCCTCACGTCCCCATGCTTGCGTGAAGCAACCTCGCTCCTGGGGAACATCTGATATCCAAATAACCTTTTCATATTCAGCAATGTCTCGAATCAACTTCGTGCGAAGCTGAGCCAGCCGTGTCAGATAATCGATAAGTCGAACCACCTTGTGGCGTTCATGGCTAGGTGCTTGTTGGTCGTTCAAGGAATCACCGTCGCTAAGGTTTCAAAGCTAATGGATTA
This sequence comes from Nitrospira sp., assembly GCA_041742455.1. GTDB lineage: Bacteria > Nitrospirota > Nitrospiria > Nitrospirales > Nitrospiraceae > Nitrospira_D. The sequence continues at coordinate 41,781 of JBGSIO010000145.1, read as the reverse complement.
GAACGTGGATCAGCACATCAAATGAGCTTCGTACACCTTCGTTATATCGACTTAGGATGGCAGATAAACCGCGGACGCTCAGCTAAAACTGCGCCATTCTACTTTTTCTTGCAAGAATTGAGAAGTAGGAGATTGAGCAACCTGAGTATAGTAACGCTATCTACTGCTGCATAGAGCGGAACCATCATGTCGAAGTCCTCGACGGACAGCTACTGAGCGACGATGCTGACTTGTGCGGAAGAGCCGAGCTGCGTGAGGAGTTGCTCGCAGTCTTCCCAGGTGAGGTCGAATGCGCCTACGTCGGCGACGCCGATTCTCGCCACAGTCGCGAATGGTCGGGAGATGAGCTGGATCGAATTCGCCGTCCATCATTGCCAAATCTGCCCAGGCCACTAGGCTGTCCAGCGATAGCTTATGTTGCAGGTGAGCGGCAAGCTTTTCAGCAACGGTCTTAGGTGTGATAAGTCCCATGGCCATCAGACTTTTCGATGTCCCTAAGTCTTAGGCAGCACGACGTCGTTTGGCGCGCCCGCTCGACCGCGTTGTGAGACGCGATGATTTTTCCGTGAATCGACCTGTCACGAACTTATGTAGTACGCTGGCAATGAGTGTTTGGTACGGCACCCCTTCTTCGGCAGCACGAGTCTGGATATCCATCAAATCGGGCGAGGACAATCTCACGTTGACTCTCCGGTTTTTGATGAACGTCGCCCGGGCCGCTTCTTTAAAGCGCTTGAGTTCGGCTTTTGAGGGAGCAACGGACTTGAAGCGGCCTTTTTCATAGTCTTTGGCAATTTCTTCCTCATATGATGGTCGATGTTTTCTCATTTACACACCACCTTTCAAGTAGTCACGGGTCGCCTTCCTGTTCGGAATGACCGTTTTCAGGAAATAGTGGTCCGATTCTTCCACGAACGGAACCAAGTAGGCATAGTGCTCGATCGCGACGACAAACATTCGTTGACGAGGGTATTTGCCGAGGTTGGAGTGCGCCACAATATCGAGCAATCCATCGGTTTCAATGGCAAGCACGATTTCCTCGAAAGAAATATTTCGCTCAGCTTTCAGTCGTTCATTCTTCTCGTGGTTCCAACGAAACGGCTTCATGGGCCAGTTTAATCCAATGTGTGCCTTATGTCATCACCGTTTGAAGACGTTCGATTGTTACGTCCACTTCACAGTGACGCTTAAGGGTACTGGGATGCTAGGCCTTGATACCAGTTTTCCGGTTCCACCATCGAATTGACTCTCCTGCACCCCCTTCATATAATGCGACCCGTTTGAGGTTTGCCTTATCCAACCTACACTTATGCGACCATTCTTCAAGGGAAACGCAGCGGAAAAGCTGGCCAAAGTCCGAGCCGGACTGCGCCATGCCTTTGCCGTACGGCCTGAGGATCAGCCTCTTTCAATCGAGGATGGTCAGTTGCTGGAACGGATCGCCGAGACGATCGTCAAGCGCGGTATGGCGGCGCCGGCGGCGATGTTTTTGGAGTCCATGGGGCCGATGAACTTTCTGGGTAGTCAAGCCCTGCATTTCATGACGCCGATCATCGATTGCGCGTTCAACGTCAAAGAAGTCGAGCAAGTTTCCCGCTTGCTCGAACGCCGGGATACAGTCACTCGTCTCATTGCCATCATTGAAGCCAAGTCTGCTCCAAAGGGAGCAACGGCTCAATGACATACCGCCGTGAAGCGTATCTCGTGAAGTGTATCTTGTTTCTAATTTCTCGCGCGTCACACTTCACGTACGACGAGCGACTCACTCTTAGCCAGAGTGGTTGCTAATGGCACACGCCGAATCGGCTAAGAGTGCCCAGCCTCTCAACGTCATTGTCGCCACTGATTGTGGCAGCACGACGACGAAAGCCATTCTCATCGAAAAGGTCGGCGACGAATATCGGCAGACCTATCGGGGTGAAGCGCCGACGACGGTAGAAGCGCCATTCGAAGACGTCACGCGTGGTGTGCTGAATGCAATTGCTGAAATCGAGGAGCTCTCTGGTCGCAAGATTCTTGATGGAGACAAGATCATCACGCCCTGTCGAGACGACAAGACGGGAGTCGACATCTATATCTCGACCAGCAGTGCCGGTGGTGGGTTGCAGATGATGGTGACCGGAGTCGTACAGAATATGACGGGGGAGAGCGCGCAGCGGGCCGCGCTGGGGGCCGGTGCCATCGTAATCGATGTGTTGGCTGCGAACGATGGGCGGTTACCACATGAAAAGATCGAACGAATCCGTTCCATGAGGCCGGACATGATTCTGATGTCGGGTGGAACCGATGGTGGGGCGGTCACGCATGTAGTAGAGATGGCAGAATATATCGCCGCGGCGGAACCCCGACCACGGTTTGGGGTGACCTACAAATTGCCGTTGATCTACGCGGGCAATAAGGAAGCCCAGTCGCAAGTGAGAACGATTCTGGAGAACAAGTCGGCGCTGGTAGTCACGGAGAATATTCGACCGGTCCTGGAACGAGAGAATCTGGCGCCGGCGCGGAACAAAATTCATGATCTCTTTCTTGAGCATGTCATGCAGCAGGCGCCTGGGTACAAGAAGCTGATCGACATGACCGGAGCGCCGATCATGCCAACTCCCGCTGCCGTTGGCCTCATCATGGAGACGATCGCCAAGCGGGAACACTTGAACCTGATCGGCGTGGACATCGGAGGCGCGACGACCGACGTATTTTCCGTGTTTGACGGAGTGTTTAACCGAACGGTCAGCGCCAATCTCGGCATGTCCTACAGTGTGTCCAATGTGCTGGCTGAAGCAGGATTGGCCAACATCATGCGCTGGGTTCCGTTCACGATCGACGAGCAGACCCTGCGCAACCGGATTAAAAACAAAATGATCCGGCCCACGACCATTCCGCAAACGCTCGACGAACTGCAGATCGAGCAGGCAATTGCGCGAGAAGCCCTGCGGCTGGCCCTGATCCATCACAAGTCGCTGGCCACGGGACTCAAAGGTGTGCAGCAAGAGCGGACAATTTCGGATGTCTTCGAACAACAGACCTCCGGCAAGACGTTGATCGACATGCTGAAGCTGGATCTGATTGTCGGAAGCGGCGGAATTCTGTCCCATGCGCCACGGCGTATCCAATCGATGCTCATGATGGTCGATGCGTATGAGCCGACGGGTTGTACGAGGTTGTCGGTCGACAGCATTTTTATGATGCCACACCTCGGAGTCCTGTCCACGATCAATGAACAGGCTGCGACGGATGTCTTTGTGCGAGATTGCATGATCTATCTCGGGACCTGCGTGGCGCCGATCGGACAGGGAAAAGACGGAGAGCTCTGTGCAGACTATGAACTGACGGGGCCCGATGGGAAGGCCATGAAAGAGCAACTGAGATTCGGCGAGCTGCGGCTGTTTCCGTTGGAATCAGGCGCGCAAGCTACGATCAAGGTTCAGCCCGCTAAAGGGGTCAATATGGGGGCTGGGGCTGGTGTGCCCGTGACGCGAGAAGTCCAGGGCGGAGTTGTCGGACTTTTGCTCGATGGCCGTGGGCGACCGCTCCGACTTCCAGCTGATCAACCAGGACGTGTCGCGGCACTGGCGAAATGGTTCAAGGCAGTCGGACTGTATCCGACAGCGGAGTAGTGAGAGCTGAGGGCGAAGGACTGAGATGCTAAGAGAAGACGCATTCGCTCAGTCCTGGTGAATACGATGGCTCATTCCTATACCCCCGGTTTAACTGTCACTGACCATACGGTCGTCCATCGTCGGCGCATGTTACCTCTGCCAGGGACGCTGCTGGTGCAAGTTGGCGATCGAGTCCGTTCCGATCAGGTGGTGGCTCAGGCAGAATTGCCGGGGAAAGTGTTTCCAGTCAATCTCGCGAATCAGCTGAGTGTCGCCCCGGGCGAGATCAAGGACTATTTGATCAAGAAGGCCGGTGATGCAGTCGCGAAAGATGAGATACTTGCTGAGAATAAGCCGCTGATTAAATGGTTCAAGACCGAGATTCGCTCACCGGTCACAGGGACGATCGAGTCAATATCGAGCGTGACAGGACAAGTGCTCTTGCGTGAACCGCCGCGCCTGCTGCAGTTACTGGCCTATGTGGATGGAGCCATTGTCGAAACGATCCCTCAGCAGGGCGTTGTAGTGGAAACGACTTGCAGCCTGGTCCAAGGCATCTTCGGCATCGGTGGGGAGACCTCGGGTGAGATTGTGATGGCGGTGAAATCTCCAGACGAACCGTTGACTCCTGGGCACCTTACTCCTGCCATGAAGGGCAAAGTTGTGATCGGAGGATCCTTCCTTTCAGCCGATGCGATGAACCAGGCCAAAACGGTAGGTGTGGCCGGCCTGGTTGTGGGCGGGATTCATGATGAGGATCTGCGCGCTTTATTGGGGTATGACCTTGGCGTGGCGATCACAGGGACAGAGCAGGTGGGGTTTACTTTGATCTTGACCGAGGGTTTTGGGACCATTCCAATGGCGGCCAAAACATTCAAGCTGCTCTCAGCTCACGCCGGCCGGAAAGCGTCGATCTCCGGTGCCACTCAGATCCGAGCCGGAGTGATTCGTCCTGAAATTATCATTCCGCAGGGAGATGGACAGGCAGGGGGAGCGGCTCAGCCACAACGCGAGGGCATTCGTCGTGGCGACCCGGTCCGTATCATCCGTGATCCCATGTTTGGGCGCATCGGCGAAGTGTCGGCTCTTCCGCCTGAACTGATCAAGATTCCCACGGAGAGCGAGGTGCGAGTGTTGGAAGTAACGTTATCCGATGGAAGCCGAGTCGTGGTTCCACGGACGAATATCGAGGTGATTGAAGGGTCGTGAAATGTGAAGCGTGAAACGTATTTTCTGGAAGGTGACTGTGGCCGCGTCATAGGGCTCTTGCTAGTCATGAACTTCTGTGGGTCGAGCGTCCTCTCACCTTACGCATCGGCTGAGACAGCTATCAGTGTTCCCCAAGAGGTCCGGGTCTTCGATACGCCGAGCGATGGAGGAGGAAGCCTCACGGTGCAGTGGGCGCCTGCGCCAAGCGATCGGTCCGACATTCGTTATCAGGTCTTGGTCGGAGAAGCTTCGGCGAGTGATCCATCGGCATTCACCATCATCGCGGAGTTTCCATCGAATACCCATTACATCAAAGACACAAAAACGGCTTGGTGGACCAGAAAGGCTGACAAAGCTTGGCATCAAGTCATGGCCAGAAGCGGGAAGGGGATAGAAATCATCGATGGCATGTCCTATGCCGTGGCCGTGGCCACGGTGCAAGACAACCAGCGGATCTTCAGCCCGGTCTTGATCTCCACTCCATCGCCGAACTGGTTCAATTGGAACCAACTCAACAATCTCATCATCGCGGTCTCATTCGGAGGGCTGGTGTTCTTCTCGATCAGTTATGCGAAGCGAAACGAAATCTTCCTCCGGCGTATTCCTGGTCTTGATGCGGTCGATGAAGCGATCGGACGAGCCACCGAACTGGGCAAGCCGATTTTGTATTTAACCGGGGCGCACGACCTGCATGACCCCTCGACGATCGCGGCGGCCGTCATCCTAGGGAAGGTTGCGAAACGAGCCGCGCTGTATGGAACAGAACTGATGGTTCCTCACCGAGAGCCGATCACGATGGCGGTGTGTCAGGAAATTACAAAACAGGCCTATTTGGAAGCGGGTAAGCCTGATCTCTTCAAGGAAGACGCGAACTTTTTTATTACGTCGGATCAGTTCAGTTACACGGCAGCGGTAGACGGCATTATGCTGCGAAGAAAACCGGCCGCCAATTTTTTCATGGGCTCCTACTTTGCCGAATCGTTGCTGCTGACGGAAACCGGCGCGAGTACCGGCGCTATTCAGATCGCCGGCACCGACTCGGACCATCAGCTACCGTTCTTCGTCACGACCTGCGACTACACGTTGATCGGTGAAGAACTCTATGCGGCCAGCGCGTACCTTTCCAAAGAGCCGGTCCAGATCGGGACACTCCTCGGTCAGGATATCGGGAAAGCGGTGATTCTTAGCGCAATTGCCGTCGGAACGGTATTGGCGACGGTCGGAGCCGTGACCGGCGCGCAGTGGCCGGAACTCGTGCTCGATCTGTTTAGGGATCTGAAATGATTTTTCTCCGACGACAACTTCCTCTCTTGATCACTCTGATCACCGGTCTCCTGTTTGCCGGTCAGTACTACGTGCCACATCCGGCTTCGGAGCAAATGCTCACGTCGGCGACGAAGTGGCTCCAGATCATCGGGGGGTTTGCGCTGATTTTGGGTGTGACCAGTCTCTTCCATCAGCATGCGGCTAAGATCAGACGTCAGGAAGCGGGATGGGGCTATAGCCTCGTATTGTATGCCGGAATGTTGGGCACGATTGCGGTTGGGCTCTGGGCCGACGGCAAGGAAAGTGTCGAAGGGGCCATGACAGCCTTCGGCTGGGTCTACAACTATATGATGGTGCCGCTGCAAGGGACGATGTTTGCCATCTTGGCCTTCTTCATCGCATCTGCCGCCTATCGCTCGTTTAGGGCCAAGAGTCGTGAAGCGGCAGTGCTTTTGGTGGCGGCTATGATCGTCATGATGGGGCGAGTGCCATTGGGCGAATATTTGATTCCACTCAGCGGTGATGTATCTTCCTGGATTTTGAATGTGCTCAATGCGTCGGTACGTCGAGCCATTTTGATCGGAGTCAGCCTCGGGGCCGTCGCCTTGTCGTTCAAGATTATTTTCGGCGTTGAGCGGTCGTATCTTGGTGGGGGGAAGGAGTAGGGATGGGTGAGAGAGAATTGGAAAAGGCATGAGTTTCTCGGAGCGCATGCTCAAGATCGACCGACGGATTATCTTTTTGGTGATCGGTCTCTGCACGCTTTTGCCGCTGCTGTATCCTGTCGGTTTGCCGATCAAGATTTCAACGGAAGTACGTGGTGTCTACGATCACATTGAATCGTTGCCGGAGCGGTCGGTCTTTCTCTTGTCGATTGATTTTGATCCCGCGTCCAAACCGGAACTCTATCCGCAAGCCATTGCGCTCTTGCGCCATGCTTTTAAGAAAAATCTTCGCGTGATCACCATGACGCTGTGGGTGTCTGGGACCGGTATGGCGGACCAGCTCGTGACGCAGGTAGCCGAAGAGATGGGGAAGGAATACGGAAACGACTATGTCTTTCTCGGATGGAGCCCCGGCGGGCAGGCCGTGATCATTAACATGGGACAGAATCTCTATTCAGCATTTCCAAGCGACTATGGTGGAAGACCCACCAAGGAGTTGCCGATCTTGGACGGAGTCCGCAATCTGAAAGATGTCGGCTACATGGTCAGCTTGGGCGCCGGACGACCGGGAGTGGAAGAGTGGTATGTCTTTGGGAAGGACAAATATAAGTTCGAGCTTGGCGGCGGTTGCACAGGAGTGATGGCCCCGGGATTGTATCCCTTGCTCCGGAGTGGGCAGATTAACGGGCTCATCGGTGGGCTCCGTGGCGCAGCGGAGTATGAAAGCCTCATCGACCAAAAGGGCAAGGCCGTGGCGGGAATGGATGCCCAGTCGGCCACGCATCTCGCCATCATTGTGTTGGTGATCATGTGCAACTTGTTCTATTTTTCGCTTCGACAGCAGAGAGGGTAACGTATTGGTGAATGCCATGCCGTTTGAATCGATCGTAGGAGCTTGGGTCGCGACCGGGTTAACGCTACTCATCTTTTCCTTTCTCTATAAAGATAACCCGCTCTTCAAGCTCGCGGAACATCTCTATGTGGGTGTCTCGGTCGGCTACGTGATCGTGAAGACCTACGATACGGTCATTGTCCACTTGGTCGTCAAACCGATCGTGGAGAACGGTGAGATCGCCCTGCTGATTCCCGTCGCTATTGGGATGCTGATGCTGACTCGGTATGTGCCGAAGGCAGCCTGGCTGTCTCGATATGCCTTCGCCTTCATCGTCGGGATGGGGGCCGGGTTAGCGATTCCACGAACAATTTCATCCTTCATCCTCAAGCAAGTCGAGGATACCGTTCGACCGCTCTTGTCGCTCGCAGGACAGGACGGCCTCACCTTTTCGATGAATCTGCTCAATCCAGCCAGCGACCTCAATGCGATCATCATTTTGCTGGGGGTTGGGTCGGTCCTCTTTTACTTCTTTTTCTCCATTGAACATAGTGGGGCAGGAAAGTTTGTCGCTCGCACGGGCATACTGTTCCTGATGATTTCATTCGGCGCCGCCTTCGGCTATACGGTTATGGCCCGCATGTCCTTGTTGATCGGCCGATTGACGGACTTGATCGAATTCTCTGATGCCTCATACGGCCGGCCAACCATCTGGCTGGTGGTTGTCGTCGTAGGAGCGCTGTGCGTGCTCGCTTGGCGAGGAGGCCAAGAGCACCCTCCGGATACTCACTAGAGATCGATACGGCGCATATTGGAGCTATTGAGAGCTGGAAACGCTCGTCCAGCGAGGCCGCAGCGAGCGAAAGGCTGAGGCGTACGTGGTTGGTACGTTGAGGTCTTGAGCGATGCGAGAGCGAAGCTGGCGGGGTTTTGCGGCATTCTCAGGTTGCAGCTGCTCCAGTCCATCCCCTACAATGTCTTCCGCTATGACGTCTGGTATCACCAAGGATTCCACGCAGTATCCGGTCCTGCGGAATCTGCAATTTTCTCCCATTCAGCAGGGTGAAGATCAGTTGATCGTGCTCTGGGATCCCAGTGGTTTGAGCAAAGAGAAGCTTGTTCTTCCGCTCAATTTCTTCTTCATTGTGCAACATTTCGACGGAGAGCACTCCATTCAGGACATCGGCGCGTTGTACTTGAAACGGTTCGGCGAGTTCCTGTTGCCGAACAAAGTGGATCAGCTGGTGGTAGATCTTGAACAAAAACTGTTCTTGGAAGGCCCGAGAACCGAGACGGCGCGGCAGCAGGCTCGGCAGGAGTATCGACAGCAGTCGACGCGACCGGCTGCTTTTGCAGGACGTAGTTACGAAGCCGACGGCGTGAAGTTGAAGAAACAGCTTGATGGATTCTTTACCTCGGGCGAGGGGCCGGATTTCAAACCGTCTGAGCATCGAGGCAAGTTGATCAAGGGAATCGTTGCACCAACCTATGAACTCAAACAAGCTGGATCCGTATACGCGTGGGGCTACAAAGAACTGCAAGAGTGTCAGCAGCCTGATGTCTATGTGGTCATCGGGACGGCCCATGCGGGACTGGAGAATCTCTTCGCCGTCACCGACAAGGATTTCGAGACGCCCTTAGGAGTCGTGCAAACCGATCGGATGATAGTGGAGCGGTTACAGGAACTGGTGCCGCAGTACTTCAAAGAGGACATTGCTCATCAATCGGAGCATGCGATTGAGTTCCAGTTGCCGTTCCTTCAGACCATCGTCGGCAAGCCCTTCACGATTGTCCCAGTGCTGTCGTCCTTCTCTGCAATGAGCCTGAACGATGCAGCCGTTCGAGCCTCCGTCGAACAATTCCTTACCACTCTACGGGAGACAGTCGTCGCCTCTGGAAAAGTCGTGTGCATGATTGCGGCAGGGGAGTTGGCTCATCTCGGCCTTCGTTACGGCGATAGTGCACCACCGACCGATTTCTCTTTTCATCGCTCCATGCAACGAGATCTGGAAATGTTGAAACAGGTGGAAGAGATTAAACCGGACGGCTTCGCTGCCTATATTCAAAAAGAAAACGACCAACGGCGCATTTCCGGCTTCTCGCCCATCTATAGCCTGCTGCGATTGATCCAAGCTGAAAAGGGGCAGGTCCTCCGCTACGATCGCGGGATTACCGATCAATACAACTCGACCGTCACGTACGCCAGCATGGCGTTCTTCTAGCACGCAGCTCCACTGCCTCCGACAAGGTTCCTGACGGCAGAGTAAGTGAATTCTCGCTCGAGGAAATTCTACCGTCGTGTTCCTTCCTTGCTTGGTCAGAGAACTCCGACGTAAAAGGGCGATTCGTTAGTCAGTCTCTCCAAACCGAGAGAGCCACGGTTGCCCCGTTACGCCCCATTTCTTCGATGAGTAATGTCCAACATATTAGGCAGTGGAACTTCATGATTTTTAAGTATTTTCATGAATAGCCTCTTGAGAGTGACTTTATCAGCGGAATAATTCCTCTGAGCCTTTCAATCGGTGGCACACAACCACCATTCACCTAACACATTGTCACACCTTACGAAGTTTCGATTATCGGCGTGCTTGTTCCTCTCGGCATGGTGATTGCTGACAAGAATTGTTGCTGGTGAAGGTCTGGGTGATTTTGGACCGGCCTCCGAATGACCCATTCCTTCGCAAGAAGGAACCCTTCACCAGCTCTTTACCCTCCAAAGAGAGGGGGCCGGATGCGAGTCGGAGGCCGGTGCTCACTACCGAATAGGCGTATAGGGGATGGTCGATTGATGATCGACCGACAGCAATCAACTCACGGTCTGAAGCCATAGCCATATCCAAGGAGAGGAGGCCGAGATATGAGATCGCTCTTTCAACTACAGCGTTGGCAGCGACGGTTGCTGATGTTGCACGCTGTCCTGATCGCAGGAAGTGTTGTGGCAGCACCGGTGTTTGCCGCAGAACCCAATCATTCGTCCCAGGGAGGTCACGCCACACCGGTGGCGATGCCAGGCTGGACCCAACAGCTCAAGGGTCAGACCGTGGTGGAGAACGCCATCGAGGGCCGCGCCGACAACGCGCAAAAGATGGAGATGCAGCACCATCGGTTGATGGAAAAGTTGGAACAACAGGCCCAAAAAGACGCCAAGGCTCAGCAGACGTCGGGTGCCTTCAACAATATGTCGATGATGCACCAGTACATGGGGCAGGACGGCAGTAGTTTCCTTCTGATGACGGATTCGAACAAAGGTGAGCCGGTCTTGACTTCGGGAGGGAAATGTCCCGCGGGAGTGCCGAGCAAACAGTTTGATGTGTCGATGATCAACATCGAAATCACATTGAACCGCTGGCTCGATTTTTATCCGGGCTATATGTACGTGTTGACTGAGGATCTGGAGAAAACTCGAGCCGAAGAGGCCAAGAACAGAGAAGCTCGTGAAAAGGACGGCTTTGAACCGGGGGCTGTCAGCACTGGCCTACAGGGCGACGTAATTCAACCCTTGGTCCTCAGGGCGAATCAGGGCGAATGTGTCAAGATGACCCTGCGCAATCAAATGGAAGGGGAAGATGGGAGCCTCTTCATCCAAGCGTCGAGCATGGTTGTGAGCGCTACCGGTAAACCAGCCACGACGACCAATCCCGATTCCATTGTGGCGCCCGGTAAGGCTCAAGAATTCGAATGGTACATCCATCCGAAGATGCAGGAGGGCGTCCGTCAATTCCACTCGTATAGCCACGATCGCGAACTCACGGTCCTGGGTCTCTTCGGGGCCTTTATCGTGGAGCCGCAAGGCGCCAGGTATCTTGATGCGCTCGGAAGCGGAGGGCCTGCTCCGGAGGTCAGGAGCGGCTGGCAGGTGAATATCGATAATGCGTCGGGCCCTGATTTTCGCGAGTTCGTGTTGTTTTACCACGAAGTCGGAGATGAAGCCTTTCGTCCCCTGAACAAGAAGGGAGATTTCTTGCCTCAGCGCGACCCGCTGACGGATGCCTATCGTCCCGGCGGGCGGGCGATCAATTACCGCAGTGAGCCGTTCGGCATCGATCAAATGCATTTGCAACACGAATATTTCGGATTCGAGGACGAATCGTTGGCCTATAGCTCCTACACATTCGGTGATACGCCGACGACGATTGCCCGCGGCTATCTGGGTGATCCGGTCAAGTGGCGGCTCGTCCATGGTGGGTCGGAAGTATTCCATTCCCACCATCCGCATAGCGGATCGATTCGCTGGCAGCGCAGTCCTGGCACCGAACCAAACAATATGTGGGCGATGGGTCAGGATGGTCCGGTAAAATATCCGGTCGTCCGAACGAAGTCCGACCGTGTGGACGTCGAAGTCATCGGTCCATCTGAAGCGTTGGACCTCGAACCTGAATGTGGCGGTGGCGGCTGTCAGCATCTGGCCGGCGAATTCCTCTATCACTGCCATGTCGCGCACCACTATGTCGCAGGGATGTGGGGCTACGGCCGGTTTTACAATACGCTCCAAGTTGGGGCGGCCCATACGGACAGCATGCCGGATCTCCGGGAGCTGCCGGATCGTGCTGGCCGGATGAAGTTGGGTGTTTCGTCCGACAAGCTGATCGGGACGACTCTTGATTGGTTCGGCAAAACATTCAAAATTGTGGACAAGAGTCAGAAGACCAATTGGAAATCGAATCCGGCGATCGTGAACATCAAGGACTGGGTCGAGATGTTCGTGCCTGCGCAGGGAAAGCCCGGGCATACGGACGACGAGAAGGGCCAAATTCTCGCGTATGATGCGACCGTGTGGGACTGGAAGTGGGACGGCAACATCGCGCGGGGTGAACGCGAAAGTACGGCCCAAAACCCCAAATATGTGTGGGCGGCGAAGTGGGATGACAGCACAAGACCGGCGATTCTATTCGACCCGACGACGGGGAAAATGGCATGGCCGCTGTTCAAGCCACATTTTGGGAAACGTGTTCCGTTCTCAGCCAATCACAACGGAGCACCGTGGCTAGAGCCGATTCACCAGGACGCCAAGGGTGAGAGAACGTCAGAGCCGGCCATGCCCGGCGAGCAGGGACGGTGGAGTCTCTGTCCGGAGAATGCGAACCGCAAACATTACAACATTCACTTCATCCGCTTGCCGATTACGCTGGCAAAGAAGCAAGGCAATGAACCGCCTATCGTCGACAAGGACGGGTTGATCTACGTGTTGCACGAGGAAGAACGGTTGACGAGAGGAGATGATGACCTCAAAGTACCGGCGGTTATTCGTGCCAACGTGTATGACTGTGTCGATGTCATTCTGACGAGCGAGTGGGATGACGACGATTACACAAATTTCCAGTCGTCGAAGATCAACATCCATCCCCATTTTTTCCAGTTCGATACCGGAAACTCGGACGGTGTTATCTCCGGGTTCGAATACGAAATGTCTGTTCGACCCTTCACCATGTGGGGCAAGAAGACCAAGCATGGCTTGCCTGCGCCGATGGTGGGAAAGTTAGCGAGCCCCGTAAAGGCCGGTGCCACTTCGGTCAAAATCCAGATGGCTCCCGGTGCCACCAAGTTTCATGTGAACACTGAGGTCATGGTGGGTATGGATTGTTTGGAGAAAGGCAACGATCCGACGGCCTCTCTCCCGCGAGACAAGAGCTGTCAAGAAGTCGCCCGCATTAAAGAGATCAAGGGCGATCAGATTATATTCTTCAAACCACTCAAGCACCATCATCCGGCCAATGACTTGGTCTCGCCGGAGTTCGTCCGGTATCGGTGGTGGGTCGATGTCGATATGGGGACTGTGTTCTGGCATGACCATGCGTTCGGCGCTACCACCTGGCCACACGGAGGATTCGGTGTCACGATCGTGGAACCGTACGGATCGACCTATCACGATCCGAAGAACGGCAAGTTGGTCTACAGCGGTCCGATCGCGGACATTCACAGCAGCGAACCGATCGGAGCCGGTGTGAGCGGCAGCTTCCGCGAGTTGATGGTCTCGATCCACGACACGGTGCCGCACACGGTCAACGTGATTGAGGCGGGAAATCCACCTGGACAACCGGTAGAAGTTGCGCTGGAAGCAGGCAAAACCGTGTCGTTCCAGATGCCGGAAAAGATCCTGAACGCCCCGAACAAATATCTCAATGGGGGCACACATACGACCGGCAGTGGATTCAATTTCCGCGCGGAACCGTTTGCCCAACGGTTGGCGAATAATCCGGATACCTCGAAACTATTCAGCAGCGCGATTCATGGGGATCCGGATACCCCTCTGCTGAGGGCCTATACAGGCGATACGATGGTGTTCCGTTTGCTGCATCAGCTGATGAATGAATCCCACGTCTGGACGATCTCTGGGCATACGTTCCTTACCGAACGGTATGCGGCAGATGCCAACCGGAAGAACTCGATTCACGTCGGGATTGCTGAACGATACGATCTTGTGACCAAGGCCGGCGGATTTCAGGGAATGCCGGGCGACTATATCCACTTCAACGGGCGTACCTCGCATTTTGCCGAAGGTGGCTGGGGGATCGTGCGGGTGCTCGATAAGGAGGTGCCCGATCTGAAGCCGTTACCGAAGGGCACAAATCCCCTCAGTATTCCGGCCACTCCTGGTTCCGTCTGCCCGGCGGATGCACCGGTGAAGAGCTTTAACGTCGTGGCGGTCGATCGGCCCATGAAGCTCAATCCGAAATCGCCGGACGTCATCGAGGTGGATTTCGAGCGGAAGATCGAACTGACCATACCGGAGGGCAAGATCTTCGCGCTCGAGGAAGAGGCGATGACGGTTTCCGGCGGCAAGACCCCGCACCCACTGACGTTGCGGGTCAACCTTGGCGACTGTATCAAGGTCAATCTCAAGAACAAAATGAAGGCGAGCCGAGCGTCGTTCTTTGCGCCAGGCTTGGCCTTCGATCCGAAGGATAGCCAGGGGCTTAATGTCGGCAACAACGGTGGTGATCAGACCGTGGCCCCAGGCGAAGCGCGCGCCTACACCTATTACGCGCATCCGGCCAATAAGGAGACGACATCACTGGTGTGGGATGGAGGGAACATCGTCGTCAATCCACGCAATGGATTGTACGGCGCGGTCATCGTCGGTCCACGAGGGTCTCAGTACCGGGATCCTGTGAGCGGAGCCGATATTTCTCAGAAGAACGCCTGGAGGGCTGACGTGATCGTTGATGCCAGCCTTCCTGAGAACGTTGGAAAGCGGAACTACCGTGATGTGGCCCTCTTCTTCCAGGATGAGGACAACATCATTGGGACCTCATTCATGCCGTACGTACAAAATGTCGCGGGCCTGACCTCGGTCAATTATCGGGCCGAGCCGTATCTGTTCCGCGAGAATCAAGGTTGCTCTTTGAGCAAGATCTTCCAGCCCTGCGTCGTGGAGAAGCCCGAAGATCCGGTGACGCCGTTGATCGAGGCCCATGCCGGTGATCCGATTCGGATTCACTTGATCGGCGCCAACAGTGAGCAGAACGGCATGTTTGGGATCGAAGGTCACGAGTGGCCGATCGAGCCCTATATGCCAGGAGCCGACATGATCAGTGTGGTCGAGTATGCCGGCTCTGAAATACTGGATGTGTTCCTACGTGGCGGTGCGGGCGGCCCGTATCGTCAAGTTGGAGACTTCGTCTGGTCGAATCAACGACTGCCCTACACGCAATCAGGACAATGGGGCTACCTCCGTGTGTTGCCTGTCGGTGATACGCGGATCCAACCGCTCGGTGCGGGTGGTGTGGGGGCTAAGCGGGCGGATGAGACACCGCAGCCTCAGGTTATGCCGACGGCCATGAAATAGACCGATCGGACAGGGCCTCAAAAACAGGAGGGGGAGTCGTAGGTGAGAACGGCTCCCCCTTTTGTTATGTGATTCAGTAACTCAGTGTCTGGTTGATTGGTATGGCTGAGATGATTCTGTCATGAGTGGATGGATCACGCGCGCAGTCTTGGCGCTCGTTCAGATGTGCGCGATGGCGCTGTTCTGTGTCGGTCCCAGTTTGGCGGATCACGAGTCCTCAATGCAGCCTCCACTCTGGACTCCGCTCGACGAACCGGAACGCCTGGCGGTGCTGGAGGTGCCCAGCGGGATGGTAGTAGTCCCTGCCGGAGAATTTCTCATGGGAAGCGATCCGCACAAGGATCGTGCTGCCGGTCCACAGGAGCTGCCGCAACGTCGCGTCTATCTTGATAGGTTTCGGATCGACCGGTACGAGGTCTCGAACGTCGAGTATTTGCGCTTCGTGCTCGGGATGGGTATGGAGTGGCCGAAATTTTGGCGAGACCGTCCATTTCCAGAAAAAAGTGCCCTGCATCCGGTAATAAACGTCAGCTGGTATGAAGCCGATGCGTACTGTCGGTGGGCGGGCAAGCGCTTGCCGACGGAAGCGGAGTGGGAGAAAGCCGCGCGTGGAATGGATGGGCGGATCTTTCCGTGGGGCGACGAACCAGCCGGTTGGATCAAGAGCAACATCGCACACTCAGGCTCGAAACGGGGGTTCAAGTATCCCCCGCTGGCCAACATCAATCGTTACGACAAGGGTGTCAGTCCGTACGGTGTGTATCAGATGGCAGGAAACGTGAGTGAATGGGTGTCGGACTGGTTCGAGCCTGAATACTATCGGCATAGTGGCGAACTAAATCCGCAAGGGCCAGCGACTGGCGCGCTCAAGGTTTTTCGCGGCGGCTCATGGAATGAAGACCCCGAGGTCGCACGGTCCGCGGGCCGCAATGCGGCACCGCCCGATCGCCAGAGCTATCTGACTGGCTTTCGATGCGCGACCTCAGAGGTTGCACGATGGGTCGAGCGTCCGTGAGATCCTACCGCGTTTGCTTTTTCCCTGTCGGCTTTTTTAGAATCCAGAATAGGTAGCGTCGCTTGCCCGGAGAAACCATGCGTCATATCCATATCGCGTCCCATAGCGCTTGCATCAGGCCGAGTCAGCACTCCATGGTCGTCTTGGTGCTCATATTCATGAGTCTGAGCGGCGTCCCGAACTGTATCGAGACTGCTTCAGGGGAAAAACTGGAGACGTTGCCAATACAAAAGGCTGCGCCCGCAGCTGTCGTGATTGAAACCGCCGGCAGTGAGGTTGAGCTGCGGCGCCAGATGAGAACGAAGAACGGCGTCACCGAGCTGCGGGTCGGCAGAGGTCGGTTCTCGGACGCACCGACGGGCAGCTATGGCTTTATTGCGCCGACACACCTGGGGTTGGCGCTGGTGACACAAAGTCCGGATCTGATCTTGGATCGGACCGCGTCAACCGACAATGATTACGAAATCCATAAGCTCTCCGACGGCAGCGGATTGCTCGTCGGGTTCATGGGGAAGGAGCTTGTCGCGGAAGTCACCCCGAGCGATCGACCTAAAAATATTCGCATTGCGCTCCATTCCAATGCCTCGGATAAGACCCCTGTTATCGTGGCGCTTCCTGTGATCAAGTTAATGGTGGACCGGATGCCCATCAAGACGGACCCCAAGAACCGTGAGAGTGCAATGGTGTTGGAGATGGATCTCCAGAACACGGCCAATCGGAAGTCGCCCGTAGCACATTAATTGCCCGTCTAGAGAGCGATCTCCACCTGCAGAACCTTGACACTCAATGTGAAGTTCAGTATCTTGCAGTCCTTATCGTTTGAAGATGAGTACGTCTCTTTTTTAGGGCTTTTCTGTGCAATCGATATTGCTTTGTCTTCTTATTCTTCAAATTAGGGCGGAGCATCCGAGACGGACTGAGCAGCGGACTCAGTCGATCTCGTACTTATTTTCTTAAGGAGGTCGGTCCATGTATTTCCATTCACCATCAACCAGAGTCCTAAGAGGGCTTGCGGGCATGGCGTTGTTGGCTATGCCGGCACTGGTGACCGCCGAGAGTCCCTCTCATGTTGCGATGAACCATCAGCTGCCGGCTTGGGCGGAACAGCTCAAAGGGCAGACGATCGTCGAGGACGCCATGTCAGGAAGAGGCGAACGGTCCGCGATGGTCGAGCAGCAACACCAGCGCATCATGGACCATATGTCCAAGGATCCGCAGGTCCAGGCGGTCAACACAGGCATGTACAACACGTCGACCATGATGCACCAGTACGGAGCCGGCGGGCAGGATATGTTGCTCATGTCCGATCCTCGGGTCGAACCGGTGGCTGCGACCGGAGGAGGCAAGTGTCCCGCAACTGCGCCGGTGAAGCAGTACAATGTCTCTGCGATCAATGTCGAGATCACGCTCAACCAGTGGCTCGATTTTTATCCGGGATACATGTATGTGCTGGATGAGGATATCGACAAGGTCAGAGCCGAAGAAACGACGAATCGTGAAGCACGCGATAAGGACGGGTTCGATCCTGGGGCCGTGATCCCGGGCGTACAAGCGCAGTGGATTCAGCCACTGACGCTTCGTGCGAATCAGGGAGACTGTGTCAAGATCAAGCTGAGCAACAAATTGGAAGGCGGCGAGGACGTCAGCCTTCACATTCATGGCTCGTCGACGGTTGTGAGTAAGACAGGCGCTGCGGCAATCACGACGAATTCTGATGCCATCGCCAGCAAAGACAAGTCCGTGGACTTGGAATGGTATATCCATCCCAACACGCAGGAGGGAGTTCGCCAGTTCCACACCTATAGCAACGATCGCGAACTGACCGTCATGGGAATGTTCGGGTCTTTCGTTGTGGAGCCTCGCGGCTCAACATACTGGGAGCCGCTCGGAACGGGAGATGCGACTCCGGCCACGAGTGGCTGGCAAGTCATGATCAAGAATGGGACCGGTCCGGACTTCCGGGAGTTCGTCTTGTATTACCATGAAGTCGGCGACGAAGCCTTCCGCCCGCTCAACAAGAAGGGCGATTTCTTGCCTCAACGTGATCCGTTGACCGATACCTATCGTCCTGGTGGCCGCGCGATCAATTATCGCAGTGAGCCGTTCGGCATCAATAATATGCATTTGCAGCATGAATATTTTGGTTTTGAGGATGAGTCGATGGGGTATAGCTCCTATACCTTCGGCGATGCCTCTCCCACAATTCCTCGATCCTACATCGGAGACCCAGCGAAGTTTCGCCTTGTTCATGGCGGGTCAGAAGTGTTCCATAGCCATCATCCGCATGGTGGATCCATCCGATGGCCGAGGAGTCCGAGGGCCATTGATGATATGAACCTTTGGGCCACGGCGATGAATGGTCCAGTCAAGTATCCTGTTATTCGTCACAAGACGGATCGTGTCGACGTAGAAGTCATCGGCCCATCGGAAGCCTTGGATCTGGAAACGGAGTGCGGCTCCGGTCTTTGCCAACAGCTGGCCGGCGATTTTCTGTTCCATTGCCATGTGGCGCATCACTATGTGTCCGGCATGTGGGGCTACTGGCGCGTGTACAATACGATCCAGCAGGGTGACCTGCGGAATGATGTGATGCCGGATCTGCGTGAGTTGCCTGATCGGAAAGGTCGTATAAAAGAACCGATTTCGTCCGATAAGTTGGTCGGGCAGACCGTTGACTGGTTCGGGACCCAATTCAAGATCATCGAGAAGGGGAAGAGCAACTGGAAGGGAAATCCGGCCACCATCACAGTCAAGGATTGGGTCGCGATGCAGTTGCCGCCAGCTGGGAAGCCTGGCCATAAGGATGATGAGAAGGGCCAGATCGTCTCGTATGATGCCACGGTGTTGGATTGGACGTGGGAAGGCAGTCGTGCGATGAGCGAAAAAGAAAGCACCATTGAGAATCCTAAGTACGTGTCGCCCCATCCGGGCAAGCGGCACCCGATCATGTTTGAGCCGCTGACCGGGAAGGTGGCCTGGCCACATCTCACCCCGCACTTTGGAAAACGCGTGATGTTTTCTCCGAATCACGTCGGGGCGCCATGGTTGGAGATGATCCGGCGTGACGACAATGGAGAAGAGAGCCTCGATCAAGCCAAACCTGGTGAGCAGGGGAATTGGAGTCTCTGTCCGACCAATGCTGGACGGAAGAGCTTCAATGTTCATTTCATCAAGGTGCCGATCAAAATTGCCAAGGCTCAAGGTAAGGAGCCAGCGGTGATCGATCAGAACGGTCTGATCTACGTGTTGCACGAAGAGGAAGCGGCGATTCGCGCCAACGACGATCTCAAGTATCCGTTGGTCGTGCGCGGCAATATTTACGATTGTGTGGACTGGACATTGACCAGTGAGTGGGATGACGACGACTACACCAATTTCCAGGCGTCGAAGATCAACACGCATTGGCACTTCCTGCAGTTCGACAATCAGGCATCAGACGGTGTGATCACCGGATTCTCGTACGAGCAATCGGTCCGTCCGTTCACGATGCTCGAGAAGAAGAATCCCAAGGGGCTTCCTGCCCCGATGAATACCGTGTTGACCTCGGCTGTGAAGAAAGGGGCCAATACGATTTCGGTGAAGAATGCCAAACAGTATCACGTCGGAACCTTGATCATGGTCGGAGCCGATAACGTAAAGGGCAATGAGATCGCGCGTATCAAGGCCATCAAGGGCAATCAGATTACCCTGTCCAAGGGGTTAAAGAACGATCACCCAGCAAAGGACATCGTGACGGTAGAGTTTGTCCGTCAACGGTTCTGGGTGGATGCGGACGTGGGAACCGTGTTTTGGCACGACCACGCATTCGGAGCCACGACGTGGCCACACGGTGGATTCGGGACGTTTATCGCCGAACCGGTGGGATCGACCTACCACGATCCAACGACAGGGAAACAAATCCGCAGCGGTCCCATCGCGGATATTCATACCAACGAGCCCGTGGGGCATGGGGTGAATAACAGCTTCCGTGAACTCATGGTTCAGGTACATGATACGGTGCCGCATACCGTGAATATTGTGACGGCAGGGAATCCTCCTGGTCAGCCCATTGAGGTGGCTTTGGAGGCAGGGAAGACCGTGTCCTTCGCCATGCCGGAAAAGATTTATATGACTCCGATGCCGTTCCTGAACGGCGGAACACACACCACCGGAAGTGGCCTGAACTTCCGGGCGGGACCAATCGCCCAGCGTTTGGCGACGAATCCGGATGTCTCGCAAATCTTCAACAGCCAGATCCATGGAGACCCCTATACGCCGCTTCTGCGGGCGTACACGGGCGACACCATGGTGTTCCGACTGTTGCATACCCTCATGAACGAAACAATGACGTGGACCTTATCAGGCCATACATTCTGGACAGAACGGTATGCGCCTGATGCCAACCGGAAGAACTCCATCCATATCGGCATTGCCGAACGGTATGACTTGGTGGTGCCGGAGGCTGGTGGTCCTCGTCATCAAGCGGGAGATTTTATCCACTTTAACGGCCGATCCTCAAAGCTGTCGGAAGGTGGATGGGGAATTCTCCGGGTGTATGACAAGGAACAACCCGATCTGAAAAAATTGCCGGCGGGATTCTCCAATAAAGGGGAGATCCCAAAGGCCTTGCCGGTGTGCCCAGCCGATGCCCCGGTCAAGAGCTTCAATGTGGTCGCGATGGACTATCCGTCGATGACCTTTAATCCGAAGGCTCCGGAAGCCATTGAGGTCGATTTTGAGCGGAAGATACAGGTCGCCAATCCAGATGCGAGAATTTATGCGCTGGAGGACGAGGTGGCGAAGGTGTCTGGAAACTCGCGACCTATGCCACTGACGCTTCGGGTGAATATTGGTGACTGCGTCAAGGTTAATCTCAAGAATAAGATGAAGGACAGTAAGGCTTCATTCTCCGCGATTGGACTCGCGTTCGATCCCAAGGATTCAATGGGAGCCAATGTCGGAAATAATCCCGGCGATCAGACGATCGTTCCAGGTAGTGAACGGGTCTACACCTACTATGCCGATCCGTTCAACGGTGAGACGACCTCACTTGTCTGGGACTGGGGCAATGTGATGACAAATCCAAGGAACGGCTTGTTCGGTGCGATTGTTGTCGGTCCGAAGGGATCGAAGTATCGGGATCCTAAGACCGGTGTCGATCTGTCGAACAAGAATGCCTGGGCGGCCGACGTAATCGTGGATCGGTCTGTCCCTGGAAACGAAATGCGTCCGAACTATCGGGATGTAGCCTTGTTTTTCCAAGACGAGGATAACATCATCGGCACGAGCTTCATGCCGTATGTGCAGAATGTCGCGGGTTTAACCGGAATCAACTACCGGTCTGAACCATACTTATACCGGGAAGAGCAGGGTTGTTCACTCGGGAAGATGTTCCAGCCTTGCAAGGCGGACAATCCTGAAGATCCGGCAACACCTATCATCGAATCACATGCCGGCGATCCGGTGCGCATCCATGTTATCGGCGTCAACAATGAACAGAACGGCATGTTCGGCGTCGAAAAACATGAATGGCCGATCGAGCCATTTATGCGAGGCGCGGACCAGATCAGTGTCGTGGAGTTCTCCGGATCTGAAACCCTCGATGTATTTATCCCTTCGGCCGGAGGTCCCTACCGGATGTCTGGCGACTATGTATACAGCAACCAGCGGTTGCCATATTCGCAGTCTGGGCAATGGGGCTATCTGCGAGTTCTGCCAAGTGGCGACAAGCGGCTCCAGCCGCTGAGCGCTGGTGGAGTCGGTTCCAAGCACGCGGAAGCCGAGGAGCAACTTCAGGTTATTCCGACGGCGATGAAGTAAGTCGCTCAGGAATTCTGCGGAGAAAAGAGGAGGGGAGCCGTACAGAATGTGCGGCTCCCCTGTTTTTTATCAGGATCCACAGTCCTGCAATCCTGAGCGGAACTCGGTATAATCAATCAGATGTATGCAAGATCCCACTGTTCACGTCTGTGCGAGAGAGATGGGAGGAGGAGCAGACCAATGAACCTGACACGATATGCGTTAATTGCGGTAGTGACGACCTTCTCTATCGGGTCGCCGGCCTATGCCTACAAGGAAGTGACGGTCTCAGATGGCGGGACCCTCACCGGGACCGTGAAGCTGGAGGGGCAGGTGCCCAAGCCCAAAGGTTACAATCTTACGACGCTGCCCGACCAGTTTTATTGCGGTCGTATTTCTGACGGCGAAGGCTGGCGCATCCTGCAACCTTTCAATATTGGCCCTGAGGGTGAGTTTCGAGAGGTCCTTGTGTACCTCGAAGGGGTTGAGACGGGGAAGCCCTTCGAGGATGATGGCGCACGGAAAATTGAGGCAAAAGATTGTCTCTTTCTCCCCTTCACAACGGTGGTAAGAGACAATCAACCGGTGACGGTCGTCAACATGGACCCAGTCATGCACGACATTCAAGCGTACGAAACGTCACATCTCGGCCCGCGGGTATTATTCAACGTCCCCCTTCCGATGAACCCGGCCCATCCTCGGGATCTGAAAGATCGCAGTGACGCGGGGATGTATCATAAACATATGGCCGGTGCGCCGACGAAACAATTGGTCAACCTGAGCAAGGGCCGGCGGGTGTTCGTCATGCAATGCGGGTTTCACGCCTATATGGAGAGTTGGGGGGTTGCCGTCACGAATCCCTACTTTGCCAAGACGGATGAGCAGGGGAGGTTCACCCTCACTGATGTGCCGCCTGGGACGTACAAGCTCGTGGTGTGGCATCCCTATGTCCGGAGTACCACCGAACAGATAGTGACGATCGGTCCGAAAGGGGTGGTCGATACTCAACTGGTGGTCGCAGCCCCGACTGGCCGACTCTACGCCAACGAGGTGCTTGATCATGCGTACAACCGGTTCAACGTGACCGAGGAAACCAAGAAAGAAATTGATCCGATGATCGAGAAACAGCGCCACTGAATATCTCGGGAAGAGGAAAAGAAATTGAGCACAAGAAGTACGTCCTTCGCGTTTGGAATCGGAGTTCTCGCCCTATCGATGGGGATTGTACCTGGTTACGCCTATGAAGTCGTCGAGGTTGAGCATAGCGGAACGATAGAAGGCACGATCGCACTCGACGGACCGGTGCCTGAGCCAAAAGGGTTCAATCTCGTTACTTTTCCTGACCCTGCCTATTGCGGCCGAATTTCCAACGGTCGTGGGTGGCGCTTGCTCCATGACTTTGTCGTGGGCCATCAGGGAGGATTGAAGGATGCCATTGTGCTTCTGGAAGGAGTCGAAGCCGGGAAACCTTTCGAGGTGTCTGTTCCATTGATCGAAGCACGCGATTGCATGTTCCAGCCGTTCATGACGGTCGTCCGGAACGGGCATGCAGTCGAGGTGATCAATATGGATCCCGTTATGCACGACATACAAGGGTATGAAACATCGCCGGAGGCGGGCGCTCGTGTATTGTTCAACACACCGCTCGTGATGAACCATCAGCATCGGCGGGGAGATCTCCATGCGTTGCATAACCATGCTCCCGGCAAATCGCTGGTCGGCCCGATCTATCTGAATAAGGGCCGGCGTACCTTCTATATGCAATGTGGATTTCACGCCTATATGGAAAGTTGGGCCATGGCCGTCAACAATCCCTATTATGCTCTGACCGACGCTCAGGGGAGGTTTAAGATCGACGGCATTCCACCTGGTACATATCAGTTGGTGGTGTGGCATCCACAGACAGGACCAGGCACAACAAAATCCGTCGTGGTGCAACCGGATGGAAAACTCGTCGAGCAGCTCTCAGTGCCTGCTCCGAAGGGAAGTCGAACGGCATATAAAGTCATGGACAACCCACGATTCGGTCTTGAATCGTTGGGATACTCCATCGATATCCAACCACTGCTCGAACACCAGCATTGACGACCGATGCTTCTCTGCGCTGCGAGGAAAGCCTGCAGCTTGGTGGTGTGTACGTCCATTTGTGTCGGCGTGCTATGTTGGCCGATCTCCAGTTCAACAGCCATCGACAGTCTTCCCTCAGAGCCGGAATTTTCAGGCACGCTCGTCAAACGGGTGAATGGGAAACAGTATCGGGCACAAGTGTTTGCCAAGGGTGCTTGGCTCAGGTTGGAGTATACGTATGCTATTCGAACCGAGCTTGGCTTCGCCGCCATTGAAATCATCAGGCCGGATGTCGCGGAAATCTGGTATGTCCTTCCGCAGCGAAAGGAATTATTGGTTACGCCATTGACCGAAGATGTTTTCCTAACCCATCCTCAATTGGTTGGGGAAACTCAGAGGACCTCTGTCGGAGATGACGAGGTAGCTGGTCGAACTGCACGGTTGTTCGACGTTCAAACTGAACGCCACGGACGTCTTGAACGATTCTACGAATGGGTCGATGCAGAGACTGGGATCGTACTTAAGTTGGTCAGCCAGGACCGTGATTGGTCGTTCGAGTATGAACGGATACGTATGTCGGCACAACCCAGCATCTATTTCGAAGAGCCACCAGGCTATAGAAAGCGGCCGAGTGTGGCCAATCAGAGGAGGGTGGAGTAGAGGATGATCGCGTTGTTTATTCGACGAGCTGTGTCGGTCCTATTCCCGCTCGCGTGTCTTCTTCTCATCTTCGAACCGGCAGGTGGCGGGACGCAGTCCGACCTTCAGAAGATCCAAGCGTTGTACGACAACGCGGAGTACCAAAAGGCTTTTGAGGAGTTGGCCAAACTTGACACAGAGACCTCCGCCCTACCGGACACTCGCCGACTCAAAGTCCGAACGTTGGTGAGGCTTGGCAACCCCAAAGATGCCCTCATGGAATATGACAAGCTGGCGCAGTCATTACAGCAAGATGATGGGGTGATTCTTCGGGAGGTGGCCATCGGATTCATTGTGGTCCTTACGAAGGACATGCGAGAGCAGATGCGTGGAGCGGCGTATACGGCTCTGAAAGAGTGGCAGAGTCCTGATGCTATTCCGTTTTTCGAAGAGGGCCTCAATGACGGATCTGGTCTAGTCAGAGCTTTGGCAGCCGAAGGGTTTGCCAAGCTGGACGCCGGACGCCGCTCGCCAAAGTTCAGGCAGGCCCTTGGGGATCAAGCCGTGCTCGTAAAGGAGGCAGTACTCAAGGGGTTTGCGAAGTCAGACGATGTGTCGGTTGTCTCGCTCGTTGAGCCGCTGCTTAAGGACCCGGAGGTACGGGTGCGTGTGGCGGCAGCCGAGGTTCTCTGTCATCTGAAACGTCCAAAGGCGTGTGATCTGCTGGTGCGATATGCGAAAGCGCCGAATCCAGATGAACGAACATCGGCAATTCGCGCATTAGTGGTGCAACCATCCTCAAGCGTGTATCCCATCCTGATCGAAGCGAGCCAACACAAGCAACCATCAGTGCGAGGAGCTGCCGCGACAGGGTTTGGCCATATGCCATCTGCGCAAGCTGTACCCGTATTGACGCGACTTCTGGTGGATCCACTCACTCCTGTTCGAATTGCTGCGGCGGTGAGTTTAGGCAAGATGCAGGGTTCGGACGCACCGTCGGCTCTGATGAAGGCGCTCGATGACCGCGACTCCGCGGTGAGGGCGTTTGTGATCGGTGCGCTGCTCGAGCTCAATGAACGGTATGAAATCGTAGCCGGCTCGGTTCGAACGCTCATCAATACGAAAGAGCCGGCGGTTCGTGCTGCCGTGGCACGAGCCTTGGGGCATGCGGGACAGGCAAATCGAGAGCCGGCACGATCGGCGTTGATGCTGCTGGTACAGGACACTGTCCCTCGTGTAAGGATTGCAGCGATCCGATCGATCGCGAAGGTCGAGGGCGCGCGTGCGACGGAGTTGTTCAAGCAAAATCTGCATGACGAGGATGATGCCGTTCGAGCTACGGCAGGGGGTGCACTGTTGACAGTCACTGCACCGAGCCAATAGGTGTAAAATTGCGGTCTGGTTTCGGCATCGCTCGTCAGTGGTGTGATACGATCAATTTTCCTTTGACTTCCCGGAAGGAGCGTGTGCGATGCTTGTGCGATGTGTGGTTTACTCGGTTCTGTGGAGTCTTGTGCTTGGTCTGTCCAGTTCATTCGCCGATGACCGATCTGCTCACGATCCAGAGGAGTTCCTAGCCGCCAAGGATGGTGCCCCGATGATCATGGTTCCGGCCGGCTCGTTTCCAATGGGAGTACCCGATGGAGATCGAGACGGGGGTCGGGATGAATATCCGCGTCATGACGTGTTTGTCGACACGTTCGCGATCGATAAGTATGAAGTGACGAATGGATTATATTTAGCCTTTGTCAAGTCTACCGGGCATCGTGTACCACAGAACCCCAAAAATCCAACGCGAAATCTGTGGCAAGGGGACAGCATCACAGACTCCCTTGTCGATCGGCCTGTGATCAACGTTGATTGGTTTGACGCAGAAGCGTACTGCAGATGGGCTGGCAAACGGCTCCCTACGGAAGCAGAGTGGGAAAAGGCTGCCAAAGGAACGTCCGATAGACGGTTCCCATGGGGGAATGTGGAACCGACGGCGAAGCATCTCAATTACAATCAACGATGGATTGGAGAGAAGACCCTCATGCCTGTTGGAAGTTATGAGGCAGGCAAAAGTCCATTTGGCGTATACGACATGGCCGGTAACGTCTGGGAGTGGGTCAATGACTGGTATGACGCTCAGTATTATGAGAAGAGCCCGCAGAAGAACCCTCAAGGTCCAAAAACTGGTTCAAAGAAGGTCATTCGTGGCGCAGGATGGCAAAACGAAACGCCCACCGTCCGTATCTTTACCCGCGTAGAGAGCGATCCAATGATGCGCAATGAGTCGACAGGGTTTCGGTGTGCAGCCGATGCGCCGTTGAAATAATCAACGGACACTCACTCACAATCCGTGACCCTTCCGAACGTGCTCAGATGATCACGTCGTGCGCCAGCAGCCCCAGCTCATCTGTACCGTTTTGCTGTGATACGACGATACAGCGGCTGTTTAGTTCTCGGCTTCTGGTGACATCTTCACATCTCGTGCACAACGGAAGCCGAGCCAATTCATCTTTGTGTTGGGGTCTGTCCCGTTGCGTTGCGCGGTTCGTACGCTTGGGGTGCTGTCGATCCAGCTGCCGCCGCGGAAGCTCCGCTGAGTTCCCTTCTCCGGTCCCTTTGGATTCCGATCGGGTGCCGTCGCATAGTATTTTGAGTCATACCAATCGGCAACCCATTCGGCCACATTACCGGACATCTGAAAGGCCCCGTATGGACTCACAGCATTGTCGTACTTGTCGACAGAGATAATCGGCGGATAGAGCAAGAGGCGCTCTGGGCGATCTCGTACCGGGCCTGACAAGCCAGTCCGTCCGAAGTTCGCTCTCGACAATCCAGCCATCTGATTGCCCCAAGGATAGATACGTCCATCTTCCCCACGCGCAGCTTTTTCCCATTCTGCTTCGGTTGGGAGGCGTTTGCCTGCCCAGCGACAGTAGTCATCGGCATCAGTCCAGGATATATGCATGACGGGATGATTCGACATCGTTTCCTGGAAGTTTCCGCCGTCATACTGCCAGTCGATCAGAGGCGGCAGATCATGAGCCAGGACATATTTCAGAAATTGTACCGTCGTGACTTCAAACTTGTCGATTTCGTAAGCGTCCAGATAGACTTTGTGCTGCGGGAGTTCGGCTTGGTACGCGTTGCGATCAACTTTTTTGTCGCTTCCCATCAAAAACTCGCCGGCAGGAATCATGATCATTTCGTCATGCGCCGAAAGCTTGGCTCGCTCCTCCGCCAGTCGTTTTCCTTCAGGAGTCCACTGCCGAACAACATCGGCTACGTCCAGCGCAAGTGCTCCCCCCACAGCGATTAGTCCCGTTAGTGTCATGCCTAAGGCAATCCGATAAACTCGCACGATCCCTCCTCCTTCGTGTATCACATCGTTGGCCCGTTCTGTTTGGGCTCCGGCGTGTCAAATGCTTCCAGCGGCTGAAAGTTCACAGGTAAGTTAAAGAGGTAGTCTGAAACAGAGCGCATTTTTACGTGTTGATACTCGACAATCCAGCTACCGTCCTTCTTGGCAAGTTTCATGGGGAACCGGATATCCGTGGCAACCCATTGGTAATAGGCATCGACTCGCTCCCCTTGCTTCGTCGTGACCTCATAAAGCACCGTGGGATGTCCTTCGCGTACTTCCGAACCGATCTCCTGCCGCGAAACTTCTCCCTCCATCTGCACACCCACCCTCAAGTCATGGTCAGGGCTGTAGGGAATGGTCTTGAAGTGTTTCATTCTTGACAGTAAAAGCCAGACGATCTGTTTGTCCTTCCGCACGATGCTGACGTTGACGGGTCCCGTGCTATGGTGTTCGATCCGCCACATCGCATCACGGTAATAGATATAGGATTTATGCAACTTGCCGTCGATTTTAGTCACCTGATCAGCTGTAAACTCCAGGGCTGAAGCTTGGTGCCCAAACAGCAGCCCACTCCATACAAACACCAATATCCAACAGAGCTGACGCATCGGGCAAGATCCTACCATAAGAATCAGTGAATTTCCCTCACCAGCCCTCGGCAGCTTTGTGTGGATATTCTGCGGAGTGGTGTCGAGTAGAGGGCTCATCCCTACGGGAGCGGAGAAGTCGATGATCGTGCGCATCGAAACCCGATGGTTGCCGAACGTTGATCTGGAGCCGCTCCGCCTCTGGTCGCCGATCGGAGCATCACTCGCTTACTTTTCCAGGAGCCTCCGCGAACGCCTTTGTAGCGCCCTGCGGATGGGCCAGGCGGATTACGCTCCGGCATATAGGCATAGTAGTCGAAACCGAACCAGTCCTGTACCCATTCGGCCACATTTCCTGCCATATGGTGAAGGCCATAGGGGCTCTTCCCTTCATCATGTGAATCGACGGCAGCCAGAATGGGGATTTCATGAACATGATGCTGCCCAAACATGGCGAGAGTGGAGGTAGGAGCCGCTTCGCCCCATGGGTAGAGGTTTCCCGCAGAACCGCGTGCAGCCTTTTCCCATTCGGCTTCCGTCGGAAGCCTTGCGCGCTTTGTCCCACAGAGGCTCTGTGCCTCTGCCCATGTGACATAGAGCGCAGGCCATCGGGTCAAAGTCTGGTCTGAAACGAAATGGATGGTGATAAGATGCCAGATGAGTTTCTGCAAATCAGTAGAGGGGTACAGCTTTTTCTTCTGAAGATAGGAGAGATATTCTCCGAGGCTGACTTCCTCACGATCGATCTCGTAGTCATCCAACCAGACCTGTTGCTGAGGGAGTTCTGTATCATCGAACTGTGTCCACTTTCCATATGGATCACCATCGACTCTCTTGGAACCGAGCAAAAATGATCCGGCAGGAATGGTGACCATCGGGGATGGTTGAGCCAGTCCAGCGATCCGAATCAAATGCTTGGCCAGTTCCGGAGTGGGTTTTGATTCAGACGCTGCCATCGTAGGGCATGGCATGATGAAAAGGAGAATTAGGGAGAGTAGAGACGACGTGCAACGGTTCGGCATCAAGCGGTGTCCAGGATGTTCATGAGGACTCGTTTTGTGTGAGACTATAAGCTCAGGGTCCACGGCTTACAAGGGAGGCAGAGAGCCTCGATGCGCTTTCATGAGGGCTGAATTGAACAAGAGTGATGCGGTATGCTGGCAAAATTTCAGGGAGAATAATAGCTGATTCTATTTCATTGTGGTCCATGATGAAGGACCGTTTGAAAGGATTGTCGAATGAGTAATCTCGTCTCTGTGCCGGTTCGGTGTATGGGCCTATTCGCGTTTCTCCTGGGTGTTGCGACCTTGGTGCCAAGTCTCGAGCTCAGAGCTGAAGTCACGCCGCTCAGCCAGGACGCATTTCTTCGGGCAAAACAAGTGACGGTGGGAATTCTGGCGGAGACTCAGGACCAGCGCATGCCGGAAAGGCCCGGAAAAATTGCCGTCCGTGGAACCGGGTTTCACCTACGAGATGGCTATGTGATTACGGCAAGACATGCCGCGGAAAAGCATGATCTCTCGGGAGGGACGATCATTCAGAAACAGATCCGCCTACTGACGCATGATTTCCATGAGCTTTCCGCCGACCTCGTGGGGGATAGCGCATTTATGGATGCGGTCGTGTATCGGATTGTCGAACAGCATCGCTCTAAACTGCAGGCTGAGACATCATTTTCGACGGAGGACGTTTTACCGGGAATGGAGGTCTTCACGGTCGGTTATCCGCTTGGCTGGGGGCCGACGATGGCCTTTGGGAGGCTCGGCAACACCAATACTTTCCTGCAAACCGTCGATACTCGACTGATTCAGGCAGACCTTTCGGCCTGCAGTGGAAACTCCGGAGGTGGACTGTTCAATGCCCAAGGAGAAGTTGTCGGTATTCTACATGCTGTCATTCAAACGGATAAAGAAGAGACCCAGGCATACTGTAGCCGCATGGCTTTTGCCATTCCGGGAAGCCTCGCCGAGCGTATCGTCCAAGCCGCTCTTTCAGGGAAGCCGCTTCTGTTCTCGAAACTGGGGATCCATATGACGTCGGTGAAAGATGGGACGAGGTTGCGCATGGCGGTGAAGGATGTCGCGGAGCCGGCGAAGACGGCAGGTATTCAAAAGCACGATATCTTGCTGGCAATTGAGAATACGGAAATTGTGGATGGTGCCCAGTTGAAAAACTATCTTATCGAGCGCACCGCCCCAGGCCAAGAGGTTGCAGTTAAAGTTCGCCGAGTCGACGCCGATCTGACGTTTCATGTGGTGTTAGGTGGGGGAGAAAAGTAAGTTGCCCGCCCAGTATGCTTCTGCTTCACAAACTCTGGACGATCGAAACCAGTGGCGCAAGGTGTTCCAGTCTCAGCGCGCCGCGCAGCGGCGCAGGCGATCCATGATTGCCAGTCCCAGACCCATTTCGTGACAAGGTTCCGCATAGATTCGATCCAGACCAAGAGAGTCCAACCTCCGAAGGCCGGCGAAGAGATTTCGTGCTGCCTCTCGGATATCACCGGCAGGGGACAAGACCTCAATAGCAGCAAAGCCGCTTTTCCTCTCTTTCGATTGGGAGATGAGCAGGAGGCCCGCACGCTCGTCAGGTCTCAAGACTGGTCTGGTCCCGACAGAGGCGAGAATGGTCAGGGGAGTGAGCGTTGCGTAGTGGCGCGTCAATTGACCAGGAGCGATTGGATGATTATGGTTCGACGATAGGTCACGCACTGGACCGATCACGGCGGTGAGTTGTTCGAGGGTGATACTGCCGGGCCGCAATAGTTCTGGTTGAGGGCCGAGCAGCGAGACGATCGTTGATTCTACACCAACTTGGCAGGGCCCACCGTCGAGAATGATGTCCACTTTGTTTCCAAGGCTTTCCGACACATGGCGCGCATTCGTGGGACTGACATAGCCGAAGAGATTGGCGCTGGGAGCGGCAATCGGGGTGCCTGCTTCTCGTATGAGAGCTTGCGCTATGGGGTGGTTCGGCATTCGAACTGCAACCGTCGATAAGCCGGCTGTGACGAGATCAGGGACGACGGATTGCTTTGGCAAGACCAGCGTGAGCGGGCCAGGCCAGAACTCATCCATGAGTCTCTGAGCCATTGGTGGCTGTGATGCGACAACCGCATCCAATTGCGTTCGATCAGCAAGATGCACGATGAGCGGATCAAACTGTGGACGTTGTTTGGCCTCGAAGACCTTCGCTGCTGCTTCTGGATTCATGGCATCACAGCCAAGGCCATAGACTGTTTCCGTTGGGAACGCGACAAGCCCGCCCGTTTTGATGATCCTGCCTGCCAGACGAATCGAGGCTGCATTTGATGCGGAGAGGATAGTCCCTCTGGGAAGATGGGTCCCTGCGTCCATAAGCATGCCGTGCCGATGCCCGATCAACTATTCCTTTGCGCTCATGGTGATGAAGATCGGCTCTAACGGATTGTCTCGCTCATCGCGAGGGACGCTGACGATCTTGTCGACGACTTCGATTCCCCGAAAGACTTCGCCAAACACCGTATAGCGACGGTCAAGACCGCTGTTGTCGTCCACGCAGATAAAAAATTGTGAGCCATTGTCATTGAAGTCGCGTGTGCTATTACTCTCTCGCGGCATTTTGGCCATGGATAAGGCGCCACGTTTGTGTGGATAGTCACTCGTCTCCGGTGAAAGAAAGTACCCTGGTCCTCCAGTTCCATGGAGCAGGCGATCGGGATGCTTGCTCAGCGGATCGCCGCCTTGAATAATGAACCCGGGCACCACCCGGTGGAAGGTCGTGCCGTCATAAAAGCCGATCTTGACGAGGTTGAGAAGGTTCTCGACATGACGTGGGGCCGCGTCAGAATAGAGACGAATTTTGATGTCGCCGAGTTTCGTCGTAATCGTGATGCGAGGATCTTTCTTTTGAAACTGCATGCTCATGGTCTGACTGTATCAAGGCAGTCTTCTCGATAACAAGGACTGGAGACGACTCGCGGAATTCATTCCGTCACGGCTCAGGACCATCTTTTGCGAGTCCGTCCCCTGGGGTGATGCCGAGCCACATGATTCCACCCACAAAGGCCATGGCCGCGGCAAAGCCGAGCGAAGCGGGCCATCCCCACTGGTGAGCGAGCCATGGTGTGATTGTAGGAGAAAGGGCTCCGCCGAGATTGGCACCCATATTCATGAGACCTGACAAGCTGCCGGCATGGGCGGGTGAAAGATCGCTTGTTGAAGACCAATAGGCGCCGATGGTGAAGTAGAGCCAGCCTGCGCCCAATGAGAGGCTGGCGATCGCCAGATAGGGAGACTCCACGCTTGCACCGAGCGCGATCGAGCCTGCGGCCAGCCCCATGCCGGTCATACCCACAATCCGGCGGCCTTTGGTGATGCCGTGGCGCATCGCCAACCGATCGGTGACCCATCCACCGACTGGACATGAGATAAGGATGGTGAGAAATGGAGCGGCAGCAAACACCCCACCACTTAAGATGGTAAAGCCCCGCTCATTGACGAGGTAGAGATAGAACCATGACATGTAGACATATGCGACATAGCCCAGACATCCGTAACTCAATACGAGCCACCAGACGCTCGGTGTCTTTCGGAAGCTGGTCCAAGGAATCGATGGCTGGGTGACGGGAACAGACACGCTATGCAGGCTTGCTTTCTGATGTTTGTGCCATCGGTGACTTCTCGGGCGATCCGCAGCCAAGAGCCACCAGATAACGGCAAGTCCTATCCCTAAGCCGCTTGAAAGATAAAACGCCGTCTGCCAGCCATAGTTGACCATAATCCAAGCGGTGAGGGGTGGAGTCATGGCGGCGCCGATTCCGATTCCACCGATGGCGATGCCGATGCCGAGCCCCCGTTCATGTACCGGCAGCCAGTCGGTAACAGCGCGATTAAACGTCGGCAGTGCCGTTGCTTCTCCCACTCCAAGAAGAAATCTGATACAAGCCAGAGCACCGACCACTCCCAACGGCCCGGCCAGAAATGATGTCGCCGCGATGGCTGTCCAGGCGGTGAAGATGGACCACCAGACCAGAGCGATCGTCAGCACAATACGAATGCCCCAGCGATCGCTGAGCCAGCCACCAGGGATCTGGAACAGTGCATACCCGACGACGAATGCCGAAAAAATCAGGCCCATTTCCTGATCGGTCAGCCCCAGCGCCGGCATCATGTGCCTGGCTGTGACGGAGATATTCACACGATCGATGTAAGTGACGACACTAATAGCGAAGAGGAGCCCGAGAATCAACCAGCGCAGGGGAGAGGGCGGCGAGGATTCCATGCCGCTTGGTAATGTTTCATTCACGATTCAGTGATTGAATACAGTCGAGGGTATGTGTTCTGGGTGCGGCAGGTTTTCGAATGCACGAGCGGGGTGCCGCTTCTGAAAAAGAAGCGGCACCGTCGCGGTCTAATTCTTGACGATTTCCAGTAGCTCGACTTCAAACACCAAGGTGGATCCCGGTTTAATAACCGGTGGTGATCCCGCGTCACCATAGGCTAGATTGGCCGGGCAAACCAACCGGCTTTTCCCACCGACCTTGATCTGCTGGACACCTTCCGTCCAACACTTGATAACCTTATCAAGGGGAAAGGTGGCCGGCTCTCCTCGCTTGATGGAACTATCGAATACCGTACCATCGGTTAATGTGCCATGATAATGAACCTTGACGGTATCTGTTGCCTTTGGTGTCGCACCAGAGCCTGGCTTGATGGGGGCGATGACGATGCCTGATTCTGTCTTGGTTGCCCCTTTTTCCGCAGCCGCTTTCGTGAGAAATGCGGCACCCGCCTTCTTTTCACCTTCGGCGACCATCGCGAGGCGTGACTGTTGCAGCAGTTGAATCTTTGGTCCAAATGTTTGGAGATCGACCTTTTGTGGGCGCTTAAGCACGCCGTCGGTTATCCCGTGCTTGACCATATCAAGTTCGGTCTCGCTCAAAGAAAAAGTTCCTAGCGATTGACTGATCGCTAATCCAAGGGCATACAACGTTTTCTGGTCATCATTACTGGGATCGGACGAGGCTGCGAGCGCTGGAGCTGTAAGGAGACATAGCCCAGTGGCCAGGCACAGGGCATGAATTCGCATGGATGACATGGATAAATGATCCTTTCTTATGAGGGGCTAATGTAGATCGTAAGAATACGATACACGTTCCCATCTCACAACAGAAATCTTACAGCACTGCGCATAAAGAAGGCCGCAGGTTGACTATCTAGAGAGATGTGAATCGGAAAGAGTGGCGGAGAGGGGCGTTGTCTTCCGTCGTTAAAGGACTTCTTTCGTTTTACATTACATACGGTTGCGTTGATCGCATGAATTGGAGGTGAAATTCATCAATGGTATAGCCAGTTAACTTTTTCCAGATTGATATTTCAGAGAAGCCGAGAATTGCGCAAGGGGTAGTACCGTCTTCTACAGTCCATTACCGCATTCAATTTTTCTCCCCAAATTTCCTACCACATCGGGCGCAATTGTTTAGCCGCAGCTCAAGAGAATTATTGGCTCGGCTCAATGGCAAACGTGCCTGTTGCAAAAGCTCTCAAAGTCCTGTCTGATTTCTGCTTCTCGCCTTGGGAAGTTGACATTTAGACCAACGGGAAGGTGCGTAACATTGAGGGCAATCGTCCCTGAAGAAAGCTGAAGCGTGTAGGGATGCCCACGAACTGTCTCTGTTCCTTTATCGGGTAAGTCCGATTTGTTTATTGAGATGGCTCTGCACGCGTCCCACGCGGCTCTACCCATAGCAAGAATTCCTATCGGATTTATGGCAGCAATCTCGGGTGCTAAATGCATCGCTGCCGCGTGCTCGATCATCCGACGCATACTCGACGACGATCGAAGCCGGTTGTAGCTCTTCTTCTGCTCTTTTTGAGTCTTAACATATGGCCATTTTAGGGTCTGGATGAGGAAGAACTGAAGCTGATCTGAATATCGATGAGCGAGAAAAGACTTAACGTCATCATCATGGTGACCACGGCTTAAGATGTTCATCATCCGCAGAAGATTCCCCCGGAGTTTATCGTTCTCCTTTGTTTCCCAAAATCCCCCTGTGCTTGGTGGATTCTCAGAAATCAATAAAAGGCGGCCGTGATTGATTGGATTCCATGGACGGGCAGGCGCGATGTTCTGGGTATCAAAAAGTGGTTGGGATTTGCAGTATTCACATGTGTCGATATTCTTCTGAATCTCTTCCCATTCTTGTTGATGAATATCGGGCATAGCCCCTCCTTTGTGAAAGGACAAAATATGCGCCGCTTTGTACACCTTTACTCGGCTGATTCAGCCCGTCAACTAACCAAGAAATCTACGCGGTAAGGGCAGGTACTCTCCGTGTCCATTCGGTTCGCCGGTAGTCAATTTCCCTAGCATTAATTGCAAAGTATTCCTCTGGAGGTGGGTCGATTCCTTTTGTTCTAAGATACGTACAAAGTTCAACATACGTTGAAAATGGGGCAGGATCGATGCCAATAGTCCGTGTAGTTACATCATGGGTACCTGGTTCTTCATCCGATACATAGAAAATTTGTTTACCATTGGATATCTCGACGGTAACCCAAACTGCTTTGGATGGTTGCATAATTCCTCCCTCAATTCATAGCATACAACATTTCCGTCAGCCCTTGAATCCGCGGCGGTATTTTGCTTGAAGAATCTCCCTAGTATTTCCCTAGACCAACATCCACGAGCAATTCACTGACGGTAACAGTGAGATTTAGGCCAACTTCAGGCCTCACTGTCTTTCCCTGATTTTCGTGCAGACGCGCGTGAAGCTGTCTTATCAACTGAGCCAAGTTGTAGCCATAGTATGTCATTGGGAATCCTTGGGCCTTTCGCTCCAACAGGTCTCTGGCTTTTTCCAATCTCTCGCTTAGTGACCTTGGTGAAGGAACTCCCACAGACTTAAGGCAATGTTTGAGGATGCCTTCCGCGATATTATTTGCACGGTCGATTGCATCGAATGAAGCATTATGGACGATGGCTTTCTGAAATCCTTCGAAATGCTGCTTTAGAAATGGCTGAAGCTCAGGGGCTACGTGGTCGAACAATGGTATAGCGAGGGTCGGCGAAAGTTGTACTGGTGCAAACGTGAGTACTTGCCTATTCAAAGCATCTGATTGGATTCGGGTAATGCGCCACAATGCGCTTATACCGACTCCCCCAGTCAGAAAATAGCCACTCCTTCCGGAGCCAATGTCAGTCTCCCATGAATACGGACCACCCGGTGGGACGGCGTGATAGTGCAAGGCTTTAACGAGTTGTTCTTTATAGTGGGTTCGATGGATCGGATGTTCTTCTCGCAATTTGATGGTAGTGGCAGTACCCGCCGTTTTCCCATAAACGATTGCTGACCACATCGGCGAACCATCACTAGAAGAAACGGGCTGCAATAGAGTATGAGCAGGGCGTTGAGACAGTTGCTGTCTCCCGCTCTCTAGACCGGCAGAAGATACTTGTGTCTCATCACGATAGACCCCACTGAAAAGCAACGCCGTATAGTCCATTAGAGAAGCTTGGTGATCTCCCACAGGTACTGCAAATTCATCGGACTCTACTAGATAGTAAATTGTGCGTGATGCGCGCATTGAATACCTGAAATTACAGCTCCTAGAAAAAGGGAAATTGTAGGTGTTTATCAATAAGTCTGCAAGGTTTGACCACCTGTGGCGACGACATCAAGGATGTGACTCCATGTCTCAGACCCTAAGGGGTTGTCGGACCGAATCAGGAGGAGCCCGGGGCGGTGTCTCGGGCCGGACTGAGGAGGTAGAAATTGCGTGAGCCGGTGGCCTCGGTGAGGTCACGATCCTACCGGAGGTAGGAGAGACGCCAGCAATCGAGGCGGCCACGGTGTGGACGCCCTGCGTGAAACACAGTGAGTGTTTTCGCATGGGGAGTCGCCTGTGGCTTTTTTTGTACCTAAATCCCGTACAACTGATCGGTTGAAGGCGGATGGACGCGATGCGTTTATCCGCTTTTTTGCGTTTTACACTATGACGCGGAAGATCTTCTCGGCCCTATTAAGCCCCTTTGAGCGACAACTACTGGATCGTCTCAGCCGTGCGTCCGGTATGAGCAGAAGCGATGTCATTCGGCATCTCATGCTTAAAGAAGTTGCTCAGCAAAAGATAAGTCTCGATAGGCAGGAGAAGGCACTATGAAGGGCTTGCTGGATGCCAGTTGCGGTATACGATGGTGGCGGAGAGGGAGGGATTTGAACCCTCGGTAGAGATTTTGTCCCTACGGCGGTTTAGCAAACCGCTGCCTTCGGCCACTCGGCCACCTCTCCACGTCATAATTCAGAGGATCACGCCGCATCCACAACGGAAACCGTCGATAGGGCGGGACATCGCTGACGAGGAGGCATCTTACCTCAGCCCATGTGAAGGGCACAAGAGAGGAATCAGGATCAGGCGATCTTTAGAAGATTGGCAAATGTTCAGAGATGCCATCGCGCAGAGCCTGAGGATACGTTGATGTGGTACGTTGGGAGTCGCCCTCCAGAGAAAAAGAAAAGATGAGTCAGGCCGCGGTCTTCTCCGGTTGAGGATTCGCGGCATGTACGAGGGCTTCCGACTGTGTCATCACCCCGTCTTTGAACGGCACACTGGAGGCCACCAACGGCAACAACTCCGGCGCCTGCAGCTTCCGCCACGACTTCTCGGCGACTCGGAGTAGTTTCCACATGATCACCTTGGCTCCCTTGACGCGCTTATAGCGTCGAGAGGCGTTTGTGCGGAGCTGCATCGAGTCAAATGGCGATACCACGATGTTCGTCGTGCGGAGATAACGCCAATGCTCCTTCGGAAACGCATAGAAAGTCACCATTCGCGCCCAGTCCCGCAACAGCATTGCCACCGCTTTTCCCCCCGTCTTTCTGTACCTCCGCACAAATGTGTCTCGCAGCCGCTCGCAGTCGGTCTGTGTCTCCGCGCACGGCATTGCCTCCAGCAGCTCACTTGCCTTCGGCCTGGATTTTTTGGGGAGTGCGTTGAGGACATTGGCGATCTTGTGATTCCAGCACCCTTGCTTCTCACCGGAAGGATGGATCTCGCCCAGGGCTGCCCACAAGCCGAGGCGCCCATCGGCCACTGTGAGCTGAGGAAACGTGAGCCCACGGTGCTTGAGGTCGAGCAGGAGCTTGAGCCAACTTCTCTTACTCTCTCGGTTACCGCTCTCACAGGCCAGCACAATCCTCTCCCCGGTGACGAGCGTGCCGACGATCGTGAGAAGAGCGGTCTTGCGATCCTCAATGCCTGCCTTTATATAGAGGCCGTCGGCCCACCAGTAGATGACCGCCAAGTCCGACAGATCCCGCTTCCTCCACGCCTCAGACTCAAGTTGGAAGAAAGTCTTGAGCCGTTGGATCGAGCTCGCTGACAGCGGCGCACCATCGCTCAGCAGGCTCCGCAACGCTTCATCGAAGTCTCCCGTGGATAGTTTCTGCACATACAGATCCGGGAGCATGTTACCCGCTTCACGAGGCGGCCGGGTGAGCAGCGGAAGAACCTTGTTCTCAAAGCGCTCGGCGAGGTCTCGCACCCTTGGGTGAAGGACCGTGACGGTCCCACCCATTACTGAACGCTGATGAGGTGTTCCATTAGCGTCTCGGCTCACAGCGGGGAGTTGAACCAGCGGCACGGTGTCTCGGTGCCGGTGCCGAACCCTACC
Organism: Nitrospira sp.; assembly: GCA_041742455.1. Taxonomy (GTDB): domain Bacteria; phylum Nitrospirota; class Nitrospiria; order Nitrospirales; family Nitrospiraceae; genus Nitrospira_D. Next base: position 2,339 of record JBGSIO010000145.1, on the reverse strand, counting down.
GAAGAACGTGGCTACTTCCTCCTCCAGGACCTGCTGCAACTGGACCTGAATCTTACCTCTCACCCACTGTTTCAGCCTGTCGTCACATGCCGTTCTTGACTCGACGATCCCGTGGTGGACCCCATCCTGCATGGCGGCATATCCGTTCCTCTCGGAGACCACCAATGCGGTAGTTGATGGCTCCACCGAAGGGGTATGCGCCCGAGATCCCATTTTTACACAGAAAGACGATACCGTTAGGTGTAGGTATGTTCGAAGTGATTGCAGGTCCATCACGAGTCGACGCATCAACTCCACGAACTGCCTTAGAAGACTCGATTGAGTCGTAGGGGGACCGGGGGTGTTCTGGAACGAGTCGGTTGGTCCTTCCACCCTCAGGAGAGGCATTGTGTATCGGAGTTCGACGTGACTTGGGCGCACGACTCCGCTGAGGGCCAGCATCTGAAGCGTTTTTCGTTTCTTGTGCTTGCGGTCGAAGTATGCCTGAAAGTGGTGAATCACCATCGTATAGACTCCGTGAGTAGTAATGATGTTGCCCAAATACGAACGCTTGAGATTTAGGTCCATAAGGCATTCTTGAACTCAGCATCCAAGTTCCCAGGATGACTGCATCGGCAGCAACGAACAAACAAGCTCGAAGCATCTGTTACGCTCGCGCTCCTGAGGATGAGTTGATAGGTGTTCCCTCCACAGAACGGACATGTCCTTCCGTGAACCTCTTTCGAGATAGGTCTTGCCGTGTCCTTGAGTTTCCCCATTATTGTTCTCCATCCGAAGTGGCTATGGTGCCGTTTGACTGGCCTGAGAATAAACCGCTCGGAGTGAGTCGCAAATACCGAGGAGGTACGATGACATGAGCCAAAGAGGGGCCAATCGTTTCGAGGCCAGATCTGAAGTGGTGAGTTGTGTTTCTCAGCGGTGAGTATGTTTCTTCGGCAGGTATCCGTGAACATGGATTATGGGTGAAGGTAGGCCTCTTCGGGAGGAGAAGAAGCCTTTTGCTACGTGTGGGTGGGCATCCACAGTAGCGACCTTCACCCAAGTCTTATTTCAACAAGGATTTGTGTGGAAAGTAAGGTGGTCATTCTCCTAGATGAGAGATACTGAGGCGATGCTGTTCTCATGCACGAATCAAGATCTGTTCGCTCTTCCTGCGAGAAGACAGTGAGGACCGATCCTCAACGGCAACGAACTGTCTGAGACGCGCTTGGTCCTCGGGCGATGTAATGAGTAAGTCGACCTTGATCCAATGATGCTTCACCCATTGGACCTCTGCTAATTCGACGAAGATGCACGAGCTTTCATCAGGTAGCCACAGACGAAGTTTGACGTAGTCACCGGGGTGCAAGTGTTCCGGTTGTGAGAGGGTGGGGGAGGAGGACGACAGGTCATAGATGCAGCCATCGCCTGTTAAGCTTTTATTTCCGTTTGATAGGATGCAGTCGATTTCGATTGTTGAGAGCAATGCTGACGGCATGTTCTCTCCTCTTGAAGGGAGGCGTAATAATGTTTGCACGGTATTACAGAGAGGGGCGTTTGGACTACTCCCCTGGTAGGTGGTGAGGCCCGACTAAGGTGGTATCAAGAGCGTGCTGATCGTACGCGGGAGCTATCGGTCTATGGCCAGACAGGACACTGGCAGAATCGATTTGTGAGGTGAGGGACAGAAACGCGGGAGAATATTACAGTTGAAGAAGATATGGCGGAGGGGGCGAGATTTGAACTCGCGGATGAGTTACCCCATCTCCGGTTTTCAAGACCGGCACGTTCGGCCGCTCCGTCACCCCTCCGTGTTTATGATCTACTGTAAATTCAATATGTTCTGTGGCGAGCTTATTGGCCCCTTGTAGCTGAGGGTCCAACTGGGGCGCGGTTTCGGGGGTATTTAACCTCCTTGTACCAGTCTCAGAATGATCATCGTCCAGCCGGTGCACTTGGTGCCGATGGTCCCCCTCGAAGAGATGCGAGTATACATCCAACGTGATGTTGATGCTACTGTGACCGAGCTGTTGCTGGATATATTTTACGTTCGCGTTCTGTTGAATTAGCAAACTGGCGAAAGTGTGCCTCAGGTCGTGGAATCGTACCCGCCGAAGCCCAGCCGTTTCTAAACAGGCATAGAAGCCTTTCCTAAGAACCTCATTCGTCATTCGGTTGCCATGCGGCGTCAAGAATACCCATTTCGGGAAGCATTGCCCCTGACCTTCCCCCGATTTGATGGACACCAGGTTACGCGACTGCGGCCCTTGCTTCGTACTCGGCCGGGGAGTCATAGCCGAGGGTCGAGTGCCGACGCGTCCGATTGTAGAACACCTCGATGTATTCGAAAATGTCCTGTT
>JBGSIO010000144.1:0-34333 GCA_041742455.1 Nitrospira sp. | reverse complement strand
CATCGCGCGCTTGACGGACGCACGCCCGATCGCGTGTACTGGGAGAACAGACCTGCACAGCCCACGGCTGCGTAGGCGGATACCGCCAGGCACCACTTATGAAGTGAAAGATTCTGTCCAAAGAACCGGAGCCACCTCTGAAGGAGTGGTATAAGGACTGGTACTATTTGGAGTGAGGTGACTACCTCTGTGAAACCGTTAGTCAGGAAAGAAAAGTTTCAGATTGAATTCCAGGCCGAAGCGGACCTTGTGCGTACCATTATGAAGATCGAGCGTAGTCCTCATAGAGGCGCCGTTCGCCTGACACAGAATGTCTTGAATGAATTCGAGTCGTCTGCCGGCCGAGCAGACATTGTTTATTTCCACCTTGACTCAATGTGGCGCAAGAACTTGGAATACGGCCAGTTGCCAGCTAGGTGGATTTACACGCTCCGCACATTGCCTTTTCGTAAAGAATTTGATGTCTACGATTTTTCTATGATGACTGGAGTTACCAGGCAAACAGCAACGCGTATACTTATGCAGTACGAACGACTTGGGTATTGTCAGCGGTCAGTTAATAAAGGCCAGTGGTTGAAAGTGAGACAAGCTATTCCTATCGTGAAACAAATAGTAGCCATTGAGGCTAAACTTACAGACTGGAGACGAGCTATAACTCAGGCTTATCAATACCAGCGTTATGCCAACCAATCATGGGTAGTGCTTGATGCCTCAAAGGCAAGCGGGCAAAAATGCGGTGAGGCAAATTATCACCTGAGTCAGGATCGCGAGTGAACGCTTCACTATAATGAAGCTTGGGATAGTAGGAGGAGGATAGACTGTTTAGGAGATGTATTTCTTTTTCGAGATAGGCGATCTGTCGGGAGCTTAGTTGCTCCGATACCTTTGTGACAACATGTCCCCATTTGATTCTTGACTCTGGAGCTGGATGCCTAAATTTGGCGAAGTAAACTACTCTCTGCCCGGATGGGCTGGCGACTGATTTAATCTCTAAACCTGGTAATAGCTTACAGGGTAACTCTCTGAGCTGTGGGCAATCTTTGCTCATTAAGGTTGCCAGCCTAATATTCCAATAATACCTTGTCAATCTTGCAACTTGTGCTCTCTGCCCCTGTTGGGGGTGACGTAGAAAATAGGGATTAGGAGTTAGGTGTTGCGATCTAAAATGAGGATGGGCTTACTTGAAGACATGCGCTGGAGTCGAATCTTGCATCGTGCATCATGAATTCTCCGCAACTCGCCCTGCAACTATTCCTCGAATCATGCGGGTTCCATGGCAGGCCCATTTCGGATCTGGTCGGGCACATAAGACCCACTTCGACCGCATCGTTGTGTCCACGCGGGTTCAGGATTGTATCGCGTGGGCAAGCATGGCCGGTATTGTGCGGCCTTCTCGGTCTCGAAATGAGACGGCAATGCGCAGTTGCTCCAAATACTGATCCAGCGTCTTCCCGCCCAGATCAATCTTGCGCGAGGTAAAGAACGCACCGACATCTTGCTCTAGCTCCGGTGTCGCAAGACCTACAATTCCTCCACACATGCGCCGAAGACCTTGCTTCGGGAACAGCCGGTCCATCTGATCCCAATTCGTCTTCACAAATTCCCAAGCTAGCTCGCGGCCATGCACGCTGGTCATGCTGGCTGCGACGACGAAGGGGGCGTCTTGGGTACGGATCTCACCATTCAGTGTGCGGTTCAATGTTCGAGACAGCAAGTCTGGCGAACGGAACATCGTCAATGAGAAGAGATAGCGCCGTTCTTCTTGAGGCGTGGCAGATCTACGATAGAGCTCCGAGAATTCTTCGTAGCGGGCCTCGTCCCCGATATACGCAAGGATAGCCACAAGAGCGGGCACGATATTGGGATCAACGACGGAAGGGTCTTTACGATAGAGCCGATATCGCTCTACCGCTTGCTGCTGGACGTCCGGGTCGTTCCCCTTCCTTCCAAGGGCGGCGAGGAGGTCTCCGCGCAATTGTCGCGTGAGATCCGATTCTCCCGACCGTGGCTCCCAGCCCAAATCCTTGACCGCCGGGGTCACGCGGTTACGAACCAGGGCTTGCAGGGAGGCCCGGTCGTCAGGCGCGATGATCCTGTTCAGAAAGGAAAAGGAGTCGAGTAGGACCGCCCAGACATTTTTATCTCGCTCACTCTTGAACCGCGCGGTCAGGTGAAGATACTCAGCGAGTGGCATTAGTCCGGCGACTGTCGTGGCCCATGCATCGCTCGCCAGATTGAACCGTTCAATTGGCGCCAGACAATCGGGGTCTTGGTCGAGCAGTTGCTGGAGAAGGGCCCCGCGATGGTGGACGCGGTAAAATCCATATCCGCCTTCATTGACTAACAGGGTGGTTACTCCATCTGGTAGTGGGACCGCGGTTTCCTGCTCCGTCAGCAACAGTTGGCGCTGTTCGGTCCGCTCCCCGATCGTGAGACGAATTTGGATAGGGATATGCCACATCTCTTCTGATGATGCTTGTTTGAGATAGGTAAATCGTTGCTGTGACAGCTGCAGTGTTTGACCACGTATCTCTGCCGTAACCAAGGGAAAGCCAGGCTGAAAGATCCACCCGTTCATCAGTTCGGTGACAGGCTGACGGGCGACCGTCCCGAGGTCGATCCACAAATCTTTGGTATCGGCGTTGCCGTAGGCGTGGCGATGGAGATACGCCCGCACACCATCCCGAAACACGATCGGCCCGATGTGCTGCTCCAGCATCCGCAGGACGGATGCCCCCTTTTCATAGGTCAAGATATCGAACATGGCATCCGCATCTTTGGGTGCGTGAACGGGATACTCAATTGGTCTCGTACTCCACAGACCATCGACCGAAAGCGCCGCCGCGCGAGCCACGCTGAACGTATCCCATCTCTTCCATTCCGGTTTCCAGGCATCGACCGCCAGCATTTCCATAAAGGTTGCGAATGCTTCATTCAGCCAAAGCCCGTTCCACCAGGACATCGTGACCAAATCCCCGAACCACATGTGAGCATTCTCATGGGACACGACATCGGCAACTCGTCCGAGCTCGGCGTGGGTGCCTGCGCGTTGATCGACGAGCAGTGCCGTCTCACGGAACGTGATCGCCCCAAGGTTTTCCATGGCGCCCGATGCGAAGTCGGGGATCGCCACAAGATCGAGCTTGTCACCGGGATACGGGATGCCGTAGTAGTCTTCGAAAAACTTCAGTGACGCAACAGCAATGTCCTGACCGAATGGTGTGAGCTCCTGCTTTCCCGGCACGGTCCAAATTCGCAGTGGTGTCTTTCCAACGAAGACCGGCTTGGTTGGCTGCATCCGCCCGACCACGAACACAACGAGATAGGTCGACATCTTGATCGTGTCAGCAAACCGCACTACCTTCTTGCTGTGCTCGACGGACTCAGAGACGACCGAGGTATTGGAGATCGCTGTAAACTGTGGATCGATCACGAGCGTCGTCGCAAAGACCGCCTTGAAATCAGGTTCGTCCCAACAGGGAAAGGCGCGGCGCGCATCTGTGGCTTCGAACTGCGTCGCGGCCAGAGTCTGCACCATGCCCGACGCGTCCTTGTATGTACTGCGATAGAATCCTCGCAGCTGATCGTTGAGTTGTCCTTGGAATGCTAGGTGGAGTCGCCACTCGCCCGGTGTAACAGGCTGCCCGCACATGAGTCGCGCGCGTTGGAGTGATGGTTCTAATTCCACGGCTGCCTCAATCTTCTGTCCGGTCGGTCCCTCCAACCCGGTAGATTCGATGAGGAGATCGGTCGCATTCAAGAGAATGGTCTGTGTCTCCTGTTTGATCGTCAGAGCAATGGTGACGTGGCCGGAGAATGTGGCTGCTGCGAGATCCGGTTCAAGCCTTATGTCGTACCGGGTAGGGAGGACGTGCCGAGGGAGTCGGTATGGGTCGTTGTTGCCAAGAAGCTCGTTGTCATTCATCTCATCACCTTTCGGTCGAAGCGCGGTGGCGGTGGTTTCGGATGGTTCTGATAAGGAGATTACGGCCTGGGTGAGTGGACAGAACAGCAGGAAACGAGTCTGCCTTGCCGCTGCTCGCAACAACTCTCTCCGGTTGACTGAACCATCATTGCTGAGGGGCATGGAGGGTCTGAACACCCTGAGGCGTACCGACAAGCAAAATATTCGTCCGACCGACAAAGAGGCCGGTCTCCACGACTCCAGGAATCAAGTTGAGCGCTGTTTCCAGTTCACCCGGCTGACTGATGCGGTCGATATGGACATCGACGATCAGGTTCCCCGCCTCGGTTTTAAACGGGATTCCGTTACGCTCTCTGAGGATCACACGGCTGTTGGTCAATGATTCAATCGCGCGGGCCGTGCTGCCCCAACCAAACGGGATCACCTCGATCGGGAGAGGGAAGGACCCACCGAGCACAGAAACTTGCTTGGTATGATCGACCATCACGATGAACCGCTTCGCCGACGCCGCCACAATCTTTTCCTTCAGGAGCGCTCCACCTCCGCCTTTAATGAGGTTGAACCCCGGGTCCACCTGATCGGCCCCGTCGATAGCGACATCGATCTCCCAGCGATTTTCCGAATCGAGGAGGGGAATCCCAGCTTCTTTTGCCAGCGCGGCGGTTTCTTGGGAGGTCGGCACGCCTCGTAGTTTCATGCCGGCTCGGACTTGTTCGCCGAGTGCGATCACCAGATGTTTAGCAGTCGACCCGGTCCCGAGTCCAACGACCATGCCATCGCGTACAAATTCAATGGCTTTTAACGCCGCGGCCTTCTTGAGGCCATCAAGATCGTGGGACGTCATGGCGCGGGAGCGTGCGAGAGGGCCGCTGCCACTGAGGCAGCGCCCAGGAGAGCGGTTTGCGGGTTCATGATGACTTTCACAGGCATTTGACTCATCAATTTCTTGTAACGACCTTTGTTCGTAAACGCTTTCATAAAGGTGCCATCTTGGAGTTTAGTAATGAGCTTCGGCGCGATGCCACCGCCCACATAGACCCCATCCATCGAGAGCGCCTTCAGAGCGAGGTTTCCGGCTTCAGCTCCATAAATCGACGCAAAGAGGTCGAGCGCTTGCTGGGCGATTTCGGCCTGACCCTGCAATCCTGCCTGAGCAATTTCCGCAGCTGGATTCCCGACCTTGATCTTTTCTGCAAGCCACGTCGGTTCGTTCTTTTTGGTGTCGCGCAGAAATTCATAAATGGCATGGAGGCCTGGGCCTGAGACAATGCGCTCGTAGCTCACATGGAGATATTGGCTGCGGAGATAGCGAAGCAGTTCAATTTCTTGGTCGTTGTTTGGGGCAAAATCCGAATGGCCTCCTTCAGACGGCATCGGACGGTACGATTTGCCGTCCCAGAACAGGATGCCTTCGCCCAGCCCAGTGCCGGCGGCGATCAACGCCAGAGCCTGCCGCTTCTTTGGTGGATTGCCCGCATTGAGCACTTCCAACTCGTCGGAGCGCAACCACAGCACACCGTACGCGGTGGATTCTAGGTCGTTCAGTAACTGGACTCGTGGAATTTCGAACTGCTTCGCAATGACTCGTCCGTCGACGATCCAGGGCAGGTTCGTCGTTTGACAGCGATTGTCGATGACCGGTCCGGCGATGCCGAAGCAAGCTGCCGCGAGCTTCAGCGGTTCAGAGGGTCGCCCGTCATCTTGTTGGCCTTTGTCTTCTTCCTCGGTCTCCAGTGATTCCACGGATCGAGGCGGTTGCGGCGGTGTGAGAAATTCTACAAGAATGTCTTCGAGCGAGGTGTAATCACCGCTGTGAAAACTTTCCAGCCGAACGGGCTCCACTCGCTCGCTGGTCCACTCATAGAGTGCCAGGTTCGTTTTTGTCCCGCCGATGTCGCCCGCTAAAATCATTCGTTGTCTCAGTCCGAGCGTTTCATTGTAAGTTGTTGTGCGGCGGCTTGGTCAAGCATCCACACGAGTCGGCCGGAATCAGGCAATACTTTCGCAGCGGGCAGAGAACAATCGGCTTCGGATTGGGGCTCGATCACTCGGCGAACCATTCCTGCTTTTCCAGATCCCGTCACCATGAACAGTACCACAGCTGCACGATTCAACACACCTAGGGTGAACGTGAGGCGATTTACGATACCCGTCGGAGCCTGGCCGACCGTGACCAGCTTGGATCGCTCTTGCAGTGCGACGGTACCGGGGAACAGTGATGCGGTGTGGCCATCATCCCCGAGGCCGAGTAGGATCAAGTCTAGGCTAGGAAATGCCGGAGGATGACAGCGTGTCAGATCGCGAAGGGTCCTTTCATAGTCTTCTGCCGCCACCTCGGGATCTTGGTGTTCACCCTTCATCCGATGGATGCGATCTGGTGCGATCCGCAGTGGTTGAAAGAACTCCTTCTGCGCCATCCCAAAATTGCTCTCGGGGTGTTCAGGCCCGACGCACCGATCGTCTCCAAACAGAAACACGATGCGCGACCAATCGAACCGTGTACTCCACTCAGGCGTCCTAATGGTCTGATACAGAGTCCTCGGCGTAGATCCTCCCGAAAGCGCGATCAGACATCGCCCGGTAGATTGGATGGCCTGCTCGCTGACGCTTAGCATGAAGGTGGCTGTCTTCTGCGCCCAGTCCTGAACAGTACGCGCCACGACGATTTCCGGTGTGACGGCCATATCAGCGGCGAGTGACTTGACGACGTGTCTTCACCGTCGCTCGTCGTCGTGGCGGTGATGGCCGAAGAGCAGCCGTGATGCGGCTTACCGTGGCGGCTGGATCCGGGCCGAATTGAACTCGGATGGCGTGACGATGGTGCGCACGGAGCGACTCGAGATCTCCGGCTGCCTGCGCTTGCGCCAGCGTACCGAACGAGAAGGGTTTACCGGGGATCGCCAGGTCGGGCTTCATGCGATCCACCAATTCGAGAAAGATGCCCGTGTTGGGCCCGCCTTTGTGGAGTTGTCCGGTCGAGTGGAGATACCGTGGACCGTAGCCAAATGTGGTCGCTACTCGGTGCTTGCTCATCAGGGCTTTGCGCAGTCGGCTCATCGCCGTTTCGAACGAACGTGATGGCGTGGTATACGCCAACACGGAGACATAGGTGCCGGCTTGAACGTGGTGCGTGAGATCTGCTGCGACACTTTTCGGATCGGTATTGGTCTGCTCCGGAAGTCGTCCTGTCGATTGGTACGCTTCTAAGACTCGATTGGTATTGTCCTTACTCTCCTGAACGTTCGGTTGGTCAAACGGCTGAATGCCGAGGAGGTGCCCGGCGACGGCCGTCGCAAATTCCCATCGGAAAAATTCGCCGGCCACGTCATAGCGATCTCGAAGATCGAACTGTATGACTGGATGTTGTGCTTTGATCAGAGCCTGAACCGCTTGATCCAGGGCTCCGTTCTTTTCGCCTTTGAGCTTCAGATAGACAAAGAATCGGTCGTTCCCGTAGGCCTGTGGCCTCAGGACCTGTTCTTGTGCAATAGGAATGAGGCCCGTCCCTTCTTTGCCTGTGCTTTCAGCAAGGAGCTGTTCCACCCACAGACCGAATGTCGCCAGTGCGGGCGAGGCGATGATCGTGACTTTATCCCGACCTGTTTTCGCGAGGCTCCCCATGGCGGCCCCTAGATAGGCGCCTGGATTGGCTTCCACATCGTCCTGGTTCCGGCATCGCTCTGCCATGCCAGTTGCCCGGTCTAAAAGCCGAGTGATGTCGAGGCCCAGGAGTGCGGCAGGGACAAGACCGAAGAGGGAGAGGACGGAATAACGTCCACCGATGTCGGCTGGATTGGTGAAGGTCTGCCCAAATCCATACTCCTTTGCCATTTGCTCAAGACCGGTCCCAGGGTCGGTAATCGCGACAAATTGTTTTCCGCCATGATTGCCTTTGGCATTTGACACCTCTTTCCAAAAGTGGCCAAACAGCGACATCACCTCAATCGTTCCCCCGGATTTGCTGGCAACGAGAAAGAGTGTTTTCGATGGGGATATGGCCTTCGTTACCTGTCGAACCCAACCTGGAACGGTCGAGTCTAAAACCCACAGACGAGGCGCGGCCTTCTGTGATCCAAAGACCGTACGGAAGACTTCCGGCCCCAGGCTGCTGCCGCCCATTCCCAGGAGCACGACATCCTTCACCTTCATCTCCTTCGCCACAGACATACAATGTTGCAGCTGAAGAAACTGTTGTCGCATCTGATCCTGCACCGTCAACCACCCAAGACGGTCACTGATCTCCTTGGGATTGTCCTTCCAGACGCGATGATCTTTGGCCCAGATGCGATCAACCACGCGATCGCGCTGGAGATTCTCAAGGGCTGAATTGACTGTGGGTACAAAGGATGACGGGAGTCTGTCGCTCGGCCGTGTGGGCATCGATATCCCCTTTCGACTTATTCCACGTGATGCAATGGGTAGGTAGTGCTTCGTATCTTATGGAGCTCGCTTCGAAAAGGCAACGCTTCTTCGTGTCCGTGCAGGACAGCGAAATATTGTGGCGGTATTTCTGTGGTGTTTGCTGAGCGGCCTCGTATACGGCCAGCGCTGCTGAGTAATCAGAGTATTAGAGCCGAAGTTTTGTGGGATGACTCACCCACTTCAGCTACGTCTACTGGCTATTGATCAGCTGCGCGCCTGATGAGTACGGCCATGCCATCGACCAGCGACCAAGCCAATGACTGCGCATGATCAACAGAAACGGTGACTTCAAGCGGAGCAGCTGATGTTGATGGTTGATCCGTCCCGATCATGCTGGTCCAGTTTTTCAAGCGACGCCACCAGAATTTCCCCATGAAGGTAATCGCTTGCACGAGATTGTCCTTTGCAGCCAAGGGTGCCACGTTGATCGTCAGCCCGGATGAAAACGAGAGGTCATAATCCGTTGGCATATCTGCCAAAGAGATAGGCTCCTGTTCATCCCCCTTGCCGGGTTCAATCTTGCGACGGACAACTTGGGGACGTGCAACCAATCGATGAATGCCGGTCAATTTCTCCCACGATCCCACCGACCACTGCGCGATGGGCATGTGGTGCAACTCTACCCCTCGCCCCTTGATATGAATGGTGTTTCCGACCAAATCGATCAGGACATAAGTGTGGGGACGTGCGGCGAGTTTGAGTTCTTCCTCCAGGACTCGGGTGGCTTCTTGGACGCTACGATGGTTGTTGAGATTGAGGTTGGGAAAGGCTTCGAGATCCTTCCCCCAGCTGGGAGTCGTCAGAGCGAAGAGTAAAAGAATAGCGCAGAAGTTCATAAGTCTGATCTGCGCGCTGAGTGATCAAAAGATCATGATTGGTGTCCCGACTCGCGCGAGTGTATAGACACCTTTAAGGTCGGTATCATTAAGACGGATACAGCCATGGGTCACGTTTTTCCCCAGCAATCGAGTGTAGAGCGTCCCATGGATGAAATACCCTTTCCCAAAGCCTAAGGCATAGTCACCAAGAACACCCTGTTCGGCTCGCTCGGCCGCGTTCTTCGGGAGCCCGAGTCCCTCTTCAATAAATGCCCAATCAGGTTTGATCCAGGTGGGCTTCGTGAGTTTCGACTGCACGAGAAACTCGCCGCGTGGCGTATCAAAAATCCACTGGCTGCTGTCATCGCCGGGTTTGTCGAGAATCGTCCCGCTGCCGGTCGACGCGATGGCATCAAGGACCACTTCTCCTTGGTGCTTGACGTAGAGTCTGTTCCTCGCCGTGTCGACCAAGATATATGGTTGGGTCGGCTTCAATTGAAATAGCTGTTTCGAGAGGGTTTTGTATCTGGCTTGCAACGCACGTAGGCCAGGTCCGTCCTGGGCAACAGGCCGGTGAACAACCTGAGACGATGCTGAGATTACGGGCCTGGTGTCCGGCGCTGTCGCGATCAATACGAGAAGAAACGTGACTGCTGCACAGGCTAGAAAGACTCGGCCCATGTGGTCCTCTCTCTGATTTCCTGTCTATTATGATGCGTCAGCTCAGACAGGGCAAGGGCCACGGCATTCTGTCCCGTTAAGGCGCCGACGATGGTGATCGGAGTTCCGACGGAGACGCTTTCGAAGAGAGCCGCCATGCTGGGATTTTCCAGCATGACACACCCAAGCGTCTGTTGCGCGTATTCATTCTCGACTCCGTGGATTTCGATCAGACCACCGATCCCCTTTCCCAGGGCGATTTGACCCGTCTTTTTCGCTAGGTCGAACCGACGGCGGTCCTCGGCATTGGGATAGTCGAGAACGAGGGCACGATTGAACTGTGTTTGCCCTGGTCCGCGCTTATCGATCACACGATACCGGCCTTCGGGTGTGGCGCCGTCCCCCTGAAACTGCTTTTCTCGGATGCCGTTGAACCCCAATCGAACGGGGTATGATAGTACCTTCCGTCCGTTTTTGTAGAGAGTCAGTTCCCGCTCGGCTTTGCTCACGACGATGGCCGGGGATTGGTGCGTTCGCGACCAGTCCATCGTCTGTTGAGCCATGGCCTGCCACGACGCGATGCGTTTACCGTCGGCATATCGTCCTAGTTCTTGAGTCAGCAATGCTGTCTGGTGCATGAGTGCTTGATTGGCCTCTTCGGCCATTTGAATGGCCCGCTGGTAGTCTTTCTGCTCAAAGAAGGTCCTGGCTTGCTTCACAAGGAGATCTGTTTGGACGACTCGCTCTCCGAGGACAATCCGCCCGTCAATCGACGCAACATGAGACCTCATGAGGTGAAACCGATCCTCGACGCTCTCCACTTTCGATTGGGCCGTGCGTTGCCGATTGGCCTGACGATCATGGAGCTGCGACACAGTTCGCTCCCCCCAGAGATGGAGACCTCGTAGTTCGTTCTCCAGCTCGCTCGTCTCCCATGGCCATCGGATCACATCATCATCCAACTCCACTCGCGACTTCAGCGCAATCCACTGTCGCACGAACGCACCATACTCTTCAGGCGCTGTTTCCGGAGCGCGCAACGCAATCATGTCCTGATCGATGGATTCAAGAGCCGCAAGGAGGTCAGGAGGAACTGCCTGCACACACCCGCTGAAGCAGACGACGCAGAGAGCCGATGTCAGCACTCGATTTACTCGACCTAAGAGCATAGGAGCAGCCTTATTGTCGCCTTGAAAGAGACGGCTTGCCTCTTCCCACCTTGGCCAAGGCGTTTTGTATTTCGGTTTGAACTCCCTGGCTCATATCGTGAATCGCCTTGGCTTGGGTTTGTGCCGCCGGGTAGTCTTGCTTGTCGATTGAATCCTGTACCTGTTTCAGTAGTGACTTCAGCCCTTCCACATCGTTCTTGATTGCCTCTACCGCTGCACGATCTTTGCCGACTGGCGCTTTGGCGACCAACTGTTGAGCCGCCTTCACGGCTTCCTCGGCCACCTGTTGTGCCTGCAAAGCAGCGGCTTTGCCTTCTTCCTTCTTTTGGGCGGTGGCTACCTTTATTCGTTCACTTTCCGATTTCGCCGAAATTGATAGCTGCTCTGCCTTCCCATAATCTCGAAACAGCGCGAACTTTCCATCTTGCTCTGATACTTCCTTCCGTAAGGTATCGAGAGTGCCTTCGAGTTTTGCGTATTCGTCAGGGGAATAGGTGGACGCACCGCTTTCCTGCGCCTCTTTAAGCGCTTTTTCAGCTTCTTGGATTTGTTGGGTGGGTGGGTCCGCGCATCCGGCTGTTATCACGATAGCAAGTGCTATGGGTATAAGGAATACTCGGCTCTGCATATAAAAGGCCCTCCTTAAGAGTTCGATTGCCAGCTTGTGTGCTACTTTACCTATTCATTCACCACGTGTAACAGTTGTGTCCTGTTTCAGCCCTACTGTCGCCATGACATGAGATGATAGAGAAGCTTTTACCTTAATCTTTCGTACGTTTCAAAAAGACCTTCACGCCTAGAGACGAGCAAGCTCGATGCCACTACTCATTCTGATTGTTCAGTTAGCTTATAATGTATTTCGCATATTTAGATAGAAGTCAACGAGGAACCTGTATCAAACTTGTGGCATTCTGGCACAAAGCCGCAAAAGCGCCTCAAACATGAAGACCTGTAGGTGCCGATTTTATAGTATTGGATCCAAAGTAGTCTTCCTCGTCAAGACATCATCAAATTGACTCCTCCCAATGCCTCCCCTATAATTCACCGTTCATTTTACGCAGCATCCTAACCGTACGTGAGTGGAAGGAGAGCTATGTCTTTTACATCTCGACAACCGTCGAACTTAAAGAAGAAGCGCGAGCATGGATTTAGAAAACGCATGAGCACCAAAAACGGCCGTAGGGTTCTGGCCCGCCGTCGGGCGAAAGGACGAGCACGGTTGACCGTTTAGACACCGTGTGTCTGACCAGCGCTGTTCTTTGGAGTGCGTTTCAATTCCCTTCGTGTTGCTGTGTACGGGCCACCTACCACCTCGTAATCTCCATATGGATCATAGGGTGGGATAGAACGAAGTACGACTCCTTTTTCGCATGACGCCGAAGACACCGCGACCTACGAGGATCTTTTTACGGAGCACCCGTGATATCCAAACGGTCAAATGTCATGGCCGCCGAGTTTCGACGAATCTCTTCAATCTGCTCGCCTGCACAATGGGCGATACTCCCACGCGCGTGGGGATCATTGTTGGGAAGCGATTCGGGAATGCAGTCCGACGTAATCGTGCAAAACGAGTGTTTCGAGACTTGGCGAGGCAACTGCACCCGGACATGGTGGCAGGCCGTGGGGTGCTTGTGTTTCCTAAACGGGATGCCCTCTTGCAATCGCGTGAAGAATTGACTCGGATATGGAAATCGTCACTGGAACGCATGCGCCTTCTGCGTCAAAGTACATAAAGGCACCAACTGGTATGCAACGCCTGTGTCTCTGGCTGATTCAAGGCTATAGAATGGTGATTTCTCCGTTATCCGGACCGACATGCCGGTTCAATCCAACTTGTTCGGAATATGCGTCTGACGCGATTACTAAATACGGGGTGTTGCAGGGTATTGGGCTAGCGATGGTTAGGCTCATGAAGTGTCATCCTTTTCATCCCGGGGGTGAAGACCCGGTCAAGTAGTGTCAATTTTATCTTTAAAGAAAGCATAGTCTTCGCATGGAAAAGCGCGTCGTTGTGTTCCTAGTACTCTCCCTGGCGATCATCTTTGGCTACGAATACGTCCTCACTGAGCTCGGTCTGCTCCCGAAATCAACGGTATCTGCGCCTTCCGATCAGACGCCTGCAGAGGGATCATCTCCTACTGAGACTGATCAAGGTCAAGGCCCGGAAACTCATACCCCGAGCTCAAATGCAAAAAGCGAGGAACCGCTCCTAAAACCATCCGCGGACGATCTGAAGGCATATGCGGCAGGGAAGGAACTTGCCCTAGCCGAAACTGTCAAAGTGGAGACTGATCTCTATCGTGCCACATTCACCACCCGAGGGGCCGCTCTCACAAGCTGGGAATTGACACGTTACCGTAGTACCTCGGATCCTGAAGCTCCTGTCCAGCTCGTCAGGCAAGGGGGCAAGTTTGCAGAGCCCCTGATCATCACAACGGATGACGCCACCGTCACAAAGGAGTTAGGTCAAGGTATCTATAACGTGAAAAGAGATTTCACGGTAATAGACCAGGACCATCCAACCGGACATCTTACGTTCTCCTATGACAATCCCGAAACGGGGATTCGGCTGGAGAAGCGGGTGACCTTTCATGCTGCGAGCTATGTCGTGGATATGGAAGTGGTCCCGACTGGTTTACCTGGGTCGGTTAAAGTGGAGTTGGGGACCAACTTTGGTGTCGTGGATTGGGGAGAAGGATTCATCGGATCGGTAGGGGCTGCGTCGCTGGTCGATGACAAGGTAGAAAAGAGCACACCTGAATCCGAGGCCGAGCGGAAGGGTGCCGTAAAATGGGCAGCTCTACAAGACAAGTATTTTATTGCGGCACTAATGCCGAAGGTGAGCTCTTCAGTCCTGGTCAAGAATCAGGGTGAAAAATTGGTCTCCAGCGCTGTTCGTATGCCGATCGATGCCTCTGGAGTCCCGCTTCATTTTCAACTATTTGCCGGCCCCAAGGAATATGACACGCTTGCGAGTCTGCAAATCGGCTTAGAGGATACGATCGATTTCGGATGGTTCCTTTTTGGAAGCTGGGACACGGTTCGAGCCGTCGCCAAACCAATTTTCTACGTCCTCCGCTCAATCAATGAGTATACGCATAACTATGGGTTGACCATCATCCTTCTGACGGTTGGGATCAAAGTGCTGTTTGTGCCTCTGCAGTACAAAAGTTACAAATCTATGAAGCAGATGCAGAGTATTCAGCCAAAGGTGGCAGCTCTGCAGGAAAAGTTCAAAGATGATCGAGAACGCCTGAACAAGGAACTTATCAAGGCCTACCGCGATAACAAGGTGAATCCGGTGGGCGGCTGTCTCCCGATGGTGTTACAGATGCCGGTGTTCGTGGCCTTGTTCAATATTCTGTATATGACGATCGATCTACGCCAGGCACCCTTGGGGCTTTGGATTACCGACTTGTCCGTGCAGGACCCTTACTACATTCTCCCCGTCATCATGGGAGTCAGCATGTTCGTCATGCAAAAGATCCAACCCACCACCATGGATCCAAACCAGGCGAAGATCATGCTGATGCTGCCCGTGTTCATGACGTTTCTCTTTATCAATTTTCCTGCCGGCTTAGTGCTCTACTGGTTGACCAACAACGTATTGAGCATCGTTCAGCAGTTTGTCACCGATCGTTTCTTCTTCAAGAATCGCCCCATTTTGCCCAGCGTAGAGGAAGCAGATGGTAAGAAGGCATGACCGTCGATCTCTTCCGATACGAGTAGGCATTGGGAGTGGTGGGGATCATGCCTCTCGATGGATCGCCTGACGATACCATCTGCGCAATCGCGACGCCCGTAGGCGAAGGAGGTATCGGAATCCTCCGTATTAGCGGCCCACATGCTCTCCACGTTGCAGGCAAAGTCGTGAGGCTGCGCTCCAATCAGTCGCTGGATACCACTTCATCACACACGCTTCATATCGTTGATATTTTCTACCTTTGTGACCCTGCTCTCTCTGCTGGCTCATTCTCCGATACGCCTTTCGACGATGAGCACATCATCGACGAAGGCCTAGTGGTCTACATGAAGGGGCCCCGGTCCTTCACTGCAGAGGACGTGGTTGAAATTCATTGCCACGGGGGTGGGATGGCTCTCAAACGGGTCTGCGAAGCATGCGTTCATGCCGGCGCCCGCTTAGCCCAACCTGGGGAGTTTACAAAGCGGGCATTCCTAAACGGACGTCTGGATTTATCTCAGGCGGAGGCTGTGTTGGATACCATCAAGGCGAAGTCGGACCTGGGCTTGAGAATGGCCCAACGTCAGCTTCGTGGCGCGCTGGGGCAGCAGGTAAGTGGATTACGAGATTCTCTTATGGCTTTACTGGCTCACGTTGAGGCTGGGATCGATTTTTCCGAGGAAGATATCTCATTTGTCGGGCGAGAAGAACTGATGACATCTCTCCAAAGCACACGCGTGCAGATACAACGGATGGTCGCGACGGCAGAGAGCGGTCGCGTGTTACGAGAAGGAGCCCGCGTTGTCATTGCAGGGAAGCCCAACGTTGGGAAATCCAGCTTGCTGAATACCCTGCTTCATGAGAATCGGGCGATTGTAACGGATATTCCTGGAACGACTCGGGATGTGATTGAAGAGTCGGTCGATTGGCAAGGGCTGCGCATCACATTTGTCGACACCGCCGGCCTGCGGGAGACCGCCGATGTAGTTGAACAAGAAGGCATGAATCGATCCCGCATAGCTCAGGAAGAGAGTGATATGGTCCTCCATGTGGTGGATGCAGTGGAACTTGCCAAGCCCGAAATGAATGATTTTGCGTTCCCCGCCCTGGTGCGGGAGGATCTAATTGTGCTGAGCAAGATCGATCTTCTTGACTCAACTGCGGTCGTCCGGCTCTGTGAGTCGTTCTCTCAACGGTCCCACCACAAGGTGGTTCCTCTTTCGGTACGAACTGGAGAAGGCTTAGGTGAGCTGAAGCGAGTGATTGAATCTCGATTTCTCGGTCCCTCGTTAGAGGCCAGTGATGGGTTGATCATCACGAATGTACGCCACCGCCTGGCTTTAGAGCGAGCGGTGAGTTGCCTTGATGAGGCGCTGGCGTCGGTAGGAGGAGGAATCCAGCCCGAGTTTGTTGCAGTTGATCTTCGTGGAGCCGCCGATGCGCTCGGGGAGATCGTAGGCGTTGTAACGACCGATGATATTTTGGATCGTATTTTTTCAGAATTTTGCATTGGAAAGTAGGAATACCCGTGTCCACAATATTTGATGTGATCGTGGTCGGTGGCGGCCATGCGGGGTGCGAGGCGGCCCTCGCGGCGGCACGAATGGGGGCCAAAACGTTGCTCTTGACCATGGAATTGAGCCGCGTTGCACAGATGTCTTGCAACCCGGCAGTGGGAGGGATTGCCAAGGGGCACTTGGTCAAGGAAATCGATGCCCTCGGCGGTGAAATGGGGCGGAATACGGATCGCGCGGGCATTCAGTTTAGGTTTATCAACACCAGTAAAGGTCCGGCGGTGCGTGCACTGCGCGCCCAATGCGACAAGTCGCTGTACCGTACCGCGATGCAAGAAACTCTCTCGTTTGAGGAATATCTGACTTTGGCGGAGGGTGTCGTAGACAGATTGCTGGTAGCTACAGGAACGGTCACCGGTGTCGTGACGGGATCTGGTGAGACCATTCATGCCAAAGCAGTCATTCTGACATCAGGTACTTTCCTTAGGGGTCTTATCCATATCGGCCTCAACCATTTTCCAGCCGGTCGCGCCGGAGAAGCCGCGGCTGAGCATCTTACCGATTGCATGCGCGATCTTGGGTTTGAGACAGGAAGACTGAAGACGGGAACGCCGCCTCGATTAGACAGAGATACAATCGATTTCTCCGCCATGATTCCTCAACCCGGAGATATTCCTCCTCCCGCCTTCTCATATCGAACTCGGGAAATCACGACGAAGCAAGTCCTTTGTCATTTGACCTATACCGGATCTGATACCCACCACGTGATTCGGGAGAACCTCGATCGCTCCCCTCTCTACAGTGGTGTGATTGAATCGATCGGACCTCGATACTGTCCCTCTATCGAGGACAAGGTCGTTCGCTTTGCAGAAAAAGAGCGGCATCAGATCTTTATCGAACCGGAAGGTCTTGACTCCAACGAATTTTATCCAAATGGTATTTCAACCAGCCTGCCGGTTGATGTCCAGTTAGCCATGTTAAAGACAATTCCTGGATTAGAACGTGCCAAGATGCTCAAACCTGGTTATGCCATCGAGTATGACTATTTTCCACCCCGTCAACTGTACAGAACCCTCGAAGCAAAGCATGTTGCTGGTCTTTATCATGCCGGACAGATCAATGGTACTTCTGGTTATGAAGAGGCCGCTGCGCAAGGTTTAGTCGCGGGAATAAATGCGGTCTTAAAGATACGAGAACAGCCTCCGCTGATTTTTGATCGATCTCAGGCCTATATTGGCGTACTTATCGACGATCTCATTACGAAGGATGCCTACGAGCCTTACCGTATGTTTACATCTCGAGCTGAATATCGGTTACTGTTACGGCACAGCAACGCTGATCTTCGTCTCATGCAAATCGGACACGATGTTGGTCTGATTCCGAACGAGGCGTATGAAAAATTCGAACAGAAGAAGAGCATGATAGAAGCTGAGATCGAGCACCTACGCACTGCCAGGCCGCAGTTTACTGATGAAATCTACCTGAAAACCAAAGGTACCTATCTTGAGAATGCCTCACCTAGCCTCACTATGGCACAGCTTCTTCGAAGGCAGGAGGCCAATTATCGAGATCTCTTAGAGTTTTTTGGGGAAGACGTGATTAGCGACTCTGAAATAGCTGACGAAGTTGAACTTCAGATCAAGTATGAAGGGTATGTACGGCGACAACTCCAACAGATCGAAAAATTCAAAAGACTCGAAAATAAGCTGATTCCACCGAGTTTCGATTACAAAGCTGTTCCAGGATTTTCTCGTGAGGTCAGAGAAAAGTTAATCAGAGTCAGACCTGAGACGATTGGTCAAGCATCTCGTATATCAGGTGTAACTCCGGCCGCCATATCCTTACTCCTCGTATCAGTTGAAAAGAGTAACCGACTATTCCGTTCAAATAGGCAGTCTGTATTATAAAACTTCTTGGCCCTACCCTTCGCTATTGACCTTCAACGAGCATCAGCGTAATTGTTCCACGTGGAACAAGCTCTCCCATGTTTGATTCAGAAATGTTCTACGAATATTGGAATTACTCTCAGCGCCGAACAGATCAGTCTGTTCATCGAGTACATGAGGAATCTACAAATCTGGAATCGTTCTATTAATCTTACGACTATTATCTCAGATGAAGAAATCGTCGTTAAGCACTTTGTGGACTCCTTTGCTACCTTGAACGCCATATCGATCAATTCTGGATCACGACTACTTGATGTGGGAACCGGTGCCGGCTTTCCTGGGATTCCATTGAAGATTGTCCGACCTGATCTAAGGGTTGCGCTTGTCGAGCCATCCCCAAAAAAGACTTCTTTTCTCCGTTTTATCATCGGCGTACTCCATCTTGAGAATATTGACATATTCCAGGGAAACCTTGAGCGATTTATCGATACCCAATCGATCGTTGGATCGTATGATTACGTCACGACTCGTGCGTTGAAACCAAGTTTAATTATGACCATTGGGGCTAACCTGCTTCGACCAGGTGGAATGGCAATTTTCTATTCCTCACAGCCTATGAATGGGATGGGCCTCCTTGAGGGCTGGGATGTAGTGAATCTTCACCAATTCGATCTCCCAAGGGGATTCGGGAAAAGGTGTATTTCAGTTTGCTCGCCTCCTTCTAACATTTGAAGAATTGCATCGTTCCACGTGGAACATAAATCTGGTGCTGGAGCATCCTAATGGCAAAGATCATCGCTATAGCGAACCAAAAAGGTGGTGTCGGAAAGACAACTACAGCTATCAATTTATCTGCCGCCATTGCGCTTGATGGAAAATCCGTCCTTCTCATTGATATGGATCCTCAGGGGAATGCCACAAGTGGCTTAGGGATAGACCAGCAATCGGTAACGAACAGCACCTATACCTGTCTGGTGAAAAATACTTCCGTCAAGGAAACTTCCATAGAAACATCAATTCAAGGACTTTCACTCCTGCCAGCCAATGCAGATCTTGCCGGAGCAGAAGTCGAACTCGTCAATGTTGAAGGGCGTGAAGGGTACTTGAGATCAATAATGGGCGACGTGAAGGAAGAGTATGATTATATTTTCCTAGATTGCCCACCCGCACTTGGAATTCTTACGATCAACGCCCTTACCGCTGCAGATTCAGTGCTAATACCTGTCCAGTGTGAATACTACGCCATGGAAGGTCTAACCAGACTCATCGGCAGCATCGATCTTATCCGACAATCATTTAATCCAAACCTAGAAATTCAAGGAATCATCCTCACCATGTATGATTCACGAAACAGCTTGGCTCGACAGGTGACAGAACAAATACGATCCCATTTCGCTGAAAAAGTTTACCAAACACTCATTCCTCGCAATGTGGCCCTGGCAGAAGCGCCGAGTTATGGTCGCCCGGGGATCTTGTACAATGCAGCATCTTCCGGTTCGCAATCTTACGTACTTTTAGCTAAGGAGTTTGTTGCCCATGGAGAAAAAAGCTCTCGGTAAGGGACTTGGCGCCCTTTTACCACCACCAAGGGTCAGCCCGCCTGCAGAGATAGCCGATGTTCAACGGATCCGCTTAGAGGCCATTGTGCCCAATCGCTACCAGCCTAGGCATGTATTTCCGGAGGATGAACTTGCCGAGCTCGCTGCCTCTATCAAGGAAAGTGGAGTCCTCCAGCCTATCATCGTTAGACGAAAAGGGGACGGCACCTACGAACTCATTGCGGGAGAACGGCGATGGCGGGCTTCCAAACAAGCTGGCCTGGACACCATCCCGGTTGTTATTAAAAATTGCACGGACCAAGAGTCGCTATTGCTGGCTCTGGTTGAGAATCTTCAGCGGGAAGACTTAAATCCCATGGAAACGGCAAGGGCCTATTCCCGCATGATGAATGAGTTTGGCCTCACCCAAGACGCCATTGCCGTGAAGGTCGGGCGTGATCGGTCGTCGGTTGCAAACTTTGTTCGTCTCAACCACCTGCATCCGGAAATCCAGCAGCTGGTTGAAACGGGAAGCCTGTCTGCTGGTCACGCAAAAGCGATTCTGGGGCTATCCTCTCCAGAAGACCAGTTGCGGGTGGGTAAGGTGGCTGCCTCCACCGCCCTTTCAGTCCGAGAAACAGAAAAACTCGTCAATCATTCCCTCGAAGGGAAAAAGCGCCAGGCAAAGCCTGGACGGAACTCATCATGGGCCGATCTGGAAGCTCGATTGCAGAAGCGGCTGGGAACTAAAGTAACCATTCAGCCACAGAAACAGGGGGGGAAGCTGGTCATCCACTATTTTTCGAAAGAAGAGCTTGATGGTGTTGTCGAAATCCTGCTTGGTTAGCCTTTCAGAATAGCCCTCAAGCTGACCAGCCGACTAAAAATCCACATGTGTTGGCATTTTGGCATATATCAACGCTAAATATCTCATCGAGAACAACCGATACGATACCTAACGGCAATGAACTCATTGCTCGGCTGGGGAACGGCATTCCACCCTGAGAGGAGGCAATCGTATGTGGAAGGAAAAGCAGGATGGCAGACGCTCTGATGAGGTTGACCTTGATGGTCCCGGAGGAAGTTTCGAATCCACAAGGTCCGACCCTGGACAAGACATCAGTGCATTTGTCGGAAAGGGTGTCGTCTTCAAGGGGACGATCACCTATCACGGAACGGTCAGAATTGATGGAACTCTCGATGGCGAGATCCACACCGAGGGTGTCTTGTTGGTCGGTGAAGAGGCGGTGATCACCGCGAAAGTAACGGCCGGAACGATTGTCTGCAAGGGTAAGATCACCGGTGACATTCATGCCAAAGATAAAATGAAGCTGCGCGCTCCTGCTATGATTAATGGGGGCGTCACCACCCCAATGCTCTCCATGGAAGACGGAGTGTTCTTTAACGGCACTTTGGAGATGGAACAACCGGTACACTCTGTCCAAAGGGAGACTGTGCTGCATCCGGTCGGACCAACCGGCGAGACGCCACTCAGGAAAGTGAGTGCGTAGACATGTGATATCCTTCGCCTGTACGAAATTAGCGGGACGCCACTCGTCCCACACCTGGTACATGTAAAGACACTGCCTCTTGGTAACAAGGAGCTGGGAAAGCTGATGTGGGCCTTAGGCGACAAGCAAGCTCAGGACGCAGGTGACAGCGAAAGTTTCACATTTCTCGCAAAAGGGGTGGATTTTAAGGGAATCGTCAGCTTTGATGGAACGATCCGCATCGATGGTCGCGTGGAGGGGGAAGTCCATACTACAGGAACGCTGATCGTCGGAGAACAAGCGACGGTGAAAGGTATTATCTCAGCCGGGACGTTGATGACCAGTGGCAAGATCAACGGAACGGTAACCGCCACGGCCAAAATCCAGATTCAAAAACATGGCGTCCTGATCGGCGATATTCGAACCCCTGGCATTTCTATAGAAGACGGGGCCCATTTTCACGGAATGTGTGATATGGGGGCCCATAAATGGGTCGAGGAGCAGCCGGCGTCGCCGAAGTATGCTCAAGATTTTACCGGACATCGGAGTAAGATGCGGACTTCAGACCTCTAGCTCTTCACCCACTCCTCCCGCTACAATATCATCAATATGACTCGTCCCTCCGTTCTTCTTGGAATGAGCGGCGGAGTTGATAGCTCCGTCGCAGCGGCATTGCTCGTTCGCCAAGGCTACGATGTCCATGGCCTCACCCTCCAGGTGTGGGAACACGAAGACGAATCAGTGCCTACCTCGAAAAAATGGCAAGAACGGGGTTGCTGTAAGGTAGGGCTCGCCAAACACGTCGCCAAGCTTCTCAATATTCCCCACGATGTTCTTGATACTCGTGAGAGTTTTCGGACAGGCGTGATTGATGATTTTCTACACGGCTATACGAATGGCACAACGCCCAATCCCTGTGTCCGATGTAATGAACGAGTGAAGATTCGAACTCTGATTGACACCGCGACCGCACGAGGCTTTGACTATGTGGCCACGGGTCATTACGCTCGTATCCAGAGAAATGAGCCATCACCCGTCCTCACTCGAGCTGCCGATCACCGCAAAGATCAAACCTACTTTCTCTATAGACTGCATCCTCAATGGCTACAGAAACTCCTTTTCCCAGTAGGCGAGCTTCACAAGTCTGCAGTATGGGAAGAGGCGGAGGCCCTGGGTCTGCCGGCTGACGAGATCAAAGAGAGCCAAGAAATCTGCTTCGTGACTCAGGGAGATTATCGGACATTTATCGGAAACGAGCTTCCCACAGCCAAAAAGCCAGGTCTCTTTATCGACGAAGCCGGTCTCCCTCTGGGCCAACACGACGGGATCGCCTTCTACACACCCGGTCAGCGCCGAGGGCTCGGTATCGCCACCGGCCAACGTCTCTACGTTCAGCAGGTGAACCCATCAACCAATACTGTCCTTCTCGGCCCAGAAGAGTCGCTCCTCAAGAACGAGTGCACCGTCTCTGATCTTAACCTTTTCGATCCACGACTCGCTCAATGTCAAACGGAGATTCAGGTCAAGCTTCGCTATGCTACACCCGCTACGCCCGCATTACTTTCACCCGTTGGCTCTTCCATTCTCCAGATTCGATTCCATCAGCCACAACGAGCCATCAGCCCAGGGCAATCTGTCGTCTTCTACGACGGCGACGTCGTCCTCGGGGGCGGTATCATTCAACCCCTCTAATACCTCATTTTTCTCCCTCTCTCTCTTTATCTTGACTTGGGGCAGAATCTTCTATAGCCTTCCCTCTCATCGAAAGGATGGGGGGATTATTCCGCTCCAGACTGGCTTCTTATCCCTAGAGGCCGCTATTAATCGTTAGATTTGAGGCAGTACTAATGTTCGGTTCATTTGGGTGGATGGAATTGCTGCTGATCCTGATCATTGTTCTGATCATTTTCGGCGCCGGTAAACTTCCCCAACTAGGAGAAGGCCTGGGCAAAGCCATCAAAGGATTTAAAAAGTCGGTCCATGAGGCCGATGCGATTGATGTCACGCCAACAGACCAAGCTCAACAAGCTCAATCCCAGGCCACGACCCAATCAGACCCTGCACAATCGCCCACTCAACAAGCAACGCAACCGGGCCAGATGAAACAAGGCTAGAAACCTAGCGTGTGGCGTGACGACCAGAAAGCAGCAAATCTCAACATCATCACTCGACCTCTGTGAATCATGTTCGGATTGGGCGCAAGCGAGATCCTAATCATCTTAGTGATCGCATTTCTCTTGTTCGGCCCTAAACAGCTTCCGGAAGTGGGAAGACAGGTTGGGAAAGCCATTAAGGGATTCAAAGATACCGCTGAGGATCTCAGGAAATCGGTTGAGCCCGAGCTCAATCTTATTCAGCAGGAAGTGAAGATGGTGGAACAGGACTTTCAGGCTTCCATGAAAGAAGCAGAAGAAGAAATCACCGCCGCAGGTCGACCACCAGAGGAGGGTAACGAGTCAGCCAATAAGTCGGGCCTCGCCTGACAAGGGGCGTTATGTCGGCTGTTCATGAAACGGATACCGGCTATATACCTGCTACAGTCAATTCTGCCTAGCAAGGATCTTCCCCGGCAACAATCGTATAGCCCAAACACATTGCCCACTCCCTGAGTGGGCGCTCTACCTCGATTAGAGCTGAGACACGCCCTAGTTTTTGAGCTTGTTACCATGTCCATGGGAATAGTTCGGATCACTGTCATTTTCACCACAGTGTTAGAACCGTAACCATTACGGGAGCACACCTCATGTCGCGCAGTTGGACCAAGATATTGAACGGGCTCTTATCGGCTGGGTGCCTCCTGACATACACTGCGACAGCCAATGCAGCATTCCAGTTACCTGAAGGCGAAAAGATTACCAATCCAATCGTCATCGGTCGCGGCATTCCCCAAAAAGAGGCCTACGAGCTGTTTGATCCGAAGATCGGCCGGAATTTTGACATCCGAAATCTCTGGATTCGCGCCGACCTGCGTGTCCGCCCCGAATACCGAAATAACGTTTGTTTTGGCGGTGGCATTGGAGGCGCCGGAGAGTGTAACGCTCCCCTTGCGAGCCCCAATAGTCTGACCGGCAAAGCCAACGACCAATTCATTCAGCAGCTCACCAGGTTTGGCATCGGATATGATCTGTCTCCGGATATCAATTTCTATCTCGAATTGATCGATTCACGCACCTGGGGAGGTAACCAAGACCCTATCACGCAAACTTGCGGCCCCGCTCTCAGCAGTGGCAAATCGACTTGCTCTCTTGGAATCCGCGCCGGTTACATGCTCATTCGTAACTTTGCCGGGGTTAAAGGCCTTGGCCTTAAAGCAGGCCGTCAATATCTCGTCTTCGGAGACCAAAGCTTGCTCGGACACTTCGATTGGGCTAATACCGGCTTCTCCTTCGACGGAATCAGGACGGACTACAATACTGAATTCATGGATTCTTCTTTCGGCTGGTTCAGACTCGCCGAGACAGATCTTCCACAAGGCGCGCCACTCGGGAGCGGAGGACCGAATCTTTCCCAATCAGGCCAGGCGAAAAATGCAAATGGGGATGTCGATATGCTGGTTTTCTATAACCAAATCAAGACAGTTCCCTGGGCGTTGATCGAACCCTTCTATATCTATTACAAGAACAATCTAGGGGCAGAAGGCAATAGTGCCCAAGGTCTCGGCACGCCCAAGCATGGCAACCAAACCCGCCACACGATTGGGAATCGTATCGCTGTCAAAAAGGGAGGTTTCGACTTCTCCAACGAAGTCGTCTACCAGTTCGGACAAATGGGAGACACAGCTGCCAGCTCCAGCAGCTTGTGCGGCGACCCCGGAGGCGAGGGGAAATGTCTCCACATCAATGCCTGGGCAACCAGAAACTGGATTGGCTACACCGCGTTCAACCTACCGGGGAAACCGCGCCTAGCCTTCAATTTCGACTATGCCTCGGGAGATGGCCGTGCGAATTGCACACTAAATGCTGCCTACGGTACGTGTAAGACCGCTAACACCTTTGAGAATCTCTTCCCGACAAATCACATTCACATGGGGTACATGGATGTCATGGCGTGGAAGAACATGATGAGTTTCTCAGGCAATTTTCAAGCACGTCCGACCCCCACTGATCATATCGAAGTATGGTACTCGAATTTGCACCTGGCGAATGCAAAGGACAATTGGTATCGCGCCAGCCAGGGAGTCTATGTCTTCTCACGACCGGACAACACCGTAACCCATGTTGGTGACGAAATCAGTGCCGTGTGGACTCATTTTTTCATGAACGGCATGGTTGCCTTTCAGACCGGTTATGGTCATCTGTTTCCTGGCCCGTATATTTCCCACAATTTAGGCCGCCGAGCCGTCGGTCAAGACTGGGCCTACGCCCAACTTTGGATCAACTTCTAGGCGTCCTGTTACCACGCCATAGATTTCCGCTCGGAGTCCACTCACGACCGGTTCACGTCAACACAAGATTGCCCCCGCCTTGGTAAGTCGTCCCTGCAATTCACTGTACGTCTGCGTAACTGGAAACTGTGGAAATTCTTTCGGTAAATGCTCCGGCGGGCGAAAGAAAAAACCGGCATCGGCTTCGCCTAACATCGCCGTATCGTTGTACGAGTCACCCGCTGCCATCGTCATAAAGTTCAGCGATTTGAAAGCAGCCACTGAGTGCTTCTTTGGGTCCTTCATTCTCATGTGATAGGCCAGGATCCGTCCACTCCCATCAATTTCAAGCTGATTGCAAAAGAGGGTGGGAAAACCGAGTTGTCGCATGAGCGGCTCCGCGAACTGATAGAACGTATCAGATAAAATGACGACCTGGGACCGTTCCCGCAACCACGCGATGAATTCCATCGCGCCGTCCAGTGGACCCATCTGAGCAATCACACCTTGAATGTCGTTAATTTTTAACTGGTGCTGATCCAGAATCTTCAACCGCCGTTCCATAAGTTTATCGTAGTCCGGCATCTCACGTGTCGTGATCTTCAAGTCCTCGACCCCGGTCTTTAACGCGACATTAATCCAGATCTCAGGCACCAGCACCCCTTCCAGATCCAAACACACCAGCACCGGCTTACGCATCTCGGCTCTCCTTCTCACGGCCTAAGGCTTAAACTACTATCACCACTTACTTGGCAGAATCTTTGACACTTCTCGCAAAAGACTGGCCCAAAAAACGCCATGTCTTGTCCAACGCCTGATCGAGCAATTCATCACCTTTCCACGTGCGTCGACTTTCTGCATCGTATCGGTCGGCCCATTCCAACGCCAACGGGAGTGGGATCAACATGGTAGGAGCGTTCGTTAGTTCCTGCCACACCAGGCCCAACACCGTACTCACCTGTATCGGCACAGAAACTGGCTCAATCGGTGTCTTGGTTAGGTCCTCGCACTGCGTAGGCGGGGATGTTACGAGGAGCTCCCGGCACGCAGCCGGCCGTTCGTCATAGATACTACAGATCTCGTCTTCGAGAAATGGACATGGGAGACGTAATGCATAGTACATCCGATTCATACCATCCAGAGCCACATCGTCCGTCGTCAGAGGGGTCTCGCACAGAGCAGAAAGTTGTTGCCAAAGACCGTGTGAAAGCAGACGAACCTTTGCTTCAGAAAAACGACGCGCGATACGCTCTTGTTCCTCAGCTGGACGAGAGCGGACCCAATCTCGCAACGTAAAGGCCTCCGGGGCCGACAGGGGAACCAGCATTCGGCAGCATGCTGCACAGCCTTTATGACAGGAGGGGGCTTTGCCGGATTCGGTCGACCGAGCTACCTCGAGCGTTTGCGCTTCCTCCCCCAAACGTCGCATCAGGGGTACGATGGCGCTGACCGGAACAAAGCCCGTGGGGACGTCGACGGCGCTCGTTACTTGGCCGGCCGGCGTGGTCAAAGCGATTTCAAACCGTTGCTGCAATGGATAACTCCTCTGATCTCGGAATAACCTTGGGTAGTGGGGTAATCAATTCATCGTGACCTGAACGTAATACGCAGGTGCAGAATCAATCAAGATCTACCCTCTCGACACACGGTACTTTGGACTACCCTATTCCTTCGACTTTCGATATTGTGTGATTGCAGGCGATCCGGAAGACCGCCCCACTTGCTCCTGCTCATTCATACCCCCAAACGGCCTCACACCTAAGGCCATCTTCGGCATTGTAGGACTCAGAAAAAGGTGTAGAGTACAACGTGCGCGGGTACATCGCCACTGCCTGTTTTCACGTATAGCCCATGCAAGGCGCAACTTGATAGCCTGGCAGCGCAATGTACCCCCGCTCAATCTTCATCCTCACCCTAATGGACACCACAGAACGTACCGACACAGCCCATTGGTATCCGGGAACTGAAACCTACACGTCCTTAACCTTAGCGCCTGCAGCACGCTTCTACACACACCCAACCTTGCTCCTTTCTTAAAGAAACCCGATAATGGCACATGGAGCCACGAATCGTCTTCTCTGGCCACATCATCGGCCTCTTGAAAGAGTACATGCAGGACCTGGTCGATCAGGCCTCTCAAGAGGCACGCTCACAAGCGCAGTTTGGTTTCTCTGTACCACCATACCGTCCTGACCAGGCCATTTCAGATCTCCTGGCCCTCTTAGATGATCGCATCGAGTCCGAAGGAGTTCAAGTTGGCATACCGGAAGGGTTTCTCCACGACATGTGGAGTCTCTGTAATGAGGCGCTTCCTCATGTATCAGACAGAGTCTGGCTGGAGGGAAACCTCGACAATCAAGACATCGGTAAGGCACGAACACGGGAGCTGACCTATCGGGTTCTGATCGAATTCATCGAGTCACGTTCGTGGGAGGATAATTAGTGTTTTTCCCTGCTCGTCGATGGTCTTCTCTCACAGCACTCACCAAGGAGAAACAGGAATGGCGCCCAAGAACTTTTGGTTGATGAAGTCAGAGCCTTCCACGTTCTCACTCGACGATTTGCGGCGATCACCCAACCAGACCACCTCGTGGGATGGGGTGCGAAACTATCAGGCACGCAATTTCATGCGAGCGATGGCAGTCGGTGATCACGTCCTCTTCTATCACAGCAATGCCGAACCGCCGGCGGTCGTAGGCGTCGCGAAGGTCGTCAAGACCGCCTACCCAGATTCAACGCAATTCGACAAGAGAGACAAACACTACGACCCAGACAGCATCCCGTCGCAGCCTCGATGGGACATGGTCGACATCAAGTACGTAAAGGCATTTCGTAGGGCTCTGACGCTGGATGAACTACGAATGGATACCAAACTGAGGGGGATGGTCTTGCTACAGAAAGGCTCTCGGCTTTCCGTTCAGCCTGTGACTCCCCTGGAGTGGAAACACATCATCACCTTGGCAGAAGAGTGAGTGCTACGCGCCTTAGGTGCTCGCTTTGCCGTCGTCCATATAGCGATGCTGCCAGTCCAACCACGCATGGCCAAGCTCATGCGCCAGGATATACCGACGGCGGGTCACAGGAAGCCGCTTTCGCACATAGATGGTTTTGGTGTCGTCATCCCAAATTCCATCGGCATTCGCATCCCGCTTATCCATTTCACTATCGGAGAGCTGTCGGACTGAAATCCTGTACCCGAATGGGAGGACAACTCGATTGGGAATACGCAACATCTTCCTTCGTTCTCTGAGCATCGTCGCCATCATTCACTCCATCTAGCCTCACAGTGGAATTAGCCTACCACAACCAGCCAGCCAGAGTGTCTTCATTTTTTCTTATTATATATCAGTGCCTTACGGTGTCTCTCCGGCCCATTTTGCCTAAATCCCATTTGGTCCGTTCGCCCACTCTTACCCATTCCACCAGTGAAGAAATTTGTGTATGATCGCGCTATGGATACGATGACTGGCGAATCATACCCCACTTCATACCCCAACTGCGTCCGCCTGGCTGGAGTGAAGGTTAGAGGCCGTGGAGAGGTGAAGAAGCTCGGTGCAACTGGCCTGCCGCTGCACGCCGGAGACCCGGTCTTGATCGAGGTGGAGGATGAGCTGACCTACGGCATCGTTCACACAGAACCCTACTCAACGCCATTCCTTCCTCCTATGCGAGCCATGAAATCCATCGTGCGGTTGCCCGATACAGACGAAAAGGCCTTAATCGCCAGACTGGAACAGCTCTCCCAGAATGCAACCGCATATTGCCGTGCCAGAGCCGCTGAAATCGGCCTTCAGCTCAAGCTGGTCGAAGTGTATGGAGCCTTGAGTCGCCGACAGCTCACCTTTGTCTATACGGCTGAAGATCGGATCGATTTCCGAGATTTAGTTCGAGACCTGGCACGTCGGTTTGGTGGTCGCATCGAAATGCGTCAAGTCGGAGTACGGGAAGAGGCTAGACGGCTCGGAGGGATCGATACTTGTGGCTTGGTCCTTTGTTGCGCAAGCTTTCTGACCGATGTGAAGCCCATCACAGCGAAACAAGCCAAGAAAATGGATCTAGCAATTGATGACCCCCGATTGTTGGGGGTCTGCGGTCGCCTGAAATGCTGTTTGATGTTCGAAATGATGGACGCACAGGGAAAGATCGCACCTCAAGCCCAACATCTCATCACACCGACCAGGCCCAACTCCTCTTCCCCGCCCACCCTGGAGTCATAGTCCAACCCTTCCCAACTTAGCACCTTGTTGTGGAGTGTTGACCTAGAAATAGCCGAATCCTTTTCGCCTCATCTCTCTCTAATCCGCAATCACATGCAGAGGTGTTCCTCGACCTGGATGGGCTGGGCGAGTGCTCCTCAGACTTAGGAGGGTTATGACGATGAGAAAGGGACTGTTAGCCATAGTCGCGATGGCAGTTATTGGCTGTAGTGGAGTGGCCACCCAAAAGGCCGTGAGTGGGGAACCAGGCAGCCCAGCCGTCGGATACGACATCCATGTTCAGGCACCTCACATGATGCCAGACGGGACTCCGGGGGGTCCGTTCCATCACTATTGCAAAGGCATTTCCGACAAGATCCTTCAATGCCTTCTCTTCGAATCCACCGACCCAAAAGCACCCTTGGTCGCGGTCGAATATTTTGTTGCCAAAGATCTCACACGAAAGCTCCCTGCGATTCAGTGGCACCGATATTTCCACGATCATAAGGTAGAAATTGCAACAGGCCGAGTCCAAGTTCTTGGTGTCCCCCCTGACCAGGCGACAAAGATCGCAGAGGCCGCAGCAGAGACCGACGGGGTCATCTATCAACTGTGGCAGCACGGACAAGAATTCCCGGATGGCACAGTCACGTTCCCGCAATCGCTCGGACACAAATTCCCTGGATATTCCGATAAGTAAGTCAACCGAATGAGACACGCCTAGCCCTCTCCTTATTAACTGGAGGGGGCCACGTGCCGATTCACACAAGATACCAGAGGGGCTATGATAGAACGCCAAGCCTGCGGGTTCTTGACCTTGACGGCCGTCGCGACGGGAGCGCTGATATCATGGAGTTCCGCTTCTTTTGCTGCCGACGAAGCGGTACTCAAACCGCGAGTGCCGATCGACCAGATCGAAACCGTCAAGACCTGGACCAATCCTCTTCCTGCAACCGAGGAAACTATTGAAAAAGGTAAGAGACTTTTCCAGGGAAAAGCCTTCTGTGTGACCTGTCACGGGAAAGATGGCCAAGGATTGGGCGCTGATATCGAACCCGGCACACTGAGAGGTCCCCTACCGAGAAACTTCACGGACCAGGACTGGCAGAAGACTCGAACAGACGGCGAACTCTTCTGGATTTTGAAGAACGGGAGTAAGGGCACCGCAATGGCGCCCTTTATTCCACTCATCCTGACTGAAGAAGAAGCTTGGCAGGTGCTGCGTTACGTACGATCGTTCGGCCAGACCAAGGACCAACCATAAGCGAGTAGACATCCGTAAAAGGTTTCACGGCTTTCTCTCGTGTCGTACACTTACCCTCCCAAACCGGCCGTTCCTGAGCGCTCTTGGTCCTGTAGGAGTGAGTGGATCGTCTCTCCTGCCAACTCCTTCTGCACTGCTTTGTCCCGTCGACGCAAGAGAGCGGCCACCAGATCACTGCTCTCAAGGTGAGGCGCGACCCATGGTGGAGTTCCATTGCGAACGCTATCCAACACTTCTTTCACGAAGATCAGCTCCGGCGACTTAATGAGGCTCACCCCTTCGGGCTCTTGAAGGCGACCCACAAACCCATTGTCAGTGAGCCGCTCGACTTCTTCCTCCACCAGAGATAAGGGCATGTTCAGTTCGCTTGACAGCTCCGGTAGTTTCAATGGTCGATCACCCTTGAGGTAGTGATGTCCGAGGACTCGTAAGACTTTAAGAGCCAACTGTTCACGAAACACGAAGGTACCCTGTTCCCACAGCAGGCGAGACAAATAGGCAGTAGGATATTGGTGAAAGAAGGAGAACTGCGCACCGATCAGCACGATCATCCAACCTGCATACAGCCATAGCAGGAACAGGACCAACACCGCAAAACTGGAATAGATCGCACTGTAACTGGCGGAGGCTGCCACAAATTTGGCAAACGCTTCGCCGGCGATGATCCAAAGGATGGCCGCCGAGACACCCCCGATCACTGCTGAACGGACTTGGACATGGGTATTGGGAATCATCTTGTACAAGAAAGTGAAGACAGCACACAGCATCGCGAAGGGAACCAAATCGCCGCTCCAAACTAGCAGGGTCCCAAACGGCTCCATTTCCAAGAGTCGTTGAACCACCGTATGACTTTGAAGAGATGCGAGCAGACCGAACGCGCTCACGACGAGAACCGGCCCCACGAGGACTGCGCTCAAATAGTCGGCAAACTTCCGCTCCCAGGTGCGTCCCTGTTTGACCTGCCAGATGGCATTCAAGGCCTGCTCAATCTTGTCGATCAGCGAATAGGTCGTATAGAACAATCCGGCGATGCCGGCGACCCCCAGCACCCCGATCTTGATATTGTCCACGAAGCCGATAATGGTCGTGGTAATTTCCCGACTCTTGGGGCCGAGGGGCTCGAGCGTCTGAGCCAAGAATGGTTCGATCACATGATGGACATCGAAAGCCTTCAAGACCGAGAACATCACGGCCAGAAACGGCACGAGAGAAAGCAGCGTGGTGAAAACCAGCCCGGCCGCCCGGGCATCGAGCAAGCGATGGCGGAACTCCATGCCGACCGCAGTGGCCAGTCGGAGCGCCCGAGTCCCCCACCGATGGAGCAATGGCATGGTCGACAGATCCTTGGTCCAAAGATCGTGCTTCGAAAAATTGGAGATATCCGTGGAGCGCCTCATAGGTACTGCTCTACGTAGCAGGTTGTTCTAAATGCTATACCTACCTTCCCAGGTTAGATGGCCAGCCCTAGGAAAATCCTCACCCCAACTCCCACCATATCTCTTCGACTGCTGTAGGCACACTCTACCCCGAATGGTACCCATTTGTTAATGGACCAGTCTTCCTGAAAACCCGGATGCACCACGGAGGAAGTGAGTGGCTTGAAAACACGCAGTGTGATACGGTCTGTCCTCTCATGCCGGACTCGGTTCCCACCTCCTTCACCCTTGTCGATGTTCCCGGCGCGGTGCCGTTGCTCGGCCACCTGGGTTCGTTCAAAAAGCAGCCCCTGGAAATGCTTTCGTCCTGGTGGCGCCAGTATGGCGATGCGTTGCGCTTTCGGCTTGGCCCGAAGAAACTTTATCTGTTCAGTCATCCAGATCTCGCCGAGGAGGTCCTGGTCAAACAATCCGACCGTTTTGTGAAGGTCTACGATCCTCAGCGGCCAAGCGGCCTCGCACTCGTCCTGGGTAATGGATTGGTGACAAGCTCAGGCGAGGTGTGGAAACGACATCGCCGCATCATCCAGCCGATCTTTCACCGCTCGCGCATCGCTACGATGGCCGATCGCATGGCGCAGGTCGGCGAGCAGCGGATTGCTGCATGGGACCACCAGGCAGGAGGTACGATCGACATCGCAGCGGAGATGATGAAGCTCGCCCTTGAAGTGATCTCGCAAACGATGTTCAGCACCAGCATGACTCAACACATTGATCGAATCAGTCATGCGCTGCAGATAAGCATCAAGTACGCCTTCGATTCCTTCAGTAATCCACTGTTTCTTCCACGATGGGTGCCCACCGCGCGCAACCGTGAATTTCATTCGGTGATGCAGTTTATGGACGGACTGATGTATGGGTTGCTGGCCGAACGACGTCACAGCGGTGCGCACCACGGTGACCTTCTGGATCTGCTTCTTCAGGCTCGCGACGAAGAGACCGGTGAGGGACTGAGCGATCAAGAACTGCGTGATGAAGCGTTGACCATCTTTGCCGCAGGACACGAGACCACCGCGAACGCGCTCGCCTGGACCTGGTACCTCCTGGCAACCCATCCCGAAGCGAGACAGCGTTTTCACGAAGAAGTCGACCGCGTTCTCCAGGGACGGACACCCACTGCCGAAGATCTTCAACACCTCCCCTATACACGCGCCGTATTCGATGAATCGCTCCGTCT
This sequence comes from Nitrospira sp., assembly GCA_041742455.1. Classification (GTDB taxonomy): domain Bacteria; phylum Nitrospirota; class Nitrospiria; order Nitrospirales; family Nitrospiraceae; genus Nitrospira_D. The sequence continues at coordinate 793 of JBGSIO010000144.1, read as the reverse complement.
CTATCCGCCGGCACCGGCAGTCCAGCGCAAAGCCGCGACTCGCACGACCGTCGGTGGTGTATCACTGCCGGAGGGAGCATTCGTCTTAGTCGGCACGTACAATCTGCACAGACATCCAGACTTTTGGCCGAACCCCGAACAATTTCGTCCGGAGCGCTGGTTGGATGGCGAGAAACCAACTTCCCGCTATGCCTACATGCCGTTCGGCGCAGGACCGCGCACCTGCGTGGGGCTCCATTTTGCTTCCATTGAAGGGGCACTCCTGCTGGCCCTGATCGGTCGTCAGTACGACCTCCAACTAGCGCAAGACAGCGTAGAACCCTACCTTATGGTGACATTGCGGCCCAAGGGTGGCATCCGTATGACACTTCAGCCTCGGCGAGTGCAGGCTACATTACCTGCCAAACTGGCAGCGCCGCACACAGGCGAATCATCTTAGAAGAGACTATGGGAAGAATTTATCCGCCTCTACCAATCGCGAAAAACGATAATGGGCGGTGTAGGGGTGGAACCTACGGCCCGCTGTCATCTTTTAATTTGCAACTCGACGTTAATGAGCTTTATTTCTGTGAGATCCGCAAGCCGCGGACACCAACGTGTGCCGGCACGCCACAAGGTTGAGTCCAGTTGGTCGTAAACCGTCCCCGGGTGGTCGTAGTGAATTCCGTACGCGTGAGAAGCCGCACGTCGACACGGGAACACGAACGACTTCGTCGACTCGTCGGGCTCCACCTCGAATCGTGTCACGGTCAGGTCAAAGGTGAGCCGGATCTTGAACCAACAATGAGCATGA
>JBGSIO010000143.1:0-42380 GCA_041742455.1 Nitrospira sp. | reverse complement strand
GACGAGATCAGGCTGTCGAGATCGACCAGTTCCATTTGGGACATATAGGGCTCCAGAGTGGAAAAGGGGTGTAACACGCGATTGGACGAGGCGCAGTATAACAAAAATTCAAGCAACGCCCCCTTTATTCAACAGTCCCATCAAGCAACTCGGCACGAACGGCGGAGGATTCTTCAACGTCAATTCCTCTCATCCGTTCGAGAACGCAACACCATTCTCCAATTTTCTGGAAGTCTTGGCGATCGTTCTTATCCCAGCCGCGCTCTGCTATATGTTCGGCAAAATGGTCGGGGATACCCGTCAAGGTTGGGTACTGCTCGCCGCCATGACCATTCTCCTGCTCTGTTTTGTTCCCCTCGGGCTGTGGGCTGAACAAAGCGGCAACCCGCTTCTGATTGGCGTCAATCAGCAGGTCGAGGCCGGGCTGACCGGGGGAAATATGGAAGGTAAGGAGTTGCGCTTCGGCATTACCCAATCGGTCCTATGGTCTGCTGTGACGACGGCCGCTTCCAATGGCTCGGTGAACTCAATGCACGATTCGTATACGCCGCTGGGTGGACTCGTCCCGCTGTTCCTCATGCAGTTCGGCGAGGTGGTCTTCGGTGGAGTGGGATCAGGCCTGTACGGCATGATCGTTTTCGCTATCATCGCCGTGTTCGTCGCCGGCCTCATGGTGGGACGGACACCTGAATATTTGGGCAAGAAGATCGAACCGTATGAGATGAAAATGGCCGCGCTCCTCATTCTTATCATGCCGATCGTCGTCTTGGGTTTCACCGCGCTTGCGATCAGCACTGAAACAGGCCGATCGTCTATCCTGAACCCCGGTCCTCATGGGTTCAGCGAGGTCCTTTACGCCTATACCTCGCAGGGCAACAACAACGGCAGCGCGTTCGCGGGGCTCAACGCCAATACGCCATTTTACAATCTGACAGGGGGACTCGCGATGTTGATATCCCGCTTCTGGCTGGCGATTCCCACTCTGGCGCTTGCAGGGGCCCTCGCCCGCAAGAGGCTGGTGCCGGCCGGTCCTGGAACCTTGCCGACCCATACTCCGCTGTTCGTGGTTCTCTTGATCGGCGTGGTGGTGATGGTTGGAGCACTCACGTTCCTCCCGGCTCTGGCCTTGGGGCCGATCGTCGAGGAACTGATGATGAGAGGATAATAGTAAGGAGTCACACCAGATGAGTATCTCGACAAAAGCACACAAATCCAAGTCACTTTTCGATGCCGCACTGGTTCGCCTGGCGTGGCGCGACGCCGTCGTCAAACTTGATCCTCGTCATCAAGTCAAAAACCCGGTCATGTTCGTGGTGTGGGTGGGAAGTATCTTGACGACGCTTCTATTGCTGCAGGCGATAGTCGGGGCAGGGGAGGCGCCGACTTGGTTCATTTTTGCCATCGCCCTGTGGCTCTGGTTCACGGTGCTGTTCGCCAACTTTGCGGAAGCTATGGCGGAAGGCCGTGGTAAAGCGCAAGCCGATTCGCTCCGGCGCACGCGCCGAGAGCTCACGGCCAAGAGGCTTGGTACGGTCGATCCGGGAAGCGAGCACTATGCCATGTGGAACCGACAGTTCCAGCGGCGCGATACGTTCAGCGTGGTGTCGGCGAATCAGCTCAAGAAAGGTGATGTGGTTCTGGTCGAGGCAGGAGACTTCATTCCGGTCGACGGGGAAGTCGTGGAGGGCGTAGCGTCAGTGAACGAGAGCGCTATTACCGGCGAGAGTACGCCCGTCATTCGAGAAAGCGGCGGCGACCGCAGTGCCGTCACAGGAGGCACGAAGATTCTGTCCGATTGGCTTATCGTTCGTGTTACGGCCAGTTCAGGAGAAAGCTTCCTGGATCGGATGATCGCCATGGTGGAAGGAGCCAAACGCCAGAAAACGCCGAATGAAATCGCCCTCACGATTCTCCTCGCTGCTCTCACCATCATCTTTCTCTTGGCAACGGTGACTCTGTTGCCGTTCTCTCTGTACAGCGTGCAGGCCATGGGGAAAGGGACGCCGGTCACTGTCACTGTGTTGGTGGCACTCTTGGTCTGCCTGATCCCGACGACCATCGGTGCTCTCCTCTCGGCCATCGGGATTGCCGGCATGGACCGCATGGTGCAAGCCAACGTCATCGCGATGTCGGGAAAAGCCGTTGAAGCGGCGGGGGACGTGGACGTCCTGCTGCTGGATAAGACCGGCACCATCACGCTGGGAAACCGTCAGGCGACCGCCTTCCTTCCAGCGGAAGGAGCAGACATCCAGACGCTGGCCGACGCCGCCCAACTCTCATCGTTGGCGGACGAGACACCGGAGGGCCGCAGCATCGTTGTCTTGGCGAAAGAGAAGTATGGATTACGCGCCCGAGAGATCCATGAGATGGGCGCCACATTTATTCCTTTCACGGCTCAGACGCGGATGAGCGGCGTCAACCTTGACGGACGGCAGATCCGCAAGGGATCGGCGGATGCGATCGAAGCCTATGTGACGTCGCAGGGAGGACAGTTTTCTCAGGTTGTCCGGCTGAATGTCGAAACGATTGCCAAACAAGGCGGAACACCACTGGTGGTAGCAGAGAGGGACAAGGTGCTCGGGGTGATTGCGCTGCAAGATATCGTTAAGGGGGGGATCCGGGAGCGGTTCGGTGAACTACGCCGGATGGGCATCAAGACCGTCATGATCACCGGCGACAATCCACAAACAGCAGCAGCCGTGGCGGCGGAGGCCGGGGTGGATGATTTCCTGGCGCAGGCCACGCCGGAGGCAAAGCTCAAGTTGATCCGCGATCTTCAATCCGAAGGCCGCCTTGTGGCCATGACCGGGGACGGAACAAACGACGCGCCGGCCCTAGCCCAGGCCGATGTGGCGGTCGCCATGAATACCGGAACGCAAGCAGCCAAAGAGGCTGGAAATTTGGTCGATCTGGATTCGAATCCGACGAAGTTGATCGAAATCGTGGAAATCGGGAAGCAGTTGCTCATGACACGCGGCGCCCTCACCACCTTCAGCATCGCCAACGATGTGGCCAAGTACTTCGCCATCATTCCCGCAGCCTTCGCCACGACCTATCCAGCGCTCAATAGATTGAACGTGATGCAGTTGGCGACCCCCCAGAGCGCCGTCCTCTCCGCGGTCATCTTCAACGCGCTGATCATCATCGCGCTCATTCCGCTTGCGCTACGAGGCATCAAGTACCGACCCAGTGGCGCAGAATTCCTGTTGCGACGGCATCTCTTGATCTATGGATTGGGGGGTATGGTGGTGCCCTTCGTCGGCATCAAGCTAATCGATATGATTCTGGTGGCCTTGCATCTTGTTTAACATGGAAAACGATTAGGTCGTGAGGAGACAGGAGAGAGCTATGAAAGACCAAATAAGGCCCGCTCTGACCATGCTGTTACTTCTGACTGTCTTGACGGGGCTGGTCTATCCGCTGGCGGTCACCGGGCTGGCCCAACTGTTGTTCCCGGACCAAGCGAACGGCAGCTTGATCGTGCGCGAAGGTAGGGTGATCGGATCTAGGTTGATCGGACAGTATTTTGACAAACCGGAGTATTTCTGGAGCCGACCGTCGGCGACCGCCCCGTTTCCCTACAACGCCGCTGCGTCGGGCGGGACGAACCTCGGACCTACCAACCCGGTGTTGATCGAGGCCGTCAACGCGAGAGTGGCCGCCTTGCGAGCCGCAGATCCGGGCAACGATTTGCCCATACCAGTCGACCTAGTTACCGCCTCCGGAAGCGGACTGGACCCCCACATCAGCCCGGCGGCTGCGCAGTACCAGGCAAAGCGGGTGGCCCGAGCGCGCAGCCTGGACGAGAGCACAGTGCAGACGCTGGTTGCTCAGCACACGGAAGGCCGCCAGTTCGGATTGCTGGGTGAGCGAAGAGTCAATGTCCTGCAGCTTAATCTTGCGCTCGATGCGCTGCGTCGCTGAACCGATTCTCTGTTGACACTGTCCGATACCCGGGAAGGAGCGTTGTGTGGTCATCGTCATCCTGTTTCTGATTACGCTCTGGGTAATTGCCTTCTTGATCTGGCTGTTGTGGAAATGGCTGACTCCAGGCGAAGGGGTGCATCGTCCGCCAAGAGGTCGCTTCGGCGAGCCGTGAGCAGCTACGATGGGTCGACACAACCTTGAACGGATTTCTCCCAATCATACTGGTCTTTGCCATTCCTCTTTGGCTCACAAGCTTACTGGATTTGTTTATGGCACGGGTGTACGAAGAACGTCTGGCGATACCGCGTTGGCAGTGCCACTTTTACTTTCACTTGTCTGAGTCGGAGCAGCCTTGACCAGGTCGAGCCGCAGGTCATCGAATCCCGGATGTCGAATCATCACGACAATCCACATGACAAGCTGGATCAGTCCAATACCGCATATTCCGGCAACAATCAGCGTCCCGAGATCCATATTTTCCATGGTGGATCCTCCCTTTGTTCTTGAAAGCAGCATAATCCCTAGCGCATCAAGATCTGGTAAGAAGACCATGACGGAATGTCAAATTGGCATAAAATTCACCGGGAAGGTGTCGATTCCGTGCACGGACAACGTTGTCAGCCTCAGCTTTGCTAGAGCCTCCCGAGCAACCAGGAACGTCAATCAGTGATGGACACGCAACGACCAGATCCAGACGCGCTGTTGAGACGCGTGCAGGCTGAAGAGGCCCGGCAAACGGAGGGCAAACTCAAAGTGTTCTTCGGCGCTAACCCCGGCGTGGGGAAAACTTATGCCATGCTGGAGGCAGCGCACGAGCAGCGTCGTGAGGGTATTGATGTCGTCATCGGGGTCGTAGAGACACATGGTCGGGCGGAGACTGAGGCTCTGGTCGACGGACTCGAGACCCTCCCGCGCCGGGCCGTCGACTATCGCGGCACAGCGCTGCAGGAATTCGACCTTGACGCGGCGCTCGCGCGTCGCCCCGCTGTCATCCTCATCGACGAACTCGCACACAGCAACGCGCCGGGCCTGCGCCATGCCAAACGGTGGCAGGATGTTCAAGAATTACTCAAAGCCGGCATCACAATTTACACGACCGTGAACGTACAGCATCTGGAAAGCCTGAACGATGTGGTTGCGAAGATTACCGGCGTGCGGGTGCGTGAGACCGTCCCGGATTCCATACTTGAACGGGCGGATGACGTGGAGTTGATCGATCTTCCTCCTGACGATCTTCTTCAGCGGCTCAAAGATGGTAAGGTCTATGTCCCCGAGCAGATTCAGCATGCAATTCACAATTTCTTCGCCAAAGGCAATCTGATCGCGCTTCGCGAACTCGCCTTGCGCCGCACGGCCGAGCGGGTCGATCAGCAGATGGAGGTCTACCGGCGCGACCACGCGGTGGTGCGAACGTGGCCGGCCGCGGAAACCATTATAGTCTGCGTGAACACGAAGCCGCGAGGCCCGCGTTTGATCAGGGCCGCTCGCCAAATGGCAGCAGACCTTCATGCTAAATGGATCGCGGTGTATGTACAGATCCCCCGACATCTTAGACTTCCCCAGTCCGAACGAGATCGGTTGATGCAGACTCTGCGGCTAGCGGAGCAGCTTGGAGCAGAAACGGTGATGTTAACCGGCGAGCACGTCGCCCAAGAGATTTTAAGCTATGCACGGAGCCGGAATGCCACCAAAATTATTGTCGGAAAACCGATTAGAGCCCCCTGGAAAGAATGGCTGTTCGGGTCGGTGGTTTCGGACCTCGTCCATCAAAGTGGAGAGATCGATATCTATGTCATTACGGGAACGGCCGGTGAAGGACAACCGCCTGTGCGGCGTACTCTCCAAAGAACCGGCGATGTCCAGGCTTATGGTTATGCCGTCAGTTGGGTGCTGTGTGCGACATCGATCGCCTGGCTGATGTTTCCCTATTTCGCGTCCGCGAACCTGATTATGATGTACTTAATCGCCGTCGTCGCGGTTGCGATCGGCTGGGGACGCGGTCCGTCGGTGGTGGCTTCCGTCCTGAGCGTGGCAATGTTCGATTTTTTCTTCGTCCCGCCTTATTATTCCTTTGCCGTCTCCGACTTTCAGTACCTGTTGACCTTCGGGGTGATGCTTGTGGTTGCCCTCGTCATCAGCAATCTTGCTGTGCGCCTCCAGCAGCAAGCCGAGCTGGCCCGCTACCGAGAAAGGCAAACGGGAGTGCTCTATACCATGAGCCGAGATCTCGCCACTCATCGCGGAACCGGCATGCTGGCACAACTTGCGGCCCAGCATCTTCGGGATGTGTTTGACGCACAGGTAGCGATATTCCTCGCGGATGCGGACAAACGGGTACAGCTACAACGCGGAGAGCTCCTGTTTTTTGAGTTGGACCCAAAGGAGGCAGGTGTGGCTCAATGGGTATACGACCACAGTGAGCGAGCCGGGCTCGGGACCGATACGCTTCCGGGAGCCAGCGCACTGTACTTACCGCTGGTGTGCTCGACCGGACCGATCGGAGTCATCGCGCTCCGACCGAAGAGTGCCGTGCTGCTGCTGGACCCCGAGCAGTTGCATTTACTTGAATCTCTGGTGAATCAGGTGGCGTTGGCGCTCGAACGGACTCGTTTATCGGACGAGGCGCAACAGGCTCACGTGCGCGCGGAAACGGAGCGTATGCGGAATGCCATTCTTAGCTCGGTGTCTCACGACCTGCGAACGCCGCTCGCGACCATCACCGGGGCCGCCAGCAGTTTGGTGGAGGGGCAGGACGAGCTGAATGCCGCTACTCGGCAAGATCTAGCTCGATCTATCTATCGAGAGGCAGATCGACTGGACCGTCTGCTGAAAAATATTCTAGATATGATGCGACTTGAAGTAGGAGCCATACGACTCAGCAAAGAGTGGCATCCTCTGGATGAGGTCATTGGTGCGGCGTTGGCTAGACTGGAGGGTCGGTTGCGTGATCATACCGTCAAGACGGCGATTCCAGCCGATCTTCCACTGGTGCTGGTCGATGGAGTGCTGCTGGAACAGGTGGTCATCAATCTTGTGGAAAATGCCGTCAAGTATGCGCCCGCAGGAACCGCGATAGATCTTGTCGCGTCGGCGACGGAGCACCAGGTCGTTGTCGAAGTGGCCGATCGAGGACCAGGAATCGACTCCGGCGAGGAGTCCCGCATTTTCGACAAATTCTATCGCGGTAGGCTTGCGCGAGAAGGAGGAGTTGGGCTCGGGCTAACGATTTGTCGCGGTATCATCGAAGCGCATGGTGGACGAATTTTGGTAGAGAATCGATCGGGAGGCGGCGCCCTCTTTCGCTTCTCGATCCCGCTGCCGGATCGGCAACCGTCTGTGGAGACAGAGAAAGCGGAAACTCGACAAGACTGATATTTTTCAATCAAAGAGCGGTCATCGAGACCGCCGAGTTTATGTCACAGGAAGCCACGATACTCCTCATCGAAGACGAACCGGAAATTCGCCGATTCCTGCGGACGACGCTGCCTGTCCATGGTTTTCGGTTGTACGAGGCTGCCACAGGGCGGGATGGGCTTACCGAAGCCCAAGCAAGAAATCCTGATCTGATCCTACTGGACCTCGGGCTTCCGGATCTCGAGGGGAGCGAGGTCATTCGACGGGTGCGGGAATGGACTGCCACCCCCATCATCGTGCTTTCGGCTCGAGATCAGGAGCAGGTCAAAGTGGCGGCACTCGACCTCGGCGCCGACGATTATGTGACCAAGCCGTTCGGAGTCAACGAACTCCTTGCACGGATGCGTACGGCACTTCGACACGTGGCTCAATCTGCCAATGCCCCTGAGTCGGTATTTGTGCTCGGCGATCTGAAGGTCGATCTCGGTCGGCGGCAGGTGTTTGTCTCAGGGATTGAAGCTCATCTCACACCAATCGAATACAAGCTACTCACCACGTTGATCAGGTATGCCGGCAAAGTACTGACTCACCGTCAGCTTTTGAAGGAGGTCTGGGGTCCGCTCCATGTGGAGGAAGGACATTATCTACGGGTCTATATGCGACAGTTGAGAAACAAACTGGAGAAAACTCCCGCTCATCCTCGGTATCTCATGACGGAACTGGGAGTTGGATATCGACTCAACACGGAATAACCTACGTCGTCTCCTTCGTGCTCCACGTCCATTCATCCCTTCGGTTTTTATCCCGTTTTGATATCTGACGAAGTATAGCTTGCCCGCTGGGCGGGAGAGTTAGGCACCTGAATGTTAAAAGAGCACTTGATGTAAGAAAGCGCTGCAAATTTGTTCATGATCTCCGCGAAGACGATCAATCATTGCTACTCATGGTGTGTTCGGATCAGCTTGCCGTTTCGGTATCGATGCATGAGTACGGTCCTGCGTGTGGAGCACCGTTTTGATGACTCAACCGGAGTCGGCGGCGGGTTTTTCAAGAATGGCGAGCTCCGTCCCGGTGTTGCCGGTCTTGCGCCGGGGCAACATCTGCTTTTGCTGGGGTGCTTATCAGTTTCGACTCACCGTAACTGGGAGACGGGGGACGGAGACCCTTGCATCCAGAGTTGGATCTGATCGACGATGCGTCTGCCCAGTGCTTGGATGGCTTGCTTTTTTGCATCTTCAAGAGCTGCGCCATCGTCGACGAACACCGCCGACCCCACTATCTTCGATGCTCCTTCGACTATCTGGATGGGGGTGTGCCATTCGGAGCGCACAGCCCACAGGCTGCCTGTAGCCATCACAAGTGCGTCGCTTTCAGTGCCTGGAGCGAGATAGGCACCGATCAGGGTCGGATAGAGCCATGCATAGCGGTTGTTGTATCGATCGATCGCTCCGGCGCCATCGATGACCAACACGGCGTCAGCGCCATACCGCGCGCCGGCTTGCCTGATCTCAGGGATATTCGCCGTGTGAACAGTTGAATCTATCAAGACAAAGATGTCCGTCAGTATTCGCTGATCTTGCAATGGGGCCAGGCTCTGGAGCAGTTGTTCCCTATCTGCGCTGAGCCATGCGACTTTTCTGAGGGACTGATGATTCGGGAAATTGTGATCGGCAAAAAATATCCCGAGGCGAATCGGGAGCGAGAGGGGGGAGCCCAGGCTCGATGGAGCACGATTACCTTGATTCAAGGTATGATCGATGTGCAGGACTTCGTTCATCGCGGCCCGATTGAAGCCTTGGCTACCGGCACAACCGGCCGATAGTGCCACCAGCAGCACGACGATAATCGAGAAAGGTTGCTGCATCACCTCCTTATCAAGCCTTGGCATTGCCTGCTACTTTCAAAATCCGCTGCCGCCTCCTCCGCCGAACCCTCCTCCTGATCTCCCCCCCGATGATCCACCGCTGCTAAACCCGGATCCGCCGGAACTCCTAGGGGCGGAGGTCATGACCGCTCCGGTGGTGGCCGACATCTGCGAGAGGATCCCGACAAAACGACCGGGGCGAAAGTCTGCGAGGCTCGTTCCTTGATACCAGGTAGGCGGCGTCATGTAAATGCCTTCGAAGGCGCGGACCCAATTCTGCTCAACGCCCAACGCCATCGCGAAAGGGAGGAACTTTTCGAACATCTGGGGGGTTTTAATTACTCGCTGAAAGCGATCCGATTCCACACGGGTCAGAAATTCTTCAAAGCCGAGGATTTGCTCGAGTGCTCGTACGCCACGGGTGGTCCGGGCCGGCATGAACCAGCCGAACCCTACAACGATGAGACTCGCGGCCAACCCTGAAAGGAAACTGGTCTGGAGCGCGATCCCATAGGAATTCTGCAGAATGATGGATCCGAAGAACGAGGCGATGGCGACCACAATAGCGAGGGCCATGTAGATTTGTTTGATACGATCCGGCCGGCTCGCATAGTACCCACGGCTCAGCAGTTGTTTGAAGAGTGAAGCCCTGATTCCATTGAGATAGATGTAGAAGCGGTTCTTCAATTCGGACAGGGCGACGACATCGTCCGTGCTGCTTGAGAAGATCCCCTTCATGATCTCTTGCTCATGCGGCCGTAAATCCGTCCATTCGGAAGGAGCCTTGAGCCGGTGGAGATGGAAGGTGGTATCGGACCAGAGCCCGAGCAGTCGAGACTCTTGGCGTTCTTCAATCCGGAGAAACCCGCGAACGGCCAGATCCACGAGGGTGGCGGTGATGTCACGAAGATCCGGAGAATTATCGATCAACGTGCCGAGCTCCGCCGGTGTCAGTTTTTCCGGCGGTTCATAGGCGACGGGGATCGGACGCCGGCGCGGATCTCGCCCGCGTGTGTACCAGAGATAGAGCATAAGGCCAAAGATGACGACTGGAAAGGCCACTGGCCAATTAGATTGGATAACCATGCCAGCCTGCTGGAAGGAATCCGGTTCGGCGACCACGCCTTTGTCCCACCCAACTACGGCGGTGAGCCCTTCGCGAAATCCAAGCTGACGCGTCATGCGGTAGAGAATCTCCGGGCCTGTGATGCGCACGTCTGCCTGTTGCTCCCGTGCACCGTAGGTGCCGGTGAATGCGAGCGCCTTTACGCCGGTGGTCCCTGCTGGCAGGAGCACCCGCGCCTCTGCTGACTTGATCGGGACATCCCATTCATCGCCGGTCACATTCCAATACAGCTCATCATAGTCCTCAAAATATTTGAGCCCGTTCGAAACTCTGTACGTGAGAATCAGCGTCTTTGTGGTGTCTTGAGCGCTCGGCAACCAGATTTTGAAGATCTTATAGTGCCGCTCACGAGAGCTTTCGTATTTCAGCGGACTTTGGTGTTCGTCTGTTACGCTCACGAGATCCACCAACAAGGTGTAATTGAAACCCTGCGGCGTTCGATATTCGACCGGGATGTGGCGCTTCAACCCATTCCACGATCCGGTGAAGCGAGGACGAATGGTTTCAGTGACGAGGATTTGTCCGTTCTTGAGGACCTGAATGTCAGCCTGGAACTGCTCGATAACCATTGAGCGAGCTTGGGTAGGAACTTCCCCGAGTCCGATGAGCCAAGCCGCGAGCAGCAGAGCGACACGTAGAACCTGAGGGAGAGGCCTTGAGTGGAATTGGTAGTGCCGGGTCACGGTTGGAATCAACGCGAAGTCTGTTCGAAGCTGACTTTCGGTACCGCCCGCTCTGTCGCATCGGCAAGCTCAAAAAATTCGCGAGTTTTGAAGTTGAAGGCGTTTGCGATGGTGTTGGAAGGAAACTCCTGAATGTTTGTGTTCAAGTCGCGGACAACGGCGTTGTAGTAACGACGCGCATTCTGCACAGCCTCTTCAATCTGGTTCAGCGAACTCTGGAGTTGAGTGAAGCTTTCTACGGCGCGCAGTTGGGGATACGCTTCTGCTAGTGCAAATAACGATTTCAATGATTGCGTGAGCACGCCCTCGGCTTCTGCTTTGATGGAAGGAGTCGCAGAAGACATTGCGCGGTTGCGTGCGCTGATAACGGCATCAAGCGTCTGCTTTTCATGCCCCGCGTAGCCTTTTACCGTGTCGACTAGGTTGGGGATCAAGTCATGTCGGCGCTTTAACTGTACGTCGATGTCCGCCCATGCACTTTCGGACTGGACCCTGAGTCGCACCAGGCTGTTGTAGATGCCGATGACGAACAGCGCACAGATGGCCATGACGGCTAAGACGATCCACACCATGGGCCGCTCCTGTTTTACTGGTATTCTTGAACGCCAGACTTGAGACGACTATATCGCTGGCTTAAAGAGCTGTAAAGAAAAGCGGTGATACCTGACAGCGGAGTAGGTAGGAGGCGCTACTCGACGAGCGGAAGAATGCGATCGGCCACTGCCTGCACGACGCCTTCTTGTTCAGTGACCACTTTCAATCCCTTGAAGCTCAGATAGTAGCCGCCGTGACTTGGAGCCTGGATCGTCGCACTCACTTCGATCCGATCTCCATCTTCGATGTCAGGGTCGCGGACAAGAGGTCTGCCACAAATGCCTAGTACCGCAACCGGAATCGTCGCATCGTCCTCTTCCAAGCGAAACAAATACGCGCCGTAACAGTTATCTCCATTGGGAACTGTATAGGGAGCCAGCGGCTGCACATCTCGTGCAGTGCCGTGCATGGTGACGTGCCGGAGATGGTAGATGTGTGGTTCTTCGAGTATGAGCTGGATGTTGATCGGTTCTTCTGCCCACAAGAGCGACGGTGTGCCCATTCCGACAAGCGTAAGCAGGACACCCGTGAGCCAAGTGACGAGTCGTGTCCAGGTCAACATATGGACGCATTCTATCATCTTCTCTACGTGGTCCCATAGTGACTTTCTCTTCTCATGCACGGCCGCTATAATCCACCGTCTCTCAGCCATGGAGGATCACGCGTATGAGGAATGAGCGACAACTTCAGACCTTCATCACGACGGCACGACCAAAGTTTGAGGATCTCTTGGGTCAGATGGTGGAAGTGCCGTCAATCAGCATGGACTCATCCCACAAGGGAGATATCCGACGCGTGGCAGATTTGGCTGTGCAGTATCTGGTTGAGATGGGTGCCAAGGCTCAGGTTGTCGAGACCGGTGGGTATCCCATCGTCTCTGGGGGGTGGACAGCAGGGGCTGAGTATCCAACCGTCACCATCTACAATCACCTAGACGTGCAGCCTGCCGAAGAGCCGGAATGGAAGCACCCGCCGTTCGCGTTTAGGAACACACACGGCCTCTATCAGGGCCGAGGGGCTACCGACGACAAGGGGCCGGCTCTGACAGCTCTGTTCGGTGCTCGATATGTCATCGAGCAAGGTGTCCCGATCAATATTCGGTTCCTGTGGGAACTGGAAGAAGAAATCGGGAGTCCTCATTTTAGTGTAGGGCTTCGAGACCGCACGGCGGTGCCGAAACCGGATTCCGTGATCGTCTCGGACACCATCTGGATTTCGAAGAATCGACCTGCCGTACCGTACGGCTTGCGTGGGTTGCTCGGCGCGAGATTGACTCTGCGAACCGGTGAAAAAGATGCACACTCAGGTGTGACCGGAGGAGCTGCGCGGAACCCACTAGCCGAGTTGATGGAGGTTGCGAACGCGTGCCTTGATGCGAGGACTGGTCGAGTGAAGATGCCGGGTTTTTATGCTGATGTGGTCGAGCCGAGCAAAGAGGAGATTAAGAGTTTCCTGAAATCCGGCTTTCAGATAAATCGCTTCAAAGAAGCGTACGGGTTTCGATCTCTTCGTACGCAGGATCCAGCGGACGTCATGCGTCGGATCTGGGCATCTCCAACCTTTGAAATTCATGGGCTCAGCGGAGGCTATCAAGGACAAGGTATTAAAACAGTGGTGCCTGGTCATGCCGAGCTCAAGGTCAGTATGCGCCTTGTACCGAACCAAAGACCCGAGAGTGTATTTGCTTTGTTGAAAAAGCATGTTGCGAAGGTGAATCCAGATGTGACGGTTGAACGAGAAGGCATGCTGCACCCGTATAAAGGCAGTTTTTCGGGACCTTATGTGGATTGCGTGAAGCGCGCCATACGAGCAGGGTTTGGGAAGGATCCAGCATTTGTGCGTGAGGGAGGATCTATTGGTGCGGTCGTCACGATGCAGAATACTTGGAAAGTCCCTATCCTTTTCATGGGCTTAAGCTTGCCGGAACATGGATATCACGCTCCAAACGAATATTATGACTGGGGTCAGGCTTCAGGTGGAATGAAGGCCTTTGCTCACTACTTTGAACAGTTGGTCAAGATGGGAAAAGGGTAGAACACGAGTGGTGACTAATGGCGAATAACCTACCAGAGTGGCCCGAGAGGAGCAGTTCTTGAACAGTGGTTCACAAAAATTGCTTGACCGTGTCGTTTAGCATACAGCTGCTGGCTTTAAGGTCCCATTCTCAAAGACGTAGATATCCTAAGCCATTGCAAATTCATACAATGAGTATTGATGAGCTTTTCTGTCTGGGCACAGATGTTGCTCAATCACCTATTCAGAAGCATACCAGTGGCGTCGGTTAGGTTGATTGTAGACATGCTCTTGAGTATCCTAGCCTTCTCATGGAAGCTGAACCGATCAAGGTGGTTGTTGTTATGGTCACCACAGCAAGCCAAAATGATGCGGCTAAGATTGCTGACCACGTGGTGAGGTCTCGCCTAGCGGCGTGCGCATCAACTATTCCCACGGTGCATTCGACGTACTGGTGGGAAGGCAAGATCATGACTGATCAAGAATCGCTTGTGTTGATCAAGACGACTTCCGATAAATATCTGGCTCTACAAGAAACAATACAGCACCTTCATTCGTACAAGGTGCCGGAAATTATAGCGATTCCGTTAATCAAGGGGCTCCCACCGTATCTTGAGTGGGTGTGCCGTGAGACCTCCTAGATAATGCGGTTGAAACAGCTATGCGAAAACACTATTTTTACGGTTGACCATAGGGGGCGAAAGTAGGTAATTTACTGGACCGCCTAACAGAAGGCTTGTAAGGTGTGAGTGGGTACGGAGGGCGATAGCTATGGCTCAAACGACTAATCAAGACGGCGATTCTTATACGATTGTAATCTTCAGGGGGTCCACTGCAAAGCCCCTTCGTTTCAGCTTTTCGAAAAAACTCCTCCGTCGTTTGCTGGTCTGTGTTGGGCTGGTGGTGCTGGCCGACCTCCTTGTCGTGTCCCACTATGTTGTGAGAACAGGAGAAGTCTGGGAATTGGCCTCTTTCCGAAGTGAGGCCATGAGTGCACGGGAGCAAACTGCGGCCTTCACGACTGCCATTGATGATTTGAAAAAGCGCATTGGAGCCATGAATGAGGTCAATCAGAGACTTCGGGTCATGCTGGGAATAGAGCTCCCTAAGACCGGCGATATGGCGAATGGTCGAGGTGGTGAGGAGGTACCCATTCCTGAGGAAGGGACCGCGTCCAGCGCACAGGGAAGTAGTGTGGTGGACCCAAATTCAAGCAGCGCTAAGATGGGGACGGTAGGGGCTAGTCAACACTCGGCCGTTGGTACGGACATGTCCAAGAATAGTGCCGATGCGGTCGTTTCGGTTAAGGAAGGCTTAGACTGGCTTGAGCGAGCAGCAACTGCACAAGAACGTATCTTGAGGGAACTGTCAGAAGCAGCCGAGCAGCGTTCCACCCGATGGGCCTCGACGCCTTCTATTTGGCCGGTCAAAGGTTGGGTCACGTCGGGGTTTGGCCCAAGAATTTCTCCGTTCACTGAAAAGCCTGCTTGGCATGATGGATTGGACATCGGGGCTGCACCAAATACTCCGGTTCGTGCTCCAGCCCAGGGGCGGATTACGTCGACTGGATATGATCCTAAGCTTGGGAATATGGTTCGAGTGGACCACGGGTACGGGGTTGAAACAGTGTATGGACACTTGGCGAAGGCTTTGGTGAAAGAAGGTCAGAGGGTTGAGCGTGGCGATGTGATCGCGCTTGTCGGGAGTTCTGGACTATCTACCGGCCCTCACCTCCACTACATGGTCAAGGTAAATGGCCAAGCACTCGACCCGTCCAAATACATCCTGGAGTAGCAGCGCGATTAGGGTTTCTTGCATAGACAGAACCAGACCTACTGCCATCTGAAGGTCAAGGTATTCCTCACGAAGGCATCTAGCCTCTTCACTACCCAACTAAGTCGACCACAAAGATAGTCCATTGACCGACCTCGAGATCGCACAGTCCGTTAACTCCCTCCCTATCATCGATATCGGTTCTCAGCTTGGAGTTCCTGCTGAAGAACTCACTCCCTACGGTCGAGATAAGGCAAAAGTTTCGCTTAAGACATTGGATCGGCTCAGAGATGCGCCAAAAGGGCGATACATTCTGGTTACGGCAATCAATCCCACGCCCTTAGGAGAAGGAAAAACCACAACATCGATCGGTCTTGCGATGGGCCTTTCGCGTTTAGGGTATCGAAGTGCGGTTACCTTAAGGCAGCCCTCGTTGGGTCCCGTCTTTGGCGTTAAGGGGGGCGGGACCGGCGGAGGGCATGCCCAAGTCGTTCCAATGGAAGATATTAACCTTCATCTGACTGGGGATGCCCATGCGGTAGCTGTCAGCCATAATCTTCTCTCAGCGTTCCTTGATAACCATCTCTTTCATGGAAATGCACTCTCAATCGACCCGGAGCACGTGACGTGGCCTCGAACGCTGAGCATGAATGATCGGGCGCTTCGGGAGATCATACTTGGGGAAGGCACAGGCGGACGCCGAGGGCAGTTCGTCATCACCGAGGCTTCAGAAGTTATGGCCGTGTTGGCGTTGGCGAAGGATCCTTTCGAACTCCGCGCCCGGCTTGGCCGAATACTCGTGGGATTCACGAAGTCCGGTAATCCGGTCACGGCTGAACAGCTAAACTGCGTAGGGTCGATGGCCGTACTCCTCAAGGACGCACTCATGCCGAATCTGGTTCAGACACTCGAGGGTACCCCTGCTTTCGTCCATACTGGACCCTTCGGCAACCTCGCGCATGGCAATTGTTCGATCGTCTCCGATGCGATCGCGCTTCGATGTGCCGATTTTGTTGTGACGGAGGCCGGATTCGGCAGCGATCTGGGGGCCGAGAAGTTTTTTAACATCAAATGTCGCGCGTCGGGATTTACCCCGGCCGTAGCGGTGGTTGTGGCGACGTTACGCGCGCTGAAACTCCATGGCGGCGGAGGGGCTGCCAAAGCCGGGGTCGCGTTACCCTTGAGTCTAACCGGGCCGAATCAAGAAGCGTTGTCGAAGGGAATCGCCAATCTGGAGCAGCACATCGCTAATGTTCGGGCACACGGAGTGCCGGTGGTTGTTGCGGTCAATGCCTTTAGGGATGACCATCAGGACGAATTGGATTGGGTTCGGGAGCAGTCGCTGAAGATGGGAGCGGTAGATGCTGCAGTCTCAACGCATTGGACCGATGGTGGGAAAGGGGCCGAGCAGCTCGCGGCGGCGGTGGCCAAGGCATCGGAGAACCCGGGTCATTTTAAATACCTGTATGAGCTATCTTGGCCAATCAGAAAAAAGATTCAGACCATTGCTATGCAGATGTATGGAGCGGTAGGTGTCCAATTTGAACCAGAGGCCGAACGTCAGATAGATACTGCCGAGGCCTTGGGGTTCGGTGGGTTACCTGTCTGCATGGCCAAAACTCCCCTGTCGCTGTCCCATGACCCTGCGCTCAAAGGGAGGCCGACCGGGTTTACGGTGCCGATCCGGGAGCTACGGATCCTGGCTGGAGCCGGATTTGTTACGGCTGTCTGCTCAGGAATTCAACTGATGCCGGGGTTGCCAAAGAAGCCAGCCGGTGAACGGATTGGTTTCGAACCAACGAGTGGGAAAATCGTGGGGTTGTCGTGAAGGGTCAGCGTTGTTTGAGATATTTGAAGAATTCTGAATCCGGACTCATCACCAGGGTCGAGCCATCTTTGAACACGCTCTTATAGGCTTCCATTGAGCGGGTAAACTCAAAGAACTTCGGGTCTTGTTTGTAGGCGTCGGCATAGATCCGAAACGCTTTGGCATCGCCGCCCCCACGCAGCTCTTCTGATTCTTTGTAGGCTTGGGCGAGGATGATCTCTCGGTCTTTCTCGGCTTCTGACCGAATTTTTTGCGCTTCTTCCGCCCCTTCGGCCCGATACTGCTTGGCTTGCCGTTCCCGCTCCGCCTGCATGCGGGCAAAGACCGCCTTCTCGTTCTGTTCCGGCAAGTCGGCCCGTTTGATTCGGACATCCTGAATCTCGATGCCGTACACCGCCGCCTTCTCCTTCGCGCGTTCGGTGACCACCCGCATGATGTCGGCCCGGGTGCTGGAAACGATCTCCAGTAACTCGTGGCGGCCCAATTCGACCCTGAGCTCGGAATAGATAATATCGTTCAACCGCTGGAGTGCGCCGCGTTGACTCTGGAACGCCTGGTAGACTCTTAATGGATCGGTAATCCGCCATTTGGCGAAGTTATCCAAGAGCAGCGTCTTCTTGTCTTGGGTAATGACGTCCTGCGCGTTCGAATCGTAATCCAGCAACCGCTTCTCGAAGTACGTCACTTCCTGCACGAACGGCACCTTCACGTACAGTCCGGGCTCGGTGATCGTGCGCACCGGTTTACCCAGCTGGACGACGATCGCGGTCTGGATCACATCGACCACGAAGAGGGGTGAGGCTCCGAGCACAAACAGGGCGACGGTGACGGCCAGCAGTGTGATGATGATGCCCTGCTTTGTCATGATCGAGTCCCTCTCGGTCTGAGGGTGAGAGGCGGATCAGGCCTGGGCTCTTCGACTTCCGGTTGAGGGGCCGGTTTCACCACGGTCGTGGCTGGCGATCGAGAGAGACGGTCCAGCGGAAGATAGGGGAGCACTCGCTCACCTGCCTTGCCGTCGATGATAACTTTCTCCACATTGGGAAGGATCTCTTCCAGTGTTTCAATGTAAATGCGCTTGCTGATCACATCCTTCGCCTGGTTGTACTCTTTTAAGGTGGCCAGGAACCGGTTTGTCTCGCCTTGGGCACGATTGAGCCGAGCCTGCGCAAACCCTCTCGCCTGGTTGACCCGCTCCGCGGCTTCACCTTTGGCTCTGGGAATGATGTCGTTGCGGTACCCTTGCGCTTGGTTGATCAACTTTTCGCGGTCTTCTTTCGCGTTGGTGACATCTTTGAAGGCGGCGGCCACCGCGTCCGGGGGATTGACGTCTTGGAGTTGGATGGCGGCAATCTGTACGCCGGATTTGTACTGATCGAGGATCGTTTGCAGCAAGGTCATCGTATCTGCTTGGATCACGGCTTTGCCGGTGGTCAAGGCTTCGTCGATCTTGCTCTTGCCGACTACTTCCCGCATAGAAGCTTCAGCCGCCTTCCCGATGGTTTCATGGATTTCTGCCACATTGAAGAGAAATTCACGGGCTTCTTTGATCTTATATTGGACGATGAACTCGATCCCGAGGATGTTCATGTCGCCGGTCAGCATGAGGGCTTCTTGGGGGACCATCTGCTGGCGCCCTTGTTGGGAAGTGCGGAAGCCGATTTCGAGACGATGGAGTTTCTCGACCTTCGGCTGAAGGACGGTTTCTACGAAGGGAATCTTAAAGTGAGGTCCCGGATCCGCGGCGCGGACCGGCACACCGAACCGTTTGACGACCCCTTCCTCGTCAGGGGCGACGATGAACACACTCTGCCAAACCAGTAGGATCAGCAAGCCGGCAATGATGATATTCCAGGCACCGCCGGAGGGAAGAAGGTTCTTCAACCCGCCGGATGGAAACAAATCTTTGAGTTGAGACTGGGCCTGCTTGAGTGCCTCCTCAAGCGGGTCAGACTTTTTGCCCCATGGATCTTTTGGGTCCCAGACCATTTGAAATATGTATATTTTTATTTAGATGGATGACTGAATTGCAGCGGTACCTTAACAGACTGGGACCAGGGTGACAAGCCCTAGATGACCTTGGAAAGGAGAAAATAGGCGAGGCACGCCAAGCAGGCGGTGGTTGGAATTGTCACAAGCCAAGCCAGCACCATGCTTTGTACTGTGGCCCAGTGGACAGACGCGGTCCCTCTCAGGAGTCCAATACCGATGATGGCAGAGCTGCTGACATGTGTGGTCGAAACAGGCAAACCCAACGTGCCTGAAAGCAAGACCAGCGACGATGTGGTCAGATTGGCAGACAAACCTTCCGTATGATTCATCTTCGTCACTCTTTCTGCGAGTACCTCTGTCACGCGCCGACCGCCCCAATAGCTGCCGATACCCATAGCGATCGCCACCCCTGTAAACGCAATGATGTGCCAGGTGGGACTCGGCCAGGTTGCCAGTGTGCTGCCGAGTAAGAGCATTGCTGCGATTTTCGGGGCATCGTTGGTGCCGCGGGCGAGCGATGCCAGCCCGCTGGACGTCCAGTGAATAGAGTCGAGACCGATGGTGGGGCCTGATAATCCTGCCCGGTCGCATTGCGATGGGACTGCGGCCACCGGTATGCCGCTGCTTCCGGCTTGAAACAACGTGCGGGTACAGCCCTGTGCATCGATTGTCACGAGCGCTCGATGGCTCGGCATGATACAGACACAGAGCCCCTCCCAGCGTTTTGCGATCATCGCGATGAGAGGATGAAATATGATGGAAAGGCCGAATGAAAGAAAGGGACTCACCAACAACGGGAGCACGATTTTCTTGGAGACCGTCGACCAGACCAATCCATCGACGCCAAAAGCCAGCAGACCTCCTCCAACCAGCGAACCGGTCAGCGCGTGCGTCGTGGAGACCGGCAGTCCGGTCTTCGACGCGAAAAGCACCCAGAGGATGGCTCCACACAAAACCGCGGGGGCTAACACTGAGGGAATATCGAGGTCTGGTTGGATGAAGCCGCTGCTGAAGGTTTTGACCATGGCCGAGGCAACAACGGCCGAAACCGCCGCGCCGACCATCGTCCAGAATGTTCCCCACGCAATGGCCGTACGATAGTTGGCGATACCACTGCCGACCAATGTCGCGATGGCCTTGGATACGTCATTCGTGCCGTTGGAAAAGGCCAAGAGGAGGATCAGGAGAAATGTGAAGACGGTAAGGTCCATCGGAAGTCGATTACGACGTGGCTCCACCACACGACGAGCCGGAGCCAGCCGTGCAGCCGTAGCAATGGTTGCGTGTGACGATCCGGCGATTATGAAGTTGAGTCGGCTCGAAGTCTCGGATATGCGACGGCGCGCCATGGTCGACCGGAAGGTCGAGCATCTGATTGAAGTCGCAATCGTACAGTTTCCCGTCCCAGCCAACCGATAGGGTATGGCGACACATGACACCGGCGGCGGCGTCCGGATTAAACGCATTGACGAGCCGGGTCATGTACTGATCATAATTTCCGCTTTCGATAAGAAACTCCAGGAATCGGCTGATCGGCATATTGGTGATCGTATAGAGCCGGTTGAATTCGATACCGTACTGGGTGCGGAGTTCTTTCTTGAACTGGGCTTCGATGGCCTCTTGTTTTGGAGGCAAGAACGCTCCGACGGGATTGTAGACAAGATCCAAGGTAAGCCCGCTGTCCGGTCGACCATAGCCGAAGCGGTTCAAGAGACGAAGCGCTTCTATCGACTTCTCGAAGATTCCGTCGCCACGTTGTGCATCGGTCTGGCTCGCGCGGTACGACGGAAGCGAGGCGATGATCTCGACTCGATGGCGAGCGAGAAATTTCCCCAAGTCGGCCTGCGAGGGGATCAGCAACACGGAGAGGTTGCAGCGATCCATCACCTGCCTTCCGAGTCCGCGGGCCTGTTCGACCAACCAACGGAACCGGGGGTTGAGTTCTGGCGCTCCTCCTGTGATGTCTACAGTTGGGATGTCGGTCTTGGCCAGAGCCTGAATACATTGCTCCGCTGTCTCCAAGGACATGGTCTCGGGACGATCCGGGCCGGCGTCCACATGGCAGTGACGACAAGTTTGGTTACAGAGCTTGCCGACATTGATCTGAAAGACGCTTATTCCTGTCGCACGGAGAGGGTAGAGGCTGGCTCGATGGAGTTGCGTATCAAAAGAGGGGTTTGAGCTGGGCTGCTCCAGCATTTTAAGTTGTTCGGAAGCAGAGGCAAGGGGATTGTGTCGTCCCAGTAAGGTCAACGGCATATCGGTTCCAATCGGACGGAAAACATTTTCTCAGCACGTGAGGGTCATCAACGCGCATGGGCGATCGTCATCAAGGCCGACTCGGAAAACCGTAACTCGCAGCAACCAAAATCTAGTGCTCGCCCCTGGCCTTTTGTCAGAGCGCGTTGAATTTCTGGCGTCACTCTGTAACACACCTGTTTGCCGCACCGATGCCCTTCGACCAGGCCGGAATTTCGCAAAATGCGGAGGTGATGGGAGGCATGAGGCTGGGAGCAGCCGAGTTCTTGCACAAGATCCATCACGCATTTCTCACCGACGAGCAACGATTCTAGGATACGCAGTCGAGTTTCATCGCCCAGCGCCTTGAGAACCAACGCGCATTGGCGCGGAGTGAGTACGTTGGCATTAAGAGCAGACCCCTTCAACAGCAGCCTCCGTCAGGGGCACAGGTCACAGGTTCCCCGCTCACCCGTTCGCCGGCTCGATTTAAAATGGCGAAATGTGGCCGATACCCTTGAGCCTCCAGCACCGCCACCGTTTTTGAGCAGATCTCCAGTGGTTCTCCTCGACGATAGATGTGGTGATCATCGTCCTCAACTTCTATAAATGGACCGGCCAGCGACGCATAATGGCCTTGCCATGTACAAGGAGCCTCCGCTGGCAAGACCGCGGTCCAGCGCGGATCGTGGTTGTCGAGTGGTACAGGCTCGGTGGTCAGGAGAAAGTGGTCGGTGAAAGGAGGATAGGTCAGCAGCAGCGCATCGTCAGGCTTGATCGGGTACGGGATGCCACGCTGAAAAGTCGTGGCTCGTTCATCCGTCACCCGACTGAAGGGGCCTCGAAGCGTGGCGTATCGAAACGGAGAGGCGGTCGCTGCAGAAGGCAGTTTATAACCGGTCAAGGTCACCGAAAAGAAATGGATGCCGTCGATGATGCGCCAGGGAGAAAATTTCGCAAGATGTAGACCGAGAAAGCCGGCTGCAGTTATGCCGTTCATATAGTCGGAGAGGGTCAAGGCGCCGGACAAACAGTCTCCCCATTTCTCCGAATCGTGGACGAGGTACTGGGGAACGGTTTGGTCAGAGACAATATCGGAGATGGTGAATCGCCCGCCGGGCTTGGCCACACGGTACATTTCGCGAAAGACCTTCCGCTTATCCGGAGCGAGATTGATGACGCAATTCGAGATGATCAGATCGATCGTGCCGTCCTCGACCGGCATGGCGTCAGCCAAGCCTTTGCGAAATTCGACATTTGACGCGAGATAGCCAAGATTTGTCGCGACAACCGACGCGTTCTTTCGGGCGATTTCCAGCATCGTATCGGTCATATCGACGCCGATCACACGTCCGGACGGGCCAATCAAGCGCGACGCTTCAAAACAATCAATACCGCCGCCCGATCCGATATCTAAGACGGTCTCGCCTGCCCGTACCGTCTTGAGCCCAGCCGGCGTGCCACAACCGTAGGAGATCTTGAGCACTTCTTCGGGGATGAAGGTCTGAAGGTGCCCCATGTCATAACTCGTGGGGCAACACATCTGTTCGCCGGTACTGGCGGCCTTGGCATAACGGTCGCTGACTTTTTGAGTGATTTCATCGATTGGCATAGCCAGCCTTCTTGCAAGTAACCTATGGAGATACCTCTATGTATCAACACTCCCGATCGGCGTCAATCCGGTTCTTATTAGATCGGTGGACAAACAATCTTCAATATTACAGAAAGGGACCAACGTGTTTCTGTAAGGTAGCTTACAGTGACGAGATCCCATTTAGTGTCATCGAAAGGCATAATGATGAGTCGTTTGAACAATGGGATTATTACAACAAGGCGGTTGAAAGAGAAGCTCTCATCCTTTTTGAAGTCGGGTACGAGGAGCCTTTCTGTACGACGATTGCTGCTTTGGACATAATGCGCTCCTTTCAAAATGGCAGTGGGTGAATGAAGAAACCGCTTCCGTCTCATGTGAGAGGGCGGATGAATCGGAATACTAGCGAACTTCGGGTGAATCCATCCGTGATCTGGCTTACAAACCCGCCCAACTATTTTTCTTTGCCGACTGGTGAATTGTCTGACAGATGGGGGCGCATGAGCAGGTAGAATCGCGTTAGGAAACACTCAGGTCTGTCAGGGACAAAGGAGGTGGGCCATGACCTGCGAGTGGTGCGATGGTCTGATGGTCAGCGAACGGATTTTCGATCTTCGATGAGCAACGATCTCTGCATAATGGGTATTGATGTTTGTTGTGCGGCGATGTCGTCGATGCGACGATTCTTGAGCAAAGGAAGCGGTCTACGGGGGCAGCAGAGCCGCTCACAGGTCATAGGCCTAGGGGCGCAGGAGTACCGTGTACTCGAAGCGATGGACGAGCGAAAGACGGACGCCGAGATTGAGCAGATCGCAAGTGAGCGCGGCCCGCAGTGTGATGGCGCTTCCTTTATCGCATCCATGCTCGAGTTAGGAGTGCTCGGCGACATTGAAACAGGGGGAGGGGCATGACGAGCGGCTCCGAACTTGTTCTGCGGGCGGCCACTCGTGCCGCTTCCATGTACGGTCGATTGGTCTGGGGTTTGGAGGCCTTGCTCTCACTGTTCGACCTGTCTGTCCGCGTGCTTGTGTTGGCGGAGCGGAAACCGTCATACTGCCTGAGGCCATGAATGAATGTGAGGCGAGACATGAGTCTCTTTGATAAAGATGTGCGTCCGTCATCAACGGAGGATATGAAGCAGGAGGCTCGGATCGATCGGCGGACATGGCTCACCAGTGCCGCTTCTCTCGTAGGGGCTACCGTTGTCGGCTTGATCACTCCCGCACTGCCTTCATCGGCGGAAGGGGAGAGCCCAGACCCCACCCGCGTACCGGGACGCGGCCCCAGTCCCTACGGAGTCCG
This sequence comes from Nitrospira sp., assembly GCA_041742455.1. Lineage (GTDB taxonomy): Bacteria > Nitrospirota > Nitrospiria > Nitrospirales > Nitrospiraceae > Nitrospira_D. The sequence continues at coordinate 18,095 of JBGSIO010000143.1, read as the reverse complement.
CGCTCAAGGAGAAACGACCCAGCGCCTCACCATCGCCACTCATTCACTGACGCCCCATCACGCCTTGCACGGCACCATCACTCCGTCTGCACTGCATTTCGAGCGCCATCATAACGGAGTGCCGAGCATCAATCCCGACCGGCACCGACTCTTGATCCATGGACTGGTCGACCGGCCACTCACATTTTCGATGAACGATCTTGCGCGCTTTCCGTCCGTCACGCAGACCCTGTTCATTGAATGTTCCGGGAACTCGGGACAGGAATGGAAGGGGCCGACCGGCAAGACAGTGCAGGAGACCCACGGGTTGATGAGCACGAGCGAATGGACCGGCGTGCCGCTCTCGACGGTCTTGGCTGAGGCAGGCATCAAACCTGACGCGGCTTGGGTGCTGGCGGAGGGCAGCGATGCCGCCGCGATGACGCGGAGCCTGCCGTTGGCGGAGGTGTTGAACGATGCGCTGCTCTGCTATGCGCAAAACGGTGAGGCACTCAGGCCTGAGCAGGGATATCCGCTCCGGTTAGTGATTCCAGGTTGGGAAGGCAATACTTGTATCAAGTGGATCAGACGATTGAAGCTTAGTACAGCGCCATTCATGACTCGCGAAGAAACCTCCCGCTATACCGACCTCATGCGGGACGGCACTGCCAGACAGTTTACGTTCGTGATGGAAGCCAAATCAGTCATCACAAGCCCGTCCGGTGGCCAACGGATCAGGCCGGGCTTTGTCGAGATTCGTGGATTGGCGTGGAGCGGGCGTGGAAAGATCGTGACGGCTGAAGTCAGCACGGACGGCGGTCGCACGTGGCAGGCGGCGCAGTTACAACACCCGATTCTTTCTCACTGTCACACGCGCTTCCGGTTTGGGTGGCGCTGGAACGGAGATGAGACGATCATCCAAAGCCGCTGCATCGATGAGACCGGCTATGTCCAGCCGACCAGAGCGGCACTGGTCGCTGCACTAGGTGTCCATTCGTTCTACCATTACAATGCGATTCACAGTTGGAAAATTGATCGACAAGGGAATGTGACCAATGTGCAGGTCTAGACCCGCAACGTCGATCATCCTGGCGCTGGGTCTGTTCCTGATGCCTATCGGGATTTCCACAGCGGAGGAAAGCCGCTACGGATTCGGGCAGCCGGCCACCGAAGTAGACATCACGGCATGGGACATCGATGTTGCACCGAACGGAGTGGGGTTGCCACATGGCCGAGGAACGGTGCAGCAGGGTGCCACCCTTTACGCCGCGAAGTGTGCCGCCTGCCATGGACCAACAGGAACGGAAGGGCCGAAAGATCGTTTGGTCGGCGGCCAGGGTTCGTTGGCCACGGAACATCCGATCAAGACAATCGGCAGCTATTGGCCCTATGCCACGACGTTGTACGATTATATTCATCGTGCCATGCCCTTCCCTGCGCCGCAGTCGCTGACGCCGGACGAAGTCTATGACCTCGTCGCCTGGTTGCTGCACCAAAACGGTATCATCTCCAAGGATGCGGTGATGGACAGCCGGACCCTTCCAGCCATCCGGATGCCTAATCGCAATGGGTTCATTTCCGACTTGCGACTGGATGTGCCGATTCACTGATGGGTGAGTCTCGCATGTCGGCTTTGCTTCCGATCACTCCGGCTTCTTCCTGAACACGATGTCTCCGTAATACGCTTCTGCCGATTCGCCGGTGTTGTCGGTATCAGTCATGATGGCGACACCGGACATCATCGGCGGCTCTGCTCCAAACGCTCGCTTGTAGTCTTCATAGACGTTGCGCTCTTCCGTCATCCAGGTGTTCAGCTTGGCTGGCCCGCTTTCCACCACGATCATGTGCACCTGTTCAGTGTAGGGGTTGGGCACCGCGGTTCCTACCGGCGCCCGGCTCTCCCAAATGTAATTGATGGCGCCGAGGGGCGGATAGCGCCCGTAGATGAGTTTGGCAGCTTCGTACTTCGCCTTGCCGAAGAGGCCTACTTTCGCACTGTCGTACTGAAAGGTGACGTAGATGCGGGCCGGGTAATCATCGCCGTCTTTCTTCGCCACATTGCCAGCCTTTAAGATATTCGAGACTTTCCACTGCCATCGGAGGATGGGATACTCCTTCGGATCGATCAGGATTTCTTTCGTATAGCCCGAAGAGGAGGCCTGACTGGCGGCCTTGACGACGACACGATCACCGTCTTTCACGAGATCGTAGGTCGTCTGTTGTGGAATTTTGGGGAACGTCAGCGGTTTCCAGCCGTCCGGCCAGGGTCCACCCGCAGCAGCGGTCGAAAAGGGACCAACCTCTATGGTGGCCGAGGATTGGGCTTGCAGCCGGTTCGGATCACCAAGGATCATTCCGACCAACATGCACGCTGCGAGACCGACGATCACAGAAGAAATAGATGGTGCCATAGGCTGGATCCTTTTCAAGTTATGACGATGAAACATCATTGTTCCTAATGCGCCGCCCTATCGCCGCATCCAGGCAAACAATGTGATCAACAGATTCTTGGTTCGTTGTGCGAAATGTGCCTTGCGCCAGAGATTCACCACCTTCTTGTTCACTTCAGCTTGCGTAGGATAAGGATGAATGGTCGCCGCGATCGTCTTCGCTCCTGCTCTCGCCTTCCTGGCGACGGAAAATTCGCTGATCATGTCACCGGCATGGCTGGCTACGATTGTTGCACCAAGGGTCGTATCGGTCCCCTTTTCGATGTGAACCCGCGCAAAGCCTTCGTCTTCTCCGTCCAGGATCGCTCGATCGACCTCGTCCAGTTTGTAGGTATAGGTTTCGACGTCGATCCCTTTCTCCTTGGCCTCGCGCTCGTACATCCCGACATGGGCGACTTCCGGTTCGGTAAACGTGCACCAGGGCATGATGAGTGATTCGACACCGGCATAGCCGAGGCCAAAGGGGTATGGAAACAACGCATTCTGGATGACGATCTGTGCTATGGCATCGGCCGCGTGGGTAAACTTGTAACGTGAACAGACATCGCCCGCCGCAAAAATCTTGGGGTTCGTTGTCTGCAATCGGGCGTTCACCGTGATGCCCTTCTTGTCATACTCGACTCCCGCCGCCTCCAGCCCGATGCCCTCCACATTCGAGGTTCGCCCGGCCGCGACCAGGAGTTCATCCACCGTCACATCATACGGACTACCGTGAGACCCGACCGTCAGGCGCTTGCCGCTCTCGATCTTCTCCACGTGCAGGTGCTTCCCACAGCACAGTAACTTTACCTCATCGCGCACCATCTGTTGCTCGACCACCTCCGCCGCGTCGCGGTCCTTGTTCGGCATGATGCCGTGCGCCGCTTCGACGAGGTAGACGTGGGGCCTCATGCGAGAAGTATAGGCCAGTCGGTTCAAGGGAATCTGTAAGCTAGGTTACAGGAGATTAGGATTGCGATACCCTTCTTGGGCAACCGCAAGGATCAGGGGCTCTGAGACGTGCTTGAACCATCAACTTTCTCCAGACACCAGATGGCGATTTGGCAGCTTGGGTCTTCTCTTGAATGGGAAGGACTGGGATGGCGGAGCCAAAGCTTGGTGAGCTTCATATAGTCTACCCCTTCTTCCCTGCCGCGCAAACACAGAGTGCCTGCTTTTACCGCAGCCTCTATACGACCTGGCGCCTCATTGGAGAGGGGGGAGTTGAATAACCCTCCCGTCCTTGAGGGATTGCACCAGGGCAAGGTCGAAGAACAGTTTACGTAGATTGGATTGCAGGTCAGCAAACGAGTTTCCTTCCGCCCAGAAGTCGGGGTGCGTTCGTAGACAGCCGAGCCACCGCTCCTCATCCTCCAAGAAGTGGTAGGTCACTTCTTGTATGGAAAACTCGTCCGAACGACCAACCGTCGGAAAATCGTGCCGGTCTATGTGGCGCTGTAATGTCATACTAAATTCGAACACACGATTGTCTTGTGGTCAAGGAACACGGGAAGCCAATACCATGGCCGATTCATGGTGGTTATTGAGGGGTGGTGGGAACAAATCGAGAACTGAAGGGTGGATGTACTCAGCGATTGCTGATCACCGCGAAGAGGACCTGTTCGACCCGGGCTCGTCGCTTGATATACGCAGCCGATACAGGACGAGACATCGTGGGGGTGAGACTGTGATGTCGATCGTGCTCTCCGGTCTGGCATTGGTCCTGCTCAGATTCTTGTGTTTGGCTCGAGAGTTCTTGGTGCAGTTGCCACAGCTTGACCTGGAGTTCTTCGAACGACTCCCCATGGACTTCATACTCCGGGTAGCCCTCCAAGTAGCCACGCCATCCGTTGTCGTCTTGCCAGAGGATGTATTTAGAGGAGCGCATCAAGGAAAGTATAGCTGGAGTTTTATGAGGCGCAAGTGAAGAGGGGAAATGAACTCTAGGGGACGGCGATACGCGACAAGTTTTAATAAATCCCATTGGTTAAGCCATCGGCATTTCCGTCAAAGCCATTCCGTTCGGCTGGAAAAAGTAGGATGAGTCAGGATCCGCAAAGTATTAGTAAACCGCTCGACGGAAGAATTAACCGCCACTCATCAGGGCTCCATGGTTTCCGGCGCAGTAGATTGGGCCTAACTACGATTTTACGTGATTCAGTTCACTGTACTTGCAAGAACACGGAGCATTTCCAGCTTGCTGTTTTTAAGTCGATGCAAGAGTTGACTCATCTTCCCTGACGATCTAGAAGTCGACAGGATTCAAGCCGCTCAAACCTTCTGAACAGACAAAGTGAGAGAGACTCTCCGCAGACGGAGAGCACTACGGTGAAGAATTGTGCATATAACGCGTCTGAACTTCAGGGAGCTAATACATCAACATTTCGCAGGCGTGCCTTTCATCGCACTCGGTATAACACTCTTGAGTACACTCTTGGCTTGTGAAGCTGGTGACTCTGGAGGCCCGACCCAGTCGGTGGCCACTTCATCACGTACGGCTCGTATCATGCCGTTGGGCGACTCAATTACGGAGTCATCCAAGGGTCGCCCGAGCTATCGGTATTATCTGTGGAAACTCGCGCTTGCCCGTGGATACCGGATCGACCTCGTCGGTTCCAAGCATGGAGTAGCAAGGGGGGCGCCGCTTCATTCAGACTTTGATATGGACCATGAGGGGCACTCGGGATGGAGAGCGGATCAAATCTTGGCACAGATTGCGACGTGGAGCGCCGAGGCTCGCCCTGATTTCGTCCTGCTTCATCTTGGGCACAATGATCTCTGTCAGGGGCAAAGTGCCGCAAGCACGGTCGAAGAGCTGGGCGCCATTATCAATACCCTACGGGAAGCCAATGCTCACGTCGGGATCCTCTTGGCACAGGTGATTGCATCCGCTGCACCTTGTCTCTCACAGATTCCTGTGTTCAATGCGCAGCTGCCGGCGCTGGCCGAAGCCAAAACGCTTCCGTCTTCACCGGTCCTGATCGTGGACCAACATTCTAACTTCGATCCAACTACCATGACCTATGACCAGGTCCATCCTAACGCAGCAGGTGAATCTCACATGGCAGATCGATGGATGACCGCGCTGAGTCCATTTCTTGATGGTTTCTAAAGCAACCCGCTGCCTCCTCACTGATTGATGCGCGCAGAATCGCAAGGAAGCCCATTAGAAGGCCTTCAGGTTAATGGCTCGAAGATTGACGCGGTTACATTGGCGCAAAACAGTCGACAAGAACGATTTTGATCGCTACATTTCCAGAAAGACCCTCAAAACTTTTTGATGTACTTCTTCAAGCCGTATAGGGAGGAGGCAAACGATGATGACAACCCACATGTCTACGGATGAACAGTTGAAGGACCAGGCGATTCGGCAAGCTTTGGCGGGCGACATTGCTGGAGCACGAGAAACGGTCAGCGGAGTGGTCGATCGGCGGTATCTCAGAGATGCCTGGCAAATGATGCTCTTTATCGAATCTGAGCGAGGAAACGTGCAGTCTGTCAGGGATACGATTGTCTCCTGCCCGGATCCGTCCCTCTTGGCGAGTCACTTCTACCTTGAGCTTCCTCAAGTCTTTGTCAAAGCTGGGGATCGATCCGGGGCCATCGAGATCGCCAAGGCGATGGGCGATGCTGGAATCTTACCGCTTATCGGAATCGCCGCCCATCTCGCGCAGGACGGAGATGCTGCCGGGGTGCGAGAGGCGCTCTCTCATATCGATGATGAAGATTTGAGAACGATGATTCTGCGCAAGGTGAATGCCTATCAGCCGAAGGGCGAGCGACTCACCGTACGGGACCGGAGGGTGGACCAGGCTGCTCCATCCGGTTCGTTGGCAGCATAACCACTGTTGCAACGTAGCCCTCCGGTTCCAATCGCTGCCGCTATCTGCTTGCTTACGACTTCGCCCGTGGGCGTGACAACCTGTCAATTGACGTCAATGGCTTGAGCGTCAATCGTGCACTTTCCGGTCGCTCGACTTGTTCGCAGACAGTCGTCTATACTTCGTTCACGTTGACCAGTACCACCACTCCATCATTCTGATTTACCTCCCCGTGGATTCTCTGACTCGACAGCTCAAAGAACGATTCGGGTTTGCGACGTTTCGCCCCGGCCAGGAAGACGTTATTCACGCCGTGTTGGCGGGGCGCGATGCCATGGCGGTCATGCCGACAGGGCAGGGGAAATCGCTCTGCTATCAATTGCCGGCGACTCTATTACCCGGGCTCACGCTGGTGATTTCTCCGCTTATCGCCCTGATGCAGGACCAAGTGTCGGCCATGAAGCAGCGGAAAATTGCAGCGGCGGCATTTCATTCCGGTCTCACTGGGCTGGAAAAGAACCGAGTGATGCAGGACCTCCATCACCGGCGAGTTCAACTTCTCTATCTGGCGCCAGAGCGGATGCAACACGAGGGATTTCTGCAGCTTTTGCGTTCTCTCTGGGTGTCGCTGCTGGTTGTGGACGAAGCGCACTGTATTTCCCAGTGGGGGCATGATTTCAGGCCGGATTTTCTCAAGATCGGCCGCTTGCGTCAGGAACTTACGAATCCACCTTGCCTGGCGCTGACGGCCACGGCCACTGCTCGTGTGCAAACGGATCTGTGCCAGCGGCTATCACTTCGCGATCCCTTTCGACTCGTCGCAGGGTTTCGTCGGGCCAACCTAGCCCTCTCCGTTCATCTCTCTCAGTCTCGCCAGGACAAGCTGTCGACGCTAGGACGCTTAGTTCGTGAGACGCAGAAGGGGACAATCCTCGTCTATTGTGCCACTCGCCGAGCCGTGGAGGAGGTGGCTGCATGGCTGGGACAGTCTCACCCCTCTGTCGGCTATTACCATGCCGGTCTTTCAGATGAAGAACGACGGATGGTCCATGAGGAGTTTCGCCGAGGAACGGTGCGAATTCTGGCCGCGACGAATGCCTTCGGCATGGGCATCGACAAGGCGGACGTTCGTTTGGTCGTCCATTTTGACATTCCAGGAAGTCTAGAGGCCTATTATCAGGAGGTGGGGCGTGCCGGTCGCGATGGACGACTCGCGGCGTGCGCGTTGCTGTTCCATGAACGCGATGTGGCCACGCAGGAATACTTTATTGAGCAGGCATCAAAAGATCCTGATGGCACCGATCGCGCGGAGCGAATGAAGACGCTTCTTCAAGAAATGTTGGGGTATGTCTCAACGTCGACCTGTCGGCAGCTCGCGATCCTTGAGTACTTTAGCGATGACGCCGAACGGGGGTTGGGCCCTTGCGGGTTGTGTGATCGCTGTGTCACGCCTGTCCGACAGGCGACCCGGACGGTCTCTCAGGAGGCCACCGTTTCCGCGCGAGATGTTCTGGAAACGGTATCCTGGTGCATGGGACGATTCGGCTTGAATCGAGTTGTTGATATCCTTCGTGGAAGCCGCTCAAAAGCTCTGCTGGCCTGCGGTGCGGAGGAGTGCCCAACCTACGGAATCTATCGTACACAGCAGAAACCGTCTGTCACCGCTCGAGTGAAGGCCCTTATCGACTCAGGGTATCTTCAGGTTGAAGGCACTGAGTATCCCACGCTTGATGTGACGAGCAAAGGACGAGAGGTTCTGCAAGGGCTTTGCTCCGTAGCTATGGGACAGGCGGCGGACTATCTGTCCAGTGCGTCGGTGATGAAGCCAGGTCGCTCATCTACTGTCCTGGCTAGTGTCCCTGCGGCTATGCCGCCTGATCGACAACTCGTTGAAAGACTCAGACAACTTCGCTCGCAATTGGCCGAGGAAGAGGGCGTGGCGCCCTTCCTCATTTTCCATGACAAAACGTTGAAGGCGATCGCCGGGTACAAACCAGGGACGACGGCGGCTCTGTTAGAGATTCCCGGGATCGGCGAGATGAAAGCTGAACGATACGGACGGCGGGTGTTGGCTGTGGTCAATGATGATCAATAACCATCAGTGCGACTGGTAGTCGGCGGTCGACGCTCAGCTCGCAATTTATACTGGAAGCCGTAAAAAGGTTGAGAGTCTATGAGGAAGAACAGGTAGGAGGGCGTCGCGGTCTGCCGGATTCAAACGGAGCTCGATTCGTGGGCGATACCCCGTTGCGCGTTCGGTACGACTGGACGAACGGGGAGCTAACCGCTATGAGACGAGGAAGGAGTAGGGCACACCCCGCTATGCTGCTTGAGCTGGTCGAGCGAGCGGTTGCGCCGTACGCGACATGCGCCTTCCGGTTCTCCGAACTTCGTGCATCATCCGATTATATTGGATCAAGGGGTCTTCGATATTGCCGCATGCCACACATCGCAGGCCGCTCATCCACATCGGCACATAGCTTTCTTGCATGTCCAGCAAATGATCCCTGACCATTAATCCACTGCATCGCGCGCATTTCATGGGAGTCCCTCCTTGGTATTCAGTCGAGCAGCTCTGCTCGTCCTCATGATTTACCGGTTTCTATACGCAATGATGATGCCAAGGATGACGCTGGTCCGTTACCGCCGAAGATGCTTGAGCGGTGCGGCGTAGGTGGCTTCCTGAGGTCCGATCTCCGGCTACCGCCGCATGGATTCAGTGCCGAACGTATCGAGAGTGATACGCCCGATGAGACAAAACGATACAGGTCTAGGAATAGAACCCCAATCTTGCATGACAGGGAATGAAAGGGTTCGGAACATGTCATTGACGGAATCACTTAAGGCCCCGATAATGCGCCGAATCGTGGTACGGAGGGTAACATCCATTGCGAACTTCGGGAACGTAGCTGACCATCGATGACACTTGCTCAACTTGCCAAGGTGCTGCTGGTTCAGGCCTGCGAAGAACATGATTCTGACCACAAGTTTATTTTGCGATATGAACGGGAGTTGCCTCGTCATGGAAGGTCCGATCTTAAAGGTGACACGGCCACGGAAGATCCTGCCCGCGCTGGGGAGGCTTCGGTCTACGATCGGGCTGAGCACATCTCCGATCGACTGATTCAGAAACATCCTGCGCTCACTTCGGTTTTCGCCGTCCTGCGAATCAAGACGCCGATCACGCCGCTCATCGGCTGCGCTTTGGTAGGGGGCTTCCTCGCCGATCCCATAGGCCCTGCGGGCCAGATTAACCTCCTGAATTTTCCCCTCCTCACGCTCCTGCTTTGGAATGGGGTCGCCTACCTCGGGTTGCTCTACAACATGATCGTACCTCGACCGTCACGAGATCGGCCCCAGCCAGGCCTGTCGGGACTGGTGGAATGGCTCTTGGAACTCAGCGTGAAGGGACGGCTCAGCCGACTTCGGTCTGATCGCGCACAGAGTTCCGACGAACAGCAATGGATTGCAGCGTCCCTTGCGACGTACGCCGCACGCCTGCTCCACAGCGGCCGTGAATTGTTGATCACCCATGCCCGCAGCCTGCTCCACGTGGCAGCGGCAGCGCTGGCGATCGGCGTGATCGCGGGGCTCTACCTGCGTGGTTTCAGTTTTCTGTACAAGGCGGGATGGGACAGCACGTTCATGGACGCTGAGGGAGTCCACGCCTTTCTCTCCATTCTCTTCGCGCCGGCGAGTTGGTTCTTGGGGACTCCGGTGCCCGGCGTGGAAGCCATCGCTGACCTGCAAGGCACAGCTAGGGCCAATGCGGCGATCTGGATTCATTTCTGGGCGATGACGACGCTACTATTTATTGTTCTGCCGAGAATCCTGCTGGCTGCGGCTGCCTGGAAGCGTAAGGCTCGTCTGGCCGCCGATATACAGCTGCCGAGCAACGAGCCGTATTTCCGACGCCTCCTGAATCCCTATCGAGGAAAAGGCCTGATCGTGGAGGTGTTTGCCTATAGCCATCGCGTGAAGGAGGCCGACGATCGGCTTCTGGCATTCCTCAGCGACGCCTTCGGCGTTCTGGCGGATATCCACATGGGGAGCTCAGTCCAGTACGGCGAATCCCCTCCACACTTTCCGACAGATTCCGATCGAGGTCTCTGTGCCGTGGTCCTGTTCAACGTGGCCCAGGCTCCCGAGGAAACACACAGCGAATTTTTGGAGGAGCTGAAAACCACGATCCGAGGCAGAGGCCGACCGAACATGCTGCTGGTCCTATTGGATTGCGAAGCCTATGCGCAGATCAACCATGAGAAGAGGGTGAGGGAACGGTGCCAGGCCTGGACTATGCTGGCGAAAGAGTGCGGACTCCGGGCGCTGAAATACCGAGACCCTTCCGGACCGTCGGATGGGGAACTGCAGGCCTTGTCCGATTGTTTGTGGCCCGGTGATTTTCGAGGAACACAATGAGTGTCGAGAAATCGCAGATCGCTCTCTCCTTGATTTCCCATACGAATATCGGGAAGACCACTCTCGCTAGAACGCTGCTCCGAAAGGATATCGGTCTCGTCGCCGATCGAGCCCATGTCACGCTCGAGAATCAAAAATACACCGTGCTGGAAACGGAGGCCGGAGAGTCTTTGCAGTTATGGGACACGCCCGGCTTTCCCAACTGTCAAAAGATCCTCTCGCGGTTGCAGGGGACCAAGAATCCGATCGTTCGGATAGTGACCGAGGTGTGGGATCGCTTTCGTGATCGGCCTTCCTGGTGTGCCCAACAGGCGGTGTTGAATGTCCAGCAAGAGGCGGACGTCGTACTCTATCTCGTGAATGCGGCAGAAGAACCGAGCATGGCCGGGTATATCGCGCCGGAAATGCAGTTGCTCGAATGGATCGGCAAACCCGTCATCGTCCTGCTGAATCAAACCGGCTCTCCCAAAGACCGCCAAGATCGGGAACAGCTGGAACAACCCTGGAAGGACTACTTCGCTCGGTATGGCTTCGTCAGGGGTGTGCACAGCCTCGATGCGTTCAGCCGTTGCTGGGTCCAGGAAGGCATTCTGTTCGAGACCATTCAATCGTTGCTCCCTTCGGACGACCGTCAACTTATGACACGATTGTTTGCCGTGTGGGAGAAAGCGAATCTGACCGTATTCCACGCGGCGATGGAGCAATGGGGCGTGCTCGTATCGCGTGCCGCGAAATCTCGAGTGATGACCAAGGGGGACGGCTCGTCGATGGAGGTGCAGAAACAACAGGCGGTCGATAGTCTCTTGAAGGACTTGGTGAACGACGTCGGGGCGACGACAAAAGCGGTCATTGCTCTACATGGCTTGGATGGAGATGCGATTGGCGCGATCCAGGCCAGAATGGAACACGTCGAAGTACAACGAGGCGGGCAGAGCTGGGGCGAAGCGACTCTTAGCGGGACGGCTATCGGGGGGATCGGTGGAGCCTTGACTAGCGGGGCCTATGCTGGGCTTCATCTGGATGCGGCGACGGGTGGGGTCAGCATGGGTCTGTTCACAGTTGCTGGAGCCGTGGTCGGAGGCGTTCTCGGATTTTTTGGAGGAGAAGCCTGGGCGGAACGGCAGGCAGGCCACCAGCAGACTCCCGTTATGTGGTCGGATGACTATCTGAATCTGTTGGTCCAAGATGTGATCATCCGGTATCTGGCTATCGCCCACTTCGGCCGAGGCCAGGGGCAGTACGTGGCGGATCCCGAAGACCCCAGGTTCTGGATCGACAAGGTGAAAACCTTGGTTTCGAGACAGCACATCGCTTTGCACGAACAATGGGCACGTTTGCGGAAGCAAGACCTCATGCCCCGAACAGATGAGAAACCCAAACAACTCACGGCGTTGTTGACATCCATCACGCTCGAACTGCTCTGGAACACATATCCAGCTTCCAAACGATTTCTGAACCGCCAGACATGAGACGACGGTCCGCTTATCTGACGCTCGCCCTCGGTTGACAGGCCTTTGACTCCCACACGAGAATCAATTTCTATGTCATCGAAAGAGATCCAGAAGGTTGGCCAACCAGCCTTAGCGGAGCAACAAGACCACGATGAACCGACTTTTCCCCGCTATACAGGGCCGGCATTCTTGTCGTACGGATTCCGACCATTCTTCCTCGGTGCATCATTGTTTACCGGTTTGGCCATCCTTGCCTGGGTTGCCTTGTTTGTAGGCAGGGTGTCAGTGGACTTTCTCTATCCTCCACGCGAGTGGCATGTCCATGAGATGTTGTTTGGGTATTTGCCGGCGTTGATCGCAGGATTTCTCCTCACGGCCCTGCCCAACTGGACAGAAAGGATGCCGCTGAGGGGGGCACCGTTACTGGCGATGTTTCTGCTGTGGATGGCAGGACGGCTGCTCATGGCGGTGCCTTTGGCTGGACCCTCTGCTGCCGCGGTTGTCGATGGAGCGTTTTTGGTTCTCCTGGCCATCTATGTCTGGCGAGAGATTGCCGCGGCAGGAGCGTGGGACCGGGCACCAATCGGCATTTTGATAAGCCTCTATGCGGTCACAAACATTCTGTTTCATCTGTCAGCACTACGAGGTATGCCCACAGACCTTCCCGAGCGGCTTGCCTTGTCGGTGATGACACTGATGTTGACGATCATCGGCGGGCGTCTCACGCCGACGTTTACCCGAGAGTTTCTGGCTGAACGGAACGAGACCAGTTTGGCAGAAGTCTTTACTCGGGTGGATGGCGCCCTGATCGTTTTCGTACTCATAGGCGTTCTCACATGGATTGTTCAGCCGGAGACGGTGTGGGCTGGAGTCATGTTGATTGTGGCTGGGGTGGCGAGTCTGGCGCGTCTGCTGCGTTGGGGAGGGTCGAGAACCTGGCGTGAGCCGTTAGTGCTGATCTTGCACATCGGCTACGGATGGGTAGGATTGTTTTTGGTAGCCCTCGGCGCGTCGATTCTTGGAGTCGGGTTTACACCTGAAAATGCGGTTCATCTCCTGACCACCGGAGCGATGGGTACGATGACGCTGGCGGTGATGACGCGAGCGAGCCTGGGTCACACCGGACGACCTCGGCACGCCGATCGGCTGACTGTGATGATCTATCTACTGGTTAACGTTGGGGCATTGTTGCGCATCTTTGCCCCGAATCCCGAGACCCCAACGACGCTTACTCATGCGATGCTGGGCCTGTCGGCAATCGGGTGGAGCGGAGCGTATCTGCTCTTTGCGCTTGTCTATGGCCCCTTCCTTGTCCGCCCCAGTCTCGATGAGTAGAGGCCGTGTTCGGGAAATTAGGCCGGGGAGGTGGCATCCCATTGACCTGTGCGGTATCATGAGTATCTATGACGCAGTTGGATAGGCCAGTTGTCTGCTTTATCCCGGCAGGTTGCTCAAAATGGCTGTCCAGCAAGGCCCAAGCCGAAGATCTTTGAGGATGTTCAAAAAGGTCTTCGGGCAAGGCCGCAACGAGCGAAGGGGCGAAGCGTACTGTAGTATGTACGTTGAGCCTCTTATCGACGTGAGAACGCAGCCAGAAGCCTTTTTCAACATCCGACAGAAAGGGGGCGACCGGTTTCGACGGGGATACTGAGGTCACTGTCGCATGTCGAGCTCTCGGGAACTCGTAAAAGTCCGAGAAAACGCAACTGCCAATCAAGAACTGGCACTCGCAGCCTAATTTAGGCTGAGACGTCGTTCCACCTGAGGCCCGCGGGGGTGGAATGGCGCGATGCAGCGGGCTGGTCCAAAGTCGGTGCTCAGCGGCTGCGGACGAGACTTTTCTGGGCTAGTGGCTGTTCTAAGCCTGCCGATAGGCGTGGATGGCTGCGAAAATTAAATTGTCGGCTACACATGTAGACACAGTGCACTGACGATCTTCGGACAGGGGTTCAACTCCCCTCGCCTCCACCAAACAGAGCTCGCTCGACCCGGAGCCATTTACAATGGTTCCGGGCGACGGGATAAACTTCGCCAGTATTCCCTTGTGTTGCATGTTTCGTGTGTATCGCCCGCTCTTCATCGCCATATCGTCAATGACCTGCTTGAACGTGTAGCTCGTCTCGATCGCTTCACGGCCTAACCGGGATTCCTCGCTCATCACGAGAACCTGAAACGGAGGCCTGGGCTTGAGGGCATTCATGAGCCGAAAAAAGCCAGGCCGCTTAACGAACTCGGCCCCCGAGATGCCGTCATCGCTATAGATATGGTCATCAGCGACGCTCCACCCCTTCTTTTCCGCATAGGCTCGGGCGTGCTCAATCTGTCGCGTGACTGACTTCCCTTCCTCCTTGAACCCGGTCTGCTCGCTCGATTTCCTGGCATAGATAGCGGCAATCATGGTTACATCCTCCTCGTTCGGGCGCTCTTAGACTTCGATCGAATCCGATATACCCCCAACAGTAAGTCCTCAGACTTTCTCTTCAATAGTTTTGCTTGCAGCCGTCTAGCATGTGCCGCTGGGCATGCCAGGTTTGCCGAGGATGGCCGCACCCGGTAGCCACTCGTCCCCTTCGTCAAACCGGATTTCTAACTGGCCGAGTAAGGATCGCCAATCATCCTCGGTTCGCACATCGTCAGGATGAAGGGGGCGCCTGCCGTTGCATGCTTCGATCACATACGCGAGCTGTGTATTGACGGTGCGTCCGGCCTGCTCCGAGGCTTCCTCTATGGCCTGAAGCACGGCGTTCGGTCCACGGAATGCGATCTGAGCATCCTGCTCAGACCCCCGGTAAAAATCGGAGCACTCGGCACGATATTTCGGAGATCTGTGAGGATTGGGACGGTAGCGTTCCACGGTCTTTTTACCTGGCATAGTGACCTCTCATTTGTGAGCTATGCGGCCTTTCTACCCTTGAAATACTGCTCGAGCAAATGCCGAATGAGCCCCGCCGCACTCGTGCCGCGTTTGCGTTCGGCGTTGGGCTTGGTTTTGAGTCGTTTGGGAACCTGAATCAGTATTCGCTCCATCTTCATAGGTCACATCGCTTGTTAGTGCATCATGATATGCTAATATATCACTATATGCCAAATGGTATTCCCTATATTCGAAATCGTGGTAAGCTGCTGCCCCTATGCCTAAGAAATTGGATATCGAAGATAAGCGCGGATCATGGATCTTTCGTGATATCCCGCGAGACCTTATGAAGCGTGCCAAGATCGCTGCCGCTGTGGAGGGCAAGAGTATTAAAGCGCTGTTACTGGAAGCGCTAGAGGGGAAAATTCAGGACCTGGAAAAAAAGGGGCTCCTACCGAAGGGCAAATAGAAGCGACAGCCATATAACTTCGAATGAAGGGTGTGACCCATGGACGATGATAGCCTCAGTAGTCTCTACGTCGTGGGCGCGACTTGCATCTATTTCCTTCCCGCGTTTCTCGCCCTCTGGCGAGGGCATCCCAGCTGCATCCCGATTTTGATCGTGAATCTCTTGCTAGGATGGACCGTGATCGGCTGGGTGGGCACGTTGGTCTGGGCGTTGAAGCGCCGTCAGAGAGAACACGAATACTGAGCGAGCTTAATGAGACTGCTGCCAAAGGGGAAATAAGAAAGCAAGGGCCGTGAAGATCGGTTCGATGAACTGACCAGCATTTAACGGACAGTTGACCGCGTTTGTTAAAGAGGGTAGCTTGAGTTGATAAAGGATTAGAGTGTCTATGAAGCCTTTCATAATCAAACATGGTGAGTTACAGCTCCAAGCTTCGTTGGCCGTTCCAATGTATGCGTTCCTTGATGGGCCAGCCTCTATGATACACTCTGCACTGTTTGAAAGGTTTGCATCATTAGGCGCGAGCTTGAACGATATTAAGATCAGCTCGGGGATTCCCAACCTGAATGAACTAGGTCTTACGTATCATCTTTTAGCTTTCAACGCCCTAGTTAAACTTTCGCTTGATAAGGTTGAAATTAATTTTCTTGATACTACTCTCGTTACCCGCGATCGCGTAGAAGATGTCTACAGGAAGACTTTTGGAGCCATAGGTGTTATCAGCACAAATTACAAAATCAAAGAATTCAGTCTGACTAGAACGCTTCACGGCATTATAGAAGAGGAGAGCGTTTCAGAATTCATGCAAAGCTTTATCAGGACTATACCCAAGGGTCTTGGACCTATTGCTGGACAAGGAGCTGTCTTTTACTATTCTGGGGAGGGCCAGACAAAAGCTTCCTCTACGGTCGTCGATGTTTCGGCAAGGATAGAGAACGGTCTCTTCGTACGACTCTCTGTGACGTTTGACGGCCAGCAAGTTTCTGTAGATGCCTTGCCCGAGATCGCTCAACAAGCATTTGATCATCAGACGGAAAGCCTAGGCTTAACCTTAAAATAATGCCTGAATTACTCACTAGGACTGGTAATTGCGTTCCGAGACTGGCTCCCAGCACTGCTGAGCCTTGGGGTCCGCACATAATTGAATTTGCCAATCCAGGTCAGCAAAGGGCTATTCCCCAACTTTTCACTAAACCTCGATCTTATGAAAGCTCCGGGACTACCTTCAACACGATCTCCTTTTTCCCATGCACTGAGCCACTATCTCTGTTTGAGAGCACAATACCGGAGACTTTTGAACAAGCTCTTTATGGTTATAGAAGCCTAGTCCTGCTTGGCCAGATCAAAGACTTGTTGTCCGAAGGAGAAATAGTAAAAGCCCTGAGAATGTTGGTAGAGGAGAAGGCATCTGGCAATAAGCTGAGCGAGCCTCTTCAGCGGTTAAGCGACACTCTAGATAAGCAGAGTGTTGTGAGGAAACCCGTTACAACTTTGCCCCGTACCACCGAAGCCACCTGGATCAAGAAGAATTGGGATGCATACAAGGGCAAGTGGGTCGCAGTCTTAGGGGATCAGGCCGTAGCTTCGGGCACCACACTCAGAGAACTACTCGAAGCCGTCAAAGAAAAGCAGCTCAGCCAACGCCCCATTATTCACCACATAAAATAGGCTAATGCTCACGGACAACGGTCAGAAGTTTACTACCGGCCTATGCCGGTATCAGGACGATTTAGCAGAAAACCAATCCACTCCCTCAAAGCTTTTCATTCCGATCAGAATCGGCGACCTACCCGGTGACCTGTGGGCAATGGTGGACACCGGCGCCCCATATTGCATCTTTGAAGCGGAAGTTTTGGAGGCACTGGGATATAGATTTGATCCGGCACTCACGATACCACTTTCCACCAGGCTAGGCCAAATCAGAGGAACCCCACACAACATCACGCTTACTGTTCTGGCGAATGAAGGTGACTCCTTAGCGATAGAATCGACCTTCCTGGTTCCTGAGACAATGCCTCATGCCTGGAAGGGAAACTTTATTGGCTATGCGGGATGCCTTCAGCGATTTTGTTTTGCAGTCGATCCATCTAAAAACTTCTTCCACTTTGGGAAGTATCCAGACACTTAACTCATAACGTGCTTACAATCGCCAGACTGTTGGTTCAAGAATCGAGATTCAATCGCTTCATGAACAAAGATCCGTGATCATCTACCCAGCACTGGAACCTTGCGGGAAGGTAGATACCGCGATCTGCCCGAATGGCTACATATAGGTCACGCCGGTTGTGTGGTCTAAATAGCTTTCCCTCCTTACTTGCATCGTCCCGTTCAAGCAGTTCAATTGAGATACAATAAGGACAATCTTGCTTTCTATAAGAAATCAATTTCACCCATGCGGCGTCTTTCTTACGAATATGAGGAGAGGATGCCTCCAAGGGCAATGTGTATCCCAGGTAAGTGGATAATTCTTCAGAACCTTCCTCGACCACTTTTTCAAGTTTCACCGTCACATTTTCTAGATCTATATTCGAGGTGCGTATTCCGACCCAAGCTGGCCACTGATTCCGACGCAAGTCGGCCACCCATTCCGACGGAACGCGGCCACTGATTCCGACCGGAAGCCGGCCACTTTTTCGAGCCTTCTCGGAATCGGTGGCCGACATCCCTCGGAAT
>JBGSIO010000142.1:0-34039 GCA_041742455.1 Nitrospira sp. | reverse complement strand
GACGAGATCAGGCTGTCGAGATCGACCAGTTCCATTTGGGACATATAGGGCTCCAGAGTGGAAAAGGGGTGTAACACGCGATTGGACGAGGCGCAGTATAACAAAAATTCAAGCAACGCCCCCTTTATTCAACAGTCCCTGAATGGGTCTATCCCTACTTGCGTATGGGTAAGCAGGTGCCCGCATGGCTCATCCTAACCCGTTGGGTGAACAGATCGGATGTGGAGCCGTCAGCCTCGCGAGTGGTGCGAGGCGAAATGGACGTCAGTAACGATGAGCTATTCCCACGCGGGCTCTCTTGGGTACTGTAAGGATGAGTGAGTTGTGATGAGCTTTTGAAAGCAGAACTGAGGCAAAGACACGAGCCTGTCATGTTTGAAAGTCGGCTCGGTGGACTCAACAACGCGTTGGACTTTGAATTATCGAGGACGATTCAGAATCTTAACGGGACGGTCGGATCACATTAATCGTGTACGTCCTCGTGCTCACCTGATCTTCTGCGACCACAGAGATCGCGATAGACGTGCTTGTTCCCAGACCAAGCGGCACAGTTACACTACCGGTTGGGTTCCCCGGATTGGCGATCGTTCTTCCCAATGCGGACATCCTGGCGTCGGGGTCAGATTTAGTCGCGGAGACGGTGATGCTGTCCACGCCACTTGCAACATCAACCCTGTAGTTCTGCTCACTAGAGCTAAATCCTGGATTCAAGGTGCCGGAATTGACCCGCAAGTCAAATAGTTTGGCGTCCGTCGAGGGTGCCAATCGTTTCACAGTGATGTTGTACGTCTTGGAGGTTCCATTCGGTGCAGCGACGGTAATTGATACGGTCTTACTGGTCCCAGGTCCGTCGAGCGGTATATTCGCTTGCCCTCCATTGGGGACAGCCCCAGAGAGCACGGCATTTGGGTCGGACTTAATTGCGGTCACATCTACATTGGTGACACCGGTCGCCACCTCGACGCTGTACTGCGTGATGCCGGCAGAAAAGGCAGGAGTCAAAGTGCCTGATGACACGCTGAGAGCTTCTAAGTTGTTATCTGCCGAAAGCGCCTCGCGGTTTACGGTGATGGAGTATGTTTTGGGGATTCCATTCGGAGCGGTCACAACCACTTCGACCTCGGTAGTCGATGGCCCTGGTGGCAGAGAGATGGACCGCGACCCCGTATTTTGCCCTTCGATCGTTAGGCTTGCATTCGTATCCTCCGGTGCTGCGGTGACGGTAATGCTCTCAACCCTTCCACCGACACTGACAGAGTAGCTGGTTCTACTTGGGCTAAACGAGGGGGACAGGGGTCCTGGCGACACACTCAACCTCTGGAGATTATTGTTCCCGCCGAGGGCTGCGCGAGAGACGACCAGGGTGTACTGTTTCGGCGTACCGTTTTGGGCTGTCACAACGATGCTGACGACGGTGCTCTGTCCAGGATTGCTCAATGGAATGGTTTGGGCCTGACCTGAGGTGACGGCTTGCCCATTCACTCTGAGAGTGGCATCAGGATCCTGTGTCGTGGGCGTTACCCTGATACTGGCGACGCTGCTGGCGACATTGACGGTGTAGTTCAGCGTATTCGGATCAAATGCTGGGTCGAGGGTCCCTGACAAGATAGACAACCCCCTCAGCGAATTATCTCCCGTTAACTCTGCTCTGTTGAGGAGCACGGTATAGGTTCTCGAGTTACTGCCTGATTCCGACACGACGATACTGACAGGGGTCGTAGATCCTGCCGGCCCCAGCGTAATGACGAGGCTGGTGGAGGTTTGGCCGTTGATCGTCACGGTGTCACCGGATATTGCCGGCTGAGCAGTCACGGTCGTCGTTGTAACATTGTTCGACAGATCGACACTGTACTGGGTCGTCGCGCCATTAAAAGCTGGTGCGAGTGTACCGGGGGTGACTGTCAGGTTCCGAAGTTCTACCACTGGGTTAACTGATGCTGAGTCTCCGCAGCCGTAGATGCTCAATCCAGTGGCAATGAGAAGACCGGTGGCTAGATATGATCCTGCGACGGAGGAGAAGTGTTTCATGAAGGTTGCCGGTTTTCTGTTTGTTTCACGTGACGGCCCGCTCGTTTTGATGAATACGCTGGGTAGTCAGTGGGTCAAGAGAGGGTTCCAGATGGAACTGTCATGACCAATGCCGTAGACTACGCAATCAAACGTATAACGAATCTGATCGGTCGGGTCAACCCAGCGACTGAGGAGTCGTGAGGGTTACGAAGGGTGAAATGAGCACGAGGCGGCGGAAATGCTAATTAAGTTCGATCTTTCTTCATTGAGTACCCCGTCACAGAGCAAGACGGTTGTGGGGAACATCGTGAACGTTAAGGCGGTCGCGCCGTTGGTATTTCCTGCCAGGCCTCGGGTACTTATGGCAATGGTGTCCCAGGGGCTCCGGTATCGATCGTCACACTTAAAGCTGGGCTCTGGCCAGACTCGCTCCCTCCGTTGGATACTGTACTGGTAATCGAGTGGACCCCATCGCTCAGCGATGACGGCGGAGTAAGGGTGGTGGCTCCCTGATCAAATCCGTCTTTGACTTTCGTCCCGTCAACATAGAGGTGTGGTGTTTCTCCAGCCCCTGGTTGAGGTATTGTGAAGCTTGGTGTATTAACGTTGGTAATGTTGTCTTCCCGACTAGTGCCAGGCGCGCACTGGTTGGGATCCAGAGGATCAGGAGGTTCAAGAAGAGGGCAGGAGTCAGACTGAGGTATCAGGTCTGGTGCGCTCGTTGGTGTGGGGGGGGCCACAGGCGTCGCAGGTGCCGCTCGGTTCACCGTGATGGTGTATGTTTTGGAGCTGCCATTCGGTGCGGTCACGGTGATCGACACTGATGTGCTTGTTCCTGCTCCGTTCAGCGGAATGGTCGCTTGGCCGCTATTCGGTACACTCCCGGAGGTCACCGCATTCGGGTCGGCCTTGGTGGCTGTGACGGTCACTTCGGTGACATTGGTAGCAACATTCACTGTGTAGCTCAACGTGCCAGCAGCAAAATTGGGGGCCAAGGAGCCAGGTGTCACGCTCAATGCCGACAGGTTGTTATTGCTCGCTAGCGCCGCTCGGTCTACGGTGATCGTGTATGTCTTTTGGCTGCCATTCGGAGCCGTCACCACGATAGGGATCGAGGTGCTCAACCCCGCTGCCCGCAACGTAATCGTTTGGGCCTGTCCGGAAGTGGCGGCTTGCCCATTCACGGTGATCGTTGCATTGGAATCCTGCCGAGTGGGCGTAACTGTGATGCTGGCCACGGTGCTCGCCACGTCCACCGTATAGCTGGTCGTGGCGGCGGAAAACACAGGAGCGAGCGGGCCTGGCGAGACGGTCAAGCCAGACAGATTGTTGTTTCCGCCAAGGGCGGCGCGGTCAACGGTGATGGTGTAGGTCTTGGAGCTGCTGTTCGGAGCCGTCACCACGATAGGGATCGAGGTGCTCAACCCCGCTGCCCGCAACGTAATCGTTTGGGCCTGTCCGGAAGCGGCGGCTTGCCCATTCACGGTGATCGTTGCATTGGGATCCTGCCGAGTGGGCGTGACGGTGACGCTGCTGACGCCGCTCCCTACATCCACCGTATAGCTCGTGGTGTTTGCGTTAAACGTTGGGTTCAATGGGCCTGGCGATACTGCTAGGCTCTGGAGATTATTGTTTCCACCAAGGGCAGCCCGACTGACGTTCACCGTGTAGGTTTTTTGGCTTCCGTTCTGGGCGGTCAGGATAACTCTGATTAAGGTACTCTGGCCGGCGGGATTGAGGGTAATCGACCGCGCCTGTCCGGAAGTCGCAGTTTGCCCATTTACCGTGATCGTTGCATCTGGATCCTGCCGCGTGGGCGTGATTGAGATACTACCAACGGTGTTTGCTACATTGACTGTGTAGTCCTCTGTGCCAGCGTTGAAGGTTGGGGTTAACGTGCCCGGTGATATGGTTAAGCTCTGCAAATTGTTATTGTTGGATACCCCGCGGCTCACGGTAACCAGGTAGGTTTTGGGGCTTCCGTTCTGGGCCGTTACCGTAATCGTGATGGTCGTGCTTTGGCCGGCGGGATTGAGGGTGATGGTCTGAGCCTGTCCGGAGGTCGCGGCTTGCCCGTTCACCGTCATCGTCGCATTGGAGTCTTGGGCCGTGGGAGTTACGTTGACGCTTCCGACGTTGCTGGCGACAGTAACTGTATAGGGCAGCGTATTTGGTTCAAAATCGGGTGCCAGGGTTCCTGATGATACAGCTAAGCTCTCTAACGAATTGTTTCCTGCTAAACCGGCTCTTCTAAGGAGGACAGTGTAGGTTCTCGAATTACTGCCCGACTCTGAAACAACGATATTCACGGAAGTCGTCGTTCCCGCCGCGCCGAGAGTAATGACTCGGCTTGTCGTTGCCTGGCCATTAATGCTCACGGTATCGCCGGATACTGCTGGTTGGGCGCTGACAGTCACGCTCGTGGTGGAGCTAGTAAGATCAACGCTGTACTGAGTGGTTCCACTGTTAAAGCCGGGTTGCAGCGTTCCGGGGCTGACTGTCAACCTGGAGAGTTCTGCTTCCGGGTTAACGGTTCCTGAGTCACCACAGCCAGAGGCACCGCAACCAATAGCAAGGAGGAGGGAAGCAGTGAGAAATCGTCCAGCGAGCAGAAGAGTGTGTCTCATGTTCAACCTAATCACTTTCTCGAATCTCGGAAGTTATGGAGTTGGTCGCTTTTGTAGAGTCGGACGAGCGATTCCAATAGCACCCACGGGCTTAGAATCAGTCTAACCATAAATATCTAGGTGAGTAGGGGAATGGAGGTATACCCGATCCTACGGATCAGGTCAAGAGTCTAAATGGCCCTGTGGTAGGGGTGCCTAACGATGTGAGGCGTGGTGTGCGAGGACAAGAGTTCTAAGGAAGCTCTTTTCTCAGGATCTGGTCAGGCGAATTACATCATTAGCTAGAGTAATGCTCGGGTGATGACAATGGAGTATGTCTTTGAGACTCCATTTGGCGCGATCACGGTGATCGACACAGGTGTGGGAAATAGAAGATTTAGCGTAATGGTCCTTTGACCTGTTGCGACCCCTGTCCCAGCCGGCACATCACCAGACATCACGGCATTCGGATCAGATTTGGTCGCGACTACAGTTACTTCGATGACGTCAATAGCCACCTCCACCGTGTAGTTCTGGATTCCCAAAGCAAAGGGAGGATTCAAGGTGCCTGGTGTGACTGTCAAGTCCAACAGGTTGTTGTCACTCGATGGCGCCGCTTGATTCACGGTGAGAGTGTAGGTCTTACCGTCTCCACTTGGTGCGGTCAGGGTGATCGATAGCACGGTCTGGGTGCCTGGCCCGTTAAGCGGGAAGGTTTCTTGTCCCGAGGCGGTGCCAGCCGGGATCGTTAGAGAGCCGATCAGCATCACCGCGTTCGGATCAGATTTGGTGGCGGAGACGGCTACTTCTGTGATGTCAGTGGCCACATTCACGGTGTAGCTTATTGTGTTCTCATCAAAGGGGCTAGGATCCAAAATGCCAGGCGTCACGCTTAACGCCGACAGATTGTTGTTGCTCGACGCCGCCCGGTTCACGGTGATGGTGTAGGCTTTTGGAGTTCCTCCGTTCGGTGCCGTTACGCTAATAGATATGATGGTCTGTGTTCCAGCCCCGTTGAGCGGGAAGGTTTCTTGTCCCGAGGCGGTACCAGCCGGAACCGTGACGGAGCCGATCAGCATCACCGCAGCCGGAACAGCTTTGGTCGCTGCGGCGGTGACGCTATCAACGTTGGTTGGCACGCTTACCACGTAGTCCATGGTATTTGGAGTGAAGGTTGGAACTAAGAGTAGAGTCGAGGCGCCGTCTGACGCCGTCAGGGTCGACAGATTGTTGTCGCCCAATGCTGCTCTAGTCACGACAACAACGTAGTTCTTCTGACTCACCTGGTTTTCTGCGGTCACAATGATATTGATAAAGGTAGGCGAACCAGGATTGTTCAGCTGAATGGTCCGTGCTTGCCCGGAGTTCGTATGTAGCCCATTCACTGTCATGCTCGCATTCATATCTTGCGGTGTCGGCGTGAACACAACACTGCTCACATTGCTCGCGACCTCTACTGAATAACCGACTGTGCCGGCGCTGAAGGGTGGGCTCAATGTTCCCGGAGAAATGGTCAAGCCCTGGAGGTTGGCATTGCTCGATATGCCTCGGCTGACGGTTACCAGGTAGGTTTTCTCGGTCCCGTTTTGCGCGGTCACAACTATATTGATAAGAGTGATCGTACCCGCTCCGTTCAGCGAAACAGGTTGGGCCTGGCCTGAGGCAACAGGTTGTCCATCTATCGTTACCGTCGCAGCCTGGTCCTGGCGGGTAGGGGTAACCATGACGCTTGCAACATTGTTGGCGACATCGACGGTATAGCTGAGCAAATTTGCATCGAATGTGGGAGCCAGCGTTCCGGGAGAAACGGATAAGCTTAGCAAGGAATTGTTCCCTGCCAAACCGGCTCTATTGAGGAGCACGGTATAGGTTCTCGAATTGCTACCGGATTCTGAGACAACGATACTGACAGGGGTCGTTGATCCCGCCGGCCCTAGGGTAATGACACGGCTTGTCGTTGCCAGACCGTTGATGGTCACGCTGTCTCCTGAGACTGCGGGTTGAGCGCTGACAGTTACACTCGTGATGTTGCTGGTCAGATCGACGCTGTACTGCGTGGTTGACCTCTTAAAGGTCGGTTGAAGCGTTCCAGGGGTGATGGTCAGGCTGGCGAGCTCTACCTCGGGGTTGACCGTCGCGGAGTCCGCGCAGCCGTAGGCTGCCACGCTGATGGTAACAAGAAGGACGGTTGCGAGATGAGCTTGGGCTACTGACGTAAAGATGTGTTTCATGTGGTGCCGCCTGTTCTTGGTTTTTTCTATTTAGTTGAGGGATTTGGGACTAACCCGCTCAATAAACGCACATGGTAGAGCTGGATACTACGGGCGGGTTTGAAATCGGTCTAGCCCTACGTAGGTAAGGGTTTCCCGGGATTGAAGGTGCGACAGACAGGAGGGTGCCGGTACGTTCTTAGCGCAGAGACGTGGAACGTCCCATGGCACAAGAATATTGAGCATCCGCAGTGTGAAGGTTAGCGCTTGGTTTCTGAACTGTCCTTCGATCGGGCAAGGAGCTCTGTCTTAGTGGGAATCTGAGTGAGAAGGTCCGGGCGCACTTGAAACACCCCGTTCAGCCGTTGACCGGTGGCATAGAGCAGATCGCCTGCCCGGTTCCCGAGCGTCAGTTTCCCAATCGTTCTGCCGTCTTTGCTGGTGGCAACAAATTCAGCAGCTGGTGCCAGCAGCCCATAGGGAGCAAGGGGTGCGGATTGTTTCATCACACGTTCTTCTGCGGGAAGGTTCGCCACACGGCTGACAAACAGATCAGCGGCTTCCTGACTGACCTTCATCATAGGCTGATCTTCAAGTACCCACTCGCCGCTTTGATTGATCAACACATACTGCTTATCTCTCGTCTTCACTGACAACATGGCCACGTCCGTAGAATCGAGACCAAGGAGTCGCTTATCCTGAAAATTGAAAAGATCTCGTGTCAGGTCCTTGATCAAAACAGGGTTAATGCGATAGAGCGGTCCATCCGGTGTCGTCTCCGCAATCGCCTCACCACTCTGCGGGTCGGGTTGATACAGACGGACTGACTGGTCGCCTGCCGCGGTAGACAGCGTGACTTTCACTTTTTGCGTCGTGAGGGTCGTGGCAACGGTGTCTCGCTCCGGCCCTGAGTCGATGATGCTCAGTGCTTTCAGATCTTCCAACCGAAACATCAATGACCGAACCTCATTCTGGTCAGCTTCCGCTTCAATAGGATAGATGATCTTCCATAAGGGCCGAGGCTTGTTTTTCGCCATGTTGTCGATCACGATTTCGGTGGTCGGATACGTCAGGCGGACTCGTTCGACATCGTTTTGCGCAAATCGCAAGAGATCCTTCCGGCGGAAGGTCATCAAGGATTTATTGATGAAGTCCTTCGGCGCGAGGGTAGTCAGCAACACGCGCCGGTCCGATGCACGAAGGATGTACAGGGTATTGGAGAGGGGTCCGCTGTCGCCGATGGAAATTGTTTCCTGCTGCGTCCCCGCCGTGACAGTCAGGGTGGTGACCGGCTGTTCGAGGCCGAAGGGCGCCAAGGTGGTAGTTTGCTCTTCGAGGGTCCGGGTGATGGCTCCTGTTACCAGCGCCCGAATCAGCGATTGCACTTCGCGATTGTCGGCGTCTGTTTGAAGCGGAGCAACGATCGACCATTTCCCCGGTGCGTCCAGCTTGAACCTGATCGGTCCCTGAGCGGTGGTAATCGAAAGCCCGGTAATCGCGGTCTCCGGGAACGGTAGGAGTTGTTTCTGCGCAGTTTCCTGTTTCTCTTCTTGTTCTTTGGTGGGAAGCTCCACGAGGTAGAGATAGCCGCCTAGACCAGCGAGAATCAGTAGCATCAGGAGTGTAGGCCGGTAATGCATATCAGGATGGTGAAAATCGCCGCTAGCTGCGTTCTCGCATCGTTCGGACCCTCAACGTACTCCAGAGAGTACGCCTCGGCCCCGTACTTGCTGCGGCCTTGCTGGACAGCAATTTTGACCATCCTGCAAGAGATAGGTAAAGAAGGCCCATCATAATCGTCTGCGCTTTCTCCATACGATGATGCCGGTGAGCAACGTCAGGAGGGGAAGGAAGACGACCTGAATATAGATCAGCGCCCGTTCCTGGGTGGGGTTGGGTGTGAATGGCCGCAACGCCGGCTCTTTCGGTGCGATGGAGATCAAGTCTCGTTCCTCGGCCAGCCACCCCATCGTATGGAGAAAGAAGTCACTGTTGCCGGGAAAGTTAAAGAAGGCATTGGATACGAAGGTAGAGTTGCCGATTACTGCGATGGCCGGGCGAGGCTTGCCTTCTTCGGGGGCCTTCTTTGGCGACAACGCGGCGGCCATGGGGAGCGGTCCTTTCACATCTTCCTTTTCGCTTAAGCTCACGACGCGGCCTTGCATGTTGGTTTCGGCCCAACTGTTCGGTGAGGTGCGAGCCAGCGGGACGAAATCCCAGTCTTTCCCGATTTGCTCGTCGAAGGTCACATGCCGGGAGAGCGGTAACAATACGGCGGACGTGAGGTCCTGCGTGATCTCATGCTCGGTAAACGTTCTGACCAACAATGCGGTGAGATCGCCTTGGGCCAACCGATCTTGCAGATCCACCAATACGCCTGAGCCCAGGCCGAGACCCCAATGGGCGAGTAATGATTCCAAACCGGTCTGGGTATCGGGATCGGCCAACACCAAGAGGTGGCCACCTTTCTCCACATACGCCCGAATACGGTCTTGCTCGTCTTTCGTTACGGAGCGGCGTGGACCGGCTAGCACTAACACTGATGTGTTGTCCGGCACAGCGGACTCCTTGAGGAGCGAAAGGGTGCCGACGTCATATCCCTGTCGAATCAGGGCTTCTTTGGCGATCGAAAGGCCGTTGCGTTCCTTGTCCTCGACATTCAATTCGCTGTGGCCTTCGAGAAAGACGATACGCTTTTTGGAATCCTTGGAGATACGAATCAAGGCACCGGTCAACTCGACCTCAGACGGTGACGTGACGCGGATGGTCTGTCCATCGCTCTCAAAAATAGCCGTATCGGTTCGGAAGATCCCGTAGTTCTGGGCTATCTTGGGCTGTTTCTCGGGATCGATGAACTCCACGCTGAGTTTGCCGGAAGCTTGTCGATAACTCTCCAGTCGTTCTTTAAATGCTTGATAGCCAGGATCCTTTTCCCGAGTGAACACAGTGATTTTGACGTCGCGCGGCAACGTTCTAAGGACGCGATAGGTTTGCGGCGCAAGCGTGAAATTCTGATTTTCAGAGAGATCCCACCGCACGGAGTGGCGGGACGCGAGAAAGTTCACGATGACCAGAATGCCCGAAAAGAGCAGGATCATCAGGACGCTGTTCAACCCCATCTTGGTGGAGCGTCGACCGGAGAACGCCTTCACGGTCTCGAAATGCAAGACGAAGAAGAGCACCAAAGAGATGAGCGCTGCCCCCTCTGCAATGGTGATACCCCACAGCCAGTCCGGTCGAAGGCTGTACGCAATCATGCCGCCGATTGCGAGTACGACTCCGATCAGACCGAGCGGAAGAGATTTGAGGTTCATTTCCAGCGTGTCGATTCCACAATGCGATGTGTAAGAAACAGCATGAGCACGAGTCCGCTTCCGAAGTACACGAGATCGCTCGTGTCGATCAATCCTCGAACCAATCGGTCGTAGTGCTCCATGTAGGACACATAAGAGATAATCCGGCCTGCCGCGGTGTCACCGAGGAGACTTCCCAATCCGGCGATCAACCACATGGACAACAGCGTGCCGAAGCTCACAAAGGCGGCGACAATCTGATTTTCCGTCAGCGCCGATGCACACACTCCGACGGAGAGAAACAGCGCTCCCAGCAGCACCATTCCCAGGTACCCGGTCCAGATTGGATTCCAATCAAAGTCGCTGAACAGCATCAATACGGTCGGGACCAGCAGCGTCAACCCCAAGAGACCGAGATAAATCAGTAGCACACTCACGAATTTGCCGATGATAATGTCATTGATCCTGATGGGGGACGTCAGCAGGAACTCAAACGTTCGCAATTTGCGCTCTTCTGCGAACAGGCGCATGGTCAGGATAGGCAAGATGATCAGGAGCACGATCCGCACACTGGCAAAGAGATTACGGAAGACCAGGTCGTTCAGGTTGATTTGAGCCACCCCTCCTTGCATTTGCATCAGCTGGATGGCTTGTGCTCCGGCAAATCCGACGTAGAGATAGGAGAGCAGTCCGAAGATAAGCAGAAAGACCGCTCCGACCACGTAGACAATGGGAGAGACGAAGTACCCGCGGAGTTCTTTGGCGATGACAGCTTGGACAGGAGACATACGATTCCTACGCGTCCGTTCGTTCAGCGGGGGCGCTGACCATGGCCTCCACCGGCTCCGTGAGATGATCCTCATGGCGTGTGAGCTGAAGGAACACGTCTTCCAATGTCATGGATATCGTATGGAGTTCGAGTAAACCCCAGTGGGATGACACAACCAGACGAGCGATCTCATCGCGCAGATCCCGACCCAGCTCACATTCGAGAAGAAAGCTCCCTCCTGCCTGTCCTGGCAGAACATTGAGAATGCCTGGGATCGCCCGAAGTTTCATCTCGCAGTCCGAAGGGACGGCCTTGAGGGTGATGGACACTTTCTCTGATTGACGTAAGCGAGCCGACAATTGTTCCGGTGTGTCTTCCGCAACGATACGACCCTTGTTGATAATGACCACCCGCTGGCAGACCGCAGTGGCCTCCGGGAGGATGTGCGTACTGAGGATCACCGAATGGGATCCGGCCAGGCTCTTGATGAGCTCTCGGATCTCAATGATCTGCTTTGGGTCGAGTCCGACCGTCGGTTCATCGAGAATGAGGACCGGAGGATCGTGCACTAGGGCTTGCGCTAGTCCGACGCGCTGGCGATACCCACGGGAGAGGTTTCCGATCAGCCGATGACGTACCGAACCCAGCTCAAGTTTCCCGATGGTTTGGTCGAGCGCTGCCGTGAGCTTTTGTCCCGTCATGCCACGGAGTCGGCCGACGAACGTCAGATATTCGGTGACGGTAAGTTCCTGATAGACCGGCGGAGTTTCGGGCAGATAGCCGATTTGTCGCTTCACGTCCAATGGCTGATCGGTACAATCAAACCCCGCTACGCGGGCGTGGCCTTCAGTCGCCGGCATGAAGCACGTGAGGATCCGCATCGTGGTCGTTTTGCCCGCGCCATTAGGGCCAAGGAATGCCAACACCTCTCCTTTGGCCACCGAGAAGGTGACGCGATCAATAGCCGTATGATGGCCGTACCGCTTTGTAATGTTTTGAACGTCGATCACGAAAGTGATATCGGTGCGAACAACTGAGGTGACTGAAGTGGTCTCGCTCTCGAAACGACAACTTCGCGGACACCACGGGGATCTTACTCACAACCTCCCAGTCAGTCAATACGGCCGTATGGATCAAGAATGATGGGTTACTGCATCGATACGAAGGGTGAGGCAAAATGTTTGTCGTAATGGGAGGAATTGATCGCGGCGCGACGCGATTCTTTGGCGAGCTTGGATCCTCTCGCTGACTGCGCACCAACTTCTGCTGTTGAATTTAAATGCTATCTCATCTATATGTGGACCACGACGAAGCCGACCGTGTTCATTTTTGGATGGTCATTCTCTTCACCGATCAACCGAGGATTCCATACGGAGGTGGGGGAAACAGGTACTCCTGTCGGTGTTGTTGAAATCCTATCTCTTTCATACTCTGATCACACTTTTCTCGGAAGCGAACGATCTCAGCAGAGGGAGGCGGCTCATAACATGGACACCTACTCTCATTACAATCGGCTCTCATCCTCAGGTTCTCTCGCCCTCATCTTTTGCCTTTCATTGGGGGCATGCTCGTGGGTTCCCAAAGGGGATGTGCAACTCGATGTGGGTATCAAGGATCGAGGAGTGGCTTCCTGGTATGGTGAGCAGTTCCACGGTAAGAAGGCGGCGAACGGTGAGCTGTTCGATATGGAGGCGTTGACCGCCGCGCATCGAACTATGCCGCTAGGGAGCGTGGTTCGTGTCATCAATCTGACCAATGGCAGACATCTCCATGTGCGGATTACGGATCGAGGTCCCTATGAGAAAGGGCGAATCATCGATCTTTCGCGTCGTGCGGCTCTGCAATTGGGCATGGAGCACAAGGGATTAGCATACGTGCAAGTTGAGATTGTCGGCGAGCGCCGCCCTGATCTCACGTGGCTTTCAGAAACGTTCACTGGGCGAGTCGCGTCGGTTCTTGCTGATGCCAAATATCTGTCTGACCGGACTTCATCCGGTATGGCGTCTCATACTCGAAATCTTCAGGGCGACCTCTGGATAGCACGGCGAAATCGCTGGGCTCTGGCGATGCTCTCCGTCGATCATTGGGCAGGAACATCGGTGGCTACGTTAGGGCTCGCCTAATCGCACTCCCGTTCATTCCCTCCAGGTTGACAGTACGCAAAGGTCTCCACTAGACTGCTTCCTCTTCTTATTGAAACTGACAGGGCGTAAGTTATCGAACGGGAGGCACAGATCGATGGCCAAAAAGCGGGCAGCGGAGCCGGAAGAAGTACAACTCAAGAAGAAGATTGTCGCGAAGCGCACCAGCCACGATAATCCAAAAGGAGACAGTGCCCTCCGATCGCTCAGGAAGCGATTGAAGCGGGAGCAGCGCAAGCGGAGGGCTCTGGCACAGCGGAAAAAACAAGCCGCTGGAAGCAAGGCGGCTGCCACAGCATCGAGTTAAAGAGTTCGTGCGGGTATTTTCGTCTGGTATTCCTGTATGGAGCAAGAACCCAAACATTCATCGCCGGGTACGAACCCTCTCAGTCTTCCGGCCGGTGCTGGTCCTATGATTGACGTCACCGATTCGACGCAGGCTGAGTCGCTTGCCTCTGCCGAATCCGTTGCTGTTGGAGAGGCGGTCGCTCTCGAGGAAGAGCAAATCAAAGACGAGATCGATATTCAAATCGATCTCCTCAATGATACTGATTGGGTCGTCCGTCGAGAGGCCGTCATCACGCTCGGTGAAATGGCTGATGAGCGGTGTGTGGAGCCATTGGCCCGCGCGTTACGCGATGGGGATTGGCAGGTTCGAGAAGTTGCGATCGAAGCGATGGGGCAGGTAGGCTCCCCCGCTGTCGAAATGCTCCTGAAACTGCTACGCGACTGGGAAGTGCGCAAGTACGCCATATTGGCGCTTGGAAGAATTCGCGACGAACGCGTGCTCGATCCCTTGATGTTGCAACTGCGCAACGACGAGTTTAAGGATGACGCTATTCAAGCCTTGGTTGAGCTCGGTGAGCCTTCCGTCGAGAAGTTGATCGGCGCGCTTCGGGACAAAGACGAAAATGTTCGCAAGAGCGCAGTGCTGGCCTTGGGACGGATCAAGAGCAGCGATGCTATCACACCGCTCATCGATATGCTCAGTGATAAAGACTGGTTCACTCGGCTGACGGCAGCGGCTGCGTTGGAGTCGATCGGCGACGAACGGGGACGTGAGGCCATCAAACCATTGTTGAAAGATCCGGACATGGTGGTCAAGATGCGCGTCGAGCGCATTCTTGCCAAGTGGAAGAAGCAGTCTATTACCCAACCGGCTAATGCCTGAACTACTTGCTCAGTAACTGATCCATCTTCAGCTGTAGCTCATCTAACTTCTTCAACGTGACCGGTTTCCCCATCGCCAGTTCCAGTTTCACCTCACGCAGTGATCCGGCGAGATCGCGCAAGGCATTCGTCATGGGGTCGACTTTGGCTCCCTTGGTAATGGCTTCAACCGAATCAATGGCTTCGGTTAACTCCTTTGCCGCGTCGCCGTAATTTCGGTCGACCATGTGGGCTTTGGTCTGTACCAATCGAGACTTGGCCTCCACGAGTCCTTGACGCCGGCGGAGATCTCGCTCGATCCCGAGTGTAGTGTCTAACACGTTTCTGGACACATCCTTTAAGGACTGTTGCAGCTCAGCGACGGTTCGCTGGAGCGTGCCGACGGGCCGTTGTCCGAGATAATAACCAGCCCCGAATGCGCCGAAGAGCAGTACAAGCACACCGAAAAATTTCACCATAGCGGTCCCTCGTTAACGGCGACGTTTCCCTGAACTCTGTTGAGTGATCTGATGAAGCAGACTATGCGCCGACGCGATGCGCACCGCTTCATCAGAGTCTTGTAGGCCTTTGACCAGTACCGGGACAGCCTCGACATGGCTCTTCCTCAACGACCTGGCGGCCATCAGTCGAGGGAGGGGTTGTTGGTCTTGTAAAAGATTTTGCAGGAGCGTCAGCGCCTGTTTGTCCGAAGATGCGCTCAGGGCTTGGGCGGCTGCACTCCGAATGGAAGGATCCGGATGTCGTGCTAGATCGCCGGCAAGGGAAAGTGCTGAAGCATCTCCGAGGCGGAGTAACCCTTCAACGGCGCTGGCACGGACGTGTGGATTCGGATCCCGGGTGAGCCCCAGCAGGAGAGGCCGGTTTTCCTTGATACCAAGCCGCCCTAAACTTGTGGCGGCGACGCCCCGAACCATTCCCACTTCATCTCCGATGGCATGCGTTAAGGGGGCCACACCGCCTGGGGAGCCGAATTCGCCCAGCGCCCCTGCGGCGAAGGCTCGTACGGATGGATCGGGATCATACACCGCTTGGGATAAGACTGCCAGGCTTCCTGGGTGCTTGAGGCGTCCTAATGCGCCCAACGCCGCCATTCTCGACTCAGTATCCGGCAAGGTCGCTGCGCTCTTAATATCGTCCAGTTTCTCAAGGCGCCCCAATTTAACCAACGCAGCGTATGCGAAGACGGCTTCAGGTCCGTCTTCGGTACGGGCGACATCCAGGAGCCGTTGTCGAACATCACTCGCATTCGCGTCGCCCAACGCAGTCATGGCGGCAATGCGGACGGTTGGCATCTCATCTCTCAGCGCGCGACGCAATGCCCCGGATTTTGCCGCGAGTCCGGCTTTCCCGATCGCCTCTGCGGCTCGCGCGCGTACGACGACGGAGGTATCCAGCAACCCGTCCTCCAGTAACGCGGCGGTCTCCGGGAGGCCCAAATCCGCAAGAGCCGAGTAGGCGGCTATGCGAACCTGTTCGTGGCGGTCGCGGACGTGGCTGGTGATCACACCGAGGGTCAATGGGCGGAGAAGCGAATAATCGTGTGGCCCAGACTGGTGCAGCGTTGAGTAGATTGTGAGCGCCTCGTCTGTTCGTCCGAGCCGGACGTAGCTCAGTAAGGCGTGGCGGAGGAAGGCTTTGGACGGTGTTGCATCGGGTGGCAGTTCTCGGAACAGATTTGCCACCGCCGGATAATCACCCGCCTTGAAAAGGGCTGCGGCCTTCGACTCAACAGTTGAGGTCGAGCCTCCCGATGCGGCAAACGTGGGCTCCGTGATGAGGCCGAGCAAGAGCGCTCCCCATACCACCACGGTGGCCATGTTGTTCTGCCGTCGATAGAGCAGGGGATGTCGATTCGTTGTGTTGCGCTGCACTACCATGTTGTCGGTAGATGCACCGTCGCAGGATGGTACATCAGACTGACATAATCCTTGAGCATGCGCGTGGTACAAAACTGAGGTGCGACGGTGCGTATGCATTCTTTGACCATTTGGAGCCAACCTCGTGGAATATCGTCTCGATCGCGCTGGTAGAATAACGGGACGACCTCTTGTTCCAACAGGCGATAGAGCTGCTCCGCATCATGATGATCTTGAGTCTGCGCGTCAGCGGGCTCACTTAGCGGTTGGATTCCCCACCCATTGGCCCCATTGTAGCCCTCGACCCACCACCCATCGAGAACGCTCAGATTCAGCACGCCGTTCAGAGCGGCTTTCATCCCGCTGGTGCCGCTGGCCTCCATGGGGAAACGAGGGGTGTTCAACCAAATGTCGACACCTTGGACAAGATACTTCGCCATATGCATCTCGTAATCTTCAAGGAACGCGATACGGCCTCCCAGTTTATGGTCATGGCAGAAATTCAGCACTTCGTGAATGAAGTACCGACCCGGCTCATCAGCTGGATGGGCCTTGCCCGCAAACACGAGCTGGACCGGTCGCCAACGGTCTTGGAGCAGAGCCTTCAATCGTTCCAAATCTCGAAAGAGCAAGGTGGCCCGTTTGTACGTTGCGAACCGTCGGGCGAACCCGATCGTCAACGCTTCGGGGTCCAAGAGGGTTCCACGGGTGATCACTTGCGATGGTTGGAGATGCCCGTGCATCCACCCGTTTCTGGCGCGTTCACGGATGAAGCCCATCAGTTTCCGCTTCATCGCCTGTCGAACCGCCCACAGTTCATGGTCAGGCACATCCATCACACGCTGCCACATGGCCGGATCGTCGCAGGTCTGGGTCCAGGTTGGGCTCAGGGACTTGCCGTACAAGTGGTGGAGTTCCGGTGAGATCCACGTCGGCACATGAATGCCGTTGGTCACGCTACGGATAGGGATCTGGTCGGTCGGTAGTCCCGGCCAGAAGTGTTGCCACATTTCTCGTGACACACGGCCATGTTCGCGGCTGACGCCGTTGACATGGGCCGACAGGCGCATGACGAGCGCCGTCATGTTGAAACCATGTCCGCCTGATTCAGGAGTGTCGCCAAGGCGGAGAAACTCGTCGCGCGAGAGCCCCAGTTGTTCCCAATATCCGGTAAAGTAACGATCCATGAGATGATGGGGGAACACGTCGTGTCCAGCCGGCACGGGTGTGTGCGTTGTGAACACGGTGCTTTGGCGGACCAGCTCGCTGGCTTCCGCGTGCGACGAGCCTTTTTGAACATATTCCCGCACCCGTTCCAAGGTCAGAAACGCAGAGTGCCCTTCATTGGCATGCCATACCGACGGCGAGATGCCGAGGGAGCGCAACATGCGCACTCCACCGATCCCCAACAAGATTTCCTGACACAGCCGCATTTCCTGATCGCCGCCATACAGCCGAGCGGAGAGGGCACGGTCTTCCGGGCTGTTTTCCGGCACATCTGTATCGATCAAATACAGCGGAATGCGACCAGCCAACACCTTCCAGACCGCCGCAGTCACGCGACGGCCACCCATGTCGACGACGAATTGGTACGGTTCCCCCGATGGAGTGCGGGCTAAATGGACCGGAGACTCGTCGCGATTGAACGGCGCATAGGCCGCTTCTTGCCATCCCTCAGGTGTGATTCGTTGGCGGAAATATCCTTGCGGGTACATGAACCCGATTCCGACGAGCGGGAGCCCAAGGTCGCTCGCCTCTTTACAATGATCTCCGGCCAAGATGCCGAGGCCGCCGCTATAGATGGGAACGGAGGCATGTAACCCGAATTCGGCTGAGAAGTAGGCGATAGTCGTCTTAACCAGATCGGCCTGGTGCGTGCCGGCCCAACTTTTCTTGTTGCTCAAGTATTCGTCGAACAACCGAAATACCGCTGAGTATTGACGGAGGAACGACGGATCCTCGGCCAAGCGCGTCAATCGGTCCGGTTTCACATCCGTCAACAATTTGACCGGGTTGTGGTGCGTGAGAAACCAGAGAGTCGGATCGATTGTTTCAAACAGTTGGCGAGCCTCGAGCGTCCAGCTCCACCACAGATTCTGCGCAAGTTCGGGTAAACGACTAAGGTTCTGGGGGAGAGAACTGTGTATGCCATTGGGAGAATCCACAAGCACTCCTTTGGTCAAGATAAAGAACCGAGTATCGGCAGTGACGGGCGATCACTGGCGGGATCAGGCGTGTCCGGCCTTATGCCACGAGGCCCACTCTTTGGAGAATGCCACGGCGGCGTACCGTTCGCCAAGGATTTTTGCGACCTGGTTGAGCAGTTTCGTGAGTTGCTGCAGTTCGGACGGTGTGAGGTCTTCGCGAAACCGTGGGTGGAGTCCCCAACGGGTTTCGACTTCTTCGCCTAATACACTCGACATCAAGCTAATGAGCTTAATCTCCTGACCGGTCGTTTTACCGTGCTCGGCAGCGCTCCCGACGGCGGTGGGCACAGTCTGCGGCACGTCCTGTGAGGGTGGGGCTTGCCCTTGTAGTACGGCGCTGAGAGCGGGAACCACCGCACTGATACAGAGTGTCGCAGCCGAGCTGAGTTGCGCATTGCCGGGTGCGCCGATCGCGTCAGCCACTTTCTCACCGAACTCATGGAACATCTTGTTCTTGGTTTTGGAGTCTTCGGAGATCAGGAACTTGTAGTGCTCATAGGTCTGCCGACTTTCGGCGACGGTCGTGCCAATGGTCATGACGATTTCCATCTGATCCGCATTGTTTCCGAAGGCCGGTTCCAGGGCGCGCTTCAACTGTTGCGTTACGGCGTCTTCCAGCCCATTCATAAATTCCATCTGGTCCTTCATCGGGATGTGCAGGGCTACCAGTCGGTCCGTGAGATTGAACATGATCTTGAGGAACTCGAGGTAGATGCCCCACTCATCCTGGCGCTTGAGTTTCAGCGCCTGGTCGGGGGCATTGCGCTTCATCATCGTGACCGATTCGCCCGACACGGCGAGCATCAGTTCGGCCAGCTGGCGAAGGCGTTCTTTGTATTCAGTGGTGGCAGTAGTCATGACTCTCCTCTTAGCAAGCGATGATTATAGCGGAGACGTGCTCGGTATTTAAAGCGAGGAGGAGAGGGATGAGCTTTCCGGGTACGAGCGGTACGGACTCGCTCCTTTATCACCGTACATTTCATAGACATGCTCGAATACCGCGGAGCATTTCTGTTTGTACAAATCAGGGTTGTAGGCTCGTGGAAGTCCTTGATCCAGCAGATCTTCGATGGTCAGCTTCACGCGTGACCGTGCAGCGACTGTTTGCCGCCAGTTCAGCACGAGCATCTGCTTCAGTTTCTCCAGCAGATCTTTAGCCACCTTTTTCAGTTCAGCCCGCTCGGCAGCACTCAATTCCGGGGCAGGACGAGTGAGGATATCAAAGATTACCAATTCCTCTTCAGTGAGGTTTTCCCGGACATGCCGTTCCTGCTCTTCGTTCAAACTACGGCTGAGCGCCAGGAGTTCCTTGAAGAGTTCCTCAATATTCCGGCTGCCAGCGTTGTAGGATTCAATCAGTTCTTCAAACTTGGTCAGATAGTCGGCCCTGGTCCGATTCAGGCGGACGAGCTTGTCCAGTTGAGCGCGGATCGCCGCCTTCAGTTGCTCCAGATCGATATTCTTGGTCCTGGACTTCCCAAATCGCTTGGCCAAAGCCTCGAAGTCGATTTTCGTCAGATCGATGACGTTATGGCCGGTCTTTTCCTGAGGGATGTGAAATCCATCTGCTGCCACGGACGCATCCAGAATCGTATTGAGATCGGCCATCACGGCTGAAATATCTGCCGGTCCCTCGCCCGTTCGTTGGCGAATGTTTTCGGCGATAGTCGCCAGGCAGGCGAGCCGGGACGTGAACTCCAACACAGACGGATCGGGCTTCACCGCTTGGAAGAGAGTTCTCACCCAACCCTCCTGGCCGAGAAAGTTCTTGCGGAGAGGGTCAGGCGAAATCAGGCGCTCGACCGCCTCAGCAATCTTCGCCAGCCGGTCAAGACTCCCCGCCGGAGTCTGCTCAATCTCTTCCAGGTTAACGCCATGAGTCAGACAGAACGCTTCCGTCTCCATGATCGCCTGGCGCAGGCTCTCCACGAGCTTTTGCTTGTCCCGGATGGGCTGCTCTCCTCCACGACCTTTGGCATAGATCGCCAGCGCCTTCTCTAGTGAAGCAAAGACGTTCGCATAATCCACAATGAGGCCACTATGCTTTCCGGGAAACACTCGGTTGGCTCGGGCAATCGTTTGCATCAGCGTGTGATTCCGCATCGGTTTGTCGAGATACACCGTCGAACAGCTCGGTGCGTCGAAGCCGGTCAGCCACATGGCACAGACGAAGACCAGCCGCAATGGATCGTCCGGGTTCTTGAAATCCTCATCCAGCGTCTCATCATTCATCCGTTTCCGATGAGGCGCGATATCGAGCCCCAGCTTCTGCATATCTGCAATTTCATTTTGGGCAGACGACACAATCACAGCCATCTCGGTGGTGCGGATCACATCCAGCCGTGCCTTCAGTTCCAGAATGCGATCGGGATCAGTGGCCTTTGTTCCGTAAGTCCTGAGCGTAGCCAATTCCTCTTCAACTCGTTGCTCTTCCGTCTTCCAGTGCGCTCGGACTTTGTTGTGCATTCGAAGGGCTGTAGCCTTGTCGATGGAGATGACCATCGCCTTGCCTTGAAAGCCGCGCCCGAGGAAGTGCTGCACGATGTCTTTGGAGATCGTCTCCAACCTGTCATCGCGAGTGAGCAATTGATATTGCCGGCCCAACTCACGCTCCAGCCGTTTCTCCTGGTCATCATCCAAGCCGGCCGCTTCGATCAGGTTATAGATGTCGTCGTTGAGGTTCGGATTCTCCAAGCGGAGTTCCGGTGTTCGGTTTTCGTAGAACAGCGGGACCGTCGCGCCGTCTTCCACCGACTGTTGGAAGTCGTAGATTGACACATAGTCGCCGAACACTTCACGGGTCCGTTCCTCTCCGGCGATGAGCGGCGTCCCCGTGAAGGCGAGGAAGAGGGCCTTGGGGAGGGTCGCTCTCATGTTCAGCGCCAGCGTATCGTACTGGCTGCGATGCGCTTCGTCCGTGAGCACGATTACATCCGACCGACCGCAAAGTAGCTCGGGCGTCTGGAATTTGTGAATGAGTGTGAAGACATAGCGATGGTTTCCGCCGAGCAATTGCCGTAGCTGTGCGCCACTCTGCGCGTGGCAGAGATCGCTTTCCGTCTCGCTGACCGCACCGCAGGCCTTGAAGGTTTTGGCAATCTGATCGTCCAGCTCGACACGATCCGTTACCACGACGAAGCTCCAATCGCCAGGAATCTTGCGAAGGATCTTCTGAGCAAAGAACACCATCGCGAAGCTTTTGCCGGAACCCTGCGTCTGCCAGAACACACCGCCCCGTCCGTGCCCCTGTTTCCGGGCAGTTAGCGTGGCAGCAATGGCGTTGTTCACCCCAAGGAACTGGTGGTTCTGGCCAAGCACTTTGACGAGTCCGGTTTTATGCTCGGAGAAGAGGGTGAAGTTTTCGAGCAGATCGAGCAGGTGAGAGGGCTCACAGGTGCCACCCAGCATCACTTCGAGCGAGACCCGGCGCGGTTCGTCTTCTCGTTCGATCCGCTTCCACTCAAAGAACCGATCCCAGTCGGCGGTCAAAGAACCCACGCGACTCTCCGTGCCGTTGGAGGCGATCATCACGCCGTTGAACCAGAAGAGTTGGGGAATATCGGACTTGTAGCAGGTGAGGTTATCGTCGAAGGCCTGCTGCGCGGGTACACCGGGCTTTTTCAGCTCGATGACGACGAGAGGCAGGCCATTGACGAATCCAACAAGATCAGGTCGGCGGGTGTAGAGGGGGCCGGTGATGCTGAGTTGGCTGACGAGTAGGAAGTCATTGGCCGTAGGGTTGTCCCAATCGATGACACGGACACGCTTAGGCTCCTGCCCTCCAGTCTTAGCATCTGTGACGGAAATCTCCACTCCGTCCTTCAGAAGCTCGTACGCCTCGCGATTCGCCGCAGTTAGGCTCATCACCGAGCGGTCGCGGTTTAATTGATCGATGGCTGCAGAAATGGCTTCCGGTGGAAGGGAGGGACTCAGACGCTCAAGCATGGCACGCAGACGAGGAACCAACACCACCTCGCCCTTGATTTCCCGCCCCAACGTACTGCCAACGCCAAAGACCTCCTCCAAGGCAGACAACGTCTGCCATCCCATTTCAGCGAAAAGCTGGATGGCTGGCTGCTCGACGAGAGAGTCTTCGGTGTAGGATTGAGCCACAGGCTAGAGAAGATCCATCTGGTTTTCGTGTGGAATCGGGAATACTCCAATAATGACCCAAGGATTCGGCGAGAAGCCATGGAACTGTTTCAACGTTCCCAGAAAGAAATGGAGATCACGGCCAGAAAACTCATGGAGGTATTTCTGACGAACCTTTTCCAATGCGGCAGTTTCCGAATTGGACGTGGATTTCAGACAGTTCCAGAAGAGCTGGCCAGCCTCCCAATCAAGCACCTGAAGTTTACTCTCGCGGCCATCGGCATCGGCAAACCGATAGGAAAAGTTGTACGGTAGCTTCCGCATCAACTGGAATGTTTCGCGCCAGGCTTCATCTTCAAAGAGATTGCCTTGGGACGCAGCCTGACGCACTGCGGCGATCTTGGCAGCATCCCAGTCACGCTCGCAGTCCTCCCATGTGAAATCAAGAATTCGGGCGGGCTTAAAGACAGCAAGGGAAAGTGTGTTTGCTTTCGCGCCATCAAGCAACGGTTGGAGGCGGTCATACACGTGAGAGGCTTTCAGTAGTAGCTGACGTCGCTCTCTCCAGTTTTTGTCAGTCCCCACATGGTCGATCCGGCGCATGTCTTTCGGATCTACGAGACGATAGGTCTCCGGCCTGGGATCGGAACCACTCCTCACGAGTTCGGCTTCAATCCAGTCAAACTTCGCGTACTGGTCCTCCTCTTCAAGCCGACGGAATGGAACCGGGTAGAGTCGCACCCACGATCTATCGACGCGAATCCCTGCCGTGCACACCATCTCCCCATACTTCCGTGAGAGGGTGGGATAGGTCTTGACCGTGATGAGCACACGTTCCTTCGACATTACTGTTCAGGCTTATAAGTGGACCGGTTGTAGCCTCCCATCACCGCTTTGCTCGAATACCTTTGCGACACAATGGCGATGACATTGCTGCGGTAGCTCTTCAAAACACGTCAGCGCGACTCGTTGTTTGCCATCCACCAGCCACCGCCGAATCCGATCCAGCGCGGCATTTTGAGCTGGCAGATACTCCCGCTCATAGGTCGCGAACAAGGTGTCGTAGTCTTTCTGCGTTTCAAGATGTCGTCGTTTATCGGAGGCAATGCCCAGCTCAGGAAGATGCTCATATCCTATCCCCACCCCCTCGCACGCCTTGCTCAAGGTGAGTTTTGAAAATCCATACTTCCGGCTCAGCGGATTGCGTCGCACATCACACAGCAGCGTGACTCCTGCCCGCAACAACTGGTTGAGATACCCCTCCAGGCATTTCCCTTCATAGCCAATGGTTAATAATGCCGGGCCTGACTGATTGGATGACGCCTCTGCCACGCGTTTGCGAGATTCTGCGTCCGGCAAAACCTTTTCAACGATTTCACTCCGAGTGGCGTAATACGGGTATCGGCGATAGATCTCAGCAATAAGCGCGTTGCCCCGCAAGCCAGCGTGCTGCCGGCAAAATTGAGCGACCCTCTCTGGCGAAACCGGGCGTCGCATCGCTTCATGCCGACCCTCCTTCGTCAGCTTCCATTGATGCTCATC
Organism: Nitrospira sp.; assembly: GCA_041742455.1. GTDB lineage: Bacteria > Nitrospirota > Nitrospiria > Nitrospirales > Nitrospiraceae > Nitrospira_D. Next base: position 10,143 of record JBGSIO010000142.1, on the reverse strand, counting down.
CTCTTCTAGCCAGCCAGCCTCAATAAGCCGGCGCTTGTCCGCGTACGAGGTGAAGGAAAAGCCTCCGAACCGATACGGCACAAATTCATAGCTTGGCTTCTCCTCACATTCTTTCGTGTAGAGAAAGAGGAGTTTCTGGAAGTCCATGTGGCCAATCGGACCATCAAGTGCCTTCAGTAACGTGAGGATCAATCGTTGTCGTTCGAAAAGCATGAGAAACCTTACCTCACAGTGGCTCAGGCTGCAATCATTCCCGACAGTAGCCGAGGGAGCAGCAGGTCGTGGGTGTGGCAGACCCACGCCCTGACTTTAATCTTCGCTTTCCGTCTCAGAAATCTAAGGACTGTTATCTGTGTGTTCGACAATGAATTTGGCGCGCTCGTAAAGTTCGTCAAATGTCAGAATCTCAGGATTGGTTATGCTTTGCCTGAACAGCTCAAAGGTATTTCTCTTGGCAATGCCGTTCAACTGAGTTGTTGAGCCAATTACAAGAATGCCCTCGGGGTGCACAGTATAAATTTTCTCTTGCTGTAAGACTTCACGATTCTGTTCGGTCTGTGATCCCTCGACCTCCCACCGTCTACAGTTGGCCTGAAGTTGTGAGACACCACCCGTAAGCTCTTCACCGAGTTGCCAAGCTCCATTTCTGTAAGGCTTGCTTCCCAAAAGCAGAGAATTAGGCCTCTTGATCTCCACGAGAACCGTAAACTTTATGTCCGCTTCAGTTCGCTCTAGAAAATCACCCCTTTCTGTCCCTTTCCCCGCCACATTTGCACCACCATACTGAGGTTGCGGCTGCACAGACTTCAGGATCTGATATTTGAGGCCAAAACCAAATATCCATGTGTTCCGTTCAAAGAAGCCTTGCCACCAGATTTCCTCCTTAGTTTGCGTAAGAGAGTGGCGAAATGTTTCCAACACCTTTTTGCGCTCCGTGTGGATGCGAGCGTAGGACAACTGCGTTGCCAAGTCTGGATTCACACGTACAAGAGCTTTCCAGATATCGTCGGAATATCCCTTGGCAAGCAGCAGTTTGATGACTTTTGCTCGGCTAGAATCTGCCTTGATGATTTCCTCTTCGCGTCCAACCACCAAACTGGTCTTTCCGAACCCAATCTTCCCCTTCGTCGCGATGGTATACAGATTGCCGAGTTGACGGAAAAGTTCCAACGTTGGCTCGGTATGCAACGTCAACTTTACTTGCTCTCCAGCCTTAAGCGAACTCAGGGGTATCGTTGGTGTATCTTCCCATGTGCTATTAGGGGACTTGCGCTGGTGGACTATAGAGACTTTGATTGTTGCATCGGGATTTTTGCGATTCTCCACAATATCCGATCTGAGCACCAACCTAGTTGTTGTCGTCTCAGCCAGTACTCTGTCCGAAACGGCAGCCGACTGTAAGGAGGTTCTTTGTATTTCGTATTTTTCGGTCATGCTTAGAGCGCTTCGATATTCACTTGCCCTGCCAGTAGTCGCGGGAGCAGCAGGTCGCGGGTGCGGCGGAGGTTTTCGATTTGTTCCAGCAACACTTCGACGCGTTTGCGCATTGGTCGTGCGATGCTTTCAAACTTCAACATCAAGTCCATTTTCGGACATGCAACATGCAGGCGGACGATTCCTTTCACGTTCAGGCTATCCATGATCGTTCCGAGGTCCTTCTTCTTTAAGACTTCGGAAGCCATGTGTGACGAGAGCAAGTATTCAATCAGGAAAGTGGGTGTGAGCCGTCCGTCGCGTGGACGAATCGCGGTCATGTTTCTGCCTGGCGCTGCCTTGACTCCATCCGGTATTTGGGCGACAGCACCGACCCTTCCGACGTTTGTGACAACACAATCACCTGTCTGAAGTTCAATGCGGCTAGTCCACAGTTCATAGTCTTTGGCGCTTATGCGGAATTGTTCCCGCATGTCCAACTTTCCACCGTCGCCGATGTTGTTTAACTGAAGAAGAACGCCTGAACCGTCCGGGCACTCCTCGGGCTTCTTTGAGTGGAGGCAGTCGATGACATCCGCCACCTCTTGCATTTCTTTCACCTCCCAGCCTTGGGGGATAGGACCAAGTGATGACGGAACCATTTTGACTTTGTCGTGGCCGGGGAAGCGGAAGCGGACGAACCACTCGCGGTAGAGGGATCGGGCCATCTCTTCCAGAATCTTGATGCGCCGCTGGTTATTCTCGATCAGCTCGTCGTAGGCCGCCAGGATTGCCCCAATGCGACGCTGTTCGTCAACTTCCGGTGCGGGAATTGGAAATGACAACAACTTGTCGACACTTAGATTGTCTTGGGTCGCGCCGCGGCTGACGGATAGAAAACGGTGCCGCATCAGATCGAGTGAGTGCTTCACGAAATGAAGGTCTGACTTCACTTGATCTGGGATGAATCCGACAATGCTATCCGGGAAGCAAGCGTCAATTTTCAGGATGGCCGTCTTTGCAGTGTTTGCCCCCGCAATTGTCATGCAGAGCGTGTTCGGAGGCCACATCTTGCTTTGCTGAAGTCCGAACTCGCTGTAGGTCTGCGAGAAGGTTGTGATGTATGGATCGGCTGCCATAATGTCCGCCGTTTGAATGAATGGATATGGGCCGCCGTAAAGGCGAGCGTCGTTGCGTGGCCGATGCCGCGACTTTCCCCGACCGACGAAGCCAAGCTCGTCTAGTCGTCGTGGTTTCCATTCGGCACTTGCCATGTCACGTCTCCAGAATTTCCGCCACGTTGCACGAAATGGTTTGCTCAAGCTCACGGGCCTGAGCATTCAGCGTTTCAAGTTCGTCGTTCAATGTTTCAAGCTGTTCCTTGAAATCCTGGTCGCTGACTTCTTCACCCGGAGCCATCCCGACATAGCGGCCGGGGTTCAGGCTCCAGCCCTGCGCTTCGATCTCATTAAGCGTGGCGGCTTTACACAGACCTGGCACGTCGGTGAACTTCAGCTTCTTGCCGAAGACTTCCTTGAGCTTGGCTTCTGCCTCAGGCCCACCGAGGGTGAAGTCCGGTTCTTCGCCTCGGTACAGATGCACGACGTTGGCCAAGAAGCCGATCTGGCCTTCGGTCCAGTCGCGGTGCGCTCGATCTACTTGGCGGTAGATATGCCGCGCGTCTATGAACAACACGGTGTCGCTGTAGCGCGCCCCGCGTTGTTCACCCTCACCCCTGCCTCTCCCAGAGGGAGAGGGGAGGGATGAAGCGATTTCTCTGAGCAAGCTTTCGGTGTCTTCGAAGACCCGAGCGTTTGTGAAACGGAGCACGGTGTGACCAAGAGAACGAAGGTAGCCATCACGTTTGGCGTCCTTTCTCTGTCGGTCGGGCGTATCATGAACCGCACCATCAAGCTCGACAACCAGGCCGTATTTAGGGCAGAAGAAATCGACGATGTAGTCACCGATCTGGTGCTGCCTGCGAAACTTGAGGTCAGCAAGTTGTCCGTCACGCAACAACTGCCACAGCACGTCTTCGGCGGGTGTCTGTTTCTTGCGTAGCTCCCTCGCTTGATCCACCAAGCCTTGAAACTTGAAGCCACCCCGACCCTCTCCCTTTGGGAGAGGGTGGTTCGAAGAACCGGGTGAGGGTGGACAAGGCGGAAGCTGCGCTTTCGCCTTGTCCATGAACCACAGCGTGCATGGCAAAGTTACCGTGTAAAACATGTTCGGTCCGACGGCGATCATGACATCCACCGTGCGGGCTTCGATAAGTTGTTTGCGTAACTCCTGCTCAGAAGCCCGCGCATCGGAGGCGCTGTTGGCCATGACGAAACCGGCCCGCCCCGTCTGGTTCAACGCCGAATAGAAGAGCTGAATCCAGAGATAGTTACCGTTGTCCGTGCGCGGTAGGCCGAAGGGATAGCGGCGGCCTTTGCCCACCTCAGCTTCCAGCCGTTCTTTATCGACGGCGTTCACGTTGAACGGCGGATTGGCGAGGACGAAGTCGAACCGTCCGGTGCTCTTGTGCAGATCGTCGTAGTAGGTGATGGCTTCTTTGATGTCCCCTTCGAGGCCGTGCATGGCCAGGTTCATACGGCAGAGGGCGACGGTGGCCGCAACTTTCTCCTGGCCATGAATGGCGAGTTCCGAGGACGGGTTCTTCTTGTGCTCGGCTACGAAGCGAGCGCTCTGGACGAACATACCGCCGGAGCCGCAGGCCGGGTCCAGGATGCGGCCGTGGTAGGGCTCCAGGACTTCCACCAACAGGCGGACAATGCTAGATGGTGTGTAGAACTCCCCGCCCTTTTGCCCTTCCGTTCTGGCGAATTCACCGAGGAAGTATTCGTAGATGCGGCCGAAGGCGTCGTAGTCGATGGTGGCCGGGATTTCAGAGACGCGCTTGAGGAGTTCCTTCAGCAGTGTGCTGTTGAAGATTTCATAGGTCTTGGGCAGCACCCCGGCAAGTTGGGGATTGTGCTTTTCAATGTCGCGCATCGCTTCATTGATCGACTTGCCGGCATTGCTTCCCTCTGGCAGATGCAAGAGTTTCTCGAACCGGGCATTCGGTGTGAGATAGAGCACCCCTTCGGCATGGTAGGCCGCCGGTTCGTCCACGCGAGAGCCGCGCCGAGACGATGAAGCCATCTCCTCCAGGCCAGCACGGACTTTTGCGAAACGGACATCGGCGAAGCGAAGGAAGATGAGACCCAGGACCGGTGAGGAATATTGTGTGGCATTGAGACCGCTATTGGCTCGCAGCTGATCGGCGGCATCCCAGAGACGCTTTTCCAGCGCGTCCGTCGCCGTGTCCTTTTCGGAAGGAGCGACCCAGAGCATAGGTTGCCTTTCTAGAGGGTCGTTTCGGTGGGGCAGTGTACCTGAAAACAACAAATTGCTCATCCTTTCAGGACCAGCATACGATCATGTGCTTCCGGTCAGCCCATTGCTCTATGGGTTGCCGGTATTCAACCCTTTCAATAGAGTGAGTCCTACGGAGTCTGAGGGCGCATCAAATAGAATTCAGCCCGAAGCATGATACAGAGTCAGAGCCTCAGGTCACGGTGTTGCGCATAGCTTCCTGGTGCTTGCTCCGGAGCTTGGAAAAGAGGAAAATAGCGGTATGTCACCCTTTGCTCTCAAAGAAATCCTCAAGTTGAGCGTATCCGAACGAGTTCAGCTTGCGGAGGAGATTTGGGATAGTATTGCTGCCGATCCGGAGTCCTTTCCCGTGACCGACGCGCAGAAGCGCGTGCTGGACCTCCGCCGCGAAGCGCATTCGAACGATCCCGGCTCAACCCGTTCCTGGGAGGAAATCCGCGCTGATCTGTATAGGAATGGATGAGTATCCAGATTCGCTTCCGCCGTGAAGCTGAAGCGGAAGTCTCTTGGTATCGTGCACGCGGTTTTGACTTAGCCGGAGAGTTTCGTAAGTCCCTCGATTCCTGTCTCAAAAGCATTCAAAGCTTTCCCGAAAGCCATCCCATAGTGCATCGAGATATTAGGCGTGCGCTAATGAAGCGGTTTCCTTACGGTGTATTCTATGTCAGAGATGGGGAGCTGGTTACCGTTCTTGCCTGTTTTCATGCCAAACGTGATCCGGTGATCTGGAAAGAACGGACGCAATGAATCCTGATCCGACTTTTGCAGTTCGCGACAAGGAGGCCAAGTCTCCAATCGAGGTCTTGCCTCGCGATGAAGGGCGGGAACACCTGCTTGCGATCGCGGACATTCTTGCCAAGGTGATGGATACGACGATCAGGATTCCTGGGACGTCCTGGTACATCGGGTTGGATCCATTGCTTGGACTCATTCCTGGGATTGGGGATGTCTTGGCCAATCTCATCGGTACGGTGATCCTTGGATTGGCGACTCGCTTACAGCTTCCTCGGATCGTGTTGGCCCGGATGAGTCTCAATCTACTTATCAATGGGACGGTCGGAGCCGTTCCAATTGTTGGAGATCTCTTCTCGGTCTGGTTTCGGAGTCATTCGCGAAACGCCGCGCTGCTTCGCGACGCAGCCATGAAGCCGGATCGGGAAACCCACACCGATTGGTTCTACGTGGGCGGGATCATCGTTGGCACGGTCGCCCTCCTGCTGCTTATGATCGCCTTCATCATATGGTTGATCTTCAAGCTGTGGATGATGGTCTCAGGTGGATAGGAATGGGAACTCGAGTGTGATATAGACGAGCCTTCCTGAATGACTAAACTGCCGAATACCTCCTGCGCATCGCTCCATGGAACGAGAAGTTAAAACCTACGTACTGAAGCGACCTACTGAGGAAGCTGTGCCCCGCAAGTTGTCGATCGACTATGCGGCGGCGTTGAATCCTCAGCAATTGGCCGCAGTGACGGCGGGTGATGGCCCGTCGCTGGTCATTGCGGGTGCGGGAAGTGGCAAGACGCGCACGTTGGTCTATCGTGTGGCCTATCTGATCGATTCGGGCGTGGATCCTTCGAATATCCTTCTGCTTACCTTCACGCGCAAATCCTCACAGGAAATGTTGGGGCGGGCTGGCGATCTGATCGGGGTGAGTAGTCGGCGAGTCTGCGGAGGGACGTTCCACTCAGTGGCCAATATGCTGCTTCGGCGGCATGGCCGATCGATAGGGATTGAGCCTGGTTTCACAATTCTGGATCGCGGCGACGCGGAAGATTTGATCGCCTTGATGAGATCGCAGCTGGGGCTCAACGAAAAAGACAAACGCTTTCCTCGCAAGGGGACGATCATGGAAATGATCAGTAAAAGCGAGAACACGCTGCGCAGCCTTGATGAGATCATTCTGGAGGAGTTCAGCCATTTTGCGGATCATTCGGAGGATCTCGGGCGACTCCAGAAGGCCTATCAAACTGCGAAGCGTCAAAAACAACTCTTGGATTACGACGATCTGTTAGTGATGCTGCGGCAGTTGCTCTTGTTGGATGAGACGGCCCGCGCGAACATCTCCCGACAGTATCGCTACATCCTTGTGGATGAGTACCAAGACACGAATCGGTTGCAGGCCGAGGTCATCCGACAACTGGCGACGACGTATCAGAATGTGATGGTGGTGGGCGACGACTCGCAGTCCATCTATGCATTCCGCGGCGCGACCTTCAAGAACATCATGGAATTCCCCCTGCTATTCCCCGGCACGACGATCTATAAGCTGGAAGAGAACTACCGCAGCACGCAGCCGATTTTGAATCTCGCGAACTGCATTATCGAAGAGGCGGCGGAGAAGTATACGAAGCGGCTCTTCACGAGAAAGATCGATGGCCCACTTCCGTCGCTCGTGGAGGCCGCCGGTGAAAATGCGCAGTCGCGATTCATTGGGCAGAAGATTCTTGAGCTTCGCGAGGAAGGAGTTCCGCTCAGTGAGGTGGCCGTCCTGTTTCGCTCGAGTTTTCATTCGTTCGATCTGGAAATCGAGCTCTCTCGAAAGGGGCTACCCTTTATTAAGCGCGGTGGGGTGAAGTTTATCGAGACCGCTCATGTCAAAGATTTGTTGGCGCATGTGCGTGTCGTCTCGAACCCGCTCGATACGGTCAGCTGGCATCGCGTGCTGCTGTTGGTGGAGGGCGTAGGGCCGAAGAAGGCGCAGGACTTGCTCGCCGCGATCGTGAAAGCAGACCGACCATATGATGTGCTGCGCGGGGTGAGTGGTCGCTCTGGGCCTGGCCTCAAGAACTTGGCCAATACCTTGGAGAGCCTGGCTGGATCGGATGATCGGCAGCCTGCCGAACAGGTCAATCATATCTATGAGTATTACCTTCCAATTCTGAAGGACCAATACGACGACTACCCGAAGCGGACGAGAGATCTGGACCATCTCCATACGATTGCCGAGGGGTATCATGGTATTGACGAATTTCTAGCCGATTTGGCGCTGGAACCGCCGGATGGCAGTACTGTGAATGTAGAGGCGGGTGACCGGGATGATGAACGAATGGTGCTCACGACGATTCACTCCGCGAAGGGATTGGAGTGGCAGTGCGTGTTTGTGATCTGGGTCGTCGATGGCCGGTTTCCATCAGCCTATTCCTTCCTCACCGAGGACGAATTGGAGGAGGAACGGCGGCTCTTTTACGTGGCCATCACTAGAGCCAAGCGGCATTTGTTTTTGACCTATCCCATCAATGTGTACGATAAGACCAGCGGGATGTTGCTCTCAAAGCCTTCAAGATTTCTGGACCACGTGTCTTCGAACCTGCTCGACACGCTTGCTCTCGTCGAGGAAGGTGGACGGGACGGGTGGGGGATGACCCCAGATCCTTACTATTGATTGATCGTGGTGTCGGATCGCAGTGTATTCATAGTCCTTCCCCTACTCATGAGTCGTTTCACCATTCAACTATTTCTGGCGTGGTGTTGCTGGTCGATGTGGGGCCAGCCCGCAGGGGCCGCTGGCACAACTCAGAATAATGAAGAGCATGGTGCGGGACAGATGTGGGCACGTGTCATCGACGATGCACAATGCTTGCAGTTGCCCACAAAATTTTTGAAGGCACTTCCGCCGGGCTTTATTCATGTTGAATTCGACGATCTGCGGACCTATGCCGCGGAATATCATCCCACCGACCATCGAATGGTGCTCGACCGTTCGTTATCATTCAACGCTGCGGGAAGGATATTGAAGCCGCTGAGCAAGATGACGCACAAAGAGCTGGAAGTGTTCTATCACGAGCTGTTTCATGCCTATCTCGATTACCTCACAGTCATTGATGCGCAATCCGGCGAGGCCGGTCAGCGGTCTGATGCGTTGCTGCATTTCGCCACGGGGCAACAGGCCTGTCGATATGGAGAAGTGCAGATCACGCCGATCCTTCAGCGGAAGGATGAGGTAGAATCGCGCTATTTGACGCAGGCAGAGTCGTGGGAAGCATTGAACGAAACATGGGCGGTCTTTATCGGTTGGGCGGTTTGGAATCAGCTTGAAGTGCAGCACAAGACCAAGCAATCGATCTTTCAAGAGCCGCGGCTCGCCGCTCACTGGATACGACGGTTCAAAACGGCTTTTGAGACAGGAGAGTTTCGCGGGTACTACGTTCCAGAGGATCCGGATGAACGTCGTCTCGCACGGAAAAGATACTTAGCGCACCAGTCGCAACTGACATTGGAAGAGGCTGTGGTTTTAATGAGGCAAGTGCTTGGTTTTCAAGACGCTTTTATTGAGCGGCTGATCACTTCATTCGGGGCAACCAGGGCATCACCCTGTTCCTCCGCAGGGGAAAGGACAGAATAAAAATGACCAGAGCCGAATTCTCCTCTTGACACGGAGAAAGTTCATCAATAGAATCCAGCATTTCGTAATCTAGCCTGTCCGAGCACACCAGTGGAATCAATCTTGAATGATTGAGGAATAAAGTTGTGCACGGGTAGGCCTACTTGTCTTTATGGGTGGCAAGTCGAAGAACGTATCCTCGGTTGAGCAATAAATTTTAATTCACGCAGACTAATGAATCATCGCGGGCAGGTACCCAAGTGGCCAAAGGGGGCAGACTGTAAATCTGCTGGCTTATGTCTTCCAAGGTTCGAATCCTTGCCTGCCCACCATGCAGCCCTTGGCTTGTGTTGGATGAGCTTTATGAGTGGGCAAGGTTGATATGAATGTTGAGAACGTTTGGCTTGGCGCGATATGAACGGAGACTGGGGGAATGGGCGGGCGTAGCTCAGTGGTAGAGTTCCAGCCTTCCAAGCTGGCTGTCGTGGGTTCAAATCCCATCGCCCGCTCCAAATAAAGAATGGCGCTAGAGTGATCTATTGCAACCTGAAGTGCATGAAGATGTTTGAAGAGGGGCTAGACTTTACCGATGGCGCATGACGTGCCGAATGCCCACGTAGCTCAGTTGGTAGAGCACGTCCTTGGTAAGGACGAGGTCACGCGTTCGATCCGCGTCGTGGGCTCCACCCCAAGCTTGGTCGTACCGCGAGCCATAAAATGGTTCCCAGCGAGCGGAATAGGGGCCTTGCGTTTTTTGGGGAGGAGCGACTAGGTCAGCTCCTCAAGTATGGGCTCTTCGATCTACATAAGCTGACTCGTGCTGCCGCCCTGTGAAATGTGTGGCGGAGAGGTACCGGCGGCGGTTTTAGAAAAGGAGTGACGTATGGCGAAGGCGAAATACGAGCGGAAGAAGCCGCACGTGAACATTGGGACGATCGGGCACGTGGACCACGGGAAGACGACCTTGACGGCGGCGTTGACGAAGGTGTGCGCCGACAAAGGGATGGCGAAATTCATCAGCTA
>JBGSIO010000141.1:0-9189 GCA_041742455.1 Nitrospira sp. | reverse complement strand
GACGAGATCAGGCTGTCGAGATCGACCAGTTCCATTTGGGACATATAGGGCTCCAGAGTGGAAAAGGGGTGTAACACGCGATTGGACGAGGCGCAGTATAACAAAAATTCAAGCAACGCCCCCTTTATTCAACAGTCCCTGCATGACGCCCTTATGGCCTGCTCATGACCCACTCGCCGCGGAAAGGCTGTGCCCGTTGTCGGTCCTTCCGTAGCCGGCGGACCAGGCATGGTCCACCATCAGCGTCCGCGCTTCTTTGCGGGACAAATGAGGATCGGAGATCAAGGCATAGCGGCTCTGCATCTCCGCTCGAAAGGCGGCCTGTGAGTCGGTCGGAATGCCGGCCAACACCGCCAGCGAGGTCAGATATTCGCCATGGCCCTGCGCAATATCGCCGCTCACACTCTCATAGGCAAATGCCACGAACCGTTCCAAGTGCTGACGAGCCCTGGCCGGACCGGTGGGCGCACTGCTGCCGGGTGAGGTGCTCGACGTAATGTCAAATGGGGCTTGAAGCGTATCTGTGGTCGGTCCGCAAGAAACTCCGCCCATGACAAGCATCGGAAGCAAGAGGGCCGCGCTGGTTTTCATACTAATCCTCCTGGGATGATGGTCTCCGTTAAAAAAGACAAATTCTCAACTATAACTCTAGCATGATTTCTAAGGTGGCATGGACTAGGCAATACCCTGGCTTAGAGGGAGCCGCTCATGAATGTCGAATCACCCTCCGGTCATGGCACAGTTCTCCCTCGACCGACATACGGAGTACTGAATCCCCACCGAGTGGTCTCGTTGGCCAACCAGCAGTTCCGTTGTCGAACTCGGCCCTGCGTCGGGTGAGGCCATGAACGGCTTCCGATTGATGGATTCCTGTAAACATCCCAACTCTCATAACGTTCTGAACCCAGGGCTCTCGCCAGTATTCCTTTCCTTCCTCGTGAGGCAGACTGAACGAAGACTCAGGTCGCACAGTCCGCGGTCCAAGAATCGATGAAAAGACATGATGGTCCAACATGCGCGCTGGTGTGCGTGGTGCTTGTTGCCGCGGTGCTGGGCTGTAGCAAGTCGGAGTATGTGCCAGACATCCGCGTGGTCCAAACTCCTCGCATCATCGACGCGACCGCTGAATTTCATGGCGTGTACGCGGCGCCGGCGCTGGTCTCCGGCACGGAGCGCTTTGGCCTGATCGAACCGAATACCGCGAAGGTTGCACCCTCGGTGCTTACCAAGCACGTGGAGCAGGCATTACTCACCTCGTTCGATCAGGCGAGAGTGTTCTCAACACTCGTCACGTTCGATCCGCACCCCGACTTTGTTCTGACAGCTCGGATCCATTCACTGCACGAGCACTATCGACCGCAGATATGGACAAAACTTCCCTATGCCGGAACCATCGCCACGGTGTTGGACCTGAACACGCATGTCAGCAGCGGGGAGGCGGACCTCACGGTGTACCTCTTAACCTCCAGCGGCAAACTGGTCGGGGCATACCGGGGCTCCTCCTCATTCAACGAACGCTTTCATTCAACTGGGGAGATGCCCCCTGGTACGCGCCTTAACCAGGCACTCTCTAAAGCCGTGCAAGAGATTCAAGGTCAGATTCTTGGTGACGCCCGCTTTCGAACCATCGCGGCACGTGAGTTGACACGGTTGCGAGGAGGCCAGCCTCTTCTTGTTCATTGAGGATCACGCGTCGGTGCGCACCCTGCTGGCCCAGGTGCTGAACGATGCCGGGTATCAGGTTTGCGACGCCGCCAATGGCTGGCAGGGGATCCAACGGTTCCTTAAGCAGCCCATGGAGCTGATCATGACGGATCTGGAGATGCCCGAGATGACCGGCCTGGAGGTCATCTTGGAATTAACCCGCACCCTCTCGAACGTGAAGGTCATTGCCATGAGCGACACTCGGCAGAGCCGGGGAAGAAAGAACAGGCGGCATACATGGCCCGTCAACTACTTAAAAAATATAACGCGAAGCGAGACTTTGGCGTAACCGCGGAACCACGGGGCAAAGCAGAAAGGCGCTCTACACACAACCTCCGCTTTGTGATTCAACTCCATGAAGCGAGGCGCACCCATTATGACTTGCGTTTGGAATGGCATGGCGTCATGAAAAGCTGGGCAGTCACTAAAGGCCCCAGCTACGACCCTGCTGATAAACGCCTCGCGGTTCGGACTGAGGACCACCCCATGGATTACAACGATTTCGAAGGCGTCATACCCGACAAGCAGTATGGTGCCGGACCCGTCATGATCTGGGATGAGGGCGTCTGGACGCCGGAAGATGACCCCGACACAATGGAGAAGAAGGGACGCATCACCTTCACCATCGACGGCTCCCGGATGAGAGGGCAGTGGCATCTGGTCCGGATGCGTACACCTGATAAGCGCGAGAACTGGTTGCTGATTAAAAGCAAAGATGACTTTGCATTGACCAAAGCCAAGAATGAGGGATTTTTAAAGCGCGAGAATACAAGCGTTGTAACAGGCAGAACGATGGCCGACATCCTTAAGGCGGGCGTGGGTAACACCACAACACGCAAGCAGCCCAGCAAGCCTGTATCTCTTCATCAGAATCGGAAACCATTAAAGACCAGTGCGCAAAAGTCCAGCACGTCCTTAACAAGTCTCATGAAACAGTATCCTGATCCGGAACTTGCCACACTCGTGGATAAGCAGCCCAATGGAGAGGCGTGGGTCCACGAGATCAAATATGATGGCTATCGGCTCATGGCATTCGTGGACAAGGGTTCAGTGATCTTGCGGACCAGGGGCGGGAAAGATTGGACACACAAATTTACACCCCTTGCGAAGGCCATCGCCAAGTTAAAAGTCGAGAGCGCGGTGTTCGATTTGGAGGCCTGTGTTCTCAATGAACATGGCCAGTCAGATTTCGGCGCATTACAGGCCGCACTTTCGGACAAGAATCCAGGGGTCATCCATGGCTATATATTTGATCTTCTGCATCTCAATGGTGAGGATCTCACCAAGAAAGAATTAATCGACCGGAAAGCTCAGCTTTCAACAATTCTGAAGAAAGCCAAAGCTCCACTGCACTTCAGCGAACATTTAGAAAGCTCACCGGATTTGCTCCTAAAAGCCTGTGAGATTGGTGCGGAAGGGTTGGTATCGAAGAAAAAGGACAGTCTGTATTACGGACGCCGTACCAATGATTGGGTCAAAAGTAAATGCGGACTGGAGCAGGAATTTGTGATTGGCGGCTTCATGCCGGCTAAAGATCAGGCCAAGGCGATCGGCGCATTATTACTCGGCTATTATAAGAATGACAAATTCACCTACGCGGGAAAAGTTGGAACGGGGTATTCGCGAACGCTCGCCAAAGAGATCTATCACAAACTGATACCACTTAAAATCACGACATCGCCATTTCAAGAAAAGGTAGGCCGAGGCCGGCGAGACTATGTTTTCGTGAAGCCCGAGATACTTTGCGAGATCTCATTTATGGAGTGGACGCCTGATGGCCATATCCGCCATGCATCCTTTAAAGGCCTGCGGGAGGATAAGAACCCCAAAAGAGTGGTTGAAGAAATCCCCAAACCCATTGAACAAGTTACGAAGGACATAAAGTTACGCCCTCAAAGCAAAGTAGAGGTGTCTTATAGGGGCGTGAGAATCTCACACCCTGACAGGATCGTTTTTCCTAATACCAAAATTACCAAAGTCGACGTGGCAGAATATTATGATCGGGTCGCGCCTCTCATGTTGCCCTTTGTTCGCTCGCGCTTGATTAGTTTGCTGCGCTGCACGGACGGTATCGGCGGTGAATGTTTTTTTCAGCGCAATCCCATGAAAGGCATGGGTGATGAGGTCTATTCCAAAGCCCTCACTCATAAAGGCAAGAAACATGACTATATTTACGTACAAAATGAAGTCGGACTGTTGCAGATTGTTCAAATGGGAACGATAGAATTTCATGCGTGGCAAAGTTCACTCTCACACCAAGGCAAGCCCGATCAAATCATTTTCGATCTTGATCCCGATGCTGGCGTACCGTTCGAAGCGGTCCAGCTTGCGGCCCTCGATATTCGCAATCGCCTTAAAAACCTGAATCTCGTATCCTTTCCCAGGCTCTCAGGCGGCAAAGGCATCCACGTTGTTGCACCGATTAAACCCGACCATGGCTGGGAAGAAATCAAAGAATTCGCTCGTGGCTTTGCCGAAACACTGGCACGAGAGATACCCGCTGCGTATGTGGCCACTATGAGCAAGAAAAAGCGAACGGGGAAAATCTTCGTCGATTTTTTCAGGAATGATTTTGCATCAACCGCGATTGTGCCGTTTTCACTACGAGCGCGAGACGGAGCTCCTATCGCGTGGCCCATCACCTGGACAGATTTAAAGAAATATAAAACGGCGAGCGCAATCCAACTCAACAACCTTGACGCTAAAGTGATTCAAAGAGCTCAAAAAGTCTCGGCTGAATTTGTGCGCATTTCTCAAACATTGACGCTTTAGTGGCATGAAACTGATGCAGCCGATAGAAGCACTCGTGACTGCTTGACGAGTGGTCATCTCGCATCAGGCTGCCTGCGATTATACCGAACTCATTCTACTCAGTCTCGTAAAGTCGTGTTGCAATAGCGAGCAGTCCTAAAAACCATGAATTTGGTCCTTTAAGGCGAGAATCCTGGGCTCGAGTCCAAGCTGGCTCACCACGTGGGAGCAGAAACAGAACTTCCAAAACGTCCTTCATCTTTAGAAGCGCCGCTCGAACTCGTCAGGAGGCCATTGCAGGAAGGACGGGTCGCCGAAGAGAGTCGACGAAGATCGGCCAATTATCGACCTCGGTCCACAACAGCGCCGCAATCTCCTGTTCGGGGCTGCACGATTGGAACAGCAGGAATAGTCCAAGAAAGAGGGTCATGATCACGGGCCAGATCATCGAGAGCGCACCGAGCACGAGGATACACGTGATCCCCTCCCACGCGTGCTGAACGAGCGGATTCCTGACTCCCATGTTAAGGTCCTTCCTCGACTCGAGGCGGATCAGCGAGGATGCCACGGCTTATCTGGCCGAGCGATAGGCTAGAAGAAGTTCATCCAGATGCCGGTGGCGACCGTTACGACAAGCCGTAACCGACCGGTTGTCCATCGATCTCCCGCCGACACGACTCGTGGCTCTCGCCCGTGCGATCAGGTTCCCGAGTCACTTCAGCCCGTCCCGTCATGGCCGGGAGGGATGCCCGTCGCGAGACATAGATGGCCACAATTAAGACCACGACGACGAGTACATTCGCGCCAAGATCCATGAGATATCGGTTGAACACGAAATCGGTGAGTTCCTCCATATACGAAATTTGAGCGCCGGTCGTCAGTATGCGCCGCGTTGACGCAATCACGCAGATATACAGGAACGGTTCCAAGGTAATCACTCTGGTCTTCACGAAATTGATCGTGGTTCTGAACAGCTCCAACAAGATAATGACCAATAGGAGGTCATGCACTAGTCCAAGAACTGCGAGCACCGCGTCGGATCCCACTCCGCTCATGAAGCCATACCAGGCACGGACAAACAGCACGACGCTGACGGCCAGGAAACCCACTCCCGTCGTGACGTACCCGAGCCCGTCCAGGGTCTCCATCACTTTGACCGCCTTGTCACCGAGGACCCCGTCCAAGAATGACCAGCGGGTTGCTGAGCTCTGTCTGAGTGGTGCGACCGCTCTCTCCATCACTTCATTTCTCCTTGTGCTGCGCGGCATCCTGTCCTCGCAAAACAGATACGACGGTCCTGCCATTGACGGGCGCCTCTCTGTGCGAGAGATGAGCGCCGACCTTGACCGCGAGTCTGATCAGCCGATCACTACCGTCGATCTTTTTCTTCCTCTGGGATCGAGGCCCACATCGTGATGCCCCGCAACAACACGACAATCCCCACCAGGCTATAAATCTGATACATGTTCATCACCCCGCGTTGGGGATCCCTTCGAATGTCCTCGTGTGACTCGGCAGCGTTCATCATGGTTTACCCTCTCTCTCATGGCCCGCGCCCCGTACACCCCAGGCGCAGAAGGCACCAACTCTCTGAAAGGCGTTGTCGCCTCTTGCATCACTGAATTTGATGACTGTCGTGCTTCGAAGAAACGGTAGAGACTGAGGAATCAGACGCGCCGGAGTGGGGAGGGGGGAATGCGCGAGAGACGGAACCGTCGACGCGGCCCATACGTCATAACATCACCCTGGGCGCATTCCGCACCGGAGTCAAGCGCTATTCAAGGTACGGACGGTTTATATCCTTTAATGAGTCATTCTTCATCTCCTTCTCACTCGTTCTTCATCCTGTGGAGCTACGCTACAGAATGTGGATTCAAATTTGTGTGTTTAACCGATACATACACAGGAGGACAGGATGGATGCAAACTGGTTGATATTTGGTGCGGCGATTCTTGGACTGGTCGTGGCGGCTGTTGTGGTCTACAAAAAGGATCAGAAGTCGTAGGGAGGTGCCTAACCAGACGGGCCTTCTCTCGGAGCCTATGGATTGCCTCGGACGTGCAGCCCGGGACGGGTCCATAGGTTCCATTCTTTTTGTCGCAGGATCTACTCAGTGTTGCTCCCTTAAGAGCTATACCTCTCTCGTCTGCAAAGCGTTCATGAAGGCTTGAATCGTCAATAGCGCATGGCCATCTGGCCGATTACCCACAATTACATGGTCTCGCCGATTCTCAGTGGCTCCCTTCGTCACCAGATCGAACGTTCGACCACGGTTGTAGATGTACGTCATGCGATGCCGTACCGCATGGGCCAGCTGACCGGAAATCGACTCGAGCGCCGCACGGGACTCGTTCTGTTCTGCATGGGAGGCTCCTTCCAGTAGTGGCCATCGCCCTACAGCAAGCGTAGCCTGACAGTCAGCCATGCGCCTTCCCCGAACTCGGTACTTCTGAAGGGGGGGAATCTAGAACCGGTGAAGCCGTGTCAGCCGGATACCCCACGGGCTCTCGCACATGCGGTGAGCTGAAAGGTCCTCTGATGATTGCAGGTAGGCAAGAACCAAACGGAACTATGACGAAGGATGGGGAGATCTGAGCTAGTGCGCAAGGGTATATCGGACCGCTCGACGAATCTGATCCGGGGTGAAGGGTTTCTGAATCACACGGCGTGCTCCGAACAATAGGGCCACGTTCAGGTAGTTCTGATTTCCGGTGGCGCCGGTGATGGCAATGACTCGGGCGTCCAGGAATTCTCGCGTCAGAGCCAGCGTCACTTCGAGCCCATCCCGCTCTGGCATGAGGAGGTCCGTAATGACGACATCGGCTGGGACGTCGCGGTAGAGAGTGAGGCCCCTATGGCCGTCGGCGGCTTCGCGTATCTGATGGCCGTCTTCGTCAAAAATCCGGTACAAGAACATCCGAATGGATACTTCATCGTCAATGATCAAAATCGAGGCCATGTCTCTCCTTATAAAGCACGCGATGGGTGCGTCCACGTCCGTGTGGGCCTCTGCGCTGGAGTCAGGCGGCCGGCCTGATCACGGCTTCCGTGTCCACGTGGAATTCATTGTGCGTAGTGTATCGTTCAGGGCTTGGAGGGACCAGCATCTGTTGTGTTCGGACCAGTCGGTGTTGCTCGATCACCGGATCGTGGACGTTCCCGCAATTCATACACCGATGCCCACTGGCCCACATATGCCCAATTGTCCCGTCGAAATCCAAGAAGTGCTCTTTCACCATCAGACCGTGGCAACGTGAACAGCTCATGATCACTCTCCCTCGTGACAGATTGTGTGGCTCGTGCGTACTGTGTCAACGATAGCAAAGAGCTCGGGATACGGTAGACCCGGAAGGGGTACCACGAACGAGGGGGCACGACGACGCGGGATGTGATCAGACGGAGACGAACGAATCCCTTGATTGCTCGATAGGCTTCTTAAGCTGACCTGGTAGGGACTGCACGGACATTCTGAGTCCTGTGGTGCGAAAAGCGGGGACGGCAAGTCGTTCGTTCATGGCTTACCTCCGTCAGCTTGAGATGCGTCTGGATCCTCGGAATCCTGGTTGCAACCGGTTGCAGATTTGCGGATTTTTTGCCCTGTTTTTCACTGATTTGCCGATCTAAGTGTGCGAATTTGTTGATGTGTCGATAAGTCGGTGCAATTCGAAACCCATCATCCACCCCATACCCCGCTGGGCCGGTATCCTTCTTCCCCGGCCAGCCATCCTACGTTCGTCTCGATATCCCAGGAATCATGACATGTGAGGTGCAGGATCATTCTGACCAACTTCAATGCGGGGAAGAAATACTCTCACACCATTATCAGTCCGCATGTACAAGACAAGATCCTGCCCCATGTTCTTTTCGTTCCCGCGATCAACACCCTAATTGTGTCAGTATCGCTTAAGATAGCAAAAGTGCTTCGTCTTGCTTAGTACTGCCGATCGTGCGATGATTGTATCCATCATCTTAGCAATGACGACAATGATGACTTTGACTTACATCTTTGACCTCAGATTCTAGTGCGTTCTTTTTGCTCGGCATAGCCGCATGTTACAAAGTGACTCGACCCTAGAGCTCATGACAGAGCAACAATTTATTAAGAAGAATCTTGCTGTCATTAGATTCTATCTCAAAAGTAAGTTTCCCCGCTGCGTCATCACGGAAGAGTCTAACCCGAGTCTCTATCACACCTTCACCGTGAGGGATGAGAAGCTGGACCACACCTACAAGTTAAAGGTGGGCTGGCCGCGACTTTCGGACCGTAGTAACACGCAGGAGAAAACGAAAGTCGAGTTGGGCTGTATCGATGTGGCACGTTGTATGATTCAAGCAGGGGACGATTGGTTTTACTGGTGAAGGCTTCGCCTCCCTTTCACGCATTCCAGCTTTTTCATTTCATCTTGGTTGTTTGCGGGCCATGGTTGCCAAACAGCGCAAGCCATTTTTGCCACTCATTCGGGAGTTGCTGGAGAAAGCGACTTCATGAGCAACACAAGCTGGATCACTCCCGCTAGAAAAGACTCTCGATCACATTCGACTTTTTCTAACCGTTGTCCGCTTGTATGCACAACCAGTAGTGTCCGGTTAAAACGCGAAGAGATTCAGTTGGTTGCTGTTGTTGCCCTGTTTGGCAATGTGGTCGTTGTCCGGAAAGGCTTGCTGCAAGGGCATCTTCTCGAACAGGGTGACTGACAGAATCTGTAGCAACGTGTAGAGCGACGCATCGAGGGC
>JBGSIO010000140.1:0-6165 GCA_041742455.1 Nitrospira sp. | reverse complement strand
CGCGCCCGGGCAAATGCGGCTCTAGCAATTCCCACGTTCTGTCGGATATATCGTGTCGACGATGTGATGGTTTCATGCTCAACCTCCTTCGGTTCAGCATGATTCTACATCATTTCACATCTCGTGACGACACTGTCTAATACATGGCTCGGTGACGATCGCCCCATTACTGAAAGCGACGGCGGAATGTGGCCTAGCCTAGCCTTCTCCCAACCAGTCCTGTCAACTTTGCCAGTGGCCTCCTCGAGGGCTCCATGCTATGGGAAGACCTCTTAGGAACCTTACTCTGATTCGATACGCAGCAGATCCATGAGACTCCGAACGCTCATTGGGAACATCGCCATTTTCAGCCTGCTGCCGTTGGCAATAGCGCCCCGAGCATCGGGCGAATTCAAGATCGAGGGCACCGGAATCCTCTTCTATACGGATGATGTCGGCATATTTTCCGCCACCAGGCGGCTTTCGCGTGATGGCGATCCGACCCAGCCCGCTATCGACACCCGTCTGACCGACAAAGGATCGGACGTCGTCTTTGAACCCCAACTCGACATCGCCAAGTCATTTTTGAACCGGTACGGCACCACCACCGTCGACATCCAGGGGCGCGGCTTTATCTTCACGGACAACACGCGCTTCAATCAGGGGAACCTGCGCCTTCAAGGCGTCCATGAATTTACACCGGAAACCCGCGTTCGCCTTCGCTACTATTACGCCCCCGATCAGTTCCTGGGCGACAACGAAGAGCGGCGTTCCGGCACACGCCAGATTGCCAGCGAGGAGCTCACCAGTCACATCTGGTCCGCTCGTGTCGAGCGAGCCCTCACGCCGGATTTGGAGATCCGTCTGTTGGCGCGCTATGGCCTGCGTCGCTACAATGACAATTTTTCCCAACGTAATACGGACTTCTGGACCATCGGCCCTCATCTCGATTGGAAAATCATGCCGCGCGTCAAGCTTGGACTCAGTTATCACTACGAACGGGGATTGGCTGAGGGCCGGAATCAGCCTCAGTTCGAAGACGATGTGTCCTACGTGAACCATTACGCTTCCGCTGATCTGGATATTGAACTGGCCGATCGGCTGACCCTCATGACGGCCTTTCACTATGAGCGGAACAACTGGACGTCCAGCCTCACGGGAGACGAGCGGCGGGGCGGCCATGAAACCGTGTACCAAGGCGAAGCGATACTTGTGTGTCGCATCACAGAGACCGCAAGAGTCTTTGTCGGCATCCAACGCTCAAACCGGAAGCAAAGCTTCGAGTCGGAACGCGCCAAGAATACCAACGTCGGCATTGGCCTCAATGTGGTGTTTTGATGGCCGGAATCACCTCGCACGTGTCTGTGACGATAGGCTTCACCGGCATGTTGATGCTGATTGCGCTGCTTCCCTGCGCCTCGGATGCAGCCATCATCGTGATGAAGAACGGCGATCGCATAACTGGTCAAGTCGTCAAGATGGAGGACAAGAAACTCGAGGTCGATCCCGACTATTCGTCCGATAACGTGACGATTGACTGGGAGGATGTCCAGAGCCTGACGACCGAGAGGCCGATGTTGATCCAACTGTACGGGGATGTCATACCCAACATACCCGACAACGTTGGGCAACACATTCGCGACCGGATCATCCTGTATACGCTCGAAGATGGTGGACCGATTCGCCTTAAAGACGTGCGCAGCATCAACTTCGCGGAGAAGGACTATCGCGGCGACGTATCCATCGGCGGCAATCAGACGTCCGGCAACACCCAGACACAGGCACTGAATGTATCAGGGACCTTTAGCTACCACAGAGAAGAGAATCGCATTACGCTGGATGCAAAGTACAATCGTGCAGAAGCCGATGGTGAAACTACGGCCAATAACGGTTCAGTCGGTGTCAAGCACGACTATTTCCTCGCGAACCGTCTGTACTCAGCAGCCTTTAATTTTACGGAAACCGACCAGTTTCAAGACTTGACGATGCGAAATACGACAGGCCTGGGCCTTGGCTATGACTTAATCGATCGTAGACAGCACCTGCTTACCGTGGCGGTCGGTCCCGCGGCTGTTTATCAGGACTTCACCCCGAGAGCTTCCATCATAACACCGTCCGCGGCATGGATTGTACGGTACGAAATACGATTCCGAAACGACAATGTCATCCTGTGGCATAAGCAGATGGGGTTTAAGGACCTGGGACACGGCTCAGCCATCCGGGTGAACGCCGATCAAGGCATCAAGATCAAGATCGCTGGACGCTGGCGGGCCAACCTAGAATATGACATTCGTTTCAACTCCCAGCCCGTGACAGGCGGGGAGACCACAGATACCAGCATCATCTTTGGCATCAGCTATGAAATCAAGCCTTAATGATATGGATTTCCTGGACTCAATCCCGCAGACGGTCCTTGTTTCCGTGCAGAGGGGTATTCCTGCTCAGCCGAAGATCTCGGAAGCTTGGTAGAAGGTCTACCTCTCACACAGCGCAACAATCATTTCCCCGCGACTGGAGGATAGTGTTTGAATGCCGTGGCGATCCCTTTGTCAGCCAGCTCGAAATTCTTCTCCAAATTGTCTCCCAACACTGCCCTGATGACGGCCCGCCACACCAATGTCTGCTTCGAGGACTCCGCCAGACCCACGATCAACGTGCCCTCGTGATCCTCATGGCTCGTCGTGCCGCTCACTGGGTGTACAGGCACCCACGTGCCTTCGTGATACGCATACGCAGTCGAGTGAGAACCATAGGGGCCGGGAGTTATGCCGGTGCGCTGAACACGGAGCAATTCTTTGACGCCGTAAAACAAGTGCACCAGCAGGTCGGGATGGTCCTCCGGGTTGACTTGCCGGACCCCTTTGGCGGTCAACTGCTCGTGGACCATCTCCTTGATCCGGTTCCGCAAGGGCGACGTGTCCGACGGCCCCACATCACGTCCTCTGTCCGAAATACCCGAAAAGGCAAACGTACGAAACGCAGAGAATTCGTAGGACGAATTGAAATCTGTGACCACTTCCGGTCCGGTCGACGCGCATCCTCCGGCGGCGAACAGTCCCAGCGCGACCCATATACTCATGTATCTGAGCATCATGTGTGTCCCCTTCCCCTCCTGGTCTCACGCAGCGACCATAAGCCCGGCCACGGCGGGATCCGGTGACGCAACCGGTGGATTAACGATTCGGATTCTGGCGGCAAGCGGCAGCGGTGACAATGCGAGTATTTTGTATGGCCGCCGCCATGCGGCATGCCGGCGCGCTCTCGTAGATGCAATCTGAACCAGCGGAGGTCACGAGACAAAAGGGGGCCGTGCCGGGCGGAGCCTTGTCTTCCTGTGGATTAATTTCGCATCCGCCCTGAGGGCCGGCCGCTTGAAGACAGTCCTCGTAGGTCACGTAATTACACTGTTTTCCCCACGGGAACACGGCACAGTACGAGGTCGCCAGGGCCGTGGTGATCGTCAGCGACCACATCCAGCAACTGATGAGTATGATTTTCATGTGCCACGCATCTCCTTGTTTTCTGCAGTTGGCCACGGAAGGCCTGAGTCCGATCGATTTCCGATTCGAACTAAGCACAGCATGTCTGATGCGCCTCGTTCACTGTCCTGCTTCCGCATCCGTCGGGCCTGAGCGTGAGAGAACGGGAGACACAAACACATGTCCGGCAAGGACCTCCTTGAGAGCAACCCGAAGATCCGTCGTCAGTCGCGACTTAACCACATAGGCCGATCCTCCGGCTGCAAAGGCCTCGTGCACATAATCCGCATCCTCGATCACGGTCAGAAAGATGATTTTCACGTTTGAATGCTCGGCCTTGAGCCGACGGGCGACTTCAATGCCTGTCAAATGCGGCATCGTGATGTCGAGAATGATGACGTCGGGCCGGAGCGTGGTGACCGCTTCAACTGCGGCAATTCCATTACCGACAGCAGACAGGATTTCGAAATCCGGCTGCAGAAGCCTTACCACCGTGTTTCGTATCGCAAGGTGGTCGTCGGCTATCACAAGCCGCGCTCGTCCCATGACACCTCCCGTCGAGTGAACTTGTTCAGGAACTGTGCACCGAGAGTCGGGGATACATTCAGAGAAGGGGCCCCAGTAATGAGTCACAGTAGCGGAAGCCCACAGGGCAGGTAACTGTCAAATGTTACAGATGCGTTACGAAACGGAAGAGGTGCCTAGGCCGTGTTTCACGGCGAATTGAATCAAGCTCGCGTTATTCTTCAGGTGGAACTCTTCCATCAGACGATATTTGTGGAAGGCCACCGTTCTGGGCTTGACATGAAGCAATTCAGCCACTTTCTTCATAGAGTGGCCTTCGGTGAGAAGTTGTAACACCTCACGCTGTCGCATGGTCAGGACTTTTTCCGCACCTTGGTGATGCGGCAGTCCCCGCAAGAACAAGTCTTCCCCATCCCGGGCAATGAGTGGCGTGATATAGGTCCTTCCACACATCACCTTGCGTATCGCTTGATAGAGTTCCGACGCAACTGAATTCTTATGAAGATACCCCGAGGCACCCATGCGGAAGGCGTGCCGCACGACTTCAGGATCTTCATTGACCGTGAGGAAGATCAATTTCACGCTGGGCATCAGGCGCTTCATCTGACATCCCGCGTCCAGGCCGTTCAGTAACGGCATGGCGATGTCCAACACAATGATATCAGGCTTGAGTTTCGGCGCGGTCTCGAGAAGGGTCCGTCCGTCAGCCACGCCACCCACGACGTCGCATTCCTGCTCGAGCAGTTTGTGGAGTGCCGCCAGGAACATGGCATGATCATCAGCGATTAAGACCCTTGGTCGGTACATGTGCCCCCCCTTCAAATCACACTCTGTTGAGAGCATTGAGTTGGACTTGCGCCGTGATCGTCGTTCCTCGCGATGGCAAAGAGCAAATCGAGAGCGTCCCGCCAATCCGTCGCACCCGCTCCTCCATACTCGTCATCCCCAGGCCTGTTCTATTTTCAGGAGAATGCGGGTCAAAGCCGACCCCTGAATCCGAGATGGTGACGCTCAGCATGCCGGCATCTGCGGAGACCTCCACTTGCGCCTCCCGCGCCCCACTGTGCTTCACCACATTTTGCAGCGCTTCCTGCGTCACACGGTATAAGAAGAGGGCCACCGTCTTTGGCAATGACTCTGGCAGGCCATGGCTCCTATATGTAGTGGTCACATGGTGCAACCGAGTGATGTCGTTGCACAAACTGCGTACCGCGGCATCCAGTCCCAGATGATCCAACTTGGACGGGTGCAGCTGATGTGACAGCCGATGAAGAACGGTAGAAATCTCCCTCGTCTTTGCCCATAACTCGCGGCAGCGTGCACTCACTTCCGATCCGGAACTCGGAGGCCGTAGCCCCAGATCCTCCATCTCAATCGCCATCAGAGCCAACTGCTGACAAACATCATCGTGGAGATCTCTGGCGATGCGGCTGCGCTCCTCTTCCTGTGCATGAATCAGCCGCCCACTCAGATCATGAAGCGTGGCATTGGCCGCCGTCAGGTCTCTCGTACGATCAATCACCCGCTGTGCCGATTCCTCATACGCGCTCTGCAGGACCTTCTCAGCATCGTTCCTCTCGGTGATGTCTTCCGAGATACCTAACAGGTATTGTGCCCGGCTCTCGGCATCGCAAATGGCAACCTTTTTTGTGTGCAACACCCGCACACCGTGGCAGCGAGTCTGAATGCGTTCTTGGGGGATGTCGAGCAGACGGCCGCTCTTCAAGACGTCCCGATCGTTCGCCGTAAACAAGTCGGCCTCCAACTGGGGAAAGAAATCATAGTCGTTTTTGCCGAGCAGTTCGGAACGGGAATACCCGAGCAATTCCTCGCCTGCTTTATTGACATAGATGAACCGAAGGGTCGCATCCTTCACAAACACCATGTTGGGCAGATCGTCGAGCATGGAGATGACGAGTGCGTGCAAAGGCGGAAATAGCGTCTTAGCCCCGTTGTGCGCGCCATCCCGATTGAGGATGCCGGACTGGCAGTTTGTAGTTTGGCCACGGACCTGTTTCTTTCGCATCCGACCGATTCTATCCAGGGACTGTTGAATAAAGGGGGCGTTGCTTGAATTTTTGTTATACTGCGCCTCGTCCAATCGCGTGTTACACCCCTTTTCCACTCTGGAGCCCTATATGTCCCAAATGGAACTGGTCGATCTCGACAGCCTGATCTCGTC
>JBGSIO010000139.1:0-13471 GCA_041742455.1 Nitrospira sp. | reverse complement strand
CAGGTTCATCGAAAACTTAGCGGTTCTGTATAAAGAAATCCCGAGACGCACTGTCGTGTCGACGGTGATTCCCCGCTGGCCTTAATGAAATAGAGAACCCATTGCACAACGCGCCCTTCTGAAAAACGGCCAGTTTGCGCTCATAATCAGCGGGCCTCGTGTTTGATTTACGCGCATGCCATCGTGTTTGCATGGTCGCCATCGGCAGTGGCCGACTGGCTAGTATCTGAGCGGCGTAGCGCTCGTGCCAGATTTATCTGTCACTTCCCGCTCCGTGTCCCGCTCGGCATGCCGGTTCCGGCCTGTACCTCCTGATTCCTCTGTGAATTGTATGATGCCTCTCCTCATCCCGTGAGAGAGTCACTTTCATTTCACACAAGGAGGAAACAACATGGCAACCAGCAACTCAACCAAACGACCGGCCACCACGCTGCGATATGGCAACATTAAAGCCGCGATCTGGAAGAATGTCCGTAAGAAGGGACTGTTCTTCGCGACGACCGTCCGGTCGTGGCCCATCACTCGAGTCAGCCACCCGGGTTCCGGACGCATTCAGATTGTGAGTTGAGGACTCCCGCAGAAGATGAGGCAGCTCTCTATAGGCGCAGACATCTGTGATGTTCTTGGAAGAGACACGGCTGCTTCATTGGTGATGCGCTCACTGCAATGCCATAATGGGGCAATCACCGGAAGGTTGTGCGCTTTATGCAACGATGAATATCTTGTCTCTCTTTGCGATCATCTTTGTGCTTAATAGCCTGCCCGCATTCGCGCCACCGACGTGGATCGTGTTATCTGCGATTGGACTGTCCAGTCCGGATACGAATCCCTGGCTCACCGCGTTCGTGGCTGCAACAGCAGCCACCGCCGGAAGACTGGTGCTCGCGAAGCTGGCGTTTGTCATTGTCAGGCAACACTGGTTGAGCGCGCGCACCAAAGAGAACATCGATCTTGTGAAAGACCGTCTGAGAACACAACGCGCGATGACTTTCGGGGCCTTTCTCGCCTACACCTGTAGCCCTTTTCCATCGAATTCACTATTTATCGCCTATGGGCTCACGTCTTTGCCACTGGCACCAGTAGCTGCTGCATCCTTCATAGGCCGGTTTCTGACCTATAGTTTTTGGGTGGTAATGGCCATGGAGGTTGCGCGTAAGGCCGTTCTCGATGATGGATCGGTCTTTGCCTATCTCGGGGGATATTTTGTCTTAACGCAAGCCTTCCTGCTTGCGTTGGTCGTGCTATTCGCGAAACTGGATTGGAGGGCGTGGTTTGCCACCAGGACACTCACACTCATGAACCAAACCGAAAACTCTCATCAGAAATGACCCATCATCAGCGCGAAGTCGACCTTGGCCTTCCCTCACGAATGACCTGAGCGCTGCCTTGAAAGCCTCCGGCCACCCAGTGGCTTCATTCGGCTCTATGCAATCGCCGGTCTGGCATTGCACATCCACATTTACATCGTGAGCACCGCTGCTCCTTGAAAGGTCCCGGCCTTCAATTCTTGCAGGGCTCGGTTCGCCTCTTCCAAACGAAAACGGACTGTGTGTGGCTTGATGGGGATCGCTGCAGCTTCGCGCAACAAATCAACACCGTCCTGCCTGGTGTTGGCTGTGACACTACGGATGACTCGCTCTCCGAAGACGTCACGATCGTAGTCGAGTGAGGGAATCGGTGACATGTGGATACCGGCCAAGGCTAAGGTGCCTCCTCGGTCTAGCGCTCTCAAAGCTGGAGGGACGAGTTCGCCGGCTGGGGCAAAGATGATGGACCCGTGTAACTTCTCAGGCGGCATCTCCGTCGCTCCACCGACCCAGACGGCTCCTAGCTGTCGAGCCAACTTCTGATGCTCCGGCTTCAGTGAACTGACATAGACCTGACAACCCCAATGGTGTGCAATCTGAATGGCGATGTGGGCTGATGCGCCGAATCCATAGAGCCCCAGCCGCTGCCCAGGTTTGATGCCGCTGAGCCGCAAGGCCCGATAGCCGATAATCCCGGCACAGAGCAGGGGAGCGGCTTCATCATCCGAAAAGATCGGTGGGATGGGATAGGCAAATCGCGCAGGGACGACCGCGTACTCTGCGTACCCTCCGTTGGCCTGATAGCCGGTGAATGTTGCCTTCAAACAGAGATTTTCTCGCCCGCTTGCGCAGAACTCGCAGCGCCCACAGGTGCCTTGAAGCCAGGCAATCCCCACGCGGTCCCCTTCCTTGACTTCTGAGACCTCGGAGCCGACTTGCACCACCGCGCCGACTGTTTGATGGCCTGGGATCAACGGCAAGGCAGGATCGGGAAGCTCACCTTCGATGACGTGGAGATCTGTGCGACAGACGCCGCAGACATGGACCTTGATCAGGACCTGACCAGGTTGTGGAGTAGGGATAGGCTGATCTCGAAATTGCAAGGGATGGCTGGAGACATCGCCGGTATGGTCGAGCACCATTGCCTTCATCGATCATCTCGTCATGCGACGGGCATGTCCCTTGTAGCGCCGCCAAGTGGAGTTATGAGAGATTCTTGGTCTTGATGCACTCGATGTCTAAGTGGATCTGTACCTCATCTCCCACGACAAGCCCACCGCTATCGAGGACCTTGTTCCAAATCATGCCGAAGTCCTTGCGGTTCAGTTTGCCGTCGGCGCTGAATCCCGCTCTGGTATTGCCCCAAGGATCTTTGGTAACCCCGTTGAACGTTCCGATAAGTGTAACCTCCTTGGTCACGCCACGCAGGGTCAGGTTCCCAACAAATGTGTAGGTCTCTCCCTCTTTCTGAGTGGATTTCATCTTGTATGTGATCGTTGGAAACTGTTTGACGTCCAAGAAGTCGGGATTACGGAGATGCCCATCGCGCTTTTCGTGGTTGGTGTTGATCGACTCGGCGTTGATCGTGGCCTCAATCGATCTCAACGTTTTCGCATCCGCGTCCATCTCGATAAATCCGCGGTAGTCCGTGAATCGCCCCGACGTTTTGGACACGACCATGTGCGCGACGCGAAACTCAATCGCTGAGTGATCCGGATCGATGTCCCAGCGAGTTGTTTCCGCTGCGGCGCTGATTGGGAAGAGGAAGAGAGTGAAGAGTCCCACCATCACTATGCCTAACGGCCAGCTCGATCTGAGCTGTGCTCCTGTGCGATGTGATTCCTTCATGAACGCCTCCATGCGCGGCTGGCTCATTGTTTCGGTGCGTTGACTGTTCGTTCAAGCTTCTGGGGGGTGCCGGTGCGGAAGTCACGTACCCTTGCCTTGGAGCCGGTCTGTAATTGCACCTGGATCTCGATAGGCTCGTTTCCGACGCCCATGGGGAACGGTGGGAATGGTTGCGCGTCGACGATCGCCTGGATGCCGGCTTGGTCAATCGCGGAGACACCCGACCCATTTGCAACCTGCATCAATTGGGCTCGTCCGCCAGGGTAGAGCCGAAATTGCACATGCAGGGTTTGTTGGGGCGAGGGCTGTGGCATGGTCAGGGCGGTACGGTTCCAGCTCCGGTTCAGGAGGTCACGGACCTGGTGCCAATAGGCTGGTGTCGGTTGTGCGGAACGAAGCGGCAGGAGGTCTTCCTCCACAAGCTGATCGTTGCCCAGGGGGATGGCATCAAGCGTAGGCTCGGCTTGATCCGCGGCCAAATCCCTTTCACTTGGCTGGTCTGGATTGGCTGTGGGCAAGGCGTGATTATTGCCAGCAACCATGGGATGGTCTACCGTGAGATACACAATCCGAGTCATCACTCGTTCGAATTTCGTTTCGGTTGACCTAGCGAACGTCACGTGGAGTCGGAAAAATTTTTGGCCAGGCGAGAGCTGACCCTGCGTGACGGGCACAAGGGTGGTGGTCGCCTGCATGACAGGTGAAGTCGGATCTGGTTTCAAGGTCACGATCTGTGATTCAAAGTAAGCCGATTCACAGATGGCCACAAAGGGCATGGCGTCCGGAGTAACTCCGCCAAGGGTAATCGATAGCTCAAGTGGTTGATCGAGTTTGAGATTTCCAGAGCCATTCGAACCAGCAAAATCGAACGTTACCCATTGTTTCTCAGAAGCAAAGGTTTGAGACAGTACAGGGCGTGTCTCTGCCCGTGCGTTCGCGTAAACAGCGGGTTGATATGATGTCACACTCAACAGGCCGGCAACGACAATCAGACGTCTCGCAGTAGGATGGACCATAATTCAGGCATCCTACCCATCGCTGAGACTGCGGCGCAACTCGTTTCTTTCCCTGAACCATAGGGTCCAACCGGTGAACGTGGTATACAATGAATACATGCAAGCCCTCGTCAAAAGTACCGCCGGGCCAGGTTTAACCCTCACCACGTTGGCCGACCCCACGCCTGGTCCCCATGATGCCGTTGTGAAAGTTGCTGCCACCTCACTGTGTGGAACGGACGTCCATATTTATCGCTGGGACGAATGGGCGCAGCGGCGGATTCATCCCCCGCGGATTATCGGCCATGAACTGTGTGGCCATGTTGTAGAGGTGGGGCGCGACGTATCCCTCGTCAAGATTGGTGAGTATGTCGCTGCCGAATCGCACCTCACCTGTGGGGCCTGCTTTCAATGCCGCACGGGACAGGCGCACGTGTGCAAGAATTACAAAATTCTGGGGATCGATCGAGACGGATCGTACGCGCAGTATGTGACATTGCCTGAAAATGTGTTGTGGCGAACAGATCCGCAGATCCCACCCGAGCTAGCCTGTGTGCAAGAGCCGCTCGGCAATGCCGTTGACGCCGCGCTGGCTGAAGACCTGACTGGACATACGGTGTTGATTACGGGGTGTGGGCCAACGGGGCTGTTTGCCGCTGCCGTGGCACGAACGGCTGGGGCTGCCACCATCATGGCGTCAGATGTCAGTGACTATCGGCTTAGTTTGGCGAAGCAGGTTGGGGTAGACCATGTCTTCAATGCGAAGGTCGACTCGCCTGAACACATTGCGGCCGCGATCCTCGATATCACAGCCGGGGAAGGAGTCGATGCCGCCCTGGAGATGTCAGGAAATCCCACAGCCCTCCACCAGGTCTTTCAAGCCGTCAAGAATGGCGGGCGTGTCACGCTATTCGGCATTCCCACGGGGCCCGTCTGCTTTGACTTGCCGAATGAGATGATTTTTAAAGGCATCCGCGTCTATGGGATCACCGGCCGGCGCCTCTTCGAGACCTGGTATCGGTTGGCAGGCCTCTTCAAAGCAGGCCTCAATATTCGGCCGGTCATCACGCATTCATTTCCACTGAGTGAGTTTGCGACCGGGTTTGAGTTGATTCAATCGGGGCAGTGCGGCAAAGTGGTGTTGTTCCCGTGAATGAAGCATTCGCTGATTTGTTGATCTGATGATCGAGTGAGTTTTCGGAAATTTATCAGATCGACAGATCTACAGATTCCGAACGACATCTTAAGATGGCCTACGATTCCCTCAAGCAGGTGCTCACTACCCACCTTGCCGAGATCCGCGCCAAAGGCCTCTACAAATCCGAGCGCCGCATTCTAGGCCCACAAGGTGGGGACATCCGTGTGACGCAAGGTCAGGTCCTCAATCTCTGCGCCAACAATTATCTGGGGCTCGCGAATCATCCATCCATTGTGCAGGCTGCAAAAAATGGGTTGGACACACATGGCTATGGCATGGCCTCCGTGCGGTTTATTTGCGGGACGCAGGATCTGCACAAGCAGCTCGAACAGGCCATCAGTGAGTTTCTCGGCACCGATGACACCATCCTCTACAGTTCCTGCTTCGATGCGAATGGCGGATTGTTCGAAGTGTTGGTGGATGAGCGTGATGCCGTCATCAGCGATGCGTTGAACCATGCCAGCCTGATCGACGGCATCAGGCTGTGCAAGGCCAAGCGATTTCGGTATGCCCATTCCAACATGGAGGAGCTGGAAGCGCGACTCAAGGAAGCGAGTGGGTGCCGCCTGCGCCTGATTGTCACGGACGGGGTGTTTTCAATGGATGGTGATCTGGCCAAACTCGACCGGATTGTGAAGCTGGCGGAACGGTACGATGCGGCGGTGGTGGTTGATGACAGCCATGCCACTGGAGTTCTTGGTCCAGCGGGGAGGGGGACACCGGCGTATTTCGGGGTGGCGGAGAACGTCGACATTGTCACAAGCACATTGGGGAAAACGCTTGGCGGTGCAACCGGTGGATTTACATCGGGCAAGGCCGAGGTGATCGAACTGTTGCGTCAGCGATCGAGGCCCTATCTGTTTTCTAACTCCCTTCCTCCTCCTATTGCAGCCGGGGCGTTAAGTGCGCTTGCTCTTGTGGCGCAAGGCGATCATCTCAGGGAACAGCTTCGAGCCAACGCTGCGTACTTCAGAAGGGAGCTGACTGCTCTTGGTTTTCGGCTCGTTCCGGGCGAACACCCAATCATTCCCGTGATGTTAGGCGATGCTGCTCTTGCGACATCGATGGCGGAGGCTTTGCTCGAAGAGAGGGTCTACGTGGTCGGGTTCAGCTATCCGGTGGTTCCGCAAGGGCAGGCGAGAATCAGGACTCAAATGTCGGCAGCCCATACGACCTCGCAGCTGAAACAAGCCGTGGCCGCGTTTGCGAAGGTGGGGCGTGCGCTTGGCGTAATCCACGACTAGCCTTCAAGGCTCTCCCTCAGAATTGACATTTCGCAATCAGGTCAGTATCCTCGAGCACTTTATCATGTGAAGGAGTAGGGGTATGAAAGTCATTCTACAAGAGACTCTGGAAGGGGTAGGGCATCTCGGTGATCTCATTAACGTCGCCGATGGGTTTGCACGGAACTATCTGTTACCGCGGCGCAAGGCCGTCGAGGCGGACGGTCGGAGCATCAAGGCGTTCGAGCATGTCAAGCGAGTGGCAGCCGAGAAAGCCAAGAAGGAAAAACTGGAAATTGAGACACATGCGAAGAAGGTGTCGGCGGTCTCGCTGACGATCGAGATGCAAGTGGGCAAGGACGACAAACTGTTCGGCTCCGTCACCACCAAGGACATTGCCGAAGGACTCGCGGCACAGGGCGTGACCGTGGACCGGCGAAAAATCCAATTGGCACAACCGATCAAGGAACTTGGCACGGTGGCTGTGCCCATCAAGATGCCCAGGGATGTGGTAGCCACGGTGAAGGTCCATGTGGTGAAGAAGCAAGAAGCGGAAGAACCATCAGCGTAGGATATTCGACGATGGACACGATGAACAGCTATGCAATTGGTTCGTGGGACGCTCTGAAAGCAGCAGATCCGGAGGTCTGTGCCGCGATTGACGCGGAGGAAATTCGACAACGTGAGAAATTACTGTTGATTGCGTCGGAAAATTTTGCCAGCCCCGCAGTCTTAGCGGCGCAAGGCTCTTTGCTCACCAATAAGTATGCGGAAGGTTATCCCGGCAAGCGCTACTATGGTGGGTGTCAGCATGCTGATGCTGTCGAAGACTTGGCGATTCAGCGGTGTAAGGAGATCTTCGGAGCCGAGCACGTCAATGTGCAACCCCATTCAGGCTCGCAGGCCAATATGGCCGCGTATTTGTCGGTGTTGAAGCCGGGAGACACCATTTTAGGAATGGATCTCGCTCAGGGCGGACATCTTACACACGGGAGTAAAGTCAACTTCTCCGGTATCCTCTTCCGAGTCTTCTCCTATGGAGTCGATCGTCAGACGGAAACTATCGACTATGACGCTGTTCAAAAGGTGGCAGAAGAATGCCGTCCTCGCATGATCGTTGTCGGTGCCAGCGCCTATGCTCGCGTGCTGGATTTCCCACGATTCCAACAGATCGCCAAGTCGGTCGGAGCCTATCTGCTAATAGATATCGCTCACATTGCTGGGCTTATTGCAGCCGGGCTTCATCCGAATCCTGTCCCGTACGCCGACTTCGTGACGACCACGACCCATAAGACCCTGCGCGGTCCGCGTGGTGGTGTCACGATGTGTAAAGCCGAGCATGCGAAGGGAGTCGACAAGCTCGTGTTTCCGGGTCTGCAGGGCGGACCACTGATGCATGTGATCGCCGCCAAAGCGGTGGCTTTCAAGGAGGCCTTGTCTCCGTCGTTCAAGCGCTATCAGCAGCAAGTCCTGGCTAATGCGAAGGCGTTAGC
Organism: Nitrospira sp.; assembly: GCA_041742455.1. Classification (GTDB taxonomy): domain Bacteria; phylum Nitrospirota; class Nitrospiria; order Nitrospirales; family Nitrospiraceae; genus Nitrospira_D. The sequence goes on along the minus strand of JBGSIO010000139.1, from coordinate 5,407 downwards.
TAAAGAATTCATGGATCGCGGCTACAAGATCGTGTCCGGCGGCACCGATACGCATTTGATGCTCCTGAATCTCACAAACAAGGGGATTACGGGGAAAGAGGCTGATGCGGCGCTTGATGCGGCCGGAATCATCGTCAATAAGAATGCCGTGCCCTATGACGAAAAGCCACCTGCCGTCGCCAGCGGCATTCGGCTGGGGTCGCCGATCGTGTCCACTCGCGGGATGCGTGAACCTGAGATGAAACAGATCGTTGGCTTAGTTGACCGTGTTCTTCAGCATCGGCAGGAAGCAGAGGTACTCGAAGAAGTTCGTATGCAAGCGAAGGCGTTGTGTGCGCGGTTCCCGATCTTTCATCCCTACTAGCAGTCAGCCGATCGTGAGAGAGCAGGTCGCCTCCAGTGAAATGTCCCTTCTGTGATGAACTCGAAGACAAGGTGGTCGATTCTCGCATGGCCAAGGAAGGCGAGGTCATTCGTCGACGCCGTGAATGCCTGAGTTGTAAGCGTCGCTATACCACCTATGAGCGAGTTGAAGAAATTTTGCCGGTCGTGGTGAAGAAGGACGGTCGCCGGGAGTCCTTCGACCGCACCAAAATTCTTCTCGGGATGAAAAAAGCCTGTGAAAAACGGCCCATCAGCACCGGAACGATCGAAGCCGTGACCGACCGGATCGAGAAGCGGATTCAAGAAATGGGCGAAACGGAGATCGAAAGCCGGGTGGTGGGAGAGGAAGTCATGCGAGAATTGCATCAACTGGACCAGGTTGCCTATGTCCGGTTTGCATCCGTCTATCGAGAGTTCAAGGACATCGAGCAATTCATGGACGAGTTGAAGACGTTGGCTCAACAAGGACGAGAACGTTAACCTCAGGCCCGCACTGTTTTCAGGTTTTCCCCCGCTTTGTTCGCACTCTTCTCTTTCAACGTCCTGCTGTTCAGGTAGTTGATGAGCTGAGCGAGGGAAGTTTCAATCCAATGATCAAACCACTTTCTCAGCGCGGGCGACGAAACACGCCGAATCCGGTGGCGACGAGCGTTGCCATTATCGGCGCCGGTCGAGGTGGCACGGCGTTGATGGAGATTTTCGCGAACGATCCTCTTGTTCAGATCGTCGGCGTGGCTGAGAGTAATCCGGAAGCGCCCGGTCTGGACCTGGCCAAACAACTGAAGATTCCGATCACCCACGACTATCGGCAGTTGTTGACGATGGAGCGTGTCGACTTGATCATCGATGTGTCTGGTGATGCGGAAGTTTGGCAGTTTCTCCAAGATTTCCACCGTATGGGGGTGACCATCATCGGCGGTGCCAGCGCGAAATTCATGTGGGAGTTGATTGAGGCTCGTATTCGCGCGACGGCGGAGATCGAGAAGACATTGAACAAATATCAATCTCTTTACCGACTCTACGTCAAAGAAACGGGTGCGGCCGTAAGGGACGAACGGACCAGAATTGCCTGCGAGATCCACGACGGATTCGTGCAGATTTTGGCGGGTGTCAACTTCAAGCTGGATCTCTGCCAGCAGCTGATCCGGAAAAATCCGCGCGCGAGTTTGGCCACTATCAAGGAGAGCAAGGCCCAACTCAAGCTGGCCATTCAGGAAGCCCGCCAGGTGATCTTTAATCTTCGTCCGCTGCACTATGAAAAAATGGATCTCATTCCTGGCCTCACGAATTATTTTGCGTCGTACCAGACTCAGACGCACATCGCCACAAAGTTTACCGTGACGGGGGATGAACAGACACTTTTCCCGCGAACCAAAATCTTTCTCTTTCGAATCATCCAGGAAGCTCTGAGCAACGTCGAGAAACATGCGAAAGCCGACAAGGTGTCGATCAAGCTAGAGATGGATATCGACTTGTTACGAGTCACTATTACAGACAACGGCGTGGGCTTTGACATGGAGAAGGTTCTCCGCGACCCCGAAAAATGGGACCATTTTGGGATCAAGGGTATCTTGGAGCGAGCGCGATTAGTAGGCGGGGAAGGCCGTGTGGAATCCAAGCCGGGGAAAGGCACCACACTCATCGTTGAAGTGCCGTTGGGCAATAAGGAGGAAATAGGTAATGGAGAAAATTAAAGTCCTCATCGCCGACGACCATCGGGTGGTCCGAGAAGGCTTGGCGGCCATTCTCAAAACAAAAGAGGATATTCACGTCATCGGCGAAGCTCAGGATGGAGTCGAGGCTATCGAGAAAGCTCGTACGCTACTTCCCGATGTGATTCTCATGGACGTGAGTATGCCCAAAATGGGAGGGGTCGAGGCCACGAGACAGATCAAACGCGAGCTCCCGCACATCGGTATCGTGGCGTTAACTATGTACGAAGAACAGCAATACATCTTTGACCTCGTGCGAGCGGGAGCTACGGGGTACTTGCTGAAAGACTCCGAATCGTCTCAAATCGTTGCGGCCATTCGTGCGATCTCTCGCGGTGAATCGCTGATCCATCCCTCTGTCGCCAGTAAAATTTTGGCCGAATTCTCATTAATGGCTCAAAAGAAAGGGAAGAAGTCGGCGTGGGCCGAACACGATTTGACTGAGCGTGAAATCACCGTCTTACGATTGGTGGCGGATGGGAAAACCAACAAGGAGATCGCCAATAGCCTTGATTTGAGCGAAAAGACCGTCAAGAACCATGTCCGGAACATCTTCCACAAGCTGCAAGTCTACGATCGCACACAAGCTGCCATCACCGCCATCCGCAAGGGATTGATCGAGCTGGATCCGAAGCGGTAAAATCTTGTGCCGCTACGAGCCTGTGTTCTGGACCATAGCGACCAGCAGTGGAAGATCACGCGTTCTGTTAGCGACTCGGCCGGAATACGTCAATGGTATATGTTTTTGGACTTCCATTCGGCGCCGTGACAATGATTGAGACAGCTGTGGTTGTCCCTAACCCCAGCGAAGCGGACGCTTGACCTGTTGGAACTCCTGCCGCAGCGATGACCGAGCCGAAAGCGGACAGCACGGCCTGCGGGTCAGACTTGGTTGCCGAAACAATTATGCGATCTACGCCGCTTGCAACGTTCACCGTGTAGATCTGTATACCTGCCGCAAAGGCTGGATCTAAGGTACCGGCGTTCACAGTCAAACCAGACAGATTATTGTTGTCCATGGGCGCCGCTCGTTTGATGGTGACGCGGTAGGTCTTTGCGGAGCCATTCTGTGCGGTGACGGTAATCAGCGCGTCTTTGGTCGTTCCTGGCCCACCGAGCGGGATCACGGCTTGACCGTCATTGGGTACATCACCAGAAAGCACGGCATTCGGATCGGACTTGGTTGCAGCCATAATTACCGAGGTGACCTCGGTCGCCACGTTCAAGGTGTAGTTTTGCTCGCTCGAAGCGAACGCGGGGGACAATCCGGCTGGTATGACCAACAATTTCGACAAGTCGTTGTTGCCCGCTAAGGAGACCTTGTTGAGAACAACCGTATAGGTCCTCGACTTGGTCGTGGATTCGGACACCACAATGCTGACGATCGTGGGGGGGCCTCCTACCGGGCCTACGGTAATAGGTCGACTCGTCGTCGTTTGGCCATCGATCGTCACCGTGTCGCCGGCCACTCGCGGTTGTGCGGTAATAGCCACACTCGTGACGCTGGTTGAGAGATCAACGCTGTATCGGGTTGTTGTGCTCGCAAAGGCTGGCTGAAGTGTCCCGGGGTTTATAGTCAGGCTAGCAAGTTCTACTTCTGGGTTGATCGATGCTGAGTCCCCACAGCCGGAAACGATTATGCCAATTGCTACAAGTAGCAGAGCAGTGAAGGATCCGTGTGCGATGGTCGGTGCGTGTTTCATGCAGGGGTGTTCTCTTTCTGGCAATTGATAAACCATTTTGCTCTGGTAAACCCAAACAAGAGGTGTCGAGGTGATAAAAGACTTCGACACCGACCGGTCACGATTTACGCTAAGTCGAGCAGCGCTTTGTTCTATAACTGATCTGACCAGTTGGGTCAACAGACTGAAGTGAGAGAAATGGGAGATCAGGGTGTCAGTCGAACGAGAGGAGATAACACGATCTTAACGGTGAACCATCTTACTTATTACAGGGACTGATTGTGGCGCTGTGGGAAATTACCAGGGATGCCGAACTTCAGGAGCCGGAAGGTATCGGAACGTGAGGGGAGATCAGCGGCAGTTCTGCCTATGGACCTCTGCCTATCGACGAGATCGGATGAATGTTATGGTGTAGGATCTTCGGCTTACGCCATCCTGTGCGGTAACGGCCATCTCCACCTCGGTGCGTCGCCCCTGTATTTGGACCTGTACTTGTCCTGTCGGCGTTCCTGCTGCAGCAATCACTGAGCCGAATGCCGACAGCACTGCGTTCGGATCAGATTTTGTTGCAGAGACGATCGCATTGTCCACATCATTGGTAATGTTCGTTCTATAGTCCAGGATTCCTGAAGCAAAATCAGGCTCCAAGAATCCTGGGCTCACCGTCAAGTTAGATAAGCGATTGTCGCTCGAGGGACTCGCTCGTTCAATGGTAATGGAGTATGTTTTTGAGGTCCCATTCGGTGCGGTAACGACAATCGAGACCATCTTCGTTGTTCCCGGCCCATCAAGCTTGAGCGTCACTTGTCCTGCATTGGGCACATCGCCCGATATTACAGCATTGGGATCAGATTTGGTTGCCGAGACGGTCACTGTATCGACTGAGGTACTCACGTCCAGAGTGTAGTCGAAGATTCCTGTAGAAAAGGCAGGAGACAAGATGCCTGGCGAGATCGTCAAACTCTTGAGAGTGTTGTCCCCGCCAAGGGTTATCGCCCTGAGAGTAACGGTGTAGATCTTCGATCTTCCGTCCGAGGAAGTGACGGTCAGTGAGACATCTTTGCTTGACCCCGCTCCTGGTGAGGAAATCGTGGTCTGACCGGTGGCTTGCCCTGCAGGGGCTGTTATTGCACCAGACAACACATCATTCGGGTCGGATTTTGTTGCCGAGACAGTTACCTCGGAAATGTTGCTGGGAAGGTCAATGCCATAGGTGGTTGTTTCGCTGGCGAACCGCGGTTGGAGGGATACACCGGAGACCGCGAGGTTCGCGAGTTGAGGCCCAGGATCAATCGACCCGTTGTCGCTGCACCCAGCGGCTGCCAGGCTGTTTGCGACGATAAGAGTGATGGCGAGATAGCGTGTAACGATGGTGATGAAGGCCCTCATGATGGATCCAATTTTGTTCTCTTGCTGGATAACCTGCTGGGGCCCAGCCGCCCATGTGAACTATAAGGGTAGATGCAGATGTTACGAAAGGGTTCCTGAATGGGGCTGTTGAAAAAAGCGGTGTGCGGCCTCCGGTGAGAGGAGGATGGTCCAAACGATCTCGCCACCGGTCTTCGAAGAACACCGACGCATGCGGCACTCCCCGTCGGATGCTCCTGAGGTGGTATCTGAAGGAGGAGT
>JBGSIO010000138.1:0-4447 GCA_041742455.1 Nitrospira sp. | reverse complement strand
CTGGAGAAATTCCAAGTCTTTGTCGGCCGGGATATACGAAGACGGGTTGGTGGCTCCGTACAAGTTGGACAATGGAGTGGGATTTTCCGGTTCCATGTCGCGCCATTATAACTGCGCTGTCGACAGTCGGCAATTCATACGCGAGAGAAGACCTTAGTTAGAAAGGATAGGGATAGAAGGGAGGTCCGGAGAGACGTCGCTGAAAGCTTGAGTGGATGACCACCCCGTGAAGATCGAACGCAACTTGGAATGCGTCGACGCCAAATCCTGTTCGAGAGAAGATCAGATCCGGGTCCACTGGCGTCCAGGGTTTTGCCAACCATCCGAAATTGACCCGTGAGTATTTCAGATCGAGAAATCGATAGGTCGCGACCATTCCCGTCTCGGTCTCGCCGATCGAATCCGGTGCCCCGAGTCTTGTTACCACATCCGCGAGGGTGGTATTCCCCGGAGTAATGAAGGCAACATCGTCAGGCATGAGGGTCGTATTCAGTGAGACACGGACGACATTACAGCCCACTACCGACAGACAGACCACCACGGCCACGAAGAAGAAGACCACTCGGTTGCGCATGGTCCACATCTCACTCCCCAAAAGGCCAGAAGCGAAATTTCAGATCATCGGTTCGTTTTGATGAAATGACATCCTCAACCAGCCCGTCTTGATTCATGACGACAAAAAGGTCGTCGCTCTTGATGGAGAGGCGGGTGAAATTGAGGACGATCAAGAGGAGACTCCCCGCTTTGGCATCGTACCGATAGTATTGGAAGACGTCGCGCCCATTAAGCTGGACAATGCGATCCGGTGCACCAAGCAGATTGATCACGTCTGCTTTGGTGGTTTTGCCCTTATGGAGGGTGGCAATGGCGTCCGCGTTGATCTCATCTCCCAAGGTCCCCCGACTGAACGCACAACCTTGCGAGAGAACTACGAGCAGGAGGAAGAGAGGGATACTGGCTCTTACTTTCATGGCGTGGCCTCATTTATGGCTTGCGGGCGTTGTGCCCAAGAATAAAGTCCTGCTCATACATATCATACGGAGATGGAGCTAATCCGACCTTCCGGTAGGCGGCATGGGCTCGATGATTGTCTTGTGCCACGTACAATCGAATACCGCAGATGCATGGGTCGTTTTTCGCTTCGTCCGTGATGTGCCGATGCATGGCTTGATAGACTCCTCGACCACGTTGGTCCGGGGCAACATACACACTCTGGATCCACCAAAATACCCCGTTCCTCCAATCACTCCATTCGAACGTGATCATGAGTTGTCCGATGGGCTGGATCACATGACAGCTAGAATGCTCGGCGATGATATAAAAGCCATATTCGGGATGTGATAATAAGGAGCGGATACCATCTCGTAACCTCGCCTGATCAAGATGGCGATGCTCGGTTTCGAATGCCATGGCTGTATTGAACGCTGTGATTGTGTTCGTATCGTCTGGTTCCGCGCGTCGGATACGGATGGTGTCAAGCATGAGACTTTACACTGACTGTTGGTTCGGCGGGTTAAGCCATCCGGTCTTAGGACGGTAGAACCCGGCGGAGAACTCCATTTTCATGGCGTCTTCGACGGGAAGATTAACGGGTCGAAGCACTTGTTCTGGGAGTAAAGCCAGAAAACCTGTAAAGGGATGTATAGCGGTCGGGACAAAGACCATGAACAAGGTCTGAGCGGGTACGACTTGAATGGAGGATGGGGCGATTCCCATGACAAACCCTAAGGCCCAACAGCCGTCACGAGGGAATGGAAAGGCGACGACCTTACTTTGGCCAAAGCGAGACTGAAAGTTCAGAATGTCCGTCATGCCCTTTAAGGTGAGGTAGATGCTCTGCACCAGAGGGATTTTCTCAAGTCGACCTTCTATGCGTGTCCAGATGCCTTGTCCAACAACATGATCGAGGCAGATGCCCGCGAGAATGATGAGGAGCACCAACAGCAAGAGGCCAAGCCCGGGCACCGTATAATACATGTACCGGCCTACAAGACCGTCAAGAGTCGTAAATAGGGTGGAAAGGATTAAGAAGGTCGCACAGGCGGGAACTATGATGATCAGACCGGCTACGCAGGTTTTCCAGAATGCGGTGAACATGATGAATAGCTCTGGTATCTACCGAATGAGTGTAACAGATCTTATCGACTCATAGGAGTTGCTAGGAATGCCTTGCGCTCTCTGAGTAGATGAATTATTCTGTTGCAGATGCTTATGGGATGTCTATTGTCATGAGTCTTGATCCGGATCTTCTTGCTATCCTGTGTTGTCCTGAAACCAAGCAGGCCGTGAGTCTCGCTGATGCAGGCTTAATTCAGAAGGTCAATGCCGCGCTTGCAAAGGGCCACGTCCGAAATAAGGCTAACAGGCTGTTGATCGGACAGATAGAGGGGGGCCTCATTCGAGAAGATCTAAAAATTCTGTATCCTATCCGTGATCGTATTCCCGTCATGCTTATCGAAGAAGGCATTCCGATGGAACAAATCCTGCCAGCCGGTTGAGGCTACTCACTTTTTTTCTGCTTGCGCGTTGCAGCGATTTGATTGTTAAAACAATCCAGACCTCCCAGGGTGGACCTCGTTGGTTTGCGAACCATGATCACTGGGCTCCGTGGTTAGGGCCCAATGATTTGGATCGGCTTAACTGGATTTTCTGTTTTGGATCCTGTGGATGTTCCACAGTGGGCACAAAGATATTCGTAAAGATTCCCGCTTGGCAGAACCAGAAGGAGGCGTTCCCGCGTCGGCGTGGCAACTTGGCAGCGTGGGCAGAACAGGAGGGAAGCTTTGAGAGAATCGAACTGCTGTTGGACCTGGTCTGCGGACGGCCGTTGTTGACTTTTACTGATTCGCTGACCGGTAAGCATGGTGGATGGTCTCCGTCGAGGCGGGAGCATGGCTGATTTTATGGTGATGGTAGGCTGAGCGTCAAGGGATAGGTCGGCCAGCGTTATACCACGACTCGCAATGAATCACTTGCCACTTACCCATTCACAAGCTAAAACCTTGCACGCGTCTCCGGAATGGTCTTGCCTAATGATCATGCCTGAAGAGCGATAGCGACTCGGTCGGATAACTTCAGACAGTCGTCTTAGCGGATTCGATCTCTGTTGCGGTGATCAGGCTGGAGAGGTAGTCTGCCACAAAATTGAGTGCTTCCTCACGTCCATCCGCACGGCGGCCCTTTTCTCTACGCTGAACAGAGAGTTCGTGTTCCAGATCTGATTTCACCTCTCCCAATATTCTCTGGAGGGATGATGGGGTGAGATTGGTGTCCATATCTTCCAATTCCTGACACCGATCTAACACCCAATTGAGTCCTTCAATACGACCCGCATAATGCTCCTGCTCGGCCGTATCGATCCTGGCCATTGCAGTGGCAAAGGTTTGGGCTTCGTAAATTAGATTATAAAAGCTGGTGACTCCTCGTTGTAGAGATGGATTCATGATTCTCCTTTACCTAAGGATGAGTCGCAATTATACATGAGATTGGTGAACGGACAAGGAGTATTTTTCTGGCTATGTGAAGAGGAGAGAATGGAATTCGTTCATGAAGCCATAATACAGAGGCGCAAAATCCTTGAGGCAATCCGGGCTTGTTTCTTTTAATCGCTTAAAAAAGAAGACTTGCCCTCGAGGATCCAGCTGTTCCAGGAGTTGGCTGAGTTGAGCCATGCTATAACTGCCAGCCGGAACACTCAGGATATAGTGCACGAGTCTCTCGACGAACTGTTGCTCGACATACTCGCTCAGAAGATAGTCTTCTGGGAGTTTGCCAGAGGCCAGAAATTCATCGAATGGAACGGCTTGGGCAGCAAAGGGGATTGATTGCTGCGGATGAACTGTCACGCTGCGAGTGCTCCCTCATTTAGTATATGCGGTTTTCCTTGTGAAAACTGTACTGGAGGGACAGTATCTCGTCAAGTGCGCATAAGAAGCAGCATGAGCTGAGCCGAAAGACTGATGCTTAGGATAAGGTGGCTCTACCAGCCTTCGATGGATGCACGTATGCCGCCGGTCAACAAAAAAAGGTAATGGCTATACGAACGCCTGTTATCGAATTTGAGAGCTACGGTTACGAGATAATAGAAAGTTCGCGTGGCCTGGTCCGTGACAATGAGATCTGTTTGATTGTAAAAAGCAAGGGGGCGGATCCCCTTTCGAAGATCCACCCCCTCTAGAACCGAGCCGTAGCCCCTAGAACTTATAACCAGGTGACCCGTTCGGCCGGTCTGATATAGATCGGCTCTTCCACTTGAACCCGGGCCACTTCCTTCCCCGATTTATTGAACCCCAACACGGTATCGTTGTACATCTCGAACCGCTTGCCGTGAATCTGGGTTTCAAACACTTTCGGCCCCGGAATGACGTCATAGCGGAACACGATCTGTTGGCTGGCTCGCCAGAGCTGAAGCACGGCCAGCAACTCGCGGCTGGGCACCAGGTACTTC
>JBGSIO010000137.1:0-24487 GCA_041742455.1 Nitrospira sp. | reverse complement strand
TGCTACAGATTCTGTCAGTCACCCTGTTCGAGAAGATGCCCTTGCAGCAAGCCTTTCCGGACAACGACCACATTGCCAAACAGGGCAACAACAGCAACCAACTGAATCTCTTCGCGTTTTAACCGGACACTACTGATTTGGTCAATCTACTTGCTTTGTATGGCAACTTAAAGGGCGAATGAAGAACCCCACCCTGACATGTGGGGTCTCCTTACAATTCAAGCTGCGCTTGACCCGTCTCCTGCTCGCCTTGGTGCCGCACATACTGCCGAATGGTCGCTTCGTTGATGCCCACCGTGGAGGCGAAAAACCCTCGTGCCCAGACCCCGCCGCCATCCCAATACGCTTTGCGCAACACGTGCGGGAATTTCTCTTTCAGCTGCCGACTGGTCACGCTTTTCAAGGTCTCCACCACCCTTGAGACTGCGTACTTCGGCGGAATCACCATGTGCAGATGGACATGGTCCCGTTCCACCCCAATCTCCTCCAGAAACCAATCGGGATGAAATTCCCGCACTGCCCGGAGGACCTTCTTGAGATATTCTGCGATTCCGGGCACGAGGATTTTCCGCCGATACCGTGTCACCCATACCAAATGGTACTGAGCATGAGCTGATATTCAGCTGCGGATCATTGTGGCCATGATGGTGTCTCAGGTACCGAGCAGGATGGCTTGAGTGCCGATGGCATCACTCTCTCGGTGATAGTGACGGGAGCCGCTCACTTAACACCGGGTAATTGACCTGACTGAGCCCTGAGTTGCCGGTTGAGAGGTCCGCCGCAATGACACGCAGTGTGATTCCATCGGGAACGTCCTTTGATGGCGGTACAAAAAATGGTGCTTCAAAGCTACGACTTTCTTCATCGTAGAACATTTGAAGCCGTTCGATGACACGGTCGCCGATCAAGAGCTCTCCATAGATATGGATCTTCCGTGAGTCCCAGTCTCCATGGGGACGGACCAAAGAGCCTGATAAGGTTCTGACTGAAGCCCGAAGCTTCACGTCATCCTTAGCGATCAATGGTTCGCGTGGTTTTGGTTGCTCGATGTGGATCAAGTAGCCGTAGAGGTGCAGCACGATGCCATCGTTCGTGAGGTCCTGACCTGGTATCAATAAGAGAGTTTGACTGGTGCGCTGTAACGCAGTGGGGTAAGCCAGTGGTCCCTCGGCCGATATTTCTACCAACGTCGGTCTCTGCAGCTGCAAGGTGGTGGTGAAGGCGGCGGACGGACGAGAACTGTAAATCGGCTCTTCCATCATGTGCGGTGTGCGCATGATTTGATTCTGATCACCGGCCTCTCCCTGTTGCAGACCGGTCGCCAAGATCGACCCAGTCGCCATGTCGGTGATCGTGACGCGCGCTCCGCCGACTTCTCGGCCCAACACCAAGGCTCCCTGTGCCACAACGCGGACAAGCACCGTCGTCGGTTGTGGACCGTTGAGCGAAGAATCAGGGAGAGCTTGGCTTGTAGCGGGAATGGGAAAGCAGTGAAGGAGTATGAACGTGAGGATCAATCCGAACGAAACGAGAGTCAACCGCGTCATTTGACTTTGGTGCCAGGGTCCACTTCTTCCAGAACGGTGAGCAATCCGCGTACGTCGGCATCACCTGCTGCGAGGACCATCCCCTGCGATTCAATGCCCATGAGCTTAGCCGGCTTCAAGTTGGTCACGATCACAATGGTTTTTCCGACCAGCGCGTCTGGTTCGTATTTCTTGCCGATGCCCGCCACGATCTGACGCTGTTCGGTGCCGAGGGAGATTTGCAACTTGATCAGCTTCTCGGACTTCGGCACCCGTTCAGCGGAGAGCACCTTCGCGGTCTTGAGCTGGATCTTCATGAACTCGTCGATGGTGATCTGCGGTACAGCCGGCGGTGCAGGGGCGGCTGTGGGTGCTGGTGCTGCAGGCGTTGGCTGTGAAGGGGCGGATGATTCGGTCACTGGTTTAGCTCCTGGTTTGTTATCAATGCGTGGAAAAAGAGGCGAGCCTGTCTTGACTACCGAGCCCTCGATAGCAGCACGCCAAATCGTCTTCTCATCGAGTTTGTACTGCGACCAGTCCAAAGTGATACCAAGCCGTCTCAATAATTCATCTGCCATTTTAGGCATGTAAGGATACAAAGAAATTGAGAGTGCTCGGAGAGCTCTAGATAGGGTATTCAAGATGTTGTGCAGTTGTGCTTTGCCATCTTCTTTCTTCGCCAATTTCCAGGGTTGGAATTCATCAATAAGTTGGTCGCAAAGCGTAATGATCCACTTAATACCTTCGAGATCATCCTTGAAGCGGAATGTTGAGTAATGTTGATTCATCACCAATGGCCGAGCTTCGATCTCGCCTTTGATCGTCTCTTCCATCCATTCATATGTTGGGTTCTTGCGTTCTGGGATCTTTCCTTCTGTGAAGTTGTGGATCATCTTGAGAGTTCGACTGAGAAGATTCCCAAGGCCATTTGCTAGATCACCGTTAATCGTTGCAATCATCGCCGATTGAGAAAAATCTCCATCTTGTCCGAAGGGCACGCCCCTCAACAGGAAATACCGAAACGCGTCTGCGCCGAACTCGTCGATCATCTTATTGGGATCGACAACGTTCCTTCGGCTCTTGGACATCTTTTCACCATCCACCGTCCACCATCCATGGGCAAAGATTGTGTCCGGTAGCGGAAGATTCAACGCCATCAGCATCGTGGACCAGTACACAGCGTGGGTGGTCAGGATGTCCTTGCCGACAAGATGGACATCGGCAGGCCAGAAGCGCGCGCCGGCCGGCTTTTCTCGCGGGAGATATTCCAATGCGGAGATGTAGTTGACCAGGGCGTCAAACCAGACGTAGGTGACGTAGTCCGTATCGAAAGGCAGGTCGATACCCCAGGAGAGGCGTGACTTCGGCCTGGAAATCGAGAGGTCGCCGAGCTTCTGGGTTTGCAGAAACCCTAAGACTTCATTTTGCCTCGATTCCGGCCTGATGAAGGACGGATGTTTTTTGATGTAGTCGAGTAACTGTTCTTGGTACTGACCCATTTTGAAGAAGTAATTGTGTTCGCTGAGTTGCTCGACGGGCCGTTTGCAGTCAGGACAGAGCCCGTTCTCGACGTCCTTCTCAGTCCAAAATCGTTCATCAAAGGTGCAATACCATCCGGTGTATGAATCCTTGTAAATCAGGTTCTTGTCGTACAGCTGTTGAAGGTATCGTTGGACGATGGATTTGTGCTGCGGATCGGTCGTCCTAATGAAAGCATTGTTTGAGATGCTCAGTTTCTTCCAGAGAGTCTCAAATTGCGGTGCGAGTTTGTCGCAGTGAGCTTGTGGGTCGATCCCGGCCTTGGTCGCGGCTTGCTGAACTTTCTGCCCATGCTCATCGAGGCCGGTGAGGAAAAACACTTCGTGCCCGCGTAGCCGCCAATAACGAGCCAGCACGTCGGCCGCGACGGTGGTGTAGGCGTGACCGATATGTGGAACGTCGTTGACGTAGTAGATCGGGGTGGTGATGTAAAAGGTGTTATCCTTCGCCATAACGAAGGCAAGATATCAGGTTGGCAGCATCTATTTCTAGGCAGAGACCCTGTTTGAGACTAGCCCGAGTGCTTCGCGCAGGCGAAGAAAGGTCGTTTCCAGTGCCATCTGCATGTTCAGGTGCCGCGCAGCTTGCTGTTGGATACGTTCGATGTCATTCAAAAGAGTCAAGAGGAGGTCGACGTCCGTTCGCTTGGCATATTGCCGCAAGTCGACGAGTTGGTCTAGGTGAAGAAGCTGGTCTTGGTCTCCACCCACGATGACGATGACAAGATCACGAATCCATCGTGTCAGCCAACTGAGTGTCTCTTCTCCTCTGTCTGATTTCGCCAACGCTTCGGCTGCGGCAAGAATGGCCGTGCTTGATGTCAACGACTGGGGCTTTACCAACGCGAGGCATTCCTTTTGTCGCGCCCGAACTTCAGTCACATTGGTCTCGAGCGCTTCCCCGATGCGGCCATCAGCAAGGACGGCAAGGAAGTGGGCATCAGCAGGGGGGAGCTCACGCTTGAGTATCACCGCCGCTTCGACTTGTGTGCGGGCTGGTGCGGTGAACCGGAGCGCTTGGCAGCGTGATCGGATGGTGATCGGAAGCGCATGAGGTCGGCTGGAGACCAGAATGAAGAGCCCATGACCGGGCGGTTCTTCCAAGGTCTTGAGGAGCGCGTTGGCCGCGCCGATGGTCAGTCGGTCAGCCTCGTCGATGAGGCAGATCTTCCGTTCGCCGATGAGTGGTCGATACACGAATTGCTGTTCGATCTCTCGGACCTGCTCAATTTTGATTTGAGGTGTCGCTGATTCTGAATCGGGTTCGATCACGAAACAGTCCGGGTGAGTTCGTGCAACTATTTGCAAGCAAGACCGACAGTGACCACAGCTGTCGAAATTGTCTGTGTGGGAAGGCTGTTCACAGTTCAAAGCCTGAATCAGTCGCACCGCTGTCATCCACTTTCCGATCCGGGCTTCACCGTGAAAGAGGTAGGCGTGGGCCAGGCGCCCATTGCGTACACTGGCCTGGAGCAGTGAGATGGGTTGTTCGTGGCCTGTGATTTCGGCGAAGGGCATGGATCCTAACGGCGATGTGGTTTTTGGGAACGGTGGGCTTTGAACCAGCTAGTAACGCAATGTTCAACTTTGCGTTCGACAGATTCAAGCGATGAAGACGCGTCAATCAGCATAATGCGCTGCGGCTCTTTCTTTGCTAACGCAAGAAATCCTGCCCGCACTTTCTTGTGGAACCGTTCGGTCTCTTGATCCAAACGATTTTGCATGGTGCCCTGGCTTCGCCTTCTCTGCAGTCCTACGGGAACGGGAACGTCGAAGACCAAGGTGAGATGGGGGGCAAGTTTCCCGGTTGCCCAATCGTTTATCGTGCGTAGGGTCCGAAGGTCCAGCCCACGCCCATACCCCTGATACGCCATCGTCGAATCGGAGAATCGATCACAAACCACGGTTTTTCCTTGCGCGAGGGCAGGCTTGATGACATGGTCGACATGCTGACGCCTTGCCGCCAGGATGAGCAAGGCTTCTGTTTCCGGAGCGACGGTTTCCTTGGAATGGTTGAGGAGGAGAGTCCGAATCCGTTCAGCGAGCAGCGTCCCTCCCGGTTCGCGTGTGCGTAGCACACTCAGACCCTGAGCGGTAAGATATGCACAGAGTCTGCGAGCTTGCGTCGTTTTCCCGCTTCCCTCACCGCCTTCCAGCGTAATGAAGATGCCCGGTGATTGTCGGGAGGCACTCGGCACTGTGAATCCTCGTAGCGTACTCAATAATAATGTGAGGCAGATCCTATGTCAGCTCATCGTGAATAGCAAGACCGGTACCCTCCAGAAATCTCATCGGAGCGATCTCCTAACTCATTGAAATTTACAATAAAACGCTTGCGAGGTCTGTCTGGAACTCTGTAAGATAAAGCTTGGAAAATTCTCCCACTGACCACGTCTCGGGGATTCATGCTCAAGACCGTGCTAAGACGGTATTTTCTGACAGGCTTGCTCGTTGTCATTCCTCTTTGGGGCACGATCCTTATCCTGAAGACGCTCTTTACCGCTCTCGACGGCATCTTGGGCGATGCCATGGCGGAATTAGTGCCGGACCACTATATCCCGGGATTAGGCATCGTCACCCTGGTTCTGCTCATCTTTTTTGTCGGGTTGTTTGCGGCAAATTTCATCGGGCGCCAGATCGTCTGGCATTGGGAGGATTGGCTCAATCGGTTGCCTATCGTCCGTGGGATTTATTCTACTTTAAAGTCGATGATGGACATTCTTTCTTTTTCAGAACGAGGGTCGTATCGCCGTGTTGTCTTGATCCAATTTCCGAAGAATGGTCATTATTGTTTCGCATTCGTGACCGGGATGACGAAAAGCGAGACCACGACATTGGGTCATGATACGTTGATTCATGTGTATGTCCCGACCTCGCCTAATCCTACGTCCGGTTATTTTCTGCTCGTGCCAGAACGGGAAGTGACGTCCGTTGATATCAGCATCGAGGAAGCGATGAAACTAATTGTGTCCGGCGGTCTGTATACACCCTCCGGTACAATCGCCTCAGCTTTGAACGCGGATCCGAAGTGGGGCCAGGTAAAACAGCCGGATGCCGGCGTCCCGATCGGATAATGGAGTGTTGCCACGCTTACGTTGAGACGGTCCCTTTCCCGGGGTTGATATGAAGCAAACTGCGAGTCACCACAAGCCTTCCTCACTTATTACCGGCTTAGGGGTCATTGTAATGGCTGCCGGTTTGGGCAAGCGGATGAACTCTAACCATGCCAAGGTCCTGCATCATGTTGCCGGTCAGGCGATGGTTCTTTACGCAGTCGATGTGGCCTTGCGTCTGGCGGGTCATCGGATTGCCGTGGTAGTTGGGCATCAGGCTGACAGGGTTCGGCAAGTGATTGAGGCGGGTATGGCGGGCAGATTGAGAGCTGAGGCTATGAGCATTGTCGAGCAGGCAGAGCAACTTGGGACCGGCCATGCCGTGATGCAAAGCCGTTCTGTATTCGTCGCCGAAAAAGCGACTAGGCCAACACAGTATCTCATCCTCAACGGTGATACTCCGCTATTGAAGGAGCAGACGGCGCGCGATCTCGTGCGGGTTCATCAGTCGCAAGGTGCCACTGTCACGATCCTGACCGCGAAGCTCGACGATCCCAGTGGGTACGGCCGGGTTATTCGTCGAGTGTCCGATGTCCAACATGGTGATGTCGCCTCGTCCGATGTGCTCAAGATTGTCGAAGATCGGGATGCCACTCCAGCCGAACGAGCCACCACTGAGATTAATGTTGGCACCTATGTCGTATCCGGAGACTTTCTCTTCGACGCGCTAAATAAATTGAAACCTGATAATGCACAGGGTGAATTCTATCTCACCGATATCGTACGGATGGCAGTGGCGCAAGGCCAGCGTGTTGCCGCTGTGACGCTCCAAGAGCCAGACGAGGGTTTGGGGGTCAACACGCGACGGCAGCTGGCAGCTGCTGAACAGATGGTTCGGCAGCAAACCAGAGAACGCTGGCTTGATGCCGGCGTCACGATGCGAGATCCTGGCTCAGTGTGGATCGATGCCGGAGTGACCATCGGGAAGGACGCGATTCTCTATCCGAACGTGATGCTCGAAGGAAAGACGGTGATTGGCGAGGGAACAACAATCCGTTCTGGCGTCCGCATCACCGATTGTGTCATTGGCAACAACGTAGAGATTCTCG
Organism: Nitrospira sp.; assembly: GCA_041742455.1. Lineage (GTDB taxonomy): Bacteria > Nitrospirota > Nitrospiria > Nitrospirales > Nitrospiraceae > Nitrospira_D. Next base: position 17,261 of record JBGSIO010000137.1, on the reverse strand, counting down.
ACCACTGCGTGCTGCGTGAATCACAAGTCGAAGATGGGGCCCATTTAGGTCCGTTCGCACATCTGAGACCCGGGGCGATTATGAGACGCCATGCGAAGGTCGGAAACTTCGTCGAGATGAAGAAGGCCGAACTCGGCGAAGGGTCCAAGGCAAATCACCTGACATATCTCGGTGATGCGCGGATTGGGAAGGGTGTCAATATTGGGGCCGGAACGATCACGGTAAATTATGACGGCGTGAGAAAACATCAGACCGTGATTGAGGATCATGCTTCCGTGGGAAGTGATACTCAGCTCATTGCTCCTGTCACCATTGGGCAAGGATCGTACATTGCGGCAGGTACCACGATCACCCAAGATGTGCCGGCCGATTCATTGGCCATTGCCCGTGTCCCCCAAGTGAATCGAATCGGATGGATGGCTAAACGGCGCGCCGTACTGGCGGTCGGTACATCCAATGGAAAGCCTGCGGGTGTGAAGGAAACCACGAAAACAACGGCCAAGAAAGCATTCCGTAGGCCGAAGAAACAGCCTGCGAAGTCAGGGAAAGGGTGACACGACCGCTGGATGACCATTCGTCCGCCTATCAGTTCAATCTGATCTCGGGGTAAAAGCCATGTGTGGAATTATCGGATATGTCGGCGATCAAGATGCGGTGCCTATCCTCATTGGAGGGTTGGCGAAGTTGGAATACCGCGGATACGATTCATCGGGCGTGGCCGTTTTACAGGGCGAGAAGATTGCCGTCAGGCGGAGTGTGGGGAAGCTGATTAATCTTCAGAACTCGCTCAAGGCCAACGAGCTGAAAGGGACGGTCGGCATCGGGCACACCCGCTGGGCCACTCATGGGAAACCGTCGGAGCAGAATGCCCATCCGCATCGGTCGAAAGGCTGCGTGCTAGTACACAATGGAATTATCGAAAACTATCAAGAACTGAAACAACAGTTGCAAAAGGACGGCTACAAATTCCAATCGGAAACCGATACGGAGGTCGTCGCCCATTTGATCGACAAATATCTGCAGAAGGAAAATAAGCTGGCCGACGCGGTGCGGCTCGCGACGAAAGACGTGCGGGGGAGTTACGCGTTGGCCGTCATTTCGGAGCGAGAGCCTGGTACATTGATCGCGGCACGGTCGGGTTGCCCATTGGTGGTCGGTCGAACAAAAGACGCGTCCTACGTCGCGTCGGATGTCATGGCGATGCTCGCACATACGCGAGAAGTGACCTATCTCGAAGAAGGGGACGTCGCGGTTGTGACTCAGCATGGGGTAGATCTCACGGACGCCGACGGGCACGCGGTGGCTCGGAAATCGTCGAAGATCACGTGGGATGCCTCAGCAGCGGAGAAGAGCGGCTACCCTCACTTCATGCTGAAAGAAATTCACGAACAGCCGCAGACGATTCTGGATACGATGCGCGGCCGATATTCTTACGAAATTGGGGAAGCGGATCTGCCGGATATCGGACTCACACCAAAAGAATTTGCCGCGGTTGAGCGGATTTGGATCGTCGCCTGTGGGACGTCCTGGCATGCGGGGCAGGTCGGCAAGTATTTGTTCGAAGAAATGGTCCGCACTCCTGTGCAGGTAGACATTGCCAGCGAGTTTCGATATCGCGATCCGCTCGTCGGGGAAAACGATTTGTTTATCACGATTTCTCAGTCCGGGGAGACGGCCGATACGCTGGCCGCCGCACGGGAGGCGAAGGGAAAGGGCGCGCGCGTTGTCTCCATCGTCAACGTCGTAGGGAGCACGTTGGCACGTGAGTCTGACGGGGTGCTGTACACACATTGTGGCCCTGAAATTGGAGTCGCTTCAACTAAAGCCTTCACAGCGCAACTGACCGCGCTCTATTTATTGGCCTTGCATTTTGCGCGAGTTCGTAATGTGATGAAGGAGGCCGACGGCAAGGCCTGGTTGGACCGGTTGGTCCGTCTCCCGGTGCTGGTGGAAAGTGTGCTGCAGCGAGAGGCTGAAATTGTGGCGATCGCCAAGCGCTATTATAAGAAACGGAACTTTCTGTTCTTGGGACGCGGAATCAACTATCCCATCGCTTTGGAAGGCGCGCTGAAGCTGAAAGAAATTTCCTATATCCATGCTGAGGGCTATGCGGCAGGCGAGATGAAGCACGGCCCGATCGCGCTGATCGACAGAGACATGCCGGTTGTGGTCTTGGCGCCTCGGGATCGGCTATACGACAAAACAGTCAGTAATTTGATGGAAGTGAAAGCTCGCCATGCCCCGGTGATTGCGTTCGTGGCTGAAGGAGAGCGGGAACTCGGCAAGATTGCGGACGCGGTGTTCACTGTGCCGGACACCCATCCATTGATTTCGCCGATTCTATTTACGATTCCGTTGCAGCTTCTGGCTTATCACATTGCTGTGCTTCGAGGAGCGGACGTGGATCAACCGAGAAACCTCGCGAAAAGCGTGACAGTTGAATGAGGTGCGAAGGCGGGATCTCTGTGCTCGCTCAACGCGCGGCCTCAGAAGGCCCTCGTTGAATGCGCGCAGTAAAGGAGCCTGCCTCCACACCTCATTGAGGAGGGGATAGGTGGAGATCACGCAACAGGACGTTGAGAAGGTGGCACAGTTGGCGCGGTTGGCCGTGACGCCAACTGAGAAGGACACCTTTGCCAAACAATTGAGTCAGATTCTCACACACGTCGACAAGTTGAATCAGTATGAGACGATGGGGGTCGAGCCGACCTCAACCGTCATGGGCCGAGTGAATGTATTTCGAGAAGATGTCATACGCCCATCACTGCCTTCGGATAAGGCTCTGGCCAACGCGCCGGAGCGCGAAGCAGACGGGTTCGTTGTACCTAAAATTTTAGAGGAGCGTTAATCGTCAAACAGTTGTCTGCTGAGTGGAGACATGCGAATGCAGAGCGAAGTTTGACGAATAACGAAAGTATAGATGTTCCGACAAATGCTACGTTCGAAAATTCACCGCGCAACTGTCACAGGTGCCCATCTGGAGTACGAGGGAAGCTTGACGATCGATCAAGACTTGATGGAAGCGGCCGGTATCCTTCCTTACGAAGCCATTGTCTGCTCGAATTTGAATAATGGTGAGCGATTTATGACCTATGCGATCAATGGCTCTCGAGGGAAGGGCGAGATCATTCTGAACGGACCTACGGCGAGAAAAGCGGCGGTCGGAGACCAGATCATCATTTTCTGTTACGAGTACTATGGGGAAGAAGAGATTAAGAAGCATGCACCGAAGATCGTCCGGGTGAATGAAAAAAATAGGATTGTGACGGTCAACTGATAGGCCGGGCCGAGCGGGGCGTTTGTTATCCCGTCTTGCCTCGCTCACCGCATGTGTCGATAGCGAGCCATCCATGTCCCTTCATAAACTAACCCTCATTGAGCTTCAAAGAAAGTTTAAGGCAGGAGAAGTGACGGCGGCGGAGATCGTGCGGGCGTATTCCCTTCGCATCAGCCAGATAGAGCCGAAGGTAAGAGCCTTTGTCACTCACATGCAAGAATCTACATCGCTGCAGGCTGAGTCTTTGGATCGGAATCTCAAGAGTTGGAGAAAGACCATGCCGCTCAGCGGTATGCCTCTTGCCATCAAAGATAACATCTGTACGGACGGCGTGCTCACGACTTGCAGCTCTCGCATGTTACAGAATTTTGTGCCGCCCTACGATGCGACGGTTATCGCCAAGTTGCGGGCGCAGGACTACATTCTGTTGGGTAAGACGAACTTGGACGAGTTTGCAATGGGATCTTCGACGGAAAATTCCGCATTTGGTCCCAGCCGGAATCCGTGGAATCTGCAGTGTGTACCGGGCGGATCAAGTGGAGGATCAGCAGCGGCGGTTGCGGCAGAAGAGTGCGCGGCCGCACTTGGCTCAGATACAGGAGGCTCTATCAGGCAGCCTGCGGCTTTCTGTGGAGTTGTAGGGTTGAAACCAACTTACGGTCGGGTGTCGCGATATGGTCTGGCGGCGTTTGCTTCCTCGCTGGATCAAATCGGGCCGATTACAAGGAACGTATCTGATGCGGCGTTTCTGCTCGGGGCCATCGCGGGACATGATCCCTTGGACTCTACGTCGATCGATCGGCCCGTGCCGGACTACCTGAAATCGCTCCAGAAACGGGATCTCAAAACTCTCCGAGTCGGTGTGCCGGTGGAGTTTTTCACCGAAGGGCTTGACTCAGAGGTGGAACAGGCGGTCCGGGCCGCGATCGAGGAGTTGAGGCATCTTGGTGCCGAAGTGAAGGAGGTCCGGTTACCGAGGACTGATGCTGCTGTCGCGGTCTACTATGTGATTGCAACGGCGGAAGCCAGCTCGAATCTTGCCCGTTTCGACGGGGTGAAATTCGGTTTTCGCGCGAAGGAAACCAAAGATCTCCTCGAGCTGTATATAAAGACGAGGCAAGAGGGATTTGGACCGGAGGTCAAGCGTCGGATCATGCTGGGAACGTACGTGCTCAGCGCTGGCTACTACGATGCGTACTATGGGAAGGCCCAAGCGGTACGAACATTAGTCTGTCAGGATTTTGATGCCGCTTTCAAGGAAGTCGACTTGATCGTCACCCCGACCACTCCGACGCCGGCGTTCAAACTGGGAGAAAAGAGCGAAGATCCGCTACAGATGTATCTGTCCGATGTTTTTACGATTTCCGCCAATTTGGCAGGACTGCCGGCGATTTCGCTGCCCTGCGGGTTTAGTAAGGCAGGAATGCCGATCGGGCTACAGCTGATCGGGCGCGCGTTCGAGGAAGAGACCGTGCTGCGGGCCGCACATGCCTATGAGCAGTCAGCACAATGGCATCAGAAAAAGCCGCCAATACGGTAGAAGAGTGGGAAGCGAGAGGCAGTGGGAGGAAGGAAAGCACGGGAGTAAGGTAATGAGAGAGCAGGAGGAGTGCCGACTATGACAATCGTTGAAATCGCGGTATTGCTGGTGGCCGTGGCATTCGCCGTGCTAGTCGGGTGTTTGGTGCCGGTCCTGATGCAAGTTCAAAAAACCGTTGCTGAGTCTGAGCAGTTGCTCTCGAAGATGAATGCCGAAGTGCCAGGACTCGTGGCGGAACTTCGGGCGATCAGCCAGACTGTAAATGATGTGACAAGTCAAGCGAAGGATAGTATCGGACATGCAGCGGTCTTACTGCATGCAGTGGGTGAAGTCGGTGAATCTGTGCAACAGGTCCATAATGTCGTGCGTGGGTCGAGCGGGACGCTCATAAGCAATGTCGCGAGCATGGTGGCAGGATTCAAGGCGGCAACTCACGTCGTGCGGGAACGCATGAAACATCAAGGAGGGACACACAATGGCGGATGATCGAGGAACATCGGCAGCTGTCTTATTGGCGTTTTTGAGTGGGGCGGCGATGGGCGCGGTCGCAGCGTTGTTGCTGGCGCCACAATCTGGCGATGAATCACGTGATCAGCTTCGGCGGTATGCCCGTCGTGCAGAGAATGATCTTCGTGACCTTGCCGGTCGTGCCGGTGAGGCATTTGAAGACGTGGTCGATCAAGGAAAAGACTTTGTCGACACGAAGCGATCGGTGCTGCGGGAAGCATTCGATGCTGGGCGTGAAGCGATGCGGCGCGAACGGGGTCGTGTTCAAGACGAAGGGGTGGAGCGAGGGTGATGTACGAGACAGTCATCGGGGTGGAGGTCCATGCCCAGCTGCGGACTAAGTCCAAAATGTTCTGTGGGTGCGGTACGACGTTCGGTTCGTCGGCCAACAGCCAGACGTGCCCGGTTTGTCTTGGTTTGCCGGGAAGCCTGCCCGTCATCAACCGAATGGCGGTGGAAATGGCGGTGCGAGCAGGGTTGGCGTTGAACTGTACGATTACCGCGAACAACCAGTTCGCCAGAAAGAACTACTTCTACCCGGATTTGCCGAAGGGATACCAAATCTCACAGTACGAGTCTCCCATCTGCCAACATGGTTGGATTGAGATTGTCGGTGCCGAGGGGGCCAGGCGAATTCGCATCCGTCGAGCCCATCTGGAAGAGGATGCAGGGAAAAATGTTCATGGGACCGGCGGGGCCGGGAGTAGAGTGGATTTGAATCGCGCCGGCACCCCGCTGTTGGAGATTGTCACAGAACCCGACATGCGGTCAGCCGACGAGGTGGTGACCTACCTCAGAGGACTGCGTGACATCTTGATGTATCTTGAGGTTTGCGACGGCAATATGGAGGAGGGAAGTTTTCGGTGTGAACCCAACTTGTCGCTCCGGCCGGTTGGACAGAAGAAATTTGGGACGAAAGTCGAGCTGAAGAACATTAACTCCTTCAGGTATGTGAAAGATGCCATCGATTATGAAATCAAGCGCCAGACCCGGGTGCTGAATGAGGGAGGAACAATTCATCAGGAGACAAGACTCTGGAATATTGAGCGGGGTGAAACGGCGGTCATGCGTTCCAAAGAAGAAGCCCATGACTACCGGTACTTTCCGGACCCAGATTTGGTGCCGTTGAAATTGAACGAAGAATGGATTGATGGATTCCGTATCAGCCTGCCGGAATTGCCGGCCATGCGGACAAAGCGATTTGTTTCGGACTATGGATTGCCGGAGTACGACGCCATGATCCTGACAGCTTCGAAGGGCACGGCGGACTATTTCGAATCGTGCGTTCAGCAGTTTAACCATCCAAAGACCATAAGCAACTGGGTGATGGGAGAATTGACGAGAGAGCTGAACAACGCCGAGACAGAGATCGCGGCTTCGCCTGTCAGTCCTGAGCGCCTCATCAGTCTATTGCAGATGGTGGAGAAGGGGACCATCAGTTTAAAAGTAGCCCGTGACCTCTTCCCCGAACTCTACAGCACTGGAAAGACACCAGAACAGCTTGTTCAGGAGAAAGGCCTGACCCAGGTTTCCGACGAAGGGGCTCTGGGAAAGGTGATCGACGACGTGCTAGCCAAAAGTCCCGTACAGGTCGCGCAGTTCAAAGACGGCAAGCAACAGGTTCTGGGTTTCCTCGTTGGGCAGGTTATGAAGGCGAGCGGAGGGAAGGCAAATCCGGGGAAGGTGAATGAATTGTTGAGGAAGAAGTTGAGCGCCTAACAAGAGAGGGATACGCGGTATGAGTGCGATCAGAGAAATCACAGGCAGGCAAATTATCGATTCACGTGGCAATCCGACGATTGAGGCGGACGTGACGCTTGAAAGCGGCGCAACGGGTCGGGCAGCAGTACCATCCGGCGCTTCAACAGGGGAAAAAGAAGCCATTGAACTCCGCGATGGCGACAAGAAACGATGGATGGGAAAGGGTGTATCTAAAGCCGTATCCAACATCAGCAAGATCATCGCACCAGCGCTGCTAGGGCAAGAGGCGTTTGATCAAGCCGGCATCGATCAAGCCATGATTGCATTAGATGGAACGAAGACGAAGGGGAAGCTGGGGGCGAATGCGATCCTGGGGGTATCGTTAGCTGTGGCTAAGGCCTCCGCGAACGAAACAGGGCAGCCGCTCTATCGCTATTTAGGTGGGACCAATGCGCGAGTCCTTCCAGTACCGCTGATGAACATCATCAACGGCGGCGCTCACGCCGACAATCGGCTGGATCTCCAGGAGTTCATGATCATGCCGGTGGGGGCGAGTCGATTTAGCGACGCCCTTCGAATGGCTACCGAGGTCTTTCACTCGTTGAAGGCACTCTTGAAGAAGAAGGGACTCAACACGGCCGTGGGCGATGAGGGGGGGTTCGCCCCCGATCTCCAATCGAATGAAGAGGCACTGAGTTTAATCTCTCAGGCAATCGAAGAGGCCGGCTATAAAACAGGTCGCGATATCGCGCTCGCATTGGATTGTGCCGCGAGCGAGCTATATGAGAAGGGGCGTTATGTTCTTGAAGCGGAAAAGAATTCAGATCGTTCATCGGAAGACATGATTGCATACTACGGCACACTGTTGGATCGGTATCCAATCCTTTCAATCGAAGATGGGCTGAGTGAGCTGGATTGGAAGGGATGGAAAATGCTCACCGAAAAGTTGGGGAGTCGAGTGCAGCTGGTCGGCGATGACATATTTGTGACCAATGTCGAGATCTTCTCCAAAGGCATCAAGCAAGGAATCGGAAACTCGATTCTGATCAAGCTTAATCAGATCGGAACGTTGACTGAAACCTTAGATGCCATTGAGCTTGCCAAACGGTCCGGGTACACGGCGATCATTTCACACCGGTCGGGTGAAACGGAAGACACGACGATTGCGGACATCGCGGTCGCGACGAACAGCGGGTTGATCAAGACAGGGTCGTTATCTCGGACGGATCGTGTGGCCAAGTATAACCAGTTGCTTCGAATCGAGGAAGAGCTGGGAACGACCGCGGTGTATCGTGGACGAGCGGCTGTGTCTGTCCAGGCATAACGGCTCTTTGATCTGGTGAAGGAACAGAATGGTCATCAAACGGAACCGTGGCCGTCAATGGCTGGAATGGCAGCGTCGAGCCCTCACCATTGCACAAGTGGTCGGTGCCGCTGGTTGCGTCTGGCTGTTCATAGCATTGTTTTCAGGAGAAATGAGCCTCACACGGTACCTGTCCATGCGTGAGCAGGCCACGGGTTTGGAGCAAGAACTGTTGATTTTGCGTAGGGAAAATGTCGAGCTACAGCAAGATATCAATCGGTTGCAGCACGACCCGGCCAAGATCGAGCAGCTGGCTCGGGAACAGTTGGGCTATGTGAGAAAGGGAGAGACGGTGTATCAGCTGGTACCTGGGTTGGAGAAGAAACGGGAGCCTTTGTCGAAACCATGAAGTTCGGAACGGTTGCCATCATCGGACGATCTAATGTGGGGAAGTCGACCCTGCTCAATCATCTGCTGGGTGAGAAAATTGCGATCGTGTCGAGCAAGCCTCAGACGACGAGGACTAGAATCATGGGCCTCGTGCATGTGGACGGTGCGCAAATCGCGTTCCTCGACACGCCAGGCTTGCATAAGCCTGAACATTTGTTGAATCGTCGAATGGTACGAACTGCCGTAGAGACGTTAGAGGAGGCTGATCTCCTCTACATGCTTATGGAATCGACGAGCATGCCGGGGCCTGGAGATATGACTGCCATCAAATATATGAAAGAAGCTCTGGCAAAACGGACCCGACCGGTGATCCTTGTCATGACAAAAATCGATCTGGTGAATAGACACAAGTTGCTCCCGCTTCTTGAGCGTTATGGCAAACTCTTCGCGTGGACAAAGATTGTGCCGATTTCTGCGATGAGGGATGACAATATTGATCGGTTATTGGCTGTCACCGTGCCCTATCTTCCTGCTGGAGACGGTGGGTACGGCGATGATGTCGTGACCGATCAGAGCATGAGGACGTTGGCAGCTGAAATGATTCGGGAGAAAGTGTTGCAAGAAACTGAGGAAGAGGTTCCACATGCCGTAGCCGTCGAGATCGATGTGTTCATCGAGGAGGGGAAGCTGGCCAAGATACACGCTACGATCCTGGTGGAACGCGAAACGCAGAAGGGAATCTTGATCGGAAAGCAGGGAGAACGATTGAAAGCGATCGGGACTCAGGCGCGAGTAGATATGGAACGACTATTCGGCATGAAAGTGTTTCTTGAGCTATGGGTGAAAGTCAGGAAGTCCTGGCGCGAGAATGAACAGACGTTGGTGCAGTTGGGGTACTAACGGAGTATGCAGCCGACGGAACGCCCGATAGAGCCACGTACACCGGACCAGCGCTCTCGCGTGTCTGAGCGCGATGGGTTGCGCGAGATGTTGCGTGATCAGGCAGATCGTGGTCAGACGAAATCCGACATTGTGATTCAATCTGTCCAGAAGTTGCTGCGTCGGGGGGCGATTACCCACCTTTCAAGAATGCTGGGGCGCATGCACCCTGCTGATATCGCGAAGGCCATCACCCATCTCTCGTCGCCCAAAGAAAAGCGAGAAATCTTCGAGCTGGTCCGAGGCGAGGGTAAACGGGGACAGGTCCTCAGTGAACTTGACGGCGAGAGTATTCAGCAGGTGGTCGCAGATCTGCTCCATTCCGATATCGCATGGCTTTTGAAGGATCTTGGTCCTGACGATGTGGCCTATATCCTTGGTTTTCTCTCCGAGGATCGCAGTAAGGAAATTCTCGCCTTGATGAAGGCCGAGGATTCGACCGAAGTTGCCGACATTCTGAAATATCCCAAGGATACGGCCGGTGCAATCATGACCACGGAATTCTTTTCCTTGGCGGAGGATGCGACGGCACAGGAAGCTATTCGTCGGTTGCAACAGGCGACTGATGCGGAAATGGTGTTCTATATCTATGTGACGGATAAAGACGATCATCTAGTCGGTGTTCTTTCACTGCGCCAGCTCCTCACGGTTCCTCCGACGACGCCACTCAAGAACATTATGACCCGTGAGGTTATGAGCGTGGCGATCGATATGGACCAAGAGGAGGTTGCTCGCCAAGTGGCCAGCTATAACCTGCTGGCCATTCCCGTCGTCGAGCGGGACAGCAAGCTCGTGGGCATCATCACCGTCGACGACGTCGTCGACGTTATTCGGGAAGAAGCGACCGAAGATATGTTGAAGATGGCCGGGGCGATCGAAGAGGATTCGACTTCGAAGTCGTCGAGCTTTGGTTCGGCGAAACTACGACTCCCATGGCTCTTCACGAACCTCATCGGGAGCCTCTTGTCCGGTGCAATTCTCTGGTATTTCCGCTATACCATCCAAGAGGTCGTGGCGATTGTGAGTTTTATTCCCGTGATTGCAGCGATGGGCGGCAATGTCGGATTGCAGTCTTCAACGCTGATTATTCGAGGGTTGGCCACCGGTACGGTTGAGCTCACCCATGTATGGCCGGTCTTCTTTCGCGAAGCAAAGATCGGCTTGGTCATGGGAGTGGCTTGCGGTGTGACCTTGACACTGGTTGGATGGGTTTTGCATCAAGGATTTTTAGGCATGGTCGTAGGAACGTCTCTGCTCATTGCCTTTCTGGTGTCGACCAGTATGGCGACGATTATGCCGATTCTCCTGAAACGCATGGGGGTCGATCCTGCCGTTGCGGCCGGCCCTTTTGTCACGACGGCCAACGATATCACCGGGATTACGATCTATCTGACCTTAGCCACGATTTTCTTGGAGTATCTCCGGTAAAAATGGCTCGCACATGGTCATGCTGCTGTCGTATGTAAAAACTGGAAAAATGTTGTGCCTCTTGTAAAAACGACGGCGATCGTTCTGAGGAGTCGCAAGTGGGGTGATGCCGATAGAATCGTGACTTTTTACTCGAAGAGTTTGGGAAAGATACGAGGAGTAGCTCGTGGTGCTCGACGCCAGAAGAGCCGCTTCGGCGCTGCTCTTGAGCCATTCAGCGTGTGTCGGTTGGATCTGTTTGAAAAGAATGGTGACTCGCTATTCCGAATCTCACATGTTGACCTGATCAGGTCCTCCCGGGTGTTGCGAGAAGACCTCAGCTTAATGGATTCAGCGGCGCGAATGGTCAACGTCGTGGCAGCCATTACCCCAGATGGAGATCCGGATCCGCCGTTGTTTGATACCCTGGAGCAGGGGTTGGTATCGCTTCAGGAAAGTGGCGATCCACCCTTCACGGCACTGCTCTTTCAAATCCGATTGCTGGGATTAACGGGCTTCCGCCCTCAGACCGATCATTGTGCTTCCTGTGGGAAGACATATTTCGTCGGAGAGCCTCAATTTTCACCGATTGCCGGGGGGCTTGTGTGTCAGATTTGTGCGGCACGCCAACGTGTGCGGTGTGTTGCGCTTTCTCGAGGAGGCCTGGCATTTCTTCAGCAAGCCATTCGGCTTACTCCTGCTACCGTCACGAGGTTGCGAGCTACGGGACAGGTGCGGCGCGAAGTAGAAGAGGCGATCGAGGGGTATGTGACGGTCGTAGCTGGTAAACGGTTACCAGCCGTGAACTTTCTGTCGGTCGCCTCGCCGGGATGAGCTAGTTTTATAGGAAAGAAGGAAGTATGCCTATTGCCGTACTAGAACCTCGGGATATGGAGTGGCGTGACAAAGGAGTACTGGGTATTCAGTGGAGTGACGGTCACCAGGGGGTGTACCCGATTCGTTATTTACGACAGCACTGTCCATGTGCCGCGTGTGTTGATGAGTGGACAGGCGAGCGCCGCCTCAAAGGTGAAGATGTACCACTTCTGATCATGCTTCAGGATATTCAGCCGGTCGGTCGTTATGCGTTTCAATTTAAGTGGAGCGATGGGCATGATACGGGGATTTATTCATATTCTTTACTGAGAACCCTGTGTCAATGCGATGTTTGTCAACCGGTCAAGCCGGTCGAAGCAAAATCAAAACGGCTCATGTGAGGGTATGCGACGTGGCAATCATGGACATCAGCCTGCTGAGGAAGGTGTTGGGACTCTGCGGGTTTTTGACATTCCTAGTCCTTGTTGGCTGCAAAGGTATGCCAACACTGGAGGAGCAAGAGCGCTTGGTACAGGCTGACAACCTTGTGCTAGATCAAATCACTACGAAGGCTGTTGCAAATGCGTGGGGTACTCCTCCACTGTATCATAGTATGTTCACCCACTTTTTTGTGATGCCTGACTTCAGTGTGATTCCGCAATCACGAGTTGCCACTGGGGAGGCGCCAAAGGGGTGGAAAGCCGGTGTCCATGCGGGTGAGGGCATCTATTTCGCCTACCCCGATCGTGGTTGGTTGTTGGTATTTCTCGATGAGCGTCTGGTCTACAAGGAGAAACTCACACCTGAAGAGTTACACGTTCTTGCTAAAACCTGGGCTTATGAGGACCGGTTCAAAACGAGACTTGATGAGACGTTCCAGCCCTAGTTCTTCTATTCGACATCCCCCATGGCGTTGACAGCACACGATGATTTGCATGTCGTAATGGCAGCCTCTGAGGCTGTTCCCTATGCAAAGACGGGAGGATTGGCCGATGTCGTCACTGCACTGGCAATAGAGCTGTCGAAGTTAGGACATCGTGTGACATTGCTATTACCTGGATACCGAGGCCAGGCAGCCCAGGCCGCTCGCCAAGGGGTCATGCGATTCTCACTTCCAGTGGCGGGGACGAAGGCGGAGCTGATCGTCGAAGAGGAGCTCGTGCCAGTAACGGGATCTTCACACCCACTCAGAGTATTCTTCGTACGGTATGATCCATATTTTGATCGTCCAGGACTTTACCAGGAGGATCATCACGACTATCCAGACAACCTCGAGCGGTTTACTTTGTTCTGCCGCGGGGTTCTCCATGTGCTGGGTATCTTGACGGAGGTGCAGGGGGAGCAAGTCGATGTACTTCATCTGCATGATTGGCAGACCGCATTGTGCCCGGTGTATCTAAAAGCATTGCCTCATGAGTATAAGGGACTTCAAAGGATCAAGACTCTGTTAACACTGCACAATCTTGGCTACCAAGGAATATTTCCTGCTCAGGGTTTCGTAAAGACCGAACTCCCTCCATCCCTATTTTCACCGAGTAATCTTGAGTTCTATGGATCAGTCAATTGCCTGAAAGGTGGCATCATCTATTCAGATGCCGTCTCCACCGTCAGTCCAACCTACGCAAAGGAAATCATCACTGCTGAATATGGGTGCGGACTTGAAGGCGTACTTTCTGGTCGCGTAGATGGGGTAAGAGGCATTACAAATGGGATCGACATAACCGTCTGGGATCCCGAGCATGATTCCTACCTTCCAGCTCGGTATACAGCCGCTGATTTGGCTGGGAAACGAGTATGCAAACAGGCGTTACAAGAGGAATGTAACTTGCCAAACCTTGAGGTGCCTGTTTTGGGTGTGATCGGTCGGTTGACATTTCAGAAAGGTTTCGATCTCTTGATCGATATTATTCCTGAGCTCATGTCCATGGAGCTACAAATTGTTTTTCTAGGTACTGGCGATCATGATTTAGAGCAACAATTTAGAGCAGCGAAGGCTGAGTACCCAGAGAAAATCGGATTGTACGTTGGATTTGATGAGGGGCAGGCGCATCGCATTGAAGCGGGCGCAGACATGTTGATCATGCCCTCTCGCTATGAACCATGTGGATTAAGTCAACTGTATAGCCTTCGGTATGGCACGGTGCCTATAGTGCGTCGCACCGGAGGGTTGGCTGATACTGTTGTCCCGTTTCGTCCGTCTACGGTCAAAACGAAGCGCGCGACAGGTTTTCATTTCATCGAACCTTCTTCTGACGCACTGCTTTCCACGATCCTGCTTTCTCTTCACGTATATGAGAAGCGCGAAACCTGGAACTCGTTGGTGAGTTCTGGAATGAGTACAGATCTATCCTGGAAGCGATCGGCCCAGCAATACATCGACCTCTATCGGTCTATGGCAGGAGATTCGAGGAGGGTCTAATGATGAGCGTTAAAGGAAACATTGATTCCTTGTCCGATTCTTCCCAGCAGATTCCTGGCTTTTAGCACATAGTAAGAGTTTTCGCCATCATGCAGGGTGATAACCGAAACAAAAAGGTCACGAGCAATATCGATGTGCCCTTGATCTAAGGCTAATTCTCCAGCGTGTAACGCACAGGCAGAAACCATAGCCTCGACATCAACTGCAACCCGACTAGCTGGGTTGGACACAAGGCGCTCAATGCGTGCAGGTAGTGGAAGAACAAATCCTTCATAACCCCCTGCTTCCTGTACATGGGCCGAACGAAGCTGCTCCAAGTCCGATTCAGCTTGGATGAAATCGGAAGTTGACCTGCAATCTGCATACGTGTTCCATAACGACATAAACCCACTATTTCCTGATTCTGATATCTGGGTTGAGGGGCTGCTTGTGCAACCCGTGACTATAATCATTATTCCCAGGGCAAGAAGGCCTATTCTCAATTGTCCTCCGACCGCGACACTACGTTTCATCCATCTTCTCCTTCAATGTGAGTGGAGATATGCAAATAACAGGCCCAATGCGTAACTCTTCAAATTAACTTGAAGATTACAAATATTGAGGCTTTTAAATGGCTAAGGAATGTGTCAATCACAACTCACTGTAGTGTTATTGACACAGTCAAAGAAGATCGTTGTGAACGTGGCTTGAGGGGGGATTAAGAATTAAAGATCTGAACAAGAATCCCTGTCCGAGTGGTAGCGTTGGTTTTTCGCATGATATGTTTGATGTGTTCTTTTACGGTCTGCTCTGTGATCTGAAGGGCATTGGCAATTTCTTTATTCGTCCACCCCTTTGCCAGATGTTCAACGACTGACTGCTCACGGTTTGTGAGCTGGAAACGTTCTCGAGCATGCTCCGTATTCAGGTTTTGTTTTCGCCCCAACTCTTCCATGGTAACTACCAACCTGGCGTATTGAATGCCTCCTCGATCGGGCAACCCGAACCCTCTCAGGAGGATTGGCTGATTAGGGTCACCCGTCACTCGTTTTAGTTCGAATTGTTCCCAGTCTTTAGCTTCTGTTCGGATATGAAGCGCCTTTATGATTTCTGCACAGAGTTCAGTCAGAGCTGTTGGGAGAACTCCGCGCGCTGAAATCGAGGCATTGCCTCCATGCTCAGCAGCGTTGATCTTCTTGGCGAGTTCTGTGGCTTGCCGATTCATATGTAAAAGCTGCATGGATGCCGATAGCACAACAATGCCAGACCCGGCTCTCTGATCAGCAAGTGCATCTGTTTGGTCGATACTTTTAGATAAATCTGACATAAGGTTATGAGATCACACTATCTTTCTAGACGATCAGGATTAACCGTCGAGCCCGACGATTGAGTCGAGCCGATAAGGCACTCCCCAGATCTATACAGGAATAGTACCTAACCCTTTCGAGGGAGTCAACATAATACCTTTGAGAAACCGGCATACGTCATCGGTATTGTTGATTCCGGCACCGGCACTTAGTATTCACCTGCATCAGGGTTAAAAATCACAAAAAAGATCTAGACGATATGCGGATGTCAGCATTTGTAACAGAGCTAATCAATTGTGAAATAAGATGAATAGGACCAGGACACCTTGCTGAGGAGGGATTGACGTGGTATCAACGGAATGGGAATGGCCAATAGGGGATAGTCATGAAAGCCATGGTGAGAGAGCGGCGCTGCTCAGGACCATCCTTTATGAAGCATCAGCCACGGATGAGGGAACCGGTGGGATTGCCAAAGAAAAGATAGCATTATCTTTGAATATTAGTAATGGGGGGATGCTAGTGCTCATGGATCATGCTCCGGATATCAAACAGGTACTGAAAGTTCATGTGCCAACACCGATAACTAAAGCGGAAACTCCAACACTCGCGGAGGTGCGCTGGACAAGAAAGTTTCCATTTGGGGGGTCTGCAAATAGTCAGACAGCCTATTTCGTGGGCTTGAAGTTTATGTTTTGATCGTTGAGGCTAAAACAGGTATGTTAGTTCCCAGTTCAGCACTGCCTCATAATTTATCTAGTCATAATCGATCTAGTAGGTTAGGTCTATAGGATGAGTGAATGTAGCGTAAGAAGAAATTTTGAGATTTAGCCTTCGCATCAACAGATGACCAGTTAGAAGATGACCAGTTAGAATCGGTTGTGTAAGATTTCGCTACACTCGTTTCTTTATTGACGGCCGGGGAACAAGTTAACTTTCTGGTCGTGTCCTTGTTCCGCTGGTAATCCGACTGTACCGGAATTGGCGGTAGCTTGCGCGGCTGGGTGAGTACATGGATATTATGAAGGATGTTCAGTCATCGCAAAATCAAGACCTGCGCTGGTATGTCGTGAGTACAAAAGTCAACCATGAAAAGCACGCTGAACGGAATATCGCGCATTTAGGAATTGAGTGTTACCTACCACTACTGAAAGAGCGTAGGATTGTTCGTAATCAGATAATAACCACCATTAATCCTCTCTTCCCTGGGTATATATTTGTTCGAATTGATCTTGCACAACATTATCGGACTGTGAATTATGCCAGAGGTGTTCGGAAGATTGTAGGATTTGGTCCCCGGCCAGTGGAGGTTGATTCCGCAATGATCAACTCCATGAGATCAAGAGTTACCAGCTCAGAAACAGATATGTTGCAAAGACCTGAGAAGTTAGGACATGGCCACCGTGTTCATATACTAGGAGGTCCGCTGAGTGGGCTTGATGCCGTTTTTGTCGGGGGAATGCCTGGCCGACAGAGGGCTATGGTGCTCCTCCATACATTGGCACTTCAGGCTCGAGTTGTGATCGAAGTCGACAAGCTCGTTCCGTATGTGGCTGCTTAGTCGAGTGTGCATCAAAATGTTTAGACAATTAGGTTAAGATTTACGTGAGAATACCTGAGGCATTTATGCTTCTGGCTTAGGGGAGGGAGGAAGAAACTTTGAAGGCGGTAATTCTTGC
>JBGSIO010000136.1:0-52206 GCA_041742455.1 Nitrospira sp. | reverse complement strand
GTCGGTGAAGGGATAGACGCAGCTTGAACGGAGCCACCCTGAACGACAGAAGACTACTGACGGACAGTCCCACCAGCTGTCCAACTAACAGCGCCCACACATTTCGAAACCAGAACGCAAGCGTGATAGTCACACTGGCCTCCACCAAACGGCGGGCAAGATCCATCGAGACACGTCGCTTAAAGTCGAGATTTTTTAAGAGTATCGCCATCCCTGGGCTGTGCAATCCCTGCAGGACGAGTGCCCATGCGTGAACGCTCAGGACTTCAGGCAGTTGAACCATCTGCATGGCCTGGCCGATCAAATCGGCCGATGCCCAGAGACACAGGGCCATGGCAACCCCACGGCCAACGGCCAATGTCCATACCACTGCCAAATCCCTCTGTTCGACCTGTGGCTTAGACACCAAGCTTGATTCGAGACCCAACTCGCTGATCGTCATGAACGCCAAGACGATGGCTGCCGATGCCGCCATCACCCCAAAATCTGCCGGAGTCAGGAGTCTCGCCACGACAACCAACTGTCCTGCCGCAATTAACTTATCGAAGAGGAATCCTCCCCCGGCCCACCCACCAGCGTGGAGGATTCGGTCGCGAAGACGTGGAGTTGTTGCAGTACCAGTGTGAAAGCACATACCTAGCCGACTGTCATGTTGTCCTTGATCCCCCATACCCATTCACGCTGCTAATGCTATTTGGCCGATCGCTTGATGGCATACCTGTTCGAGCTGCGCTGCTCGGGCAGCCCAGGTGTGAGTTTGCACGACGGCAGATCGCCCTCGTTGGCCCATTGTCTCTCGAAGCTCTGGGTTGTCCAACAAGGTAATAATCTGACGAGCCAAATCAGCGTGATCGTCGGCTCCAACTGGCAAACCACAGCGGAAGTCAACGACGACATCTCCGTATCCAGGCCCTGCTGTCGCTACCACGGGACGGCCGCAAGCTAGATACTCCCACAACTTCATCGAGTCGCCAGGATAGGATCTCGTCTGTCTGTGTAACACCACACAGACATCGCAAGCGGCAATCCATTTCGGCACGTTGTTAAACTCGGTACGCCCAACGAAATCGACATGGCGAGATAGGTGTAGACGATTAACTTGTGCTTTGAGCGCTAGTGTGGTCTGTCCTTCTCCGACCAGGAGGCATTGAACAGTGGGATGCGACTTCGCAACGATGGCGATCGCATCGACGAGTGTGTCGAGACCGTGCCACGGGAAAAACCCACCGACAAACCCGATATACGGCCCCTGACCGACAAGCAACAACTCCTTTCGGGCCGCGTGATGAGGCTGAGGAGAGAAGTGAATAGGATCGGCGCCGTTTTTTATCACCGCACACTTGCCTGAATTGACCGGCTCTAATGACTTAAGGCTGCTGAAGAGTTCGGGACAAACACTTACGATCGCGTTTGCGTGCCTTGCGGCCAGGCGAAGTCCATGGCTCAAGAGGCTACGGAATGGTGCGAGACGCCACATCCCCTGGACTTCCTCGCTCGGGAGTCCATTCACAAAGTACACGACAGGGCAGGAATGCTTTTGTAATGCCCATAACGGGGCGATTTGTCCTGGAGAATCGAACCACAGCAACACGTCCGGATTTGTATCCCGTAACAGTCTCGTCAATATCCGTTTTGAGCTCAGGAGAAAAGAAATCGGGCGCAATCCTCCCCATCTGATGACTGGGACCATCTGAATTCGTATATGTGGTGGAACAGAAATACGAAGTCGGGGTTGCTCTGACTCCGGTGCTACCACGGTGACGTCATGCCCGCGGACAGCTAATGCCTTGGCAAATTCCAACACTTGTCGTGAACCACCGGCCGCTATGCCTAGGTCTTCATCACAGTATGTGAGAATGTGCATGATGGCTTCCCATGATGTCTTCGCTGAGCCAATGACGAAGCTGCTCGACGATGGCAGTCCAGGAAAACCTGCCCTCAATAAATCGACGCCCCTGTTGCCCCATGACTGTGCACCGAGCTGGATCGTTCAACAGGGTAATGATGGCGTCGGCCAGTGGGCGAGCCTGGTCCGACGCGGTCAGTTGCACACCGCTATCCGGAGTGAATGTCGACACAACCGATGAAATCGCGCTAGCGACCACCGGCCGTTGGCAGGCAAGGTAATCAAAGATCTTCACGGGAGAAGTCTCTCCACGGTCTCCGCAAAAGGGGGCCACACAGAGATTCATGGCACCAATCCAAACCGGGACCTCCCAGTAGGGAACACGACCGGTCCAGGTAATGTTGTCCTCCATCCCTAGACGTCTCGCCTGTTGCTTAAGCTCGTCAACCACCTCCCCATCGCCCACGAGCACAAGTTGCGCAGTTGGACAGGCTTCTGTGATCAACACCATCGCATCCAACAGACAAGAGAGGCCTTGATATCGGTAGAAGCTCCCAACGAACCCGATGTATGGGCGCGCAGGTAACAGACCAAGTTCAAGACGAGAAGCCACAGGATCGCGTGGAGCAAACTGTTGTTCATCTGTGCCGCTGGGAAGCACTGCGATCCGTTCAAGAGGAACACCATAGCGATCATGAAGCAATCCCCGTAATCCATCCGTCAGCACAACAATCCGATCGCAGTGCTTGAAGGCGAGTCTGGCCAACAGTCCTTTTAGGCGCCGAACCCACCATGTTCGATCGCCGAGCCAGGCAGGAGCCGGCTCACCGTTCACTTCGCAGACGCATGGTACTCGTAGCAACTTGGCGAGAATCAATGCATGCGGACTATCCATCCATCGGTAGTACACTACGTCCGGCCTGGTCAGGAGTGCATAAACCAGTCCCTGAATAAACGATCCCAGTGCGTATGATAACGGACGAATCAAAGGGAGATGGATCACCGTGATAGGAATGATTGTCCCGACACGACGACTTACTGCAGATCGATACCGAGGGGGAAACAGCGTGACCCGATCTCCGATTTGACCGAGAGTCTCTGCCAATTTCCACATACGAACCAATCCAACCGGATCCCGGGGAGCATCCGGCTCATACCAATAACAAAAGAGAAACCAGGTCACGTCGCCTCCTTCGGCTGTAGAGGCACATCTTCTCCAGCTGATAGAATTGGCAATAACATCACGAGGCCGGCACAAAGCCAAAACGGTTCCATTATGCGAATGATGATAAAGGTATTGGCGCCAACGCCGTGCGCAAGCATGGCGACCAAGCCTAAAAGGAAGCCATGAGCCAGCCCTTTCGCGAACGGATCAGTTTGTGACACAAACGACTCTCGGGCACATCGCCAGAGACGATAGACGATAAACCCGAAGGCGACGATGCCCGCAAGACCCGTTTCCCCGATGATCTTCACGTACTGTGCATCCGCCCATGCATAGCCAGTGATCCCACGACCCAGGATCGGATCATGAACCCAATCCTTTAAGACATACGCCCATGACTTCAGTCGTTCGGTTGTGGAAAGGTCAAGCCCGACAGCGCCGACTTTAATTTCGCCACCATATTGGCGACCGAAGAATGTTTCGTTCACACGATGTTTGACGTTCTCCGGTGCGAACAATGGGATCAAGGCGATGATGAGAAGCAGAACTGTGACCACACGTGGCCGTCGCCACTGGGTTAACCCTACGGCCGCCAGGAGGACGGCGCCAGCCAGATAGGAAGACCGCGACAGGGTGGCCATCAGTGCCAAGATGGCAAATCCGCCTAGTACCAGCAATGCGACACGAATCGCGCCGACTTGGACATGCAGTAATAGTCCCGTCATGATGGCGAGCAGAAATACTAAGTAACCACCTAACGTATTGGGTTCTCCACTTTCTCCTTCAAATGGTGCGGATGCGCGTATACCGCTTGGTATTTGAGAGATGGCGTAGAAACTCACGAGGAGGCCGACGACGAGTAACGCGACCACGAGCCCCACGACCTGCTGCTGAGAACGCACGTGGTTGACGACCATGAAAAACACAAAGAAATACTCAAAGTACTTCAACACAAAGAAGAATCCGGTCATCGGTCTGACATGTCCATTGAGCACGCCGAATAACGTTGAGACGACGCAGATCACCATATATACAGCGATCGGTCGATTCAGGGGCGTTTCTCGAAACAACGCCAGTTCGCGGTAGAGAATATTCTTCACAAGCCAGCTCGCTCCGATGATAACCAAAAGAATGTCGTCCATTCGGAACGACAACTCCCGTCCTCCGACACCGCGTCCTTGGATTTGCCCAATGGCAATCTCCGGTGACAACAACATCGACGCAATAAGGAGATAGAGCGCGGCTGATACGGAAGTGAAGGCGATCAGGATGATTAAAAACCCGAGGACGGCTTGGAGGCCGATCGCAGGTGTCGTGAGCGTAAGACCCAATGCGATTGCGATCGCGAGTACTGAAACCAGGAGACTGTCTTGTGCGCTAATGGCCGCTGGTTGCATGGCAATGCAGCTCCTGAAGTCACGTCAGCGATACTCGTAGCGATAGAGCCCGTACTCCGGCGTTACTTCCGATTTCACGTTCGTCAGGACCACACCAAGAACATTGGCCTGGGCATGGTCGAGCAGGAATTTGGCACGTTTAAGGGCGTTCCGACCGATTCGGCCGACTTGGTACACTAAGATAGTGCCATCGACACGAGAACTAAAGGCGACCGCATCCGTCACCGGAAGAATCGGCGGGGTATCGATCAAGACAATGTCGTACTCTTCTTGCATTTCGGCTGTCAGGGCTTTGATCTTATTGATGTTCAGAAACTCGTTCGGATTGCCCGATTCCGAACCACTGGTCAGGACATGTAAGTTATCCAACCCTGGTGTGTTCATGAATCGATCGACACCAACCGTCCCGAGCATAAGATCGGTAGCCGAGCGAACATAAGATCGCCAAGAGGTCGTTCCGAGCAATGCATCGACCAAACCCGGCTCGCGATCTAGCCCGAGCCGCTGATGCACAATCGGCTTGCGAAGATCGGCATCCACCAGCAGGACCTTCATGCCTTCTTGCGCCATGGTAATGGCTAAGTTGATGACACAGGTACTTTTACCTTCTCCAAGACCGGCACTGGTGAAGATGATCGATTTGACTCTGCGGTCTAAACTGGCGAATTGGATGTTGGTCCGCAGCGAGCGAAGACTTTCGGATAAGACAGACTTTGGATCGAGCAGACAGATCAATTTCGACAAACTGTCTGCCACAGAGGATGGTGTATCCGGAGGCAACGACTCCTGAGCCATGTCCTTCAGGACCTTATGGTCGAATTGCGGAATAATTCCTAGGACAGGAACTTTGAGAAACTCCTCGACTCCTTCGATGGTTCCGATCGAGGTATCAAAAGACTCACGTCCGAACGCCAGTACGATTCCGAGGAAGCATCCCATCAGTCCCCCGATCATCAAGTTCAAAGTGACATTCGACGCATTAATGGGACTTGTGGGCGTCATGGCCGGAGCAATGATCGTGACTTCCTCAATCCGTTCTGCTCCTTTGATCAGCAACTCCTGATGCTTGGCTTTCAGCGTTGCCAGGAGGTCCGTATTGACCTTGACTTCACGCTCTAATCGCGTCATTTGAATAGCGGCCCGCGGGTATCCGAGATAGCGCTTTCGGTAGTGATTCCGTTGTTCTTGGAGCGCGTCCTCTCGATCCATCAGGGTAGAGACTTTGGACTTCAGCTCTTTGATCATTTCCTCTTTAACATTGTCGATCTTTTTCTGTTGCTCCGTCACTTGTGGGTGATCCGACGTATAATTAATAAGCAGCGTGTCTCTTTCCTGGATCAGATCCAATAGGCGTTGGTTCAGGATCGTGAGAAGCGCATTTTGTTCTTCGGTGAAGATTCGACCGGTTTGATTGCCGATGATCGCATCGGATCGTTTCAGCACCTCGATCTGACGCTCACCTTCAGCACGCTTTCGCAAGACTTCATTATAGTGTTCTTCAAGTCGAGTAAAGGTATCCAGCGCGGCTCGCGCTTCGTCGGAGAGAAATACTTGTCCTTCTCTTTCCTTAAAGGTCCTCAACGCCTCTTCAGAATCATTCAGATGTTTTTCTAGATTCGCCAACTGTTCTTCCACGAACTGCCTTGATTCAGTGACGAGGCGGTTCCGGGTCGCAATATTTTCCACTCGATAGGCGGATGCAGTGGAATTGGCCATCCTCTCAGCCAATTCAGGCTGATCGGACGTGGCAGAAATTCGTATGATGTTTGTATCGCCTTCACGTTGTGCCGTGATTTCTTGGCCCAAGTTATAAATGATATTGAGATAGGCGGCTGACCGTTTCTCCTCCTCCGATATGTCCAGAGCGACTCGGCTGAGATCTGTTGCTACCCGTTCCATGACCGGAAAGCTTCTGATGAATTCGATCTGTGTCCCGATATCATTGAGGTTCGAATAGGAGAGTGATTCCAATAGCTGCTGAGCCATCGTTGCACTTCGTTCAAACTTTACCCTTGCAGAGGCTTCGTAGATTGGATTGGGCTTGAGAAACTCGGAAAAGAGGAATGTAAACACCACGACCATGACTGCGGACAGTAGGATCAGGTACTTGCGCTTCTTGAGGATCAGCCAGTAATCGATGACATTCAGTTCGTATTGTGCCATGACTAACTCTCGCCTTAACTCATCGTGTTATGGCTTGAACGAAGTAAACGCTGGGATCAAATATGCCGGATAAATCGGCATGATCGCAGCTTGAAGGATCGGCGTAAGCTTCTTCGCTGCTTCCGTCGCGTCTCCGAGCTGTTCACGTGGAACAAATACTATGTCGTTTTCTTCGAGCGCGATGTTTCGTGAGAGGTCTCCATACGTGAAGAGGCGAGCTAAATCAGCCGTCAAGATCTTCGGGTTTGCAAAGTCTCCACCTCGGACGACTCGAATTTCCTCCAATAGTGCCGTCTCGTAGAAATTGTCCGCAGCTGCCAGCGCCTGTAGTACTGTCATATTCCGTGCCATCGGAACCATCCCTGGTTTCTTGACGTCTCCAAATACGAATACCCGTTTGATTTTAAGCAGTTTCTTTTTCAGCATGACCTGGGCTCGTGGTTCTCTCATAAACGGTCTGGCCGCATCTTGTACGCGCCGCTCAGCCTCAGCGACTGTGACGCCTCCGACGGGTACCTCCATAAATCCAACCGAGACGGACCCGTTCTCTCGTACCAAGCTGCTGTACTTCTCTTCCCCTGCTCCGCGTCGAATGACCACCTCTAAGGTGTCGCCTGTTTCGATCGGAGCATCAGCCGTTGGAACTGTTTCATCAGCAAACACATCGCCTTTGGGCAGAGGAGGAAGTAATTGTGGACCGGTGCTCACTGCGGAAGGTGGCAGCGTCGATTGCCCAGGGTTTCGACATCCAGCCAATACGAGAAGACCAACCCCAACTGCGAGTACGACAACTGTTATTGGTTTTTTACAAACTCGCAGCATAGCGTCTCTCCTACGATGGCGCCCTACCGTGCATGACTTCCACGATGTGCCGGGACATGCCTTGTGAGAGGTCCAACTCATTCGCTTCACCGAATTTGTTGAGTGTCACGACGGGCCGAAATGGATAGCGTGAATTGGTTTTTGTGACCGTCACTGTCTCTCCAGTATTGAGTCGTACGACTGTTCCGACTGGATACAGCGTGATCTGGTCTCCTATGGCTTTTAACACGGGAAGTGAAAACGTTGTCCTGCCGTGAAGGAGGAGCTCGCGCATGGCCTGATGGGGGGGGATGCTGTGACGATACGGCCTTGTCGTCACCATTGCATCCAACGTATCAACAATTCCGATGATCTGTGCAGCCTCTTCGATCTGTTTGCCTTTGAGCCGACATGGATAACCGCTGCCATCCCATCGTTCGTGTTCCTGCGCGCTAATCCCGGCGATCCATTCGAACACGCTTCCCTGTCCTGCAAGAATTCGGCGACCTCTCTCGGGATGTGTGCGAATGACGTCTCGTTCTTCTTCAGATAAGACTCCCCGTTTCGCGACGAGTAGCTCGGGGACTGTCCACATGCCGATGTCATGGAGCAAACCTGACAAGGCCAGGCGCTCTAGATCATGGTCTCGGTAGTGCAGACCGATGCCAACCCTCGTTGTCAGAACTGCGACATGCAGCGCATTGTCGACCAGATAGTCATCAGTCTTTCCGTTCAATGCCCATCTGACGAGGTCATCCCTATGCTGTAATAGTTGAACAACCTGCTCAGCGTAGATGACGCAGCTTTTGACATCTGGAACTTTGTTGGAGCAGATGGCTTCCCTGATCCGGGTGATTTCTTGCCTTGCGGAAGTGATCCAAGAACGATCGGCTTGTTGGAACGAGGAGGTGGCCGCATGATGAGGTCGTGCTCCACTCCCCTGGGGATGAGAGCCTTGCTCTCGGATCAGGTCAGATAACCTTGCCACTGGTTTATGCTCTCCTCAAAACGTAGGTCTTCATTTGGGGACCGCTTTTCGAATTGCAGGATCTTGACGTACATCAAGCTTATTAAGCTCCCGTTCCAATGTGGCCCTAATGAAGCCACTTGTCGTGTATCCCTGCTGTTTGAGGGCATCAAGTTTTTCCTTGAGCTCGACCGGAAGCTGAATGACTATACGAACGAGCTTGGCCATGATCAGGACTCCCTTCGGTCAGAGCGCTAGTATGGTACGAGTCTTTTGCACATGCTGTGCCTTGCTAGCATTAGGCTAAGACTGTGAAAAGATTGGCACTTTCTGTGTGCTCTTCTATCATCCTTACCAGAAAGAGCCAAAAACTGTCATTCCTAGCCAGTCTTGTACGCCAGGGAGAGTACCTACGAGAGAGCCCGGGAAATGCTCGAATTTGGATGAGAGTTCGGTCAGTTGGATGAGCGTAAGAGGCGGAGCCAGTTGTTGTATTCACAACGCCATGGGCAGTTGAGGAAATCAATGGGTTCCATCACAAGATCACCCATGCGGCTCACAGTAAATTCCGATGTCGATAGTCGCCCAGTTACCCAGATTGCTCCGTCACGGTCTGTACGGTATACCGTAGCCTCTTGGTCCTCATAAGCTTGAACCACAGATTTCACTGGATGCCCATAGGAGTTGCTGGCCCCAACAGAGATGACTGCATACTGTGGGTGGAGCTGGCGGATCCAATCCCGATCAAGGGAACTGTGCGCTCCATGGTGAGGCACTTTCAGTAAAGTCACGGGACGGCGGCCGTCTGATGTTAACCGGCTCAATCCGTCAGTCTCGATGTCAGCGGCGAACAGGATAGAGTGGGCACCACACTGAAGTCTTGACACGATGGACTGATTGTTCAATGAGGTCCCGCTTTGGAGACGGACCACATCAAACCCCGTGATGTTTTCAGATGGGTTGAGAATCTTCAATTGACAGGCGCTCGAATTCAACAAGTCTTGTCCGAGTACCGCTACGTGTTCACTGATCCCACCAATGCGAAGAGCGGATTGAAGGTCTTGAGCGAATTGCTCAGGCCGAGCGCTGACCCCGCCCCAAAATTGTCCAATAGACATATGACGAAGTATCCAGACCAGTCCACCCACATGGTCCAGTTGCTGATGTGTCCCAATAACAAAATCAATATGATGGATCCTCCGATTCCAAAGAAATGGTGCAACCACCCTTTGCCCCATATCAAACCTCTCATGGCGTGTTCCACCGTCGATAAGTACTGTTCGGCCGTCTGGTAGCTCAATCACAGCACTATCTCCTTGCCCCACATCAAGGAACGTGACGCGCCAGTGGTCACCGTCTCCTTGCATGCCGGGAGCAATAAACCACCA
The DNA here is from genome assembly GCA_041742455.1 of Nitrospira sp. GTDB lineage: Bacteria > Nitrospirota > Nitrospiria > Nitrospirales > Nitrospiraceae > Nitrospira_D. The sequence goes on along the minus strand of JBGSIO010000136.1, from coordinate 42,479 downwards.
ACCAAGCAACACAACTATGATGCCAGCACCTACAATTCGAAAGCGCCGTGGAACCGCATGGAGACTGGCCAACAGTATTCCCGCATAAAATAGTATCATCGTGGGAATTGATGGAGCCGCCACATGCCACTCTCCACCGGGGATACCAGCGCACCAACGAAGTCCCGATACCATCCAGTTAAATAACCGATCCAGACCTTTCGCCATGATTAGCACATCGTGATCTGCCACGATTGTCCAGAGTGAGATCAGTAATCCTAGCGGTACTAGTACAAAACCGGTAAACGGGACAGCAATGAGGTTCGTCATGATCCCCATCCATGGAACTTGATTGAAATAAAATGCGACCAGAGGAAGGGTGACTAATGTCACCGCCCCACTCATTAAAAGAGCTTCGAGCACATGACCTCTGACCCGGTATTGAAAATTACGATGGAGGTCGCTGTCCTCTTCTTCGCCTGATCGCATTCTCGAAATCATACCGATAATTGCTAGTACGGACAGAAAGGAGAGCTGAAAGGAGATATCAAAGATCGCTTGAGGATCGTGCAAAACAATGATGAGAAGAGCTGCTGCCATTGCGTGCCCAAGATGACGTTCGTGTCCGAGCCAGACCGCCGCCATTCCTAAGGTGATCATGATAAGTGAGCGCATGGTCGCCAATTCGGCCCCAGCAAGCAATGCGTACAGTGCGACAGCTGGCCAAGTGAAGAGAATGGCAATTTTTGAGGGAGTGATTCGTCTTGATAAAGCCAATACACATGAAGGAGGGAGCCATAGAATGGCTCGTTTCATGGTCCAAAAACATACCACGGCGACCAGCCCGAGATGTGAACCTGAGATCGAAAGCAGATGAACGGTTCCTGTAATCATAAACCATTCCTGCAGATCCTGCTCAAGGTAACCGCGTTCACCGATGATCATGCCAAGAAATATCCCCAAGGCTGGTTGCCCCAATGTGTGGACGGCTGCTTGCCGGATGGTGGCCCTCCACTGATCGATCTGACTCCAGAAACTCCATCGTCCCGTGAGCGGCTTTTCGACAAGCGTGATCGCGTGAGGACCGCTCACCGCGGTTACAAGATCAATACCTTGACGTTCTATGTAAGCTGCGTAATCGAAGCCGGATGGGTTTAGGAACCCCCTTGGACGGTGAAGAGTTCCCTGAAACATAATACGATCGCCCTGATGAAGCGTCAGGTCAGCGCCGCGCCATACGACGCGTATCCGCCTGGGTGTCATCAGCATGGTGTCGGTCTCGAGAAGGATGGTCTGACGCCCTACACCGTACTGAACAGGCATGACAACCCGTCCGGTAATGGTAGCACTCATTCCGTTCTGAAAATCCGACGAAGGTGGATGAAGGTATGGTGGCGGAGTCGTGATACTCCAATAGACAACCCCAGATAGAAGGCTTATGTACAGAAACAGCGTACGGTGTGTGTCAAGGTAACCAGCTCGTTCGACGATGCTGCAACCAACGGCGGCACCAATGAACAGCGAGAAGATGAAGAGAGGGAAAAATGGAAGCTGGGATCCGCCAAGAAGACCAAGAAGAAATGCGACCGTGAGCGATGGGAGCATGAGCGTTCCTCATGTACGGGAACGCTCATCCGATATGTTCTCGTACAACCCTGGCAAGATCGTCGGCAATTTCATTCACAAGCGTGGACCGCTCACCCTCCACCATGATTCGTAATAACGGCTCAGTACCAGAATATCGGATAACAACACGTCCACTTCCGTTCAGACGTCGATTACTTTCTTGAATTGCTCGATCAACATCAGGGATCGTCTCTAAGACCGGCTTCTGTTTGACCTGGATATTTACCAATACTTGCGGGACGGCAGTCATGGCTTTCGCCAATTCTGACAAGGGTTTCTTGGTTCGCTTCAGCAAGGATAACATTTGGAGTGCTGAAACAAGGCCGTCTCCAGTGGTATTGTGTTCAAGGAAAATAAAATGCCCGGATTGTTCTCCACCGAAGCTATACCCATCCGCCAACATGCGTTCGAGCAAGTACCGATCCCCGACCGGGGTTCGGACCAGTGTAATGCCTGCTTTGGCCATCGACAGCTCTAACCCAAAATTACTCATCACGGTTCCAACCAATGTGTGTTTGGCTAAAAGTCCATTCTGTTGGAGATCGAGCCCTAAGGCTGCCATGACATGATCTCCGTCGATAACCGTCCCTTGCTCACAGACAAAGACCGCTCGATCGGCATCACCGTCGAGGGCAATACCGATATCGGCCTTCTGACGGATCACGGTTTCCTGAAGGAGTTCAGGGTGGACCGCGCCGCATCCAGAATTGATGTTCATTCCGTCAGGTTTGTCACCGATTACTTCCACAGAGGCGCCCAATTCTCTTAGGACGGTCGGAGCCACTTTGTACGCAGCGCCATTTGCACAATCGACTACAAGCTTGATTCCCTGAAAGTCCAAGTCTCTTGGTAAGGATCGCTTTGCGAATTCAATATACCGCCCTTCCGCATCGTCAATACGGTATGCCTTGCCGATAAGGTCTGCTGTCGGACGGAGATGACGAATTTCGTCAGACATGATCAGCTTTTCGATTCGAGCTTCAACTTCGTCAGGTAGCTTGAACCCATTGTTCGAAAAGAACTTGATGCCGTTATCTTGATAAGGGTTGTGTGAAGCAGAAATCACGACCCCCGCATCTGCACGTAAACTCCTGGTCAAGAATGCAATGGCGGGAGTGGGCATAGGCCCGACTAAGAGTACATCGACACCCATTGAGCAGATCCCAGCCATAAGAGCAGATTCCAACATATAGCCTGAAATCCGAGTATCCTTTCCGATCACGATCTGATGACGACCGGCACGGCGCATAAAGATATGAGCGGCTGCTCGTCCCAATTGCATTGCCATTTCGCTGGTCATAGGATCAAGATTAGCAACCCCGCGGATACCGTCTGTGCCGAATAATTTACGCATCGTGCTCCTGTTCGTCGGTTGCCCAGAGTGGGCTCAAGGCAGCAGCCATCTTTACAACATCGATCATCGTCGCAACATCATGAACACGTACAATTTTAGCACCACGATCAACCGCCAGTGCGACGGCGGCTGCTGTTCCCCATTCGCGGCGGCCTACAGCTTTTCCCACTATGCTGCCGATGAAACCTTTCCGTGACAGCCCAACGAGCAAAGGACAATTCAACATCATGAAAGATGACAATCCTCTCAATAGGTCAAGGTTGTGAGACAACAGCTTACCAAAACCAAATCCTGGATCAAGAATGATATTGGTTTGAGCGATTCCAGCCAGAAGCGCGGCAGCTACACGTTCTTCAAAGAATTGCAGCACTTCGGCTCCGACATCTGCGTACTGAGGAGATTGTTGCATTGTCCGGGGCGTGCCTTGCATGTGCATCAATACAACAGCTGCACCCGACCGTGCAATGACATCGGCCATGTTTGGATCCTGTCGAAGGGCGCTCACGTCGTTGATAATTGATGCGCCGGTGTCGAGTGCAACATGAGCCACTCGAGATTTGGTCGTATCAATCGAGATGGGAACTGATACTTGAGGTACCAAGCCTTCCAGTACCGGGATCACTCGAACCAGTTCATCATTCTCACTCACCGGGACTGCACCAGGTCTCGTGGATTCCCCCCCGATATCGATAATATCGGCTCCTTGTTCGACGAGTTCCAATGCATGAGCGATCGCTTTTTCCGGCAAATCATACCGGCCGCCATCATGGAACGAATCAGGTGTGATATTCACGACCCCCATGATCAGTGGACGAGACTTCCAGTGAAGCTTGCGACCTTTGGCCAGAAACCAATTCTGGGAAGGCAGTGACTGGGGTGAGGGCTGCTCCAACTATTTCACCTAGAAATTGTACAGCGCGAATGGCGGTTGGCACATCAATGCCCACACCACATGGATTCAATCTAACATCCAGGCGCACTGTACTTGAATGTGACGGCCCTCACATTCGTGAGCGCCGTTGCTAAATCTCAATTCTCTTAGGCAGGAACGGTTTGAGAGGAGGACTGTAATAGAATCTGATCGATCTCCGGTGCATCCAGTACTTCTTTTTCAAGAAGCGCCTCTGCCAAAGCTTTGAGGCTTGTCATTTGTTCAGTCAGGACGCGTTTGGCCCGCTCATAATTTTCAGTAACAAAGCGCTTGATCTCAAGGTCTATTTCAAGCGCGACCTGATCGCTGACATCCCGTTTGGTAGTAAAGTCTCGACCCAGAAATACGGAATCTTCCTTTTGCCCGAACGTCAGAGGCCCCAACTTCTCACTCATCCCCCACTCGCAGACCATTTTTCTAGCAAGATCGGTTGCACGCTCAAGGTCGTTACCTGCTCCTGTCGTAACGTGCTTGAACACAAGCTCTTCAGCGACGCGCCCACCCATCAAAATCGCCAAGGTATTATAGAGGAACTCCTTGGAATAGTTATGCCGGTCATCAGTGGGCAGCTGCATGGTCACTCCCAATGCTCGACCTCTCGGAATAATCGTCACTTTATGAACAGGGTCTGTTCCTGGTAAGAGCTTTGCCATTAATGCATGGCCCGCTTCGTGGTAGGCCGTTACTCGCTTTTCCTCATCGGTGAGAATCATGCTTTTGCGCTCGGCACCCATCATGACTTTGTCCTTGGCCATCTCAAAGTCGATGTTTTCAACTTCTTTTTTGTTCTGCCGAGCCGCCCACAGCGCCGCTTCGTTTACCAGGTTTTCCAGATCAGCTCCTGAAAATCCTGGTGTTCCCCTGGCAATCTTTTCTATCTCAACATTGGTTGAGATAGGCACCTTTTTGGTATGAACCTTCAAAATCTCGGATCGCCCACGGACGTCTGGACGATTGACGACAACCTGCCGATCAAAACGCCCCGGTCTCAGCAAGGCCGGGTCGAGCACATCAGGCCGGTTTGTTGCGGCAACCAGAATTACACCTTCAGTCGTGTCGAAGCCATCCATTTCAACCAACAACTGATTAAGCGTTTGTTCACGCTCATCGTGGCCACCGCCGAGACCTGCGCCCCGCAATCGGCCAACGGCATCAATCTCATCAATAAAGATAATGCACGGGGCATGTTTCTTCCCTTGTTCAAACAAATCACGAACCCGAGAGGCCCCAACTCCGACGAACATCTCGACGAAATCGGAACCGCTAATACTAAAGAATGGTACCCCTGCTTCACCGGCGATGGCTTTCGCCAACAAGGTCTTTCCGGTTCCCGGAGGACCGACCACGAGTACACCTTTAGGGATTCGCCCACCAAGCTTTTGAAACTTTCTCGGATCTTTCAGGAATTCGATGATTTCGAGGACTTCTTCTTTAGCCTCATCAACACCGGCTACATCAGAAAATGTAACCTTTTTCCTCTCCTCCGTGAGCATGCGCGCCCGGCTCTTGCCAAAGGACAGTGCCTTATTTCCACCGATCTGCATCTGACGCATCAGGAAAAACCAGAGCCCCAAGAAGAGGATGAATGGCCCCCAAGTGACCAGGAAGGTGATATACCATGGACTTTCATCCGGTGGTTTCACCTCAATCTGCACATCCATTTCCCGGAGATTTTTGACAAATTCAGGGTAATCTGCTGAGAAGGTCCGGATGCGCGTCTTGTCCCTAAGGACACCGCTGATGTGATTACCCTTGATGATAACTTTTTCAAAGTCACCTTTATCGAGTTTTGCCATGAAATCGCTGAATATCACTTCTTCTTCTGGCGCGTGGGTCGGCACACTAAATAGGTTGAAGAGGAGAATCATGAACAAGCCGACAACCACCCAAAAAAGCAGGTTCTTGACCCGGGAATTCATCGAGTTCTCCTTGGCCGGGATGTTCGAAGCAACATGTTGAAAATTCGTTGTGATGTTACCATAGCATTCCGCAAATTGCCAACAGCTCTTGAGAAAAGCTACGTTTCTTCCTCATTCAACTGATCGAGCACCGCAAGATAAGGGAGGTTGCGATACTGCTGTTGATAATCAAGCCCATAACCAACCACATATTCATTCTGGATCCTGAAGCCAACGTAATGCACCTGCACGTCGACCACTCGGCGTTCCGGTTTGCTTAGTAATGTGCATACCTTGATACTTTTTGGCTTCTGCTTCGCCAAGGTCTTCGTAAGATACTGCACCGTCAATCCTGAGTCGACAATGTCCTCGACCAGAAGCACCTCCTTGCCTCTGATTGTTTCCGTCAGGTCCGTCACTACCTTCACCTTCCCAGAAGTCTTAGCCCGAGTCCCGTAACTCGTTACAATGATAAAATCAACACGTACGGGAATTCGGATCGCACGAGCGAGATCAGCAAAAAACGCATAGGCCCCCTTCAATACACCGACAAGCACCAGATCTTTGCCCGCATAGTCGATGCTGATCTGTCGCCCCAGCTCTCTGATACGGTTCCGCATTTGCTCCTGGGTGACGATTGGGCGTCCAAACATACGTTCCATCTCACTCCGTCCCCTCTTTTATAGATAGATCCTCGGCGGTTAAAACCAGACAGCGTTCGGTCGCGACTGTGGGTAGCCAACGTTGATCCTGCCGATATCCCACAACCCACACGATTCCTTCTGGCGCAACGACCAGTGGAATACGGGGACGAACCGACCGAGGTATTTTGAGATCAGTAAAAAAATCCTGAACTTTCTTTGAATGCCCATGCATGCCGCACGGCTGAAATCGGTCGCCTGGTGACCAACTTCGCACGATCAATGGTTGAGAGACGCGATCAGCGTCTACCACGATCCGATTTCTTTCTGGAGGTGCCAGAGCCTGACTGGCAGCCTCCAGTCGTATCTGAAGTTGCTGACCCGTTCCAGACCACACGAGAGCACCTGGTACAATCATGCGGTTTTCATGAATGGCGGGCTGTTGCAGGTCATAAGACATTGTGCGTTCGCCATGCGGGACAAACCGCAGCTGGCGGTCGTTCACAATGACATGCCCACCGATGACATCAAGGCGAGAACCAGATTTCCCTTTTGCTGCAATACTAATGACTCGATCGATCATCTGGAGGCCGAACGTGTACTGTTGGTGAAGGCTCTTTCGAATAAGATTGCGGATGCCGCGCCGTTGCAGAGCGCGTGGAAAATCCAAGAGGACGCTACGATCGATGGCCCAACTTCCGCCAGACTCCCATTGCACAACAGAAGAGAACAGAGCGGCGGCTTGGTGCTCTACATAGCGATCGTCTTCTCGACAAGTATCCGCGAGCCGGCAGAGGGCACCGAGACTTGCCGGCGCCAGCCGGTTCAGAATCGGGACAAGCTCATGCCTAATTCGATTTCGTAAATAAAGAGGCTTCGCGTTACTGGAATCTACTCGGAACAATAGTTGAGCATCCTTTAGATAGGTCAGAATCTCCCGTCTCCCAGTTTCGTACAGAGGTCGGATGATCGTGTTATCGCGGGAAGCCGGCATGCCGGATAGACCAGTGAGCCCTGCTCCGCGCAGCAACCACAACAAGATTGTTTCTGCCTGGTCATCTGCCGTATGGCCAAGAGCAATACGGTTCGCTCCGCACTGTTCAGCAATTTCAGCGAATGCCTGATAGCGAAGATCTCGGGCCACTGCCTGTAAGGAGGATGGCTTTCGCCGGTCGAGTAGATGAAACCGTCGAACATGGAGCGGGATGTTCCGTTCTGTGCAACGAGCCGTGACGAACTCCTGGTCATCCTCCGACTCAGATCCACGTAGTCCATAGTTGCAGTGAACAGCGGTCAGGGTCAGCGACCAATTTGAACGAAGGCAATCCAGAAGCGACAGCAACGCCATGGAATCAGGGCCACCAGACACAGCAACCAAAAGGTGCTGACCATGGTGAAAAAGATTGTTCGTTCGAACTGTACGGACCATACGGTGAAGTACGGAAGGCCAGACCTTACGGAGCGATTTATGTGGGACGGGATGCAATGATGCCTTACCCTCCGATTGCTTCATGATGTCGACGAAGGATCGTCTTCGCAGAGTCCACATCGGATGCGATCTGTTGGCTCAGCGCTGCTACCCCATCAAAATGTACATCTCCTCGAATACGATCGATAAATTCAACGGCAATGTCGTACCCGTACAGATTGTGGGTTCCATCTAGGATCGTCACTTCCAAGAGGCGCTCTCCACTGTCAAAGGTCGGTCTTCTTCCAATGTATGAAATAGAATCGTGCCGCTTTTGTTCGATGATCGTGATCGACGCGTAAATTCCATCAGCGGGGACCACGCGGTCGGAAGGCAATCGAAGGTTCGCGGTGGGCCATCCTAACGTCCGACCTCTACGCTCACCAGAGGTGACGACGCCACTGAGAGCATAGTGACGGCCGAGCAAGTCTGCGGCCTGATCAACCTGTCCAGAAATGATGAGCTGCCTGATTCTTGTGGAGCTGACCACTCCCCCCGCGAGCGTCACGGGAAAAGTCGGGTGGACGATGAAGCCGAATCGATGACCGAAAATGGTCAAGTCATTGATTGTTCCGGCTCGCTTGTGTCCAAACGCAAAATGTTGCCCAACGAACACCTCTTTGAGCCCAAGTCCTTTGGAGAGGATCCGCTCGGCGAACGTTTCTGGAGAGAGTGAAGCAAACGTTTGGGTGAACTCCAAGAAGACGACTTCATCGATTCCCGCCTGTTCGAAACGAGCAAGTTTTTCTCGTTCATCGGTCAAGAAGCGCAAATCGGCGGTTGGAGCCAAAATTTTCACGGGGTGAGGGTCGAAGGTCAGCACCAGAGCCGTTCCTTGACCCCGGCGCGCGGTCTTTACCACCTGATTCAAAAGCGCCTGGTGGCCAAGATGGTGTCCGTCGAAATTCCCGATCGTCCCCACTGGGTATGGTCGTAGAGGCTCGCCGGAATATCCGCGGGTTACCTTCATTTTCGATCAGTGGAGCAATTTGGCGGCATCTTTAGCGAAGTATGACAAGATGAGATCTGCTCCTGCCCGTTTGATTGCCAAGAGCGATTCCATCATGGCGCGTGATTCATCGAGCCACCCCGCTTGTGCCGCAGCCTTGATCATGCTGTACTCACCGCTCACCTGGTAGGCCGCCAGAGGGAGCAATGTTCGGCCACGAGCCCTCGAGATGATATCCAGATAAGGTAGCGCCGGCTTGACCATCACGATATCGGCGCCCTCTTCGACGTCGAGTTCGATTTCTCGAAGCGCTTCGCGTGCATTCGCCGGATCCATCTGGTAGGACTGGCGGTCGCCGAATTGCGGACTCGAGAACGCAGCATCTCGAAAGGGAGCGTAGAAACACGAGGAAAATTTGGCGGCGTATGCCATGATCGGCAGATCTGAGAACCCAGACCGATCCAACTCCCTCCGAATTGCAGCGACACGCCCATCCATCATATCTGAAGGGGCTACCATATCAGCTCCCGCCTCAGCATGCGTGCGAGCCATGAGCGTGAGGCACTCCAGGGTTTCATCGTTTAGGATTTTGCCGTTCTTCACGATTCCGCAGTGCCCGTGAGTCGTATATTCGTCGATGCACACATCCGTCATAACCAGCAACTCCGGCACCTGTTGCTTGACTGCTCGAATCGCCCGCTGCACGATCCCGTTGGGGTCCCATCCTGAGCTTCCGCGCTCATCCTTGTTCGCTGGAATGCCGAATAGAATGATAGCTGGAATACCTAGCCTCAGAATTTCGTCGGCTTCCTTGACCAGCAGATCGACAGAGAGCCGAAACTGACCCGGCATCGAAATAATTTCTTCATGGCGATTTTGTCCTTCCACGACAAAGAGTGGGTAGATAAAATCCGACGGGGATAGCCTCGTCTCACGGACCATCCTTCGCACTGACTCATGCTGCCGCAGTCGTCGGAGCCGTTGAATCGGAAACGCCATATCCTGCCTTACTTTCTCGGAAGGTTCGTCAAGAAGACGACGAGGTCTCGAACGGAGATGAGCCCGACCAACTGGCCCTCTCGTGTGACCCCTAAATGCCGAAGATGAGATTGCGCCATCAGATCGTTGGCATCCAAGATTGTCTTGCTCTCCTCGATGGTCATGATCGGCGCCGACATAATCTGCTCCACCATGGTCTTCGTGGCGTCAGCCCCGGCGGCAACCACCCGGCGCATCATGTCCGTATCCGTGATGATTCCAATAATTTCGCGATCATTGGTCACGAACAAGCTGCCGATCCCACGATCTCGCATAATGCGGGCGGCCGTCTGTGTGTCGGTGTCACGCGGGACCGTCACGAACTTTTCTCGTGGGATCATAAAAGACTTTACAGGAACCATCTCACCCTCCTGTTATATAGAAATACGAGATATTGTCTCTGCTGACATTACGATCGAGCTCCCGTGGCAACCTGGTCACGGCTTTGATAGTGATGAACAATTGCATCCACCAGCGCGGGAATCGTATTTTCTTTCGGCATAATCGAAACCGTCAATCCATACTCCTCGGCGGTTTTCGCTGTGATGGGTCCAATACACGCGATCGTCACAGATTGCACGAGCGGCTTCACGGCGTCCACTCCTCCGAGCATGGACACAAAGTTTTGAACAGTTGAAGAACTCGTGAAGGTGACCACATGTATCAGACGATCCATGAGCTGCTGCCGCCATCCTCCGGCATCTTGAGCAGGTGTAACGGTTCGGTACACTGGAATGACGTCGACATGAGCACCATGAGCACGAAGTTCCTCCGGCAAGAGCTCTCGAGCCACCTCGGCACGGGGGATCAGGATTCGCGTCTCTTTGAGATTCTGTTGTACGAGTGCTTCCAACACTCCTTCGGCCTGATAGTCCGTCGGTATCAGATCCGCTTTGACTCCGTACTTTTCCAACTCCTGAGCGGTGCGGGGTCCGATGCAGCAGAGTTGCCGTCCTGCCAAACAGCGGGAGTCGAGTCCCTTTGCCCACAATCGAGTCATAAAACGCTCCACTCCGTTCACACTGGTGAACAAAATCCAGTGGTACGTCTCAATTTTTGAGATCGCCTGATCGACGGGCGCCCAATCGAGAGGAGGGACAATTTTGATTGTCGGAGCTTCGACGGCCTCAGCTCCATAACCGGCCAGAAGGGAAGCTAATTCGCCAGCCTGTTCTTTTGCCCGTGTCATCAACACCCGTTTGCCGAAGAGTGGACGTTGCTCAAACCAGTTGAGTGTTGGCCTGAGTCGAACCACCTCGCCCACGACGATGACCGTCGGAGGCTCTAGCCTTTCCACCTCAGCTTTTTGCACGATATCGGCCAAGGTGCCGACGATGGTTTGTTGAGAGACCCTTGTGCCCCAACGAGTGATGGCCACAGGTGTCGATGGTGTCAGTCCCTCTTCAATGAGCCGCGCTGTGATCATTGCGAGGTTCTTCATGCCCATCAGAAACACTAACGTGCCTTGGCTGCCAGCGAGTCGTGACCAATCCAACGCCGTGGTAGGTTTTTCAGGGTCCTCATGTCCGGTGACGATCGTCAGCGTAGAAGCTAACGTTCGATGCGTGACGGGTATCCCGGCGTAGGCAGGCACTGCAATGGCTGCGGTCACTCCAGGAACAACTTCAAACTCTATCCCAGCTGCTGCCAACGCTTCTGCCTCTTCACCGCCTCGACCGAAAACGAACGGATCACCTCCTTTTAATCGCACCACCACCTTCTGGGCTCGCGCTCGCTCAATGAGGAGACGACTGATGGTCTCTTGCTCCGGGTACGATCCTTTGCCACGTCGTCCGACATACACTCGTTCAGCCTGATCTGGAGCGTAGGAGAGTAGTGCTGGATTGGCAAGGTAATCGTAAAGAATTACGTCCGCCTGTTCCAGACACTCCTTCCCTCGAACTGTCAGGAGACCGGGATCTCCGGGACCAGCTCCGACCAGATACACCTTGCCACGGGTTTGCCGCACCTTAGTCATGCTGACCCGTAAATCTCCCTGAGAATCCTATCCCCTCCCCTCGACAGCAACCGATCAGCCAACTGGACACCCAGCGAATACGCCTGCTGAGGCGTCCCTTTAATCTGATCCCGAAGGACGGTCTTTCCATCGACACTTGCGACAAGTCCATCCAAAGCCAGATGTTCATCAGCCAGGGTGGCGTAAGCAGCGATGGGAACCTGACAGCCACCTTCGAGACGGTGCAAGAAGGCCCGTTCCGCCGTCACCGTTGTATGAGTGGCTTGATCATTCAGTCGCGATAAGATTGACCGCACGAATTCATCGTTGGCCCGCCCTTCGATACCAAGCGCTCCCTGACCTATCGCAGGTAGACTCAGGATAGGGGGAAGATACTCTGTGATCGTCTGGGACCATGCCAATCGATGCAGACCGGCAGCTGCCAAGATGATGGCGTCGAACTGTCCTTCCTTAAGTTTTCTCAAGCGGGTATCAAGGTTGCCGCGTAGCATGGTGATCTTCAGATCTGGTCTGGCATGTAACAGTTGGGCCTGGCGTCGAAGGCTTGCCGTCCCAATCGTGGCTCCCACTGGGAGATCCTGAAACAAACACCCTTCACGGCTGATGAAGGCATCACGCGCATCTTCACGTGGTGGAATACAGAGAATATCGAGCCCATCCGGCAACTGCGCGGGAACATCCTTCATACTGTGGACGGCGAAATCAATTTCTCCGGTGAGCAAAGCGTCTTCGATTTCTTTGACAAACAGGCCTTTCCCCCCTATTTTTGCCAACGGAACGTCCACAATCTTGTCGCCGGACGTTTGAATTTTCCGCAGCGTCACTCGAACCTCCGGCGCCACTTCTTGAATTTTAGATTGAAACCATTCGCTTTGGCACAGGGCCAATTTGCTTCCTCGTGTGCCAAGAACCAAAGTTGGGCGCTGGTTAGGTTGTGTCGACACTCAGAGATCCTTTTTCTTTTATCAGAGGGTCAGCGGGCTTGTTTACGCATTGATGGTTTCTGAGCCGACTCGTCAGGTTCTAATTCTTCCGCTTGTTCGTTGGAGCAGCGATCCGGTTCAAGATAGTCTTCCGATTTTCGACTAGCTGAGGCGGGCCGGTCCAGGTGAAAAAATCGGCGAGCCGCTTCGACGAACGCAGGACCGCTCGAAGAATTCACTTCAGTCTTCAGTGTGATCATAGTGGGATGGATCAATTTGTTCACGATAGAGGAGGCCAGCCCTTCGACCAGTTCGCGATCTTGCGAAGACAGATGTCCTAATCGGCTCAACACTTTTTCCACCTCGGCTCGCTTGATATTGTCAACCCGGTTTCGGAGGGCGACGATCGTTGGAGTAACCTCCAAGGATTTCATCCAGTCGAGTAAGGTGGTCACTTCTTCAAGGACCATCCGCTCGGCCTTTTCGGCCTCTTGCATTCGTTCGGCCCGGTTTTGTTCAACCCGATGTTTGAGATCGTCGATGTCGAAGAGAAACGCGTTGTCGACATGGCGAACGGCCGGATCGATATTCCTGGGAACGGAAATATCGATCAAGAACATGGGACGATTCATCCGTTCTGTGACCGCCCGGTGGACATCCTCGGCCCCAACAAGATAGTGCGACGCCCCGGTGGAGACCAATACGATGTCCGCCGACGCCATGTCGTCCTTGAATTGATCGAATGGGACCGCGGTCCCACCGAATTTGGCTGCGAGATCTACCGCATGCTGCGGCGTTCTTGTCGTAATACGCACGTGCCCCACTCCGTGAGCGAGCAAATGTCGAGCCGCCAACTTGGCCATTTCCCCCGCTCCGATCAACAACACAGTTTTCTCGTGAAGATTCGAGAAAATTTTCTTGGCCAGCTCGACCGCGGCATAGCTGACAGAGACTGCCATTTCTGAGATCTTCGTCTCGGTCCGCACGCGCTTGGCCACGGAGATCGCCTTTTTGACGACTTTGTTCATGATCACGCCGGTCGTCTTATGGGCCAGCGCCATTTCAAAGGCATCCTTAAGTTGTCCAAGGATTTGAGATTCTCCAATGATCATTGAGTCAAGACTGGCCGCTACCCTGAACAGATGTGCGATCGCCCGGTCCCCGGTATGCCAATATAAATGTGGTGTCAACTGCTCAGAAGACAATGAGAGATGGGTGTCGGCAAGAAATTCTTGGATCCGTCCATAGCCAGTGTCCACATCATCGACGACGGAATACACCTCGACTCGGTTACACGTCGAGAGCAGAATGCCTTCCTTGATGCCAGGATACGAACACAGTCGAGTGAGGGCTTCTCCAAGACGACTCTGTGGAACAGCGAGTTGTTCTCGGATCTCGACCGGGGCTGTCTTATGGCTCAATCCAACGACAATCAGATGCATGGGACCATTACACCTATTTCATGACAAGGAAGTATTCCCCTTGAGCACCACACCCACGAGCGTGAGAATCACGCCGGCAAATCCGATGACGGTCAGGTATGCTGCGCGTTTGGCCCTCCAGCCTACGGTCAGTCTTCCAAGCAAGACGACGAAGTAGAAGACCCAGGTGACGAGCGCCCACGTTTGCTCTGGATTCCAGCTCACATAGGACCCACGCGAAAAGTCAGCTGAGATCGCTCCGGTCACGATGCCCAGCGTCAGCAATGGAAATCCCAGGACAATCGATTGTTGGTTCAGGTGATCGAGAAAATCGAGCGCAGGCAGCTTGCTATAGAGCACGTTGAACTGTTTAGACTTGAGGAGCCGATCTTGTATCAGGTACATCACTCCTGCAACGAAGGCCACCGTGAACCCCACGGTGCCCAACATGCTGAGCGTCACATGAAACCACAGGGTCTTCAAGACTGGTTGTAGGGTCGGCACGGTTTCTGGGAGAGCTGCCGCCGAAACTAAGGAGACGAGAGCCAAAGGCACCATGAAGGACCCAAGAACGTGGATCCGATGGCGGAACTCGACCACCAAAAACACGAGGATAATCATCCAAGACAGGAAGGACAGGGCGTCTGAAAAACTGGGTGGTGCCGATGAAGAGGGCCCTACTATTCTTATGACAAGAGCAATCGTGTGGGAAACGAAGCCACCGACCGTAACACCGAGTGACACTTTTGACAAGGCTTCTGAGCGTCGGAGCGAATAAGAAAAAAACGATACCGTGGCCACAATGTACAGGACCAGGGTAATCATGAAACAGACGGCTGCCATCGGGAATACCCCCGCAGTGTCTCAAGATCCTAAGTCAACAAGATAAGTGGGAAATTATATCGATGCGAACCAAACGGAGTCAACAAAACCTCGGAGCTCCAATGGCTTTGGAAGGTCACCCACCGCGGATCGGGAAGCTCAATGTAGTTGCCGTACCGATCGGACACCCGGACGACCTCACTGTTCGTGGCATTAAAATTCTGAGGACCGTCGATATTATTGCGTCTGAAGACCCGATCGCAACCCAACAACTCCTCGCCCATCACCAGATTTATGCGACGGTGACCAGCTATGGTCCTCGTAATCTAAAAGAAAAAGCAAGGGTTCTTTTGCAACGCCTCCAGCAAGGTGCCGATGTCGCTCTCGTATCAGACTGTGGATCTCCTTTGATCGCTGATCCTGGCCATCTACTCGTATCCTTAGCCCATGCCCATGGCATCCCGGTAGTCCCAGTACCGGGTCCGTCAGTTGTTATTGCAGCCCTAACCGCGGCAGGATTGCCATGCGACTCGTTCTATTTCTTGGGCCATCTGCCGAGCAGCCCTGCACGTATTGCTCGCTGTCTAACCAATGTCCTGACGCGAGAGATTCCCACCATAGTCTTTTGCACGGTGACATCGGTCGCACATGCGTTACGGATGCTGACCGTCGTTGCCCCACGACGTCGCGTCGTGCTTGCCTGCAACTTGACGCGGTCGGACGAACGTATTCTTTGCGGAACTGCACGTCAGGTAGGCCAAAATCTACCTAGCCTAGTGGGTCAGGACATGACGCTTGTTGTAGGGAAAATGCCGGTGATGATGAAAAGCACGAAGAGTCTTGTTTAGTCGCTGTCTTCCCGACGAATCAAAACTCTGTAGGCTTGATCCATTCGTTCTTGCGCCAATACGGTGTGTCCTTCATTCTCGACACTGCGCGGCACGTTGCGGATAGGGTCCCCATCGTCTAGCAAGACCGACAGAATTTCGCCCTCCCTCATCGTTTCAAGCTTGAGCTTGGTCTTCACGAAGTTGTAGGGACAAATGACGCCGCGTAGATCGAGCTCGGAGGTCGGCGTATCTGGCGTAGTCTGATTGTCGCTCATGTTAGCAACTCGTAGAGCACAGAATAGGCTTGTGATACCAGACTCTCAGGGAATGATGATTCGACAATCTCTGTTGGAACCCACACAAAAAAGGGGCAGCGTGGGCTGCCCCTTTTGCAAATCTAGGCTTCACCTTAGCTTCAGTTGAAACCTTTTACTAAATTTGGCTTTGACGAATCGGTTCCGTAGTCCGATATGTTGGGGACCTTTGTTTCTGGAGTGACTGTCTTATACCCCCATCCTGGTTGAGGCTCACAATTCCAGCATGGAGCCGAACCCGTGTATTCACCGACAGTGGTATCCACCGTCCCCGTAATCTTGCCGGGCAACACGGATCCCGCTACCCCCCCGGTCGTACTGCCACTAGTTGTCTCAATGGCGCGCTCGGTTGAGGGATTCGGGCGCTGGCCTAAGCCTCCAAATCCAGCAAGTCGTTCATTGCCGCGCAGCAAATATACTTCTCGAACAATCTTACGGCCGACTCCATACTGTTGATTGGGTGTGACTGCTTCAATCACTTGGAGAGAGATATCATCGCCGCTATTTAAGACTTTGATCTGATCCAGGCTAGTTCTTTCGTCGAAGTAGACGGTCATGGAGCTCATGGCTCCCGTACCAGCACGACCCTCATCATGAGAACTGCCTCCAGTCTCCAGATGCATTTTGCCCGCCGGAAAATCGATGGCCAAGACGCGCCCGTAGATTGTCTCAGGAAGGGAGAGACGGTCGAGGAATGCACTACGATCAAAGGCTTGAACACGATTGGCGCTACCTGAAACGTCGCCAACTCCTGTTCCGACTCCCATTGCAGATCCACCGGCTGATTGCTGGAGTCGCTCCTGAGCTACTGCAATATTCAAAGAGCCGACGCAAAGAATTGCGGCCCCTAATGCCAACACTGTACGCATGTGCTGCCTCCTTAATAAGTTGACGGCGATGCTATGAAAAGAAATCAAATGGGTATTTTGAAGAGAGCGAATGCCGATATTTTGCAGGTCGACGGTGCGCATACGTTATTGAGAAATATAGAAGAACCTAGGCTAATAGGGCGTCGCTGTCAAGAGGGAATCAAGCCCTTGTGTGCCTACTGCCTCACCTTGCGAAGCCATCAATCCTATTGTCCGATCTGCATGAAGCAACATAAGTAGGATCCAGACAAGCGAGTCAACATCATGGTGCCCAGAGGGAGGGTCGAACTCCCACTCTCTTGCGAGAACCGGATTTTGAGTCCGGCGCGTCTGCCAGTTCCGCCATCCGGGCACACAGCTACGCCTCACAGCAGATGTATTTTTAGCATGCCGCCGCCGGAGGGTCAATCCGCAACAACACTAGCGAGTGAGATCATGCACGTCAGAGCGATCTGTTCAAACCCGGGCTGGCTCAAAGTGTTGATGGTAGGAACTTATGCTCGAAAGCATCCTACCACGGCGACGGGCGACGGGGAACAAATGCAGAACACAGGGCTGGTCCCGTCGATCGTTTATTACTTCCCGGGATTTGAATCGGTGACTCACAAGCCTCGGCATTAGACATCTGTGACACCCTGACCTTTTCTTCGCCGGAAGATCTCTGATAGAATGCTCCGTAATGCAAGAGTCTGGGTTTCAACATTTTCTTTGTTACCTTGATTGAAGGTTAAGATTGAAGGTTAAAAAAGGAGTGCCCTCTATATGGCAGACGTGTCGTGTGTGACCTGCGGTCAAACCGGTGAAGCGATCACCACTCCCCTGTTTCTCGGCAAGCTGGAAGCGGAAGTGAAAAGCAAGGTCTGTGCAGATTGCTGGAAGAAGTGGGAAGGCATGCGAGTGATGGTCATCAATGAGTATCAAGTGAATCTCGGTGATGAGAGTGGGCGGGAACTGGTTCGGAAGCAAATGAAAGCCTTCCTGAAACTGGGAGAACAGGCCGACGCCTCGAAAGTCGCCGAGAATTTCCGTCCACCGAACAGCTGAGCGGCTGGCGCCTCCCCCGGTTGTGTGGGCAAGCAGTGTCCACAGTTTCCCCTTTCATGTCGCGGAGTTCGTTGACTTCTTGATTTCGAAAGTGCTACCCTGTGCTGTTTCCTATAATTGAAACTCAGAGGACTGATGATTACTCAGATGCAAGTGAAGGGGCTCATGTTCGACCCCTACAACAATGCCTACATCGTTATCCTTCGTGACGACGATCAGGCGGAAATGCTTCCAATCTGGGTTGGAAAATCCGAGGCGAGCTCAATCAGTTTGGCTCTTGAGAATGTCGCCCCTCCCCGTCCTATGACGCATGATTTTATGAAATCATATCTCGACGCCTTTCAGGCCAAAGTTATCAGTGTCGTCATTACCGACCTCACTGAGAATACGTATTTCTCCAAAATACATCTGACTTATGCGGATTCCGAATATACCGTTGATTCTCGTCCTAGCGATGCCATTGCCCTGGCGCTGAGGTCTCAGGCTCCGATTTTTGCGAGTGAGTCTGTGATTCGAAAACAGAGCTCAGACGAACTTGATCAATGGCTGGAGAATCTGAAACCCGAAGACTTTGGGAAATTGGATTCCTGATGGATGTGCGTGCGTCACAAGAGACGGAACCTTTGATTGAGCTCATCGTGAATCGAGTCGTCGAAGATCCGACTACCGACACACGAATTATTGTGCTGGCCCGTACAGATGCCGCAGCTGAACATTTCATGGTGTGGGTCGGAGCCTCCGAAGGGGAAGCTATCAAACGCGCCTTGGACGCCGCCATCACCCCACGACCAATGAGTCACGACCTAGTTAAAAGCTTCGGCGAGCACTTCGGGATCAAGACAGAACGAGTGGTGTTGACTGATGTCAAGAGCAGCACGTACTATGCCACGGTTTTTCTGGAAAATAAGGGCGTTGCCCGAACCATCGACGCCAGGCCGAGTGACGCTATCGCATTGGCGCTCCGATGTCACGCGCCTATATATGTGACGCAGGATGTGTGGCGACGGCGAAGCGGACAAAATCTAGACGCCTGGTTGTCCAAGCTGGAAACGAAGGAAGTATAATCTCAATCATACACGCGAGAGCGTGACCGACGTGGAGACGAAGACGATGATGACGACGTACTTTGAAAAGCCGACGCAAGTGAAAGAATCCTGGCATCTCGTGGATGCCGAGGGAAAAACTTTAGGCCGACTGGCTGCCCGGGTGGCAAACGTGCTCAGAGGTAAGCATCGGCCGACATTCACCCCTCATGTCGATTTGGGCGATCACGTTGTGATCGTGAATGCCGAGAAGATTCGACTCACGGGGACGAAGATGGAAACCAAGCTGTATCGACGTCACACCGGATATCCAGGAGGTCTGAAGACGGCCACCGCGGCCCATCTATTTCGGAAAGACCCAAGTCAGCTCCTGACCATGGCTATCGAGGGAATGCTTCCCAAAACCCCGCTCGGGAATGGGATGGCACGAAAACTCCGTGTCTACGTAGGACCGAATCATCCACATCACGCTCAACGTCCAGAGCCTATTTCGCTTTAAGCACAATTCTAGCTTTCAACAGAAGGAGACGAGTCGCATGGCAGCGGTGACACAGTATGCAACAGGTCGGAGAAAGTGTGCGATCGCCAGAGCCTGGGTGACAGGAACGGCGGGTGAGATCACGGTGAATGAGAAGCCACTGGAACAGGCCTTTCCGCGCCTGACCCTTCGGCAAATCATCCAGCTGCCGCTTGAAATGGCCGGCCTCATGGGCAAATATACGATCAGCGCAACCGTGTACGGCGGTGGACCGACGGGACAAGCTGGTGCGCTTCGCCATGCGATCGCGCGCGCGCTTGTGGCGATGACACCTGCTACACGGACCCCTTTGAAGAAAGAGGGGTTGCTCACCCGTGATTCACGGGTCAAGGAACGTAAAAAGTACGGACAGAAGGGAGCCCGTAAGCGCTTCCAATACTCCAAACGGTAAGTGCAGGAGTCAACGAACTACGAAAGGGAAGGCTCCAGGCCTTCCCTTTTTTGTGTCCTTACGAGGGGTGACCATTTCCCTCGCATGGTTGGAGGGGTTGCTGGTCGATGAGCAAGCGGTTTCGTATCGCCATTGCAGGAGCCAGTGGATACGCCGGAGCAGAGCTTGTTCGGCTTGCCATTGCTCACCCCTCGTTCTCGATTACGGCGGTGACATCAGAGAAATCAGCGGGCCAGTCGATCTCATCCGTCTTTCCAAGCTTAAAGGGAATGATTGAGCATCGTTTCGAGGCTCTGGCACCGGACGCATTAGCAGAACGGGCTGATGCTGTGTTTCTGGCGCTCCCCCATACGAAATCACAGGACCCCGTCGCAATCTGTGTCAAAGCCGATAAACCAGTCGTTGACCTGAGCGCCGACTATCGATTGAAGGACGTCGGCACCTATGAGAAGTGGTATCAAACTTCGCACGTACATTCACACCTGCTGAAAGAGGCGGTCTACGGTTTACCAGAACTCCACAGAAAAGCGATCGCCAGGGCGAAACTGGTGGCGTCACCAGGATGCTATCCCACGGCCGCCATCCTCCAATTGGCGCCTCTATTCGCGAGAGGTCTTGTGCAGCCTGAAACGATCGTGATCGACGCCAAATCCGGTGTGTCCGGTGCCGGACGCAGTCCGGCGCTGGCCTATCATTTTCCGGAAGCGCATGAATCTTTGGAGCCCTATAAAATTGGTCAACATCGCCATACGCCGGAAATCGAGCAAGAATTGTCCGGCCTTCTGGAGAATCGTGAGGCCGTAACTGTGACATTCACCCCCCACCTTGTCCCGATGAATCGAGGTATCCTGAGTACGGCCTACTGCAAGCTTGTCCGAACGATGCCACTGTCGGATCTTCGAGATCTGTATCGAGATTTTTATAAAGACGAGCGGTTTGTTCGGCTCCATGAGGACGTGGTTCCTAATCCACGGTACATCAAAGGGACCAACTATTGTGATCTCGGTGTCTACACGGATCCGCGGGCCGGATGGGTCGTGACGGTGGCTGCGGTCGACAATCTAGTCAAAGGCGCGGCAGGCCAAGCCATCCAAGCGATGAATCTCATGCTGGGGATTTCAGAGGAAACCGGACTGACGGCACCGGCTAGTTATCCCTAGCCACTTCCAAATCAGTGATCGCCTCACTCAGCCATAACCCGAATCGAGCCATGATGAAGAAACGTAAACCTGAGGGTGTCACTGCACCGCTGGGCTTCCAAGCTTCGGGTATCCATTGTGGAATCAAGAAATCTAATCAGCTCGATCTTGCCCTGTGTGTATCCGAGGTCAGCGGACCGATTGCCGGAGTGTTTACGAAGAATCGTGTCGCTGCCGCACCGGTGCTCCTGGATCGACATCACCTTCACGCCCATCGAGGACGGGCAATTATCGTCAATAGTGGGAACGCCAATGCCTGTACAGGTGAGCAGGGGTTGCTTGCTGCACAGGCTATGGCAACGGCCGTAGCGCACCGATTGGCTATTCCAGTGCAACAGGTCTTTGTGGGATCTACCGGTGTGATCGGTCGAGCGTTGCCAATTGATCGTATCACTAAGGCTGTTCCGACCTTGATCTCGCGCCTTAGTGTTCAGGGAGGCCACCAAGCGGCCCAAGCGATTTTAACCACGGACCTACGCCCGAAAACGGTTGTGGTACAGTCCAAGATCGATGGTCGTGTCGTCATCATCGGCGGGATGGCGAAAGGGTCTGGCATGATCCATCCGAACATGGCCACTATGCTCGGGTATTTGACAACCGATGCGGCGATCGCTCCATTGGCCCTTCAGCGCGCACTGAAGTCGGCGACCGATCGATCCTTCAACTGTATTACCGTCGACGGTGACACCAGCACGAACGATACGGTCCTCTGTCTGGCCAATGGTCTTGCGAGGAATCGAACGATTCAACCGGGCACACGTTCCTATCGCGCCTTCGAACGTCTCTTAACCGAGGCTGCCCAGACCCTAGCGCTCATGATCTGTCGTGATGGCGAGGGGGTGACGAAGGTCGTGAAGATACTAGTAGAAGGGGCCACAACACCGGCAGCAGCAAAACGAGTCGCCGAAACCATTGCAACATCGAATCTGTTCAAGACGGCGCTGTTTGGGGAGGATGCCAATTGGGGCAGAGTCATGGCAGCTATTGGGCGTTCCGGCGTTGCGATCAATCCCGACACGGTCGTGGTGCGCTTCGACGACATCGTGATGGTGAGGGGAGGTGTAGGAACCGGCCTCAATGCAGAAAAGAAGATTGCCAAGGTCTTCAAGCGGAAGGAGTTTACCGTCGCGATCCATCTCGCACAGGGCTCGGCGGATGCGCACATGTGGACTACAGACCTGTCCTATGACTATGTCCGCATCAATGCTAGCTATAGATCCTAGCTTGCAGAGCTTGAAACATCGACGGGACTGTGGTAGCGTCGCCGGTCTGTATTTGATAGGGGCCGACTCGTTATGTGCGAGACTCGGCACGAACTAATAAAATCACAATCAGCGTACGATACGCTGCGTGGCTTGAGGATAAGGGAAGCGATTCCCTCACCCGATTACTGGGTGCTCTGCAAGCTTGAAGGGAGGTGAAGGCATGGGAGTGGTAGAGATCAAGGAACTGCTGGAAGCCGGGGTTCACTTTGGACATCAGACGAACCGCTGGAATCCCAAAATGAAAAAGTTTTTGTTCGGTGAGCGAAGCGGCATTTACATCATCGACCTGCAACAGACCGTCGCACGGATGGAACACACTTATGCCTTCGTCCGGGACCTGGTCGCAGCGGGAGAATCCGTTTTATTTGTCGGCACAAAGCGGCAGGCTGCGGAGATACTCGAAGAGGAAGCCAAGCGGGCCAACATGTATTTCGTCAACCAACGATGGCTGGGTGGGATGTTGACCAACTTCCAAACTATTCGACGCAGTATCGATAAGATGAAAAAGATGGAGGCGACACTCCTCAACCCTAGCGAACATGGCCTCAAGAAGAAAGAGATCCTTCTCATGCAGAAGGATATCGCCAAGCTCCAAAAGTATCTGTCGGGCATCAAAAACATGCGAGGTCTTCCCGGCGCCGTGTTCGTACTCGATACGCGAATCGAAAAAATTGCCGTGCAGGAGGCTACACGACTCGATATCCCGGTCATCGCTATTTTGGACAGCAACTGCGACCCTGATCACATTACCTACCCAATCCCAGGGAACGATGACGCCATTCGTTCGATCAAACTGATCACATCCAAGATTGCCGATGCCTGTATTGAGGGTGCGCATGTCAAAGCCCAGCGAGAGGAAGCCGCATTTCAGGCCGCTCCTCCAGGCGGGGACAAGAGGCCAGCCATGCGGGCTGAGAGTGTTCAGGTTTCGTAATTCTTGTTTAGATCAATCCGTCAAGCGCTCATCTTGAATGCAACTGTGAAGGAACATTGAACCATGGCAGGATCCAGTCAGCTCGTGAAAGAACTTCGTGAAAAAACAGGAGCAGGGATTCTCGACTGTCAAAAAGCTCTCACCGAAAACGGGGATGATGTCGAGAAAGCCATCGATTATTTGCGCCAAAAAGGACTCGCCGCTGCTGCCAAAAAGGCTGGACGCGAGACCAATCAAGGCTTGATCCATTCATACATTCACATGGGCGGCAAGATCGGCGTCTTGATCGAAGTCAATTGTGAAACTGATTTTGTGGCCCGCAACGAAGAGTTCAAATCCTTCGTCAACGATTTGGCGCTTCAGGTCGCTGCCGCGAAGCCGTCGTTCGTGAAACGCGAGGATGTTCCGTTCGATGTCGCCGAGAAAGAAAAATTGATTTATGAAGGTCAGGCCAAGGAAATGGGGAAACCCCCTGCCGCATGGCCGAAGATCGTCGAAGGGAAACTTGAGAAGTTTTATCAAGAAAATTGCCTCCTTGAACAATCATTCATCAAAGATCCAGCCGTCACCATCAAGGACCTCGTCGCCCAGAAGGTCGCCAAGATCGGCGAGAACATGAATATCCGTCGCTTTACCCGCTATCAGCTAGGCGAAGTATGAGCACTGCGAAATACCGACGTCTCCTTCTGAAGGTCAGTGGGGAGATGTTGGCTGGAGAGCAGGGCTACGGCATTCAACCATCAATCCTCGAAAATCTTGCTGAAGAAATCGCCTCAGTGGTCGCACTTGATGTACAAGTTGCGATTGTCATCGGAGGTGGGAACATTTTTCGAGGGATTGCAGCGAGTGCTTCCGGGATGGAACGGGCCTCAGCTGACTATATGGGGATGCTTGCGACCGTCCTCAACGCGCTAGCCCTTCAGAATGCGCTGGAACGTGTCGGCGTCATCACCCGCGTGCAATCTGCCATCGAGATGCGCCAGCTGGCAGAAGGGTACATCCGTCGAAGAGCTATTCGGCATCTTGAAAAGAATCGTGTGGTCATTTTTGCCGGTGGTACAGGAAATCCGTATTTTTCAACGGATACCGCCGCCGTCCTTCGGGCCATGGAGATCAGTGCCCAGGTGATCATGAAGGGCACAAAAGTCGATGGAATCTATGATGCGGATCCTGTGACGAATCCGTCGGCGAAAAAATACGACTCCATCTCCTTTCTGTCCATTCTCAATCAGAACCTCAAAGTCATGGATTCTACAGCGATCAGCCTATGCATGGATAATAAATTGCCTCTCGTTGTCTTTAACTTGAAAATTAGCGGAAATTTTAAGCGTGTGGCTTTGGGCGATCCGCTCGGGACGTTGGTTACGCTCGGCGATCGCTGACTTTACACGAGGTGTACTCATGTCCAACGCAGCGCCGATTCGGCAGTCATTCACCGCTCAGATGGATCAGGCACTCGAACATCTGCGGAAAGATCTATCCGGTCTTCGAACCGGGCGAGCTTCCATCGCGCTTCTCGACGGCATTCGAGTTGACTACTACGGCACCATGACACCGCTGAAGCAGGTGGCCAATGTCGCAACTCCAGAATCGAGATTGATCTCCATTCAGCCTTGGGAGCCAAAGCTCATCAAGGAAATTGAGAAGGCCATCTCCAACTCAGGCTTGGGCGTGACACCATCGAATGACGGCAAACTGATTCGGGTTCCACTTCCACCCCTGACCGAGGAGCGCCGTAAAGACTTGACGAAAATCTGTAAGAAACATGGTGAAGATACCAAGGTGAAGATCCGAGGTTTCCGACGGGAAGCCAATGAGGAGTTAAAGAAGCTCCAAAAAGATGGGAAGCTGACAGAGGACGAGCTGCGCAAAGCAGAACAAGAGACTCAAAAACTCATCGAGCAATACGGCCAGAAAATTGACGAGATCATCAAGAAAAAGGAACAGGAAATCATGGAAGTTTGAGTCCGGCTTCCTGACCCTCTCTTCATCACGTGCCGATTCCGTTCACCTTCCTCCCAACCGTAGCCACTGTTGATCTGACGGCCCTTGCCCACAATCTTCTCCAGTTACGCCGTTTCCTCTCACCTGGCTGTGACATCATGGCAGTGGTCAAGGCCAATGCGTATGGTCACGGGGCAGTTGAGATAGCACAGACATTGATTCGTCATGGCGTGGTTCGTCTTGCAGTGTTTTCGATCGAAGAAGGAATTTCCCTCCGTCAAGCAGGCATCACAGTCTCCATCGTTGTTCTTGGACCGATCTTCCGAGAGCAATTTGAAGACCTCTTTGCGAATCAGCTTACACCAGTGGTGAGTGACCCATCTACTCTGACAGCGCTGGGTCAGTATGCTGCCCAAGGTTCGCCCCTCTACCCGATTCATCTGAAGATTGAGACCGGTATGGGAAGGTTAGGTTTAACTCAGAATGAGCTCGAAGCTATCCTTGCGAAGCACACCTTTCCCTCGTCCCTGCGTTTAGAAGGCCTGATGTCTCACTTAGCCGATTCCGATGGGCTGGATCCCGATTCAACTCACCAGCAAATCACCCGTTTTGAGCGAGTGCTAACGACTATACGCCAGGAAGGATTTAGCGTTCCGATGGTCCATCTTTCCAATAGCGCCGGCATCGTTCGTTTTCCATCAGCCCACTACTCGCTTGTTCGTCCTGGAATCATGCTGTATGGATACCACACGTTGCCTCATACCGTTCAGGCTCCTGACCTTAGACCGGTTCTTTCTCTCACGACCCGTATTGCGCAGCTCCGACTCATCCACCCGGGGGAAACCGTCAGCTACAATCGTACCTTCATGGCCACACGACCAACCCGGATCGCGATTCTCCCGATCGGCTATTCCGATGGGTTAAACCGACAGCTCTCAAATCGAGGCCATGTTCTGGTTCGAGAACGACGTGCTCCCATCGTAGGACGGGTGTGCATGGATATGGTGATGATCGACGTGACCATGATCCCGAGCGTGGCTGTTGGGGACGAAGTCGTGCTGATCGGGCAACAAGCGAACGAACGCATCACGGCCGATAATCTTGCCGAATGGGCAGGGACGATCTCGTACGAAGTTCTCTGTGCGATCAGCCCGCAGGTTCCAAGGCTGTATCGTTCCGCATAAATTCATTCGCACATCTGGGCTCAGCGACACTCGGAGAGAATGTTACACCTCGAGAGCGTTGCGGAGTTACCGCGTCAATGACTAGAAACTAGCTCGGACGGAAAGACCTCCGGCGTGTGCGGTATTTTGGTAGAACCCATTCACTCCGGCTCGATCGAGCGTATTCCCTGCAATAGTTCTCGGCTCGTACAGTGACACCTGGTAGGACAGATCCACACCGACGACTTTTGCCTTGATCGATCCAATTCCAAGACTGCCACAGGGTCTCAACCCCAGAAACGATCCATTTTCCCTACAGAGCAATCCAAAACCCGTTGAAATGATATGCACGTCGGCCGATGGGATCGTAGGATTAAACGTGGCGTCTGGGACTTGTGTTTGCTGGTGCGTATAACCGCCTCGCACCGCTACTTCCCAGCCAGGCAGTTGATTCATCTTCAACCACCGATACTCGGTCCCGACCAAAATGGCATAGGTACTTTTCCAATTTTGTGGCTGTGGGAGTAGAACGGTTCCATCCGGTCTCCGTATATCTAGGTTTCTAACCGACTTCCAGCCGACATAATCGACGTTCAATTCGAGCTTCCACTCGCGTCCCGTATTCCGGATGGGCCACAGCGCGATTCCACCGGTAATGACCTGGGGCAACACAAGGGTCGTAGTCGTGTCTCGGACCTTGACCCCATTGACCAACTGGACCCCGTCCAAATGGAGCGTTGCCTGACTTCGGTATACAACGGCGACGTTGGCAATCGGCAACCCGTCTCCATTCCGCAACGCCGTGTATAATGCGCCGACATTAAAACCAAGTGCGGTATCTTTTCCATTTAGCTCAAGCTTGCTTCCAGGAGAGACAACTCTCTGAAATTCTGCATGACCTTCACCGAAAAGGCCTGCGAAGGTGTAGATGTCTGCCCCTGCTCCAATGGAAAGATCAGAAAGAAGTTGATAGGCGATCGTTGGTTTGATATCAAACAACGGCAAGGCACTGAAGCTGGCAACCGTGCTAAATGGACTTGTATCCGGCCATCGCGTGGCTGAGCCGAATGGAGTGGTCACTCCTACCCCTACTGTAAGCTTATCAAGCAGAGGAACACCAAGACCTTGGAGATTGGCCGTAATATAGGTATGCGCAGGAGCTGGCCATGCAATGACACCATCATGATCGCCGGACGTCGTAAGACCATTCGGACCTCTATGGGTGAGCGGGCCACCAACAAGCAATCCTCCCGCCATCACTTGCACTCCAGGCAATTGTGTCATGCCGGCAGGATTGTAATGCAGCGCTGAGGGATTGTCGGCTTGTGCCGCAAACGCATTCCCCATCCCCGACGCTGCTGCCCCCTGTCCAAAGATACGGGGGACCTGAGCCGATACAGGAGAACTGCTACAGATGAACACGATAATAATCAGAAGAAGAGAGAATCTGCGCATGATGGATGTTGAAACATGCCCCCTCATGAACCTATGTCGAGCCCTCCTGACCAGCCTGCGATGACGCTGATGCAGCAGACTATGCAGGTCACACACGCTGGAACCAGTGATCCATTGCCTGCTGAAGCTCGATGGTGTCGAATGGCTTGAGCAAATAAGCTTGTGCGCCCATTCCGATCGCCTTGACGGCTAGCTCCTGAGATCCAGACGCAGTCACCATGATGATGGGGATTGTCTGATTCGTCAGACGGACCCGCCGTAACACTTCCAGACCATCAATCTGGCTGATCCCAATGTCAAGGATCACGCCATCGAATGCACCAGACTGCAAAGTCTCAAGGGCTTGCCCTCCGTCAAATGCCGAGTACGTCTGGTAGCCTTCTGCCCTCAATCGATCATGAAGCAGCTGCTGAATGTCGGTATCATCATCCACGACCAGGATTTGTCGGCCGATAACGTGTGACTCAAGCGAGGGTCGCATCTTGACTGAATGGATAGGAAGCGTAAAGGCGAGTTCTGCGCCACCTCCCTGGAGGTTACGAGCCGCCACCTGTCCTCCTTGCAATTCAACCAAGGTCTTCACAATTGAAAGCCCCAATCCCAATCCTTTTGGCGCGGTGCGCTGGTCCTGTTGAATGCGGAAGAAGGGGTCAAAAATGTTCTCAAGATGCTCCGGAGGAATGCCGGGTCCTGTGTCTCGAACAAGAACAGTCGCTGTTCGGTCGTTTGACAGGTCGCAGGCAACCGTGACCTGTCCTCCGGGCGGGGTAAACTTGATGGCGTTCTGTACGAGATTGACGACGGTCTGAATCAAGCGATCACGATCCGCCCAGACGACGATGGTGGTGTCCGAACACGCAAAATCCAGTGTTTGCTGTCTGACATGCGCCAACGGTTTGAGTTGGTCGATTACGTCAGCCAGGCACGGTTCAAGCTCCACATCGGCCGGATGCACCTCCAACCGTCCGGTCTCGATCCGGGTACGATCGAGGAGATCCTCGATCATCCGAACCAGTCGATCCGAATTTTCCGACATACGTACGAGATACCGCTGCTGTTTCTCGTTCAGCGGTCCGGTCAGTCCATCAAGCAGATTCTGAATAAACCCTTTGATGGACGTGAGCGGTGTTCGGAGCTCGTGTGATACATGTGAGAGGAACTGTGCGCGCAGGCGATCCGCTCGTTCAAGCGCTTCGGTGCGCTCCCTGACCTTGAGTTCCAACCCCTGGTTCCACTCTTCGATTTGCTGATAGGCGGACGCGTTGTCCAGCGCAATGGAGACTTGACTCGCCACCGTCTTCATCAGATCCAAGTCGTCTTCGGTTACGCTTTGATTATGCGAACGATCAACGGTCAACATACCCCACACGCGGCCCTTGGTTTTGATGGGGACCACGACCAAGCCTTTGGTTTGACTCAATTCCGCTAAGCGTTGATTGAGCGGATGGAGTCTGTGCCGAATCGTCTCAATATCTTTAACCAACAGCGGATTTCCCTGTAGCACCACCACCCCCTCAGGACTTTCTCGATCGGTGACGGGAATCCGGCACGACTGGGCGAAAGCCTCGACCTCAGGAGGCGCTCCAATCAGACGAATGTGCTCGATGGTGTGCTCAAAGGGATCAAACATGGAAATCATGGCACTGTTGTAGTTGAGCTCATGCGTGAGAGCTTCCAACACTTGGTGCAGGAGGGCGTCCCGTTCAAAGGTTGAGCTGAATGAGAGTCCCGCTCGATGCAGTGCCGTGAGTTGGGCCACTTTGCGTCGGAGTTCGACACGCATCTGCTCTTGTTCGAGATAGGCTTCGCGCAATTCCTCGTGGCGAGATTCGACGAAGGCAATCTGTTCCTGAATTAAGGCTTCGCGTCGTTCACTTTCTCGGAGAAGTCGTCGGTTGACCATGATGCCGACGGCGAGGAGTGGGCACAGCCCAACCAATACGACCTCACCGAGACTGACTGTCGGATTGAATATGCCGACTCCTGCCATGAGGGCGAGACCGAGCACGCCTCCCCACAAAAACCATGTATAATGTTGCTGAGCATGCGCCGGAGGATCAACGCGTCTGGCAGTCGTTGAGGGGACGTCCTGTTCTCTGTCGGTCCCAGCGAGGATTGTGCCGCTCGGTAGCGTCGGTCGAACTTGTTCGAGAGGGGATGCTGATCGCCAAAATCGGCTGCGATACCCGCCTTCTTCCTGCCATCGAATTGTCCATTGACACCATTCGTCATCATTACCAATACATGAGGTCTCTATCGTTTCTGCGCGAGAAAGCCCGTGAATCCGATCGGCCATCGCGACCATGATTCCCTGAGCAGACTGGCAGACCAGACAGGCACACCGCCTCCGATAGGGGCCGAATTGGCGGAGTGTTCGGTCAGTGAACCGCATCGCTACTGCGGCGGTGTCTTTCGTAACCTCTACGACACGAAACTCAACGGAGCCTGACGTAAACTTGTTCCCAAAGTAGGGAAACATGGTGTAGATCTGCGACAATGAGAAGGGTCGCGTCAAAGCCAACATGATGGGAGACACTTTTTCCGCTCCTGCCTTAAAGGCAAAGCGAGGATCTCCGGAGATGCGCTCACAGAACTCATACAGGTAACAGGTAAATTCGTAGGAGTAGCTGTTCCACGGATTCCGAAGAAATTCAGGAGTCACGTGATAGACCGCCTCCCTAATTTGATCGTTGAGGAGACGGCACAATTCCTCAACCGATTCTTTCCCAGCGGATGCTCCGTGTTCGGATGAGATCAGTTTCTCCAAAAAGACTGTCACGGCTCTGATACTGACACCGCTCAGATCTCTGATGGTGTGCCCTTGTTCATCCAAACCGAACGGACGAAACACCATCGCGCCTTGTTCAAGGATTGTCCGGTCCTTCGGGAGAAGGTCGATGTCCGGTAGAGACTTCGCTTCGACGATATCAAGCGCGCTGCTTGTCACGGCATGATTCCCTAAAGCAACCTATTCATTGGGCGGGCTACGTGCGATGCGAGATGCCGTCAATCATGATGACGGCTGCGGGACTGCGTGGCGCCACAGAGAGTGCTCCTGCACAGTCCACTTATTGGAATACCAGGCACGGTGAGCGAGTATATAGACGATACATATGCTTTTCAATACGAAGCATTATCCCCCTTGCATCGGAGGGGGGCATCCGCCCCAAAGATGGGACGCGTATTGGTGGGAGGGCACGAACGCTCCATCAAGGTCTGCACGAGGAGCGATTCGTGTGAGGCCTGCGAAGCTGTCCATGGCAGGCCTTGGGTGTATCCCAATGGGGTGCACTACCTACTGCTTAACTGAGCGCCTCAAGGTCTTTTCGATGCTGGTAACTTTGCTTTGAAGCCGTCCGGAATGGCCTTTTCGGTAATCAACTTTGATCGTGCAGGAAATGCGGTTGCAGTCCTTTTTCATCCGTTCGTAGCATTTCTGGACCACCGCAAACACCTGCGCCCACTCCCCTTCCAAGACTGTTCCCATGGGATTCAGTCGATATGACACTCCGCTCTTATCGATGATATCGAGTGAACGCGCCACATACTTGCCGACACTCTCTCCCTTTCCCAATGGCGACATGCTGAATTCCAGTAGAACCATCGGTGCTCCTATTGTGTTTTGGTATGAGATTGTATGCCTGGCGCAGGCTGGGATCGCCTGTCCGACCAAACTTTTGGGTACTGTACTCGGCCGAGAAATCGAAAGCCGTCTAAAGCTTCACGAAGGAGTGCGCGGCGTTTTTCGGCATCCGGCTCATTCGCCTTGGCCTGCTCGCGCAACTGTCCAAGCCAGTCCACAAACTCAACGAATTCCTCGTTCAGGATATGTTCCAGATCCTCCTTCATGAATCCGGAAAGGGCCGGTGCCATTCCGCTTGTACTAATCGCAATGCGAACATGACCTACGGCCACCACCGCCGGCATTGTCACGCTGCTTGCATCTGGGTAATCCACCGACCAGAGTAACACTCCCTTCTCCCGTGATTTGGCCAAGAGCATCTGAGCAAAGTCGCGATCACCTCGAATCGTGTTGAGAATGAGAATGGTGTGCTCGAGGTCTGCATCGCGAAAATGCCGACCGCGGTGGATGATCTTGCCTGATGCTGCAAGATGACGCAGAGGTTCATTCAATGTCGGACTGATGATCGTCACTCGCGCGCCGGATTCGAGTAGGCGTTGGGACTTTTCTGCCGCCTCCTCATCACCACCGATCACTAAAACATGCCAGCCTTTAACGTCCAACACAAGTGGAAACCCAGGATTGGCAGCCATAGAAGATACCCCCAGTTCAACTAAGGATGTCAGTATCCGAGAATGAGCCGCATCATGCAAGAGGGATGTGAGGCAGACGCACATCTCCAATTTTTTGATCGGTGCGTGGATATGCGGATATAATGCGGCACTCGTTTCGGAAAGGAAGTGAATGGGTGCTGATCAAGGCAGAACTGTGTTGGATGAGACCTCAGGAGTGAATGATGTGTAACTATAATGGGGGCTCCAATGGAGAAACCTTACGTCTCAGCAGGATCCGCGTCCAACTCCATGTTCCAATAGAGATAATCGCGCCAGCTTTCCGGTGTATTGCGAATGCCGATAGTGATGGTAATGACAGGGCTCCAGCGAGGCTTCACAGGTCGCTTCTTCAGTTTCATGCCGGCCTCTTCAGGAGTCCGCCCACTTTTACGATTATTGCAGCGCCAACAGGCGGTCACAATATTCTCCCAGGTCTTTTTCCCACCTTTCGCGATGGGCACGACATGATCGAAGGTCAGCTCCTCGGTTCGGAACCTACGGTTACAGTATTGGCAACAGTATCCGTCTCGCGTAAAAATGTTGATGCGAGAAAACTTGACGGCGCGATGACTGTCCTTCAACTTCACAAGTTTCAGCAGCCGCATCACCGCGGGCAGCTTGATAGACAGCGAAATTCCATGGATTTCCCGGTCGTACACTTCCAGGACTTCCACTTTCCCTTGCCAGAGGAGCGCGATCGCTTTTTGCCAATGTACGACCCGCAGGGGTTCATAGGTCGCGTTAAGCAGGAGTGTCATTTCCATGCAAGAACCTCATCCCCAATCGGGCTTCCACAGCGGTCAAGGAGTGTGTTCATGGGCAGGGCTATAGACTGATAATTCTATGCCATAAGGTTGCTCTGAAATCAAGCAACGGCCGCTCTCATGCGGTACGCCACTGACGGAGGACATGGTACTGTATGACGCACGACTTTGTGAGAGTTGCCTTCACACATGAGATTCCATCCGGTACCGGACGAACTGTCGAGGTCGACGGGATTTGGATTGCCCTGTTCAATGTGGAGGGGAGATTCTATGCGATCGATAACTCTTGTCCTCATGCGAGTGGTCCACTCGGAGAAGGTAAACTGTGTGAAGGAGTGGTCGAGTGTCCTTGGCATGGATGGAAGTTCAGCGTCATTTCTGGAGAACGAGTAGGTAACTCTAACTTCCAAGTCGTGTGTTGCGAAGTACGCGTCCACGGCAATGAGGTCCAGATCGCCATTCCGCCGTCTCTTAGGGAGCCAGCTTAACTTGTTGGTAAACCCGGTGGTGAGGGAGTGGTTGGGGGATCAGGGTCAGGTGCTTTTGGAGTCACTCCATCCGCCGGCAACGAGGCGGCGTTGACCTTCTTGAGTTGAAGGTGCGCATGCCAAATAAACTCCCGCTCGAACCACTGGCCGCGAACCCCTTGGTCACGAAGTTGGATACGAATTTCAAAAATATCTCCCTCGACGTGTTTCACTCGCCATTCACCCAGGCGGACCCCCTGCCCACGGTCCTTCATCGCGCGGACATGACCATCCATGGCCTGCGCGATTGTTGGATATCCGATCGCAGGGTAGTTCTGCACCAAGGCTAAGGCTTCAGTTTCCTGTGGTGCTCTTGCCGGAGTCGCAGATGGCAATGTCGTCCACACATAGTAGAGGGCACCTAGTAGGACAACACACACGACGACATAGGGGGTGATGCGACTGCCGAACGGTCTTGGGAGTGTATCGTGCTCAGCCATGCAGAACGTAATTGTTGGGCAACGGAAGTCGGGCCTTGGATTCTGATCACCTCTTCGGCATCTTAGGAAGGCGCGGATGTCATGTCAATGCGGCTGTCAGGACTAATCGAGAACAGTAGCGCTTGTTTGGCGAAAAGCGGGTGTGTTACAAGTAGCAACACGGCTTGGCGGTAGTGTGTCACAGATGAGTTGCATGCATGAAGTTTTTTTTGTACGGTGATCTTCTCAACCCCGCACAACTGACACGACGAGCTCCGGAACACAGGTTTCTGCACCTCGCGACATTAGCCGACCATACGGTGAAGTTTTGTCGGTGGTCATCACAATGGCGCTGTGGGCTCGCGAGTGTCGTCCATTCGGTAGGTGAAAAGACCTGGGGCGGTGTATTCGAATTAACGGACGAAGACATACAGATGATGGATCAGTTTGAACAGGATGTACCGCAGGGAGCCTACCGCCATCTACAAGTCACCGTCACGGCCGAGACGGGAGAAAAAGAACTCGTGACCACGTATGCTGCAAATCCGATCGGCAAGTTTAAACCCAAAGACCACTACCTAGATTGGGTGCTGAAAGGACTCAAGCAGTGGAAGCTTCCGGAGGAAGTCATTCAGCAATGGGAGTCGTATAGGCCACGATAGAATACCGTGGCCAGATGATACATACCGATTGTTATTGAGGAGACCATGCCAAAACCTAAATATCATATTCTCGTCTGTACTAATTCCCGCCCTCCCGGCCATCCCAAGCCATCATGTGGCTCAGCCGGTGCGGCACAGTTACTCATGGCCTTCAACATGGGATTGATGCAACGAGCGGTCCCCCCTGGAGAAGTGCTAGTCAGCGCCACAGGCTGCCTCGGGCCGTGCGAGCAAGGACCCACCGTCGTGGTCTATCCCGACAATACGTGGTATTCCAAGGTGACGGAAGCCGACGTGGCCACGATCCTTGATGAACATGTGGCAAAGGGGGCGCCAGCTGCGACGTTGAATCCTGATGCGGTGTGGAAATAACAGGCAACGGGTCGTGTGTACGTGTTCGGACTTGACCACGATGTGACAGCCGACTGCTAAGGGAAGATCTCACCAACACATGACGACACCAACTCATCATGAACACAAAAGCCATGCACCTGAATCGATAGGGTGCTTGGTTATCACCTGTAGCGATACCCGCACGCCAGAAACCGATACCAGCGGTCAGCTGATTCAGAAGCTTCTTAAAGAGCAGGGCCACCATGTCGTCAGTTATCACGTGGTGAAAGACGAGCCTGGACAGATCCTGTTTCAAATCACTTTAGGCACCACCAATGACGCGATCCGGGCGGTCATCGTCAATGGTGGAACGGGAATTTCCAGCCGGGATTCCACGTTCGAAGCCGTGGATGAAATATTGGAGAAGCGTCTCAGCGGTTTTGGTGAAATCTTTCGATTGTTGACCTACCAGGAGATTGGGTCGTCGGCAATCATGAGTCGTGCAACGGCAGGTATTGTGAAGGGCCGTATAGTCTTCTCCGTCCCGGGCTCCGAAAATGCGGTCCGTCTCGCCATGCAAAAGCTCATTCTCCCCGAGCTTGGTCATCTGGTTGGAGAACTCGCCAAGTAGCTGTTGAGTTCTAAGCACTGAGTGCTGAGTTTCCGAACCGCAGCACTCATGGCTCAGCACCTTCCTCAATCTTGAGAGATCTTTGGTTCTGAGTACCCCATTTCCTGAGGAATCTTCGACTGCGCATAGCGCTTATAGAACGACAAGAGGTCGCGGACGGATACCACCCCCGTGATCTCGCCATTCTTGGTGACGCCGAGATGGCGTACTCCCAAGTCAGCCATCATATCCTGCGCATCATCGACAGACTGATTCCCCTCGATTGTGCAAATCGGAGTCGTCATGATCTTCTCGACGGTAAGTTTGCCGAGGGGCTTACCCGTTGCCACAGCCCGCCGTACGATATCCGTGTCTGTCACGACGCCGATGAATTGCTTGCCCTTCTTCACGAGTAACGATCCCACACGTGCCTGGCGCATCGCCTTGGCTGCGCTGGCAATCGAGGTCTTGTGTCCGATCGATTTTGGACGTTTCGTCGTGATCTGCGTCACGGTGGACATAGCTTTCTCCTTTACAGTTGGGATGGACTTCCATCAAGATCGCCGGCCACGCTCAGCGTGGTTGCGCTCAGAGTAGCACAGAATGGCATGGAGGCTCAAAATAAGCCGTGGGAGGAAACCTGTCAGTTCACAGACGCCGAGCGGACACCTCATTAACAGGTAAGGACTATCTTGCCGAAAAACTTTCGGCTGACCATCAATTCCTGAGCTGCGCGGGCCTCCTGAAGGGGAAAGGTGCGGTCGATGATGACCATGAGCCGCCCCTGGCCCATGAGTTCCGCAGCTTTCACAAGTTCCCCGCGCGTGCCCATGTACGATCCCTTGATTGTTAACTGACGAGAGTAGAGATCACGAAGATTCAGCTTCACATCAGCGCCGGTGGTCGCACCACAGGTAATCAAGCGTCCCCCTCTTGCAAGAGAGCCCAGACAGGTATCCCATACCTCCGGACCGATATGTTCGATGACCACGTCGACGCCTCGACCTTCCGTCAGCATACGAACTCGCTCCGATACCTTTTCCCGAGCGTGGTTGATCACCGCATCAGCTCCCAAGATCACGCCTTTAGGAATCTTGTCGTCGCTCCCAACCGTGGTCAGCACGCGAGCCCCGGCCAATTTGGCCAGTTGAATGGCCATCATCCCGACACCACTCCCCGCCCCCATCACGAGCACGGTTTCGCCATGCTGGAGTCCGGCTAAGGCAAACAACATATGCGATGCCGTTACCGAGACGAGCGGAAATGCCGCCGCCTGCTCGAATGATACATTGGCAGGAATCGGAAGCACATTCCGAAACGGTACCTTGACGTACTCGGCATAGCCGCCAGGCGTTTTGGTCCCGAGGAGATGATAGGTCCGACACAGATTGTCACGGCCGGATAAACAGTACTCGCACTGCCAGCAGCTGATTCCCGGCGAGACAAAGACCCCTGCGCCGATGGAGACGCTTTCGACTTGGGTACCGACTTGTTCAATAATGCCAGAGACATCTGATCCTCCTACGTGGGGCAAGGGAATGGAATAGGCAGGTATTCCCTGTCTCACCCACACGTCGAGATGGTTGAGCGCGCAGGCCTTGACTCGAACCAACACTTCCTGCGGACCGAGCTGCGGCATCGGCAGCTCTTCGTACGAAAGCTTGTCAGCCCCTCCATGCTCGTGAAATAAGACAGCCTTCATATTCATCTCCTCAAGAAACGCCACCACTCGTTCAGCACATCACCTAGAAACTGAGCGTGCCTTCCACGACCATCACACATTGCCCGCCGACCGTGACGCCTTGAATGACATCGTCTTCCGACTGGACCTGCACAAGAATTCGAGATGGGCGGTCGATCTCATACCCCTGCTCGATCAAAATCTCCGTGGTAGGTCCCACCTCAACCACCCCGTTGTGGACGAGATAAGCCCCAAGCGCTCCACCGGCACTCCCCGTCGCAGGATCCTCCAAGATGCCGATCTTCGGAGCGAACATCCTTGCATGAACGGAAGCAAACGACTCAACCGTCACCGTTGTAAAGACCATAATGCCATTGGCACCAAATCGCTCGCAGATCTTGATAATGGCCGATGCATCAGGGATGATCGACCGTGCGGCCGTCAATGTCCGAACCGGCACGATCAAGACCGGCAGTCCAGTTGAGACGACTTGGAGCGGCCATTTTGCGTCGGTAATCACGTGTTTTGGTATACCCAGCGCCGCAGCGATTACATACAGCTCGTCAAAAGCCCCGATCGGATCCAGGAATTCCGGCTTGGGTTGAGCCATAATGACTCGCACCACACTCCCTTGATCTGCATGGACCTCGATAGGATACAGGCCGATGTTACATTCCTGCATCACACGGGTGATCCCATCTTGTATCGAAATCCGATTAAGATGGGCGAGGACGTAGAACGTACCAAGCACCGGATGACCGGCGAATGGAATTTCCTGTGTTGGTGTGAAGATACGGAGCCGCGCAGCCGCAGCCGGATCGGTTGGTGGAAAGACAAACACGGTCTCCGAGAGATTCATCTCACGGGCAATCCGCTGCAATTGGTCGTCGGTCAGCCCCTCAGCATCAGGAAAGACAGCGACAGGATTGCCGCCGAACGGTTGCCCAGTGAAGACATCGGCTTGGTAGAACTTCAGAGAGCGCTGTTCAGTCATATTTTGTCCCGTTGGTGTTGTCGCTAAATCCGCAAATGAACCGAGGGCTCAAGAAAATTCTCGACATCCTTTGACAGGTGGAACCTACTTTGTCAAACTTGCGCCATGGATCGCATCACCGAGCAGGACATCGCCCATGCGTTGGAAGTGCTGGGCCTCACGCTCCCTCTCACCGTTCAGGATTTGGAACGGGCGAAGCGTGTCCAACTCTACAACTGGAACCCGTCGCGGTACGCCGGTCTCACGAATAGTCCCAAGCAATATACGGAACAATTCCGGAAGGCCGAAGAGATGACTCGGACCGTGGAAGCCGCGTATGCCCTGGTGTCTGCGGTGTTCGTTCCTGACGACACTTCTCACTGATCACCGAATCTTCAAACCTCTACCTTCACTCGACATCGTGGCTTGTGACGCGTGACATCCCTTCCTCCCCGTGGGACTGCGCCACCGGCCACGTCACCACCCCTGAGACCCCTTCTGGAGATCCGACCGGCTGCGTCTGTTGGGCATAGATTTGTGGTAATTTATTTGTTCCAAACTTCGAAATGTACAGAAAGACATGCTCGCGCGAATTCACACGCACGGCCCATGGATGAAAATCGCGCGCATAGAATTCTTCGCAGAGCTGCATCGCGTCGAGGCACGATAACGTGCTCGGATCATTTAAGGTGTAGTAATAGTCGAGAGGCAGATCGTACTCCTCCTGTTTGTGAATCGTGATGCCGAATTTCTCCGGGTGACGCACCATTGGCGTATGCCGATACGCCACAAAATAGAAGAGCTCCAGCGAATGAATGACCGGTTGATTGTCCAGGACGAATTGCCGGGTTTCCATCGCTTCATCGAGCGTTTCACCTGGAAATCCATAGAACGCCATCACATGGTTCCAAATCCCTGCCCTGGATGCCATCTGGAGATTGCGTTCGATGACGCTTTTCCGAGCGTGCTTATCCATCAAATTCAAGACCCGTTCATTGGCGGACTCCATCCCATAGTAAAGCGTGCAACAGCCGGCCTGAGCGGCAAGATCCCATGTCGCCTGATCCTGGAGTGTCTCTTCAAACCGGATGAGTGTCGTCCACTTGATTCCGACGTTCTGATCGACCAGCAGCTGCGAGACTTTTTTGAACAACGCCGGTGGATAGGATTCATCGGAAAAGAGAAAGTGCCGGCAATGATATGTGTCTCGTAGGACCTTGATCTGGTCGACCACCAGCTGAGCCGGCATTCCTCGGTATTGATCGAAGTACCCCTGCCCATGGTCGCAAAATGTGCAGCGCCCCCAGTAGCAACCTCGCGTCGCGAGGTAGGGGATGATGAGCTCCGGAACGAAGTAGCGATCCAACGGCATCCCCTCAAAGTCCGGCAAGGGAAGCGCCGCCGTTTTCTCAGTGTAGACTTCCTGATTCCGATGGAGACCCGATTCATCTCGATAGATCAAGTTGGGGACAGAGGAAAGCACGCGTTGCCCATTCAAGGCTTCAATGAGCCATAGCAGCGCATGCTCTCCTTCATAGAGCACCGCAGAATCAAAGACTTCTGTAAAAAACCTCTCATGATTTACGAGGTCTTCCTGTAGCCTGGTTATGATATTACCGCCCACGACGATATGAATCTTCGGAAACGTCTCTTTGATCATCTTGGCGAAGGTCAATCCAGCCAGCAGCTGCATCTGCGTGCCGATGGAAATACCGACCACGTCCGGTCTTTCTTTCGCCACTTCCGGCAGGACCAACTGATTGCAAAGATCCCGATACACATTCACGTGTTCATCATCCAGGCAGGCAAAGACTTCCGTAGAGACACCTGGGCGATAGCCGAGGTTGCTTTCCATCGGGTAGAACACGAGTGAAGCAGGAAAGTAAGCGGCGGAGATATAGGTCATCGTCTCACGGAATGTATTGAGCGCTCCTTCGAGCAATTCTGCATCATAGAACCGTTCGCCGCGCACGATCTGTTTGGCATCTTCCGCCCGTTCCACCAGATCAAATACGTCGCGCTCATTGGCCTGCTCGACGATGGCCAGGTGATTGACGTCCCTCTCAGTCAATGCTCCCGCCTTCTCTCTCTCTTGCAACGCCTTCAGCTGCATCCCTATCCGAGCCTTCACCCAGATCAGGAAGTCCATGCTGAAGAAGTGATCCCACATCCCGATATTGATATCGCGCTGAATAACCGTATGCCCTGCTTCCCGTAGTACGGCAGTCAACGAAGGCAGGGCGAGATACGGCGCCGTCGGCACCCACTCAGGGGGGAATAGGAGCATGACCTTCGACTTCTTCCGTGCGTCGCCGGCCAGCGGTGCGAGACCATCTATTTGGAGCAGTTCACTCATTTGATCATCAACTTTACGGAATCTGTCCATCTGTTGATCTGATGACTTCCGGGCGCTCAACAGATCAACAAATCATCAGATCAACAGACGGACCTCGCTCACATTTTCCCAGCCAGCGTCGGCGTTACGCCAGCAGTCTTAATAGCCTGATACTGTAGATCCGGCAGCTTTCCTAATCCAAATTTTGAAATGTAGAGGAAGATATATTCTCGAATATAGAGGCGTAAATCCCAGCCGGGATTGTGGTGTCGCTCAAATTGCTCGAAGACTCGCTCAGCTTCCTCGATGCTCATCCCGTTCTTCACGGTATAGTAATAGTCCAGCGCGAGATCCCACTCCGGATTCTTATAGGCCGTCACGCCCCACTTGTCAGGATGCTTGGCCACCGGGTTGTGCCGACCGAGGTCGAACGTGCCGAATCCCAATGAATGGACATGGTCTTTGTTCTGTTCCAAAAACTCCACGGATTGCCAGGCTTCTTCCTTCGTCTCGCCTGGAAAGCCGAAGAAACCCATACAGTGATTCCAAATACCGGCGTTGGCCGTCAACTGCAGGTGCTTCGTCATGATCTCCGTCGTTGTCGCCTTGTCCATCAACTGCAGGACCCGCTCGACGCCGGATTCGTAGCCGAAATGGAGATACTTGCAACCAGCATCACGAGCATCTTGCCAGACATGTTCATCGAGCAAGCTCTTTTCAAACCGCATGTGCGTCGTCCACACGATCCCCATCTGGCTCTCGAGCAACCCACGAGCAAGTTTTCTGAATAACGCCGGGGGATAGGATTCATCGGTAAAGTGGAAATGTCGAGTGCCGTACTTGTCCCGCAGAAACTGAATGTCAGCGAGAATATCCTGGATTTTCTTCGACCGATATCCGGCGGTATACCCTTCGCCGTGATCGCAGAACTCGCAGCGGCCCCAGTAACAACCCCGCGTCGCCAGATAGGGCAAGATTCTCGTTGGTACGAAATACTTTTCCAGCGGCAACCCATCAAAGTCCGGGGACGGAAGGGTCGCGAGATCCTCCGCATAACTCGTCGGCGACGTATGGACCCCGGTCTCGTCCTTATAGATGGTGTTCGGTACTTCTGTCAGACTCCGTTTGGCCCCCACCGCTGAGACGAGTTGAACGAAGGCTGTCTCCCCTTCATACACCACCGCGCTGTCGAAGTACTGAAACAGCGGCGACTGAGGCAGCACATCGCGAAGCCGCGTCACCGTATTGCCGCCGATCGTGATATGGATGTTTGGGAAGTGTTGTTTGATGAGGGCACAGAAGGTCATGGTAGAGAACATCTGTTGCTGCAGGACGATCGAGATCCCGATGACGTCCGGCTGCTCCTGCTCAATAACCGGCTTCACCAAATGCTCGAAGACATCGCGGTAGATATTCACCTGCGTATCGTTCACTGCCTCCATAATTTCGGACGAGACGAAGACCTTGTAGGACAGATTCGTCTCCATCGGCGGCATACAGATCCGCGCCGGCGCATAGACCATCGAGATCACCGACATGACATCTCGAAACACTTGAAGTGCCCATTCTAACCTATCGATATCATAGAACTGTTCACTTCTTATAATGCGTTTGGCATCTTCGGCATTGTGGATCAGCTTCGCCATTCGTTGATGGGTCACGTCGCACAGAGCAAGCTGCAAATCTATCTCATTCGCGTCCAGCTCCCGCTTCTTTGAAAGCTTGCGGAGTCGGTCGAGTTGCTGCGGCACCCGACGTAGAACCTTCTTCAAAAAGTCCTCGCTGAAGTACCAGTCCCACATCTCACAGTTGATGTCTTTTTGAATCACCGTGTGGCCGGCTTGGCGGAGGACGGCGGTGAG
>JBGSIO010000135.1:0-8007 GCA_041742455.1 Nitrospira sp. | reverse complement strand
TTTTGGTGGGCCGTGTAGGGGTCGAACCTACGGCCCGCTGATTAAGAGTCAGCTGCTCTACCAACTGAGCTAACGGCCCCACCGGGTATTGAATTGTCGATGCCAGCTACAAGAAGCGGTTTGGTGCGCCTGACAGGATTTGAACCTGTGGCCCTCAGCTCCGGAGGCTGATGCTCTATCCAGCTGAGCTACAGGCGCTCCCTCAACTAAGGAAAGTCACCTTAGCATAGCGTGAAAGATACTGTCTAGATCGTGCCCGTCGTGCTTCTCACCATTCCTCTTAATCAGGCAAGAACGCATACGGCAACAACACTTCTCCGCCCTGCCCTCCATTACGGTGA
Source organism: Nitrospira sp. (assembly GCA_041742455.1). Taxonomy (GTDB): domain Bacteria; phylum Nitrospirota; class Nitrospiria; order Nitrospirales; family Nitrospiraceae; genus Nitrospira_D. The sequence goes on along the minus strand of JBGSIO010000135.1, from coordinate 7,666 downwards.
CATACGGCAGCCAGTTCCTCCGCTTCTTTCCCCGCGAGAAGGTTTTCTTCCTCGCGAAGGGCATTGGAGAGCCGAATGAGAGGGACGGACGTCTGAATCATACAAGCGCCTGACACAACACCATCACTGTCCATCGGAAGTCCCATAGAGCGACAAACCAGCGGGCGATATTCATACACACTGCAGCAACCGTCGGTGTCCAGAGCTGGACATGGCAGCGCATCGAATCGTTCCACGAGTGTGTCCATCTCCTCATCCGGCCACCGATCAACGAATTGATTCGTACACAGACGCGGTGCGGCAACGCGTAGTTGACTAACCTGCTCCTGGGCTTTGGCTTCCACCCTCTTCCGGTGTGCCATGGGAAGCAACTGAAGACCCCGCTGGATCTCCTGCCTATCAAGGAGCGTCACAGAGAAAAGACCGACACAGCAGTGGGAGCAGCCTTGGCAACAGGGAAGCGTGTCGAGAAGCGAGGCCTTGGCACGTTCAAACCAGCGAGCAGTTTTTTTAAACAGCAGTGTTGGCTGCAAGAGAGGCGTCCCTGACACGTCAGGTTTCGCTCGCGATCGAGAGATCCACGATGAGTTCGCCTTTGGGGGAGTAGAAGCCTTGATTGTCGATCTGGACAATCCCGTCGCATTGCTCTTGATAAAACTCGAGAATCCACCCATTGAAATCATAGCCCTCGTCGGTCACATCGTTCTCAGCCATACGCGTTGTTAGGATAAAACGACACCGTGTCACGTATTCGAGCGCGAGTTGTGCCTCCATGCCTGCATGAGCGGACAGCATTTCGATGAATTGCTTCTTTTCCTGATCGTACACATCAAGATAGCTGCCGCGATCACGTATACAAAACAGTTGAATGGGCTTGCGATCACGATGGTATCCCAAGGCAATTTGAACCCATGCCCATTCTTGGAGAACCGATTCATCAAGATTAGGGGGAACGATCGGACTTTGCCCACGAGACTGAAGGAATTCCATCAACAACTTCAGAGGGGGAGAGTTTTCCTTCTGACAAAACACTCGAGTATAAATAAAGTTTTCTGATCCCTCAGCACTGGGCTGAGAGGTACGTACGGATAAAATCGGTAGGTCTTTACCCACAGTGCGCTCTCCGGACTCTTCGCTTCGTCTGACTCACAAGAGGACCATCCGGCTCTACTGTACCCCTCCATTTAATTAATCCGCAAGAGGCCACTGGACGCATTTTCCCCACGCCAGCTGCAGTTTTTCTCGTTGACACGCTTTAGACTCTTGGCTACACTCTCGCGGGCTTTCACCTTGTGAGCACGAGTCCACGTTAAGGATACCCAATGCCAGCAAGGACGTTGTTGCACCAGGCACATCAGGCAAAATACTAGGCGTCTTTCATCCCTTACCCTCAAGGAGGTTCACGAATGGCAAAATCAATGACGAAGTCGCAAATTGCAGACTATCTCGCCGGGAAAGCCGGCATCACGAAGAAAGGTGCTGTACAGATCCTTGATGATTTTGCCGCCCTCGCCTATCGAGAGGCAAAAAATGTCTTTACCGTGCCTGGCATCGGTAAACTCAAGCTCGCCAACCGGAAGGCGCGTATCGGCCGAAATCCTCAGACCGGTGCAGAGATCAAGATTCCAGCCAAACGCGTTGTCAAATTCCGCGTGGCCAAGGCTGCTAAGGACGCGATCCTCGGGAAGAAATAACTCCGATTCGCATCCCAGTGCCGTCAAGAAGAGCACCTTATTCACCGCGTGACGTTCGGCAATGCTTTCGAGACACCGAGGGGTCGAGACCTACACAGGTTCTCGGCCCCGCTCTGTTCTTGGACCTCACTTACGAGTGCGAGGGGCCAAGGCCACTGCCTCCCATTCCGTCGTGCCCAATTAAACGAATTGTGTCCCCATCGTGGACCATCGAATCATCGCTGGCGATCTTCTTGTTGATTGTCACCAAGACCTTCTTTTCTCGAAGCAGCTGGAGGATATGACGAAGTTGAATGCCTTGCCGCTGAATGAGTTGCCGAATAGACAGAGATTTGTCTATCTCACATGCCAGATCACGCTCCCCGTCAATAGTCTGCAATTGTCCGGTGAGAACGATGGTCACCATACCCCTAGCTCCTTGTGCGTCCGACGGCAGTCACTCATTGGCAGCCTTTAGTTGACTCACCACGCATCACTGCGGATAATGAACGCGTATGCCGTCTCTCAATGTTCAAAACCCAGGAATGCCCGATCTTCAGTTTGTCCTCTTCGTATCGGCTCTGTGTACCTCTGACCTCACAACGATCAATCTCCCACCGGAGCTTCGCAACACCATTTTTGACCGGTGCTGGTCGTTGATACACACCGAAGCACCACCGACCGATCCAAGAGAGAGAGTTCTTGACCTCCGAGGCGGGACAGAGCTTACCCTTGATGCCTGCGCCGCCACAATCCGATCGCTCCTGCAGGAGGCTCACATTACAACCCTCGTGTGGGACCACCCGGTCAGTGAGCCGAGCATGAACAGCTCGCCTGAGGCCCTTCCTCTCGTCGATCGTTTGGGGAAATTGTACCCTGAGAGACCGGACATCGTCGATCCATCCAATCCGCCATCGAGCGGATCGAATCCAATTTCCTAAGTACGGGATGCCATGCGTGTGACACGAATTGATATTCCCGGTGTGCTCTTGCTCGAACCGACTCTTCTTTCCGATCACCGAGGGTCGTTCATGGAGACATATCATGAAGACCGTTACCGGAACGCTGGTATCTCCGAACGGTTTGTCCAAGATAACTTTTCACGATCCATCCGGAATACACTTCGGGGACTCCATTTCCAGGAACCGCAGGCCCAAGGGAAACTCGTCATGGCGCTCGAGGGAACCGTGTACGATGTGGTGGTCGATATCCGTAAGGGCTCACCATCATTCGGCAAGTGGTACGGGATCGAGTTATCGGGAGACACCCTTCAACAGATGTACATTCCCCCAGGCTGTGCTCATGGCTTTTGCGTGACGAGTGCCACCGCGTCGTTCCTGTACAAGTGCACCGCCTATTATTCACCAACCTATGATCACGGAATTCTTTGGAACGATCAGACCTTGGGGATTCATTGGCCGATTAGCGAGCCTATCCTCTCCTCAAAAGACCAGAGTCTCCGCACCCTCACTGCGATGGACACGGCGCTGCCGGTCTATAAGCCAGCTGCTTAACACTTCCGACGTGCATCCACAGGCGCATCATCTGGCCTCGTGGCATGGCTCAACCAATGAGCTCGTCGGATCTCCACTCTTCTTAGCAGGATGCGGAAAAAACCCGCTCGGGGTGTTCCCACATCACCAGAGTCTCAACGTACAGCACAGAGTACGATTCGCCTCTTCGCTCGGTACGGCCTTGCTGGACGGCAATTTTGCGCATCCTGCACGGCTTTTCAGCATCATCTCAACCATCGATATTCGTAACGGGTACAGGGGGCAGAATGAGTTTTCCCGCCGCCTGCTAGTGACAGCACGACGACAAGTGTGGTATGAGTGCAAAGGTTTTCTTGCCATATTGGCTCGTCCCCATCGTCTAGCCTGGCCTAGGACATTGCCCTTTCAAGGCAGTAACACGGGTTCAAATCCCGTTGGGGACACCAAGGCCTTTGCACGGCCTGTTACGAGCTTACCGATTGCTGCCGTTCCCTTGAACTCATATCGACGTCCGGCCTCGTCATTTGCAGGAGTGAAAGGGATTGGCTCACCATTGAACAGCTTCCGGAGAACCTGACGGGCTGGTCCAATTTGTCGAGCGAGAATTGTCTTCCACGACGCTTCATAGTGTGCGTTCAGATCCTTTTCCAGTTGTTCATAATCCGCCTCAGAATGGGTCTGGCTGTCAATGTAGGCCAGGTCCTTCAAGAGGTCTCCCCGTCGCTCCTGGGCAACCTTAAGGGCTTCCACGAGGGCAGGAATGTCACCGCCGGCCGAAACAGCAGACACCAGTCGCTTAGTTTCAACCTCGATGGCATCGATTTGCTTATGGAGAGCCCTGCGACGTTCCATCCATTCCCGTTCAGACGCTTTGAACTTTACCAAGGCCTTTCGAACTACAGCTCTCGTAATATCTGGGTGTAGAACTTGCCGTTCCAGCGCCCCTAGCACTTCGTCATTAGCTCGCTCCATCGGTGTAAGGAGGTTATTGCTGCAGACCGTTCGCCCTCGCAGATGATAGGTCATGCAGCCATAGAAGAGAGCGCGTCCACCTTTGCGTGAACTCGTTCTCACGTACAAATTGCCCCCGCATTGTCCGCACCGTACCAGCCCAGTAAGGAGATATTTCGACTCAAGATTACTGGCTGGCCGACCCCACAATTCACCCCTTGTTCCCCGTAGATAGACCATTCGAGTGACATCAAGGCGATCATGAGCAGCTTTCCATTCACCTTCAGAGACAATCTGCAGTTGCGGCATTGGAAGCTTGAGCCAGTCTTTCTCAGGTCGTTTCCGCTGTTGCTGCATGCCCCATGGATTTCGCTTCTTCGTTTTGTTCCAAATCACCTCTCCGAGATAGAGTCGCCGAAACAGTACGCTCCTGACCGATGACGGACTCCATGAGACCTTGCGGCCCTGACTGTTCCTCGGCGCTGGCAAACCTTCATCGTTGAGATGTCTGGCGATCGACACCATCCCTTTACCATCGGCACAGAGCCTAAAAATCATCCGAATTACGACGGCCTGTTCTTCATTAATCCGGCGCTCGACATGATCCCGCTTTGGCCGGCCGTAGGCATCGAGTACTGAGGAAGCAATCTCGATGTTGTCATACCCGTAGACCCTCCCGCCAGTCACATGGCCGAGCATTGCCTTACGGTACAGCGCATCGAATGTCCGCTGCTGGGCCCGGTACCGTTCACCTTCGTCCATGAGGCCGGTGAATGCCAGCCGCATCTTGTCCATGAGGTTATCCACGACAATTTCTCGATCGTCCAGGTACGCAAAGATCCGGACGCCGGCGAGCGAAACCTGCTTGAGCACATGCGCGGTTTCAATCGACTCCCGACCGAGCCGCGATTCATCCATCACAATCAAGAACCGAAACGGAGAACGGCCTTTAAGGGTTTCCTTGAGCCGCTGGAATCCTGGCCGGCGCTCAAATTCAGCGCCGCTGATACCATCGTCCTCGAAGACATGTTCTGGTGCAACCGTCCAGCTGTGGCGATTGGCATACTCGATCGCACGAGCCTTCTGCCGTTCGACTGAACGGGCATCCTCAGCCATTCCAGTTTGCGTAGTGGATTTCCTGACGTAGATTGCAGCGCGCATGCAGCCGCCCTCGCTCGGTGTGCTCATCCCTTAATCTCGTTCACAGGTTCCGTCAATATGATTCTATGGTTTGATCCCTGAGGGGAATAAACCGTAGACTTTCTAATAGGTTGAAAATATTGATAAAGCGCGTCAGCCAGTAGATCGGTAATTTCTTCGAACAGCTGTGGTGACCACGGGGTTGAAGGCTGTTCGGCTGTTGCAGCTGGCTTCGACATTGGGTCACTTTCTACCGATCCATTGCTCCTGATCCTCATCGAAATTCGCAACCAACCACTCTTGTATGGGTATGAGCTTGGGTGACGCTTCGCCTTCCAGGATTAGATGATCCACGGCTTCTTCGAGCTTCGCATCGATCGCCGGCCATGGATCAACCTCGATGATATCCCGCTCGTGGATCCAGCGGAGTTCCCCATCGATCAGCACGGAGATCCGTCGATTCGGCCGTTCACCGTCGACCAATTGCACAGCTCCAGGCCCTTGCGCCGTATCGTCCGGTAAAAGCCAGCGCACTGCGACGCCGGGAATGAGCGGGGTCGGCTTCATAATCTTGAAGTGCTGAGGCTCCAGATTCACCACCCGCACGGCTAGATAGGCGGGCAAGGTCAGCAGCTCCCCAGGCCCATACAGACGGAAGCCGAAGGGGCCAGTGATGGTGCAATCGCTGAGAACCTGCAGGATCATCGTGCAAGCCCTAGAGCCGCCTGTAAGTCTCGGTTTCGCAGAATCACATCTACGACTAGCCCTTCAAATTGCCGACGGTAGTTGATCTGTGGGCGTTCACCCGCCGGCATGCCGTGAAAATTGATCACGACATTCGGCGACGCGGATGAAGCCGCCGTCCCAGAATTCAACTGCGCGAGCGCCTGCATCCCCTTTCGGTTCAACACGCCTTCGCCCGGCGTGAGCATCGCCCGAACCGAATCTTGATTCCCGGCGCCCAGCACCGGCCCACCCGAGGCGAACTTCAAGCCCATGAGGCCACCAGCGTCCACACTCCCGCCGCCGCCACTCCCGCCGAACAAGCCGCCCAACCCGAACGAGCCGAAGCCGCCGGTGACGCCCTTCAGCACCAACATCGTGGCCAGCTGCGCCGCGACTTGGGCCATGATCTGCTTCACGAAATTCCCGAAGCTCTGAAACACATCTTTGAGTGACCGAATCTTGCCTTCGAAGGCATCGAAAAAGAACGTGCGGAAGTTCTGCTCCATCGTCTGCGCGGTTCTCCGCGCCAGATCGGCCCCCAGGCCGAATCCGGATTGCGTATCCTGCACGTAGCGCTGCAGGCCTCGCGCCCAGCCGTCGAAGATGTTTTGCGAGGTCTGCTCGTGGATCTGTTGGAGCTTGCTCAACGATTGGAGCTCGAGCGTTTCCCGCTGCTGCACCGTCAAGCGCGTCTGGTTCAGAATCGAATCAGAGGCCACGTTGTCGACAGTCTTCCAGGCATCGAGCAGCCGGCCCGCCTCGTCGGTCGTGATGTCGATCTGCTGGGCGAGGTTCGCCTTTAACAGATCCACTTGATGCTGATACCGCAACTCCGTCGAAGCCCCCACCGCGTTGTCATAGTCAATCCAGGCCTGGAGATTCTTCACGAGCCCATCACGCTCCATCGCCTGTTTTTCTGCCGTGGCCAGCACCTCGCGCTGAGTGTTCGCCACGATCAGTTTACCCATCCGCTCCTGTTCCGCTTCATCCTCTCGCCGGAATTGCTGCTGCCGGTCGAAGGCCAGAAAGAACTCGCTCATCTGTCCCTGTCCGCCATTCAGTTTGTTGCGAATGTCCAACGCAGTGTTTTGACTCTTGTAGATATCCAAGAGCGCCCTGCCGAGGGCCTCCTGCTCCTTGGCATGCGCCGTCGCATCTTTCCCTCCGGACGAGGGAATCTGCGGCTTGGTGACCGCCAAACTCACATCACGCCCAGATTCACCACTGCCGCCAGACTTGAACCCCAGCACGCCTTGCAGGAATTGCTCGGCCTCCCCTGGTGCTTCGCCTTTTCGATGTCCAAAGCCCATGGCAGAAAAGACATCCATCAGCCGTTGCCCGACACCGGAATTACCAAAATTTTGAGATAGGTGCTTCGAGAAGCCCTCCATCTCCTTCATAGCCCGAATGACAGCGGCCTCGACTTCCTGAAACATCTGCAGCACGTCAGTGAGTCCACGCACCAGCGGCAATCCGATCGAGACCGTCAGCCCCTGCACCCGAGCGTCAAGCCGTCCCAACGCATCATTGAATTCCTCCGCCGCTCTAGTGTAGTGATACATAAATAGCTTTACATATTATACAGTACGTGTATACTCCTCTCCAGAGGAGGACCGGACCATGCGTATCGCCCCTTCCATTCAGCTGACTGAACCCGAACGCCAGCAACTGGAGCAGTGGGCC
>JBGSIO010000134.1:0-17757 GCA_041742455.1 Nitrospira sp. | reverse complement strand
TGCTAATACTCTCGCCAAAGCCCTCGAAGTGCCGGCGAATCGGATCACGGCCATCATCAAAGGGCAGCGTGGCATCACGGGAGATACGGCGGTGCGGTTGGCGACCTTTTTCAATACGACGGCTGAATTTTGGATGAATCTGCAGAAGACCTATGAGCTGCGGCTCGCTGAACAAGTCTGATAGCTGTACGCATTGGCTTTTCTATACGCTCAGACTTAGCCGCCGTGAAGCGAGGCTCGAAAAGACGAAGGGAAATCAGCAAACAGGGAGTAGGCCGACGGACATTCACAACTACACCGGCTGGCAACAGGCCGGACGGTCGAGAACCATGGACACCACCCCTGAAACGATTGAAACCGATGCCGACGATGCTTAAAACCTAGATCCCCGGCGCTGAGCTCAAGCCACAATCCAATAAGATACGACACGCAGTGTTCTCAGATTGTGGATTAAGGCTACTCTTGGAGGAATGAGAAACCCCCAGAGGTCCGGAGCCTTCCCTGTGAAGCGGCTCAGCGCTTCAGTGCATGAGCGGCGATCCACTCTTTGGCTTCGAACGCCACATTCATGAGTGCCTCAAGATCATTGGGCCCAAATGAGGTGCCGTTGCGCGAGGCACCGGACTGATCCTTAAATGGGCGCGAGAAGGTCGTTGCGAAGAACGGTCCGTTCTCGCTGGCGTTCTGCCAGATCGTCGCCTTGCTGTTTCCACGTCGCAGCGCGGTCGCCGGTTAGCCCCATCGCCGTGGAGACCAGAACATTCCCACGCAACTCAATGCCCAAGTGGCACATATTACGACAGACTCGCGGTAACCTTGGAATGTCCTTGCGTCTTCCATATGCTGCCATTGGGGAATAAGTGAGGGCCACGGTCGTGGAAAGAGGCGGACATTTCTCCCGTGCGTGGACAAGCGAATGGTGTTCCAATTACACTGGCTCCCCGGTCGTGGAGTCTATTACCCTTACCCTCGGAGAAGGACAAGGGGGGTCAGCGATGAGAATAATCGAGATCGAGAAATCACTGTTCCAGTATCTGCAAACGAAAGCCGCCAGCGATGGGGAAGCGATTAGCGAGATCCTGAGGCGAGAGTTGAAAATATTGCCACCTACGGTCCAGATAGAGATTGAAGACGACGTCTACAACTATATCTTATCCAAGGCTGCCTCAATCGGTGAACCGGCTTCGACGATTCTGGCTCGGGAACTCCACGTCCAACCTGATAATCCAGCTGCAAACATCGTTGAATTTCATATCAAACCCGGCACAGGAAATCAGCCATGGAATACTACCGAGGAAATTATCACTGCCAAGGTGGGAAACATTTTGAGAATCGTCAATGACGACACTGTCTCGCATCGCCCTCACACCTCGGGATCCCCCTTTCCCCACCCAGGCAGTGATATTCCACCCGGTGAACACGCCGATTATCTTCTTCAAGCTCCGTTCCCATCTTCCCCCGGAGCGATCGAAGCCCTGTATGATCATGCATTCGGCCAAGCCGCCCAATTCTGGATTAGAGTAGAACAGCGATAGCGCGTGATCCTCAGACATTACCGTCATCGGTTCGCGAGACAGTGGTCCAGAACAACGGCCTCTTCTCACTCACATTCTGCCCGATCGTGGCTTTGGTGTTGCCACATCGCAGCGTGGTCGCTGGTTGTTTGGATGAAGTGTTGGTCGCCATGGTGTTTCCTCCTTGTGTGAACTGTAGGTGACTCTCTCACGAGAGGAGGAGAGATGCCCCTTACGGTTCACAGAGGAAACAGGAGGCAGAGAGGCCGGAACCGGCTTGCCGGAGAGGATCACGCAATAGGAGTGACAGCATATTGGCGCGATGCGCCTCCCAGGTGCTAGCCGGCCAGCCGCTGCTGTGGCGACAGAGGTGGCTCAGATTGATTGGATAGCCCCAAGTATGGCATCAAGCACCTGATGCGGCCGAAGCTGGTTATAGAACATCAGATCACATTCCGAGCCCTGATGCGCAGCCACAACCGTCTTGTAGGTATGTAAATATATCTCCCCGTGTTTGATACTTTACAGAGTCGTTCCAAACGCCTTATTCCTGCAGCACCCTTCTCCGTTTATCCTCATGAGGAAACGTCCATGGATTGCCTCGGAGAGGAGGCCTAGATGTCCCTCCGGCTTCTGCCTCGATCGTATTCCTGATCCTGTTACGTTTGAGGAGCTAACGAAGGCAGACCTAATCCAGCCCGTATCGCGTGGTACAGCTCATCCACTGCCGCTTCTTTCGTGATCAACAGCGTTGCGCCAGCCCGTCGCATGGCCGCCTGGTTGTCCTCTCCCGCATTCACCGAGATGCCAATAATGCAAATGTCCGGATAATGCGCTTTAATGCAGGCCGTTGCATCAATCCCGTTGACTCGCGGCATATTGATATCCATGATGACGACTTGAGGGCGCAGTTTCTCGACAAGCTCAATTGCTTCTTGGCCATCATTGGCCTCTCCCACCAGAAAAATGTCCGCATAGTGCTCTAATGTCGTCCGCAACCCCTGCCGCACCATGGCATGATCATCGACGAGAAGCAGGCGAATCCCCGCTGTTCGAATGTCCATCGCCTGGTCGGGCTTGCCATTATCTGATCGAGAGAGTGGCTGGCTATCCGAGGAAGTGGTGTGGACCTCCTGCCGGGAGGCAAGCGGCAAGGTCAGTACCGCCGTGGTGCCATGTCCAGGGGCTGACTCAATGGTAAAGGACCCTCGGAGCGCTTTCATGCGCTCCGTAATGCTGAACAACCCAAATTGTGAAGACTGATCACTTGAGCCAGCCCGGCTCGATGGTTCAAACCCTTGCCCCTCATCACGCACCTGGATGGATAAATGGTCCCCATGCGGTTGTACTGTCACGGAGGCGTGATCCGTTCCCGCATGTTTTGCGGCATTGATCAGCAGCTCGCGGACTGATTGGAACAGCAACATCTCCTGATCCTCGGGCAGGCAGAGATGAAGATGCTCTGGTACATTGACCAAGACAGATATCTCGTGCTTCTTCATGTAATCGGCCAACCATCGAAGGCCGGCCAGCAAGCCATGTTGGCGTAGGACAGGTGGGCTCAATTCGGTCACTAGCGTGCGTGTATAGGACAAGGCGTCCGTCAATACCTCGTCCAATTGCGTGACCACGCCGAGAAATGCAGGCTGCCCCTTCAACAGGCGCTTGGCGTACCCCACCTTTAACTTTCCCAACACGAGTGTCTGTTGAAGGTGATCATGCAGCTCAGTGGCTAAGCGCGTGCGCTCCCGTTGTTCGGCGAGATTCAGTTCGGTCGCGAGCGCTCGCAAGCGGTCTTGTGTCTCGAGGAGCTCAGCAGTGCGTATAGTGATCCGCCGTTCCAGGTCTTGTGCGGAGTGTTTCAGACGCAACTGCGATCGCTTGAGCTCGGTGATGTCCATGCCTTCGCAGAGCAAATACTCGAGATTACCGGCGTCGTCACGAAGCGCCGTGACCGTGTTCATCGCGTAACGCAGCTCTCCGTTGCCATGTCGGTAGGGCGCTTCTCCGCGCGCAGGCCCCGGCCCGCTTAGCGCTTCTGAAAATTGCCGGCGCCAGTCGCCAACCGTACTAGGCAAATCACGCCACCACGGAGCCTCAAGAAAATCTCGGCCGATCAGGGCTTGGGGATTGATGGCTGTCCCTTCGTTGTTTCGATACACGGATTCACTGAAGCGGAGGACTTGTCCCTCTGGCGAAAGCAGCGCACTGAAGGCAAACTGCTGATTGAAAACGGCCTGCATGAGGCGTTCACTCGCACGCAACTTCTCTTCTGTTTGTTTACGATCCGTAATGTCGCTGCAGACGCCAACCATTTTTGTGGGGATGCCCTCTGGCGTCCGGTAGAGCGTCCCTTTGCCTTCCACCCATCGTTCACTTCCATTCGGCGTCAGGATGCGATATTCGATGTGGTGTTCGGTGCCAGTTTCAATTGTCTTGGCAATCGATCTCAGTACTCGCTCACGGTCTTCGGGGTGGATGTCCTTTTGATAGGCCTCGAATGAGCCATCAAATGTTCCTGGGGCGAGCCCATGAAGGGCTTCCAAACCGGGCGACCAGTAGACTTTATTGGTACCCAGGTCCCACTGCCATGAACCCATTCGGCCAGCTTCAAAGGCTTGCCGCAGCTGGGTTTCGCTGTGTTTGACGATCTCTTCGGTGCGTCGGCGTTCGACGCCCAATGCCAACGTGTCAGCGATGGCTTGCGCCAGTTGGAGCTCGTCTTTATCCAGGCAACGCGGTTCAGGAAAATACACCATGAATTTGCCGATGAGACGTTCTCCGTATGTCAGCGGAATGAATGCAAGCGCACGTATTCCTTCTTTTTGAATGACTGCCTTCAGTTCCACCGAAAGGTCAGCGTGCTCCACGTCGTGGATAACAATGGGCTCCGGCGTGCGTGTATCCGGTTTCCACGGTGAGTGCCCCTCAACCGCCTGGCGATAGACATCGGATAATCCACACCACGCCTGAAACCGCATGAGGCCATCGGGATCGAAAAGGAGGATGGCGGCGCGGTCAGCAGTGAGAGATTCCTCGATGGCTTCGAGAGCCTGCTCGTAGAGGTCGGGTAACGCATGCGCTCGATTGACAGCCGTCGCCAATCTAAACAGTTGTTGCTCGCGATGCTGGATCAGCTTTTGCTTTGAAATATTTCGAGCGATCTTGGATGCTCCGATAATGCGTCCCTGGCCATCAAACATCGGCGAGATGGTCAGTGAGACATCGAGCAACCTGCCATCCTTATGCTGCCGGACGGTCTCATAGTGGTTGATTCGTTCACCGGAAAAAATGCGCTGAAGGATGCGGGTTCTTCCGCTTGCCGGTTCTGCGGAATGAGAAACGTCAGAGGGTTCCCTATTGCATCTTGAGCCTGATAGCCGAAAAGCTCTTCGGCCCCACGATTCCATGACTGAATCCGACCATCCAAGTCCAAGCTGAAGATGGCATCATCAGACGAGCTCACGATGGCTGCCAGATGTGCCCTCGAGGCTTCTTCCTGTCGTCGTTCAGTGATGTCAACCAGCATATTAAGACCGCTTAACGTCGCCGAAAATATGACCGTCAGCGTTACACAGGACCGTAGGATACAAAATGAACCAGATACGCTCGCCGTTCAGCACTGGCCTCTGTTCCACGCAGTATGCGACCCTCGTTGATTGCAATGGCCATGGGGGCAGTCATCATGCGGAAATAATGGCCGATCATGGCGGTACACCTTCCAGCGCACACACCAGTGATCTGAACCCAAGACGGGGACATGCTCAACGAACTCCACAGCCGCCGGGTTATAATGCGGGAACCGGACATCTATTGCCCGAAGTGCTTCTTCCCGAATGTTTGCGTTCTCTGATGTCGCAGACGATGCGTATAAAGTGAAACTGCTCACCTCCAGGGAACGGTTTGGAAGTGATGTCCACAGGAAAAAGCGTTCCATCCTTCCGCACATTGAAGGCTTACCATCTCGCCCCATTGTTCTGGGGCGAATACCGCATCTGCTCATCAATGGCCGCCGGTATGTCCAATGTACAGAAATCATATAGGTTTTTCTTTCGCAGGCCGGCGAGGAATAGCCGTACAAACTTTCAGTAATGGCATTTGCCCTCGTCACCCGATAATTCACATCATGAGTGAGAATGGCATCGTTCGCCGCCTCGAACATGTCGTTAAGAGAGGCTGTCATCTCTATAGGCGCAATGTGTGACTTGGGGGTGTTTTGGACAAAAGATCACTGGCTCCGTGCATGCGAGAGCCTCTCTCTTGGATGAAGCGCCCATACAATACTAGTGGAACTGAAGCATGCCAATCAATAGGAGGGAATGTCCTAGGGTTCGTGGCGATGTAGGCGTCAGTTGAGGGAAGCGGCTCCCCCGTTGGGCGTGAAACTTGAAACCGCTCGAAAGGAGTTTAGGAAAAGTGGCAAAGCGGGAAAACAAATCAGTACAGGGACACCGGCCATCTGTATATGATCCGTTCAACCGATATCGACGTGCGCCAAATCTTCGAACACCTGGATATGACGAAAACCGTTTTCTCCGGAACCTTCGGTCTCCCTGTCCCAACACATGCCGTACGTAGCTTTAAATCCTACCATGAATAGAAACCATTCCAGATGGATATGAGCAATATTTATAAGGACAGCCGGGGATCATCGATGATCCTGCAGCTCTATCGCGACGCCCCAGCCGATGTCGTCATTACGGACCTCCTCATGCCGGAGCGGGATGGGCTCGAAGTGACGCTGGCGCTGACGCGAGAATTCCTGGACGCCTGAGTCATTGCCATCACCGGCGCCACCGGAGAGCAGAACTACCTGAACGTGGCCCTATTGTTCGGAGCACGCGGTGTGATTCAGAAACCCTTCACCCCGGATGAGATTCGTCGAGCGGTCCGGTATACCCTTGCGCACTAGCGGAGATCTCCCCATCCTTCCTCATAGTTCAGTTTGGTTCTTGCCTGCCTGCGATCATCAGAGGACCTTTCAGCTCACCGCTCATTCCGTCAGATCGTCGCCTTGATGTTTCCACATCCCAGCGTGGTTCCCGGTCGTTTAGACGAATAGGTGATCGCCGTGTGACCCGACGCACGCAGGACAGCAGCCTGAGTCGCATGCTCACTTAGACGGTGGCCCACCCTTCAACGGGGCCGGGAACCGAATGGATGCGCGGGATCTCCTGCGTGTCTTTTATCCGGCCATGAGAAAGGCAGACGTGAAACGATTCCAGTTTCATGATCTGCGCCATACTTTTGCCACTCGACTCGTGCAAGCCGGGTGCGACATCTACACCGTGCAAAAGCTTGGGCGGTGGAAAACCATTTCGATGGTCATGCGATATGCGCATCACCATCCGGAGAGTTTAGGCGCTGGCATCGAGATTCTTGATCGGATTCCGGACGGAGTTAGCACAGTTTTAGCACAATCGGCTAATTTCACTGTGTCGGAAGCCGGGAATGAATCGGTTGTAAGCTATTGAAAGAAAAGAGAGAAGATTGGTTGCGGGGAGAGGATTTGAACCTCTGACCTTTGGGTTATGAGCCCAACGAGCTACCAGGCTGCTCCACCCCGCGGCTGGAGACTAACAAAGCGCTGAACAGCAAGTCAAGTTTCGGTATCCCACGATTGCTTTCTCGTGACCACGATGCTAAAGGCAAGACATGCGCATTGTCTTTATGGGCACACCAGAATTTGCCGTGCCGTCGCTCGAAGCACTCCTTCGATCTGACGATCACGTGGTCGGTGTGGTGTCACAGCCGGATCGACCCAAGGGCAGAGGACAGCAGCTCGTTGCTCCGCCGGTGAAACTCGTTGCGGAGCGCGCAGGGATTCCTGTGTTGCAGCCACTCAAGATTCGTACGCCGGAGTTTTTGCAGGCCCTCTCATCCTGGCAGCCTGATCTGATCGCTGTTGCTGCGTATGGACGTATTTTGCATACACCGATACTGAGTCTCCCTTCGAAGGGTTGCGTCAATGTGCATGGCTCGCTACTGCCGAAATATCGGGGTGCAGCTCCGATCCAGTGGGCTGTTATCAATGGCGAGACGGAGACGGGAATCACGACGATGCTGATGGACGAAGGGATGGATACAGGCCCCATGCTGCTCCAAGAGAGGCTAGAGATCATGCCCGACGATACGGCGGGGACGTTGGCGCCTCGTCTAGCGGAGTTGGGCGGGCGGCTGCTTGTCGAGACGATTGCATATTTGAAAGCCGGGACGCTGACGCCCAAGAGGCAAGACGATACGCAGGCAACCCTGGCGCCGCTCTTGAAGAAAGAAGACGGCCTCATCAATTGGACGATGAGTGCAGAATCTCTCGCGAACCGAGTGCGAGGTCTCTCTCCATGGCCAGGCGCCTACACATTTTTTGGTGAGGAACGATGGAATGTATGGAGGGTAGTCCCGAGCAAAAGCGCGGGGACCGACAAGCCGGGAACGATTGTAGCTGTCGATAAGCAATCCATTCTGGTGGCAACTGGCGAGGGCCTTCTTGATCTCCAAGAAATACAGACGGCCAATTCAAAACGAATGTCCGTCAGCCAATTTCTCACAGGACATAAAGTCACCGCCGGTATGCGACTAGGGTATCGAGATGTGTGATCCCGTTGCCACACTTGTCTGATGATGCCCCGTCTTCCTGACCATGTCGGACGAACACCGCGTAGGAACTTCTGTGTCAGGACCTTCAGCACGATCCATAGCACTCCGTATCCTGCTCGCAAGCCAACGGACAGATCACCCGCTCGATAAACTGATTGACCAGCAAGCTTCCTCAATTTCACTACCTCGTGACCGTGCATTGGTGATGGAGTTGGCGTACGGAGTCTTGCGGCAGCAGGAAACGATCGAGTGGCGATTAGGCGCGGTTCTTTCTAAACCTCTCCATAGACTGCCCGTTTTCGTCCAGATGTTGCTTCGGCTCGGCGCCTATCAAGTGCTGTTTCTGGATCGAGTGCCGGCTTCAGCGGCCGTGAATGAAACGGTTGAACTAGCGAAAGGCTCTGCGCAACAACTCGGGCGAGATTGGAGTGGATTGGTGAATGGGGTTTTACGCAATCTCATTCGGATGCCGGCCCCGTCCCTTCCCGATCCTGCGACTCACCCGGCTGAATCGTTGTCGATCAAGTACGGTATCCCCATGTGGTTAGTGGTGCGCTGGTTAGATCGAATGGGGAGAGAGCAGACAGAATCAGCTTGTCGGGCAACCAGTACCATTCCGAACGTGACCGTGCGAGTGAATCGGTGCCGACTGACCCGGGAAGAGTTTCTGAAACGTATGCAAGAAGCTGGACTGGCTGCTCACCCAACCGAAGTAAGCCCTGTAGGAGTTGTGGTGGAGGAAGGACGGGATGTCACCTTGTTGCCGGGTTTCATGGCAGGGGATTTTTATGTGGAGGATGAAGCCGCTCAGCTCATTCCTCCCATTCTTGATCCTTTACCCATGGAGGTTATCTTGGATGCCTGTGCGGCCCCGGGTGGCAAGGTCACCCATCTCGCAGAACTCATGGGCGATCGCGGAATGATCGTTGCTGTTGATCAGAAGGCCTCGCGGTTGGACTTGTTGCAAGACAATTGTGCGAGGCTGAGGATACACAGCATTGTGCCGGTCGTCGGAGATGCAAGAAGACCTGCCCAATGGACCCGCCTCGTCGGCAGAGATGCCGATCAACCGGCCATTCCGACCGTCTTCGACCGGATTCTCGTCGATGCGCCTTGCAGCGGGCTGGGAGTCTTACGCCGCCATCCTGAAGCGAAAGAACCGAGGTCTGACTCATCGTTTACGCGGCATCAGACACTCCAAGTACAAATCCTCGAGTCGGTTGCTCCCAGCTTGCGACCAGGTGGGGTGCTGGTCTATAGTACATGCTCTACGGAAACGGAAGAAACCGAAGAGGTTGTGAACCGATTTTTCGAGACCTCTCCCGGATGGACGCGTGAATCTGTGGCTCCTTGGCTTCCACTTGCTGCTCATCGCTTTCTGACCGCTCGAGGGGCGCTTTCCACTCTGGGCAATAGTTTTGGGATGGATGGGTTTTACGCCGTCCGTTTACGAAAGAACGAGTGATGCCTCATCAGATTTATATTGCACCTTCGATTCTCTCTGCGGATTTTGCCAGGCTGGCTGATGAAATCGCCGCTGTAGAGCGGGCTGGTGCCGATATGCTGCATGTGGATGTTATGGACGGCCATTTTGTGCCGAATTTGACGGTGGGGCCTCCCATTGTGGAAAGCCTCAGGAAAGTCACCAAACTACCTCTTGACGTACACTTAATGATCACAAATGCCGACGCATTTATTCCGGAGTTTGCGGACGCAGGAGCAGATTATCTCACCGTTCACGTTGAGGCCTGCCCGCATCTGCACCGTACGATTCAGTTGATTAAGGAGCGAGGTGTGAAAGCCGGTGTGACCCTCAATCCCGCCACCCCGATTGCGTCGTTGCAGGAGATTCTGGGTGATGTCGACTTGGTGTTGATCATGTCGGTGAATCCAGGGTTCGGTGGGCAGGCATTTATTCCATCCGTGCTGAAGAAAATCGTCGAGGCCCGGACTCTGTTGGATCGAATCAAAAGCCACGCAATGCTGGAAGTGGATGGCGGTGTGAAGGTGGACAATACACGGGAGATCGTCTCGGCTGGTGCGACGACGCTCGTCGCAGGATCCGCTATTTTCTCGCAACACGACTACACGGCCACGATCGCCACCATGCGAGCAGCCGCAGAAACAGCCATTCAACCGACACCCCGCACAGCGGTCAATCGATAGGCGATCTAGGGTGGATAACTCCTCCGCAGTCATCGACAGCCTTCATCCTCTCGAATCCAAAGTCCTTACAACCTTCGGCGCGAGCCAGCCGGGAACTGTTCTGGAGAGCGAGCAGTTGGCTCTAGCCGCTGAGTTGGAGCCTTCCCAGCTCAGTATGGCCGTAGAATGGCTGCTGACCAAAGCGCTGATCACGATACAGTCGGAAACGGTGACGCCGGTCGTGTCTCTCACGAAAATTGGTGAAGAGTACTACCGTGGCGCATCCCCGATTGAACGCGTTCTCGATGCCGCTCGTGAGGCAGCCGGTACGGGGAAGCGACTGACTATTCCCGATCTTCAGTCACAGGATGGACTCGATCCTTCTGATGTCAGCAAAGCCGTTGGGCGACTGAAGAAGGAAGGGGCGTTACTGATCGTGCAGGGGGGATGTATCGAAACGACCGGACGTCCGAGCCCGACCGTTGAGGCGCTGCGGACTCTCTTGAAGCAGATGCATGAATCCTCGCGGGCTCTCAAAGACTTTTCAGAAGGCGATCGACGGGTGATTGAAGATTACGCGGTGAAGCGAGGTAATGCCAAGGAGCCGTTCAGGGTTGACGAACGAGTGACACGCGCGTTCATGCTGTCTCCATCCGGGGCAAGCGCTGCTGCGCAGTTGTTGAAACAAGGAGTTGCCGAAGAAGTGTCGCAGTTGACTCCTGAAATGTTGAAGGACGGAAGTTGGCGCCATAAGCGATTTCGAAAATATACCATTAGCCTAAGGGCTCCGCGCGTTGGGACTGGCAAGAAGCACCCCTATCGAGAATTTCTGGACACCGTCAAAACAAAACTCGTGAGCATGGGTTTTCAAGAAATGCGTGGGTCGCTGGTTGAAACCGAATTTTGGAATATGGATGCTCTGTTCATGCCGCAGTTTCACCCGGCCCGCGACATTCATGATGTGTATTTTGTGAAGCGCCCCACCCATGCGTCCGCCATGGATGAGTCGGTCTTGTCCCACGTTGCCCAGGTGCACCAACACGGAGCTGGAACGGGTTCCACGGGCTGGGGCTATTCGTTCGATGTTCAGCGCGCCAAACGATTGGTATTGCGGAGCCAAGGCACCGCAGTTTCAGCTCGAACATTGGCCGCCGCACCGAGCATTCCCGGGAAGTATTTTTCGATCGCTCGATGTTTTCGCTATGACCAAGTCGATGCGACCCATGCGACGGATTTCTTCCAAGTGGAAGGCATCGTGCTGGGGGAGGACATCAATTTTAGAACGTTACTTGGACTGCTCAATCTGTTTGCACGGGAAGTGGCGCAAGCGAAAGAGGTGAAGTTCTTGCCGGCGTATTTTCCATTTACCGAACCATCCGTCGAACTACATGTGCGTCATCCTCGCTTAGGGTGGATGGAACTCGGTGGTGCGGGACTATTCCGTCCGGAAGTCACCTTGCCGCTTGGGGTGACGGTTCCGGTGATTGCCTGGGGACTGGGTCTCGACCGGATGGCGATGGTGGCGCTGGGGATCCACGATATCAGAGAGCTCTTTACGGACAATCTTGAATTGATTCGTGCCACTAGAGGATTGTTTTAGATCACGCCATGCCCACGATCACGATTTATAAAGACGATTTCCAGTCCCTCTTGTACCAGTCGCCATCTGCAAACCGGGCTATTTCGATTGAGGAGTTGGAAGCGTGGCTGATGCTCGCGAAGGGCGAATTGAAGGGGTACAACCCTGAAACCGGGGAACTTCGCATCGAGCTACAGGACAGCAACAGGCCCGATCTGTGGTGTTGCGAAGGGATTGCCCGGCAAATCCGCATCAAACAACAGGGAAAACTCTCGCCCTATCCGTTCTTCTCCGAACAATCTCAATCCCAGATGCAGATCATCGTGAAGCCTGGAATCGAGCAGGTTCGTCCCTATGTGGCGGCTTGTGCTGCCAGAGGATATCGAGTCACGACCGAGGGATTGGCTCAGCTGATTCAAACGCAAGAAAAATTGGCGGAGATATTCGGCCACAAACGCAAGACCGTTTCGATCGGGATCTATCAGCTGCCCAAAATCACGTTTCCCGTGACGTACGAACTTGTGAAACCCGACGAAGCACGGTTTACCCCGTTGGGCATGGAAACCGTGATGACGCTGTCGGAGATTCTCATGGTGCATCCGAAGGGATTGGAGTATGGGGCTATCCTGGCAGGAACGGGGCGGTTACCGATACTTCGTGATGCCGCCAATCAATCGCTGTCCTTTCCTCCGATCATCAATAGCCGGGAAATCGGTGAAGTGCAGGTGGGGGATGATCAGCTCTTCGTTGAGGTGACGGGCACAGACCTCTCCATGGTCGTCTTGACCCTGAATATTTTTGCGTCCAATCTCGCTGACCGCGGAGCCACCATCGAGCCGATCGAAGTTCAGTATCCCCGGAGTACCTCGTTGGGGAAACGAGTGACAACTCCATTGGATCTTGGAAAGTCCAAAACTATTCAAATCCAAAAGGTTGAACATGCGCTTGGGCAGGAGCTCGGCGCACACACTGTTGCACAGGCCCTTGAAACGTATGGGTACCATGTCTCGGCTGGAAAGGGTTCCGTTAAGGCGAAGTTGCCCCCCTATCGGCATGATCTGATGCACATGATGGATGTGGTTGAAGATGTGGCCATGAGTCTGGGATACGCCGAATTCACTCCGGTCATGCCGGCACAGTTTACCGTAGGTGGGCTATCCGACATCGAACACACGTCGGACCGGGCACGAGAATTAATGGTGGGCCTCGGGTTTCAGGAGATCATTTCAAACATTCTCGGCTCGCCCGATAGTTATTCCGGTCGCATGCGTCTCGAAGGGACGGAATGGGGAGGCATGGTCGAAGTCGATAACGTCATGTCGTTGAGTTTCTCGTGTCTCCGGCAATGGATCCTGCCTTCTCTGCTGCGTGTCGAGGCGGCATCGAGCCGAGCCTTTTACCCACACCGCCTCTTTGAGGCCGGTGATGTGGCGATTCCTGACGCCACCAAGGAGTTAGGCTCTCGGACGGAGACGGTCTTGGGAGCGGTGCTCGCTCATGCATCGGCGCATTTCTCAGAGATTCATTCTTGCGTAGATGTGCTGTTTTACTACCTTGGGAAAGAGTACAGCCTCGAGACGGTTCAGCATCCGTCTTTTCTGGAGGGGCGCGCGGGGCGGATTATCGTGGCGGGTCAACCCGTCGGCGTCATCGGCGAGCTCCATCCGGAAGTCCTCGAACGATGGCAAATTGCCATGCCAGTCGTGGCGTTCGATCTGAACCTCTCGCAGCTACTTTCGTAAGCCAGTCACGGCGCCTCACAGGAATTGCTCAATCTTTGCAAGTCGATCTCAAGAAAGGCGCGTGCCGAGTTTCGTGTTTTGCGTACTGTCACCGGGTGGGCGGCACGGTGAGCTTGTTTGTACGCATGAGAAAAAAGGAGCCGACCACGGTCCTACACTCGATTCTCACCGGTATCTGTGGACCAAGAAGATGATTAGCCCTTGCGTGAAAGTGTAGGGGGGCCGTGAAGAGCTGGACTCAAAGGGGAAATAACAGTGCGTTATTCCCCCTTCTCTCCGTCCGATACAACTTGTGTATGAGAACTTATGCCGTAGCCGGAACGTGCTGCTTGGCGAGACCGCACAACTTTTCAAATCCCGCGGAATCTTTGATCGCCATATCTGACAATACTTTTCGATCCAACAAAACATTCGCTTTCTTCAATGCGTTGATGAACCGGCCGTACGTCAGTCCTTGGGATCGAACGGCGGCACTGATGCGCGCGATCCACAATTGCCGGAAATCTCGCTTCCGGTTCTTGCGACCGGTGTAAGCATAAGTCAGCCCTTTATCGACACTCTCCGTCGCGGACCGAAATAACCGGCTCTTTCCGCCGTACTGGCCTGACGCCAACTTAATCCGCTTCTTCCGCCGCTGTCTAGTTTTTGGACCACCTTTAGCGCGAGGCATGATGCGTACTCCTTTTGAATCGTGAAATGCTCAACTTGAAACGATCGTTGCCTATGCGTACGGCAGGAGTCGTTTCAATGTGGAAACCACCGTTGGATCCACCACTGCAGTTCCGCTCAAGCGGCGTTTACGGTCGTGCCGCTTGCTGGTCAATATGTGCCGCTTGCCCGCCTTGCGGCGGACAATCTTGCCGCTTCCTGTTTTAGCGAATCGTTTGCTTGTTCCTGAATGCGTCTTCATCTTCATCGCAAACTTCCTTTGGTTGATGGATGCCACCGCATCGCACGTCAATGTTTTGGAGCCACGATCATGATCAAACTGCGTCCCTCCATACGGGGAGCATACTCGATGGTGCCGGCTTGGGCCAACTGTTCAATCACTGACTTCATCACGGCCCGGCCCATTTCCTGATTCGCCATTTCTCGCCCACGATAGGTGAGGGTGACTTTGGTTTTATTGCCTTCTTCTAAAAATGTCTTCATCTGTCGAACTTTGATTTCGAGGTCATGTTTGTCCGTCCGTGGACGGAGCTTGATTTCCTTCACCTGGGTGGACTTTTGATGGCGCCGGCTCTGATGCTCCTTCTTGCTTAACTCATACTTATACTTTCCGTAGTCCATAATCCGACAAACCGGGGGGACGGACGTAGGAGCAACCTCGACCAAGTCATAGCCACCTTCTTGAGCTTGGCGAAAAGCATCAGGGGTCGGGAGGATACCGAGTTGTTCTCCTTCCGGTCCAATCACCCGAACTTCTCGCACTCGGATCTCACGGTTCACGCGCAATTTGGGGACGATAGGCCACCTCTTTCTATAGTGTGGGTTGAAGTTCTCGCTGGGTATGCTTGGTCTCGGCTTGGAGGAGATCCACCACCTCAGCCACTGTCATATTTCCTAGGTTCGAACCGCTTCGACCGCGCACGGAGAGTGTCCCATTCTCGACTTCACGTTTTCCCGCGACCAACATGAAGGGGACTTTCGCCTTCTCGGCTTCCCGAATCTTAAACCCGATCTTTTCGTTCCGAAGGTCGGCTTCGGCGCGGAAGCCAGCAGTCTTCAATTTGGTAACTGCGGCGGCGACGTATTCCTCTTGCTGATCAGTGATATTCATGACCACCGCCTGTACCGGCGCGAGCCAGGTCGGGAAGGCGCCTCCATAATGCTCGATCAGAATTCCAAAGAATCGTTCGATTGACCCCATCAGGGCACGATGGATCATGATCGGACGATGGGCTTTCCCATCTTCTCCGATGTAACTTAATTCAAACCGCTCTGGGTTGTTGAAGTCCACCTGAACAGTAGAACATTGCCAGGACCGACCCAACGCGTCCTTGATCTTAATATCGATCTTCGGGCCGTAAAATGCCCCGCCACCGGGATCTAGTCGGAAGGCGATATTGCGACTCTTCAGCGCAGCTTCTAAGGCGCTCGTCGCCAACGTCCAATGCTCATCGCCTCCCACCGATTCTTTGGGCCGTGTTGATAGAAAGACTTCGAATTCTCGGAAGCCGAACGTCTGCAACACAAAAAACGTAAAATCCAACACCCGGCTGACTTCCGTTTCCATCTGATCAGGGCGGCAGAAGAGGTGGGCATCATCTTGGGTGAATCCGCGTACTCGCAGAAGCCCGTGCAGGACCCCGGTCCGTTCATAACGGTAGACGGTTCCTAGTTCAGCATAACGAAGAGGGAGGTCACGATAGCTCCGCAGATGGGACTGGTAGATCATGATGTGGTACGGACAATTCATGGGTTTGAGCTGGTACTCGCTCCCTTCCAGCTTCATCGGCGGGAACATGTTCTCGCGGTAGTACTCAAGATGCCCGCTGGTTTTCCACAGATCAAGGCGAGCGGCATGGGGTGAATACACCAGATCGTAGCCGTCCTGAACATGCTGTTCTCGCCAAAAGTTTTCAATTAACAGGCGTACTGCCGCGCCTTTTGGGTGCCAGAGCACCAACCCAGGGCCGATTTCGTCCTGGATGCTGATCAAGTCCAGTTCTTTTCCGACTTTTCTGTGGTCGCGCCGCTTGATCTCTTCCAGTCTGGCGAGATAGGCATCCACCTCGGTTTTTGTCGGAAAGGATGTGCCGTAGATGCGCTGTAACATGGGATTGCGTTCATCGCCACGCCAGTACGCGCCGGCCGTATTGAGTAATTTGATGGCTCCGACGGAGCCGGTTGTCGGGAGATGAGGACCGCGGCAGAGGTCCACAAAATCGCCTTGCGTGTATGCAGTGATCGGTTCTCCGTCTGGAAAACCTTGAATGAGTTCAACTTTGTAGTGTTCGCCCTTGGCCTTAAAAAAATCAATGGCTTCCTGCTTTGAAAACTCCCGCCGTGTAATCGGAAGGTTGCGAGAAATGATCTCCGCGGCACGCGCTTCAATTTGTTCAAGGTCTTCAGGTGTAAAGGTGCGGTCAAAGGCGAAGTCATAATAGAAACTGTCTTCCAGCGCTGGACCGATCGTGAGCTGTACGGACGGGAACAGCTCTTTCACGGCTTGGGCCATGATGTGAGTACTACTGTGACGATAGACCTCTCGACCTTCAACGCTATCGAACCGAAGAGGTTCGATAGTTGAACCGCCGGAAAGAGGCCGTGACAGATCAACCACCGCACCATCGACCTTGGCCGCTAGGACATCTTGGCTGGCAATCCCTAATGCCGACAGGGCAGCTCCTGCAGTCTCACCTACCTGAATGTCTCTGCTCGGACCGTCTTTCACCGCAATTTTCATAGGGGGAAAAACCGACTTTCTCTAGCACCAAAAATAACAAAAGGCACGGCGCCTCCGAGAGGCAAACCAGTGCCGCGGATTCATGGTAGGCGCGGACGGTCTTGAACCGTCGACCTCTACCGTGTCAAGGTAGCGCTCTCCCCCTGAGCTACGCGCCCATCAGTAAAGAACGCATGCTAATATAGCGTCAGGGACACTGTCAAGAAAACGAAACAGAGACGGTGCTCCCCCAGGGATGTCAAAAGGAGACTCCCTTCTTTTCCTATACCGGACAATCGTTAGGTGAAGCCAACTACTTCACGGCAGAGCGAAGCTCTTTTCCGGCTGAAAATTTCGGCACTTTGGCTGCCGGGATTCTGAGCGATTCGCCTGTTCTTGGATTCCTTCCCATCCGCGCTTTCCGTTTGGAGATTGTAAACGTACCAAAGTTGACAAGGGAGACTCGTTGCCCCTTTTTAAGGGAGGACGTTACCGCTCCGGTAAATGCTTCAAGGGCAGTTCCTGCCGCAACCTTGGTGATTCCTGCCGAAGCGGCCATCTTCGCAATCAACTCTTCCTTTGTCATGGTATCCCTCCTCCTTGAGTGTTGAGAGAAATAAGGAAAGTGAGTTTTGCGGCACGTTGTGGCAACCTGGAGTTATGATCGATTGTTGTGTATAGAGGGAATGCGGGAACCGGCGTATGCTGATGGTCGCTCAGGATCATCACTCGTGTGGCACATACTGGAAGGAGACGCCGTGGGAACGAAGACGGTGAACGAGTTCACGAATC
>JBGSIO010000133.1:0-13354 GCA_041742455.1 Nitrospira sp. | reverse complement strand
CCGTTGTTCCGGCGAGATATACGAAAATAACCGTCCCTGATCGTCAAATGCTCCGCGCATGCTTGCCCCTCCGTGTTTCCTGAAAACAGAGAATCATATTCCGCACCGCTTGGCGAGGGGTTTTTCAGCAGACTGCTAGGGTTGCAGTTGTGATCTATATCAATTGCGGTGGCAATTGAAGCCCACGTTAGGCCTACGAACAGTGTCAGTACTATGATTTTACCGCGCATGATTCCCGCATCGGTCTAACAACATTGACCTTCATAATACCTGGCTTTTGAGCAATACCGTGATTCTCATGGTACCCGTCAAGAATTTAAGACTCTCCCGCTGCAAACTCGTCCGGCACTTTCCGTCCCATTCTCGCCTCGGGCGCGATGAGTATTTCCAAGCTGAACTTGTCCTACTTACCCCGCACGATGTCAGACCAGCGGGACTGCGCAATACCGAATTGTTTGGCGACCTGAGCCCGTTAAAACCACGGGGCCAGCTCCTTGTTTCCACCCAAAGCTAGCCGACTGCCCGTTTACGAGTAGTCTGGGCTGCTCGTCGAGTTAGCGAGTGAGATTGCGTATCGACGTACGCATCGAGAAGCCGACGAATCATGCGCTGATACTGCGTATGGTGCCGAGATGCCTCAGCTTTGAAGAATTCGACGCTCTTCTTGCTCAACGCCAACGTGACCTTCACGCCTTCTTCGCGAAAAGCCAATTCGGATGGAGAAGGAAGAAAATCTTGGACCACGCGAATCTCGCCAAGCGGTTCATCGGTGTATTTTATTTTTGTGCTCATAAATCGCCTTTCCTTTACGCCAATAGCCGGCGCCGATGATTCGAATGACTGAAGCCCGATATGTGAATCGCACCGTCAAGATACCGCCATCGACTTCGCCAAAACAGTAGAAGCGGTCTTCTGACTGACTATGCGAGAGGTCCTTCGCAATGACGCGTCGAGGGTCGGCAAAAGCATATTGGGCACGATAGAACGGCACCCCATGTTTTTTCCGATTTACTGAGTCTTTGTCTGAATCCCACTCGAAACGTGTTTCAGCCATCGGCCTGAACAAAGACTAACACAGGGCAATATATTTGGCCATACGGCAATATGGTGGCGCATCTTGGAATGTTCTGAATCGGTAAGGCCCCCCTATTCCCATTCTTCCCGATCTTATGATTGAGTCTCGCAGCAGCGATACTTCTGTTGTGGAGTCCAACAGCTGAGAGGATGCGATCAACGCAGCTTTGAGAAAGAGCTTCTCGGGAATCGCCTCGAACGTTCAGAGGCTACTCTACTGCTCCGGATTGGGATCTTTTCTGATGAGGGCGAGGTAGAGCAAGGTGTCGGCGAGGTCTTGATCGGTCATGGTGGTGTCAGGAAACATTCCGGTGCCAGGATGGCCTTCTCGAATAGCGCGAGCCCGTTCCTTGTTATTTTTCAGGTGCAGGACATCCGGATTCCGCAAATCGGTGGGGGGAGGATTCAGTTTTGTGATGAGCTTGGCTGTGTCCGCTTCCAGTCGTGGTGTCTTAGACAAGTACCCATCGATCCCATGACAGTAATAGCACACACCTTTACCGTTAAAAATCTCCCGGCCTTGCAGGATATTGCCCTTTAACTTGCCGCTCGGTTGCGCTGGAGGAGACTCGGCCCAGGTGCGATCAGCTACAGACACCGGCTCGACTCCCAGCCAGACCATGATAAGCATGCTGAACGAGGCTGTCAGTTTGACCAGCAGATTGAGGCTACGGTAACTGAACAGATGTCTCATGCTTTGTCGTCCATTCTTTGATTTCCGTCATTGGTCACTGCAACAGGCATTGTACCGGTCTTCTGAAATACTATTCATGTCGCTGAAAACTTTTACGCGCTCGTCCGCGCTGATGACGTTATCAATTGCGGGATAGAGCGCTCGCTCTTCCTTCCGATTATGAGAGCTCAGTAACTGTAACAGCGCCTGCTCGTCCTGATCGGACTCGAGATTCTGTCCCTCCACCTTTTGATGAATCGCGTCGAGCAACTGCTTGATCTGGCTATGCTCGTGGCGCATCATGGGGGTCGGCCCGTCCTCGACCATGCCGGTTTTCTCTTCCCAGATTGGAAAGAGCAACTCCTCTTCCCACACAATATGCCGCTGGAGGCCAATCTTAAACTCCTTGAATGCTTCCTTGGCCTTGGCAAAGTCCGAACGTTTCATCGTGTGAAAGGTCTTGAACAACTCATCCAGACGGTCGTGATCCTGTTCATAATAGGCGGTGATCGTCTTTTGCTCACTCAATTGCATCCTCCCATGACATTGTCCCTGACCTTGTACTCCAGATGACAGGCCACACAGGCCTCCAAAACATTATTCAATGGCGGCAGGATCTGCTTCAAGTCCTTGGTAGGAATAATTCGCGCCAACTCCTCTGCCGCCTCATGATGGGCGATGGCCAGATCATGGTAGGCCGGACATTATCAGGTCAGAGAAGGCCTAGTCGCGCCGGCGAAGTCCAACGCGCTCTGCAGCTCGACAAGTTTGAGCAACCGATCGATACCCACAGGCTCCTCGGCCTGCATCGGCACGAGCGCGACACGTTTAGCATGGCGGTTGCGGACCGCCTCAATCTGGGCCAGCTCAAACGCCGCCCTCTGCTTCAATAAAGGTGACGACGTGGCCGTTGCAGACAGGCTGTTGTTGATGAGCCAAGCCCAGGGCTCGATGCCGGCGCGGCGCAGCTCGTCCTGCAATTGGGCCGCTTCCAGCACCGGCGTCGTTTCCGCCAAGGTCACAATCAGCACCTTCGTCCGTTCAGGGTCCTGTAGCCGCATCATCGGGGTCGTGTGGTGCAGCAGTGGATCAATGTGGCGGCTCGCTTCGCGGTGAAAGGCCCCAGTGGCATCGAGCAATAACAAGGTGTGCCCGGTCGGCGCCGTATCCATCACCACGAATTTCTTCCCGGCCTCGCGAATGATGTGGGA
Organism: Nitrospira sp.; assembly: GCA_041742455.1. Classification (GTDB taxonomy): domain Bacteria; phylum Nitrospirota; class Nitrospiria; order Nitrospirales; family Nitrospiraceae; genus Nitrospira_D. Next base: position 10,396 of record JBGSIO010000133.1, on the reverse strand, counting down.
GAACGCCTGGAACACCGCGATTTCTTCCGTGCAGGGCGATCGCAAATCCTCTTCCAGCATGGCACGGCCTTGAGCATCGAGGTCCTTGCCCTTGGTATCGAGCACATGTTGCCGGTACCGCGCGATCTCCGCCTGCGGGTCGATTCGGCTGACGTCCAGATTATCTAAGGATCCCGACAGCGTGTCAGTCAGGTGGGCGGCCGGGTCCGATGTCGTCAAATGGACAGGAAGCCCGCGCTTAGCCAGTGCCACCGCGACTGCAGCGGCAAGCGTGGTTTTGCCGACACCGCCCTTGCCCATCATCATGACAAGGCCGTGGCCGCTCTTGGCGATCTCGTCAACCAGCCCCGACAGCCGTGGAAGATCGACCGAGTCGGCGATCACCCCAACTGGTAGAGGCGCGGCTTCGTCTCCATCAGAGAAAAGACTGCTCAGCGCCTCAACCCCAACGAGGTTGGCGGCCTTGAGCCGCAGATAATCGATGGGTAGATCTCGCAGCACCGAAGGCATCGCGGCGATCGCCCTTTGCTCATGCCGATAGATAGCGGCGGCTAGTGCATCATGCCGCGCTTCGCGTTCCGGCAGGACCCCATTGATGGCGAGATACTGCCTGGCCAGGCCGATGGCGGCGAGTTCCTGGTGCGTGCGCGCGACCTCGTCCAGCGTGGTTTTCTGTGCACGGGACACCAGGATCAAACGGGTCCGGTTCGGATCGCACAGCGCCTTGACCGCGTCCGCGTACTGTCGGCGTTGCTTGTCCAGCCCCGACAGCGGGCCGAGACATGACGCGCCCCCCGGGTTTGCTTCAATAAAGCTGCTCCATGCGCCAGGGAGTTGTAACAGGCGGATGGTATGGCCGGTTGGTGCCGTGTCGAAGATGATGTGGTCGTAGGCGGCAATCAGGGCCGTATCGGTCAGCAGGGCAGTAAATTCGTCGAAAGCGGCAATCTCCGTCGTGCAGGCTCCGGAAAGCTGCTCTTCAATGCTCTTGACCGCGGAGTCCGGCAACACGCCGCGCACTGGACCGACGATGCGCTCCCGATACTGCTGTGCCGCTAACTGCGGGTCGATTTCCAGAGCCGACAGACCTGGGACGGTCGCAATGACAGTAATGGTGTTCCCGATGGTCTGACTGAATACCTGGCCCACGTTGGACGCCGGATCGGTACTGACCAGGAGGACCTTCTTGCCCTGTCGAGCCAGACGAATCGTGGTGGCGCAGGACAGTGACGTTTTTCCAACGCCACCCTTACCGGTAAAAAACAGGAATGGTGGTGGGTGGTCTAGAAACCGCATGATGTACTCCTTTGCCAGGATGAACTCAGCAGCAGGAGTCGCCACTGCAGCAGCTACCTTCTGCCTGACTTACCGATGTGACAGCGACTAAACCGGCCCACCGGGTCAACTCAGCCCGGCTGGGATACCGCCCGGCCAGACCCACTTCGCCGTCCACGAGAATCAGCGGGAGCGACCCCTCCCCCGAGCGCTCTAAAAAGCCTTTGACCCTGGGATTGTTCGCGAACTGCAACGGTTGTTGCCCCAGGTTAAAGCGCTCGATTGTGACGCCTTGCTGCTTCGCCCATTCAACATCGGCGGCAAAATTCACCAATCGCTGATCCACATCCACTCCGCAGACGCCCGTGCTGCAACACATGGCCCCGTCGTACACCTCAATCTTTGTCATCTGAAACCTCCCATGAAAGCGGAAAGATACATGGACCCTCTTGTCTGCTACGACAGTTTCCCAATGCGGTCGAGCTCCACCTTCAACTGCTCGCGATCCTTTCCGAGGCGGTCGAGCGGCAATTTCAGGAACGCTTCGATGCGGGCTCGTAACGTGCGGTAGGCCTGGTCGAACTTGGCGTTGATTTCCGCCTCCGTTCCAGTTGCCTTGGCCGGATCCTCTACACCCCAATGGGCACGCAACACCGGACCAAGGTAGGCCGGACAGGTTTCCCCGGCTGCATTGCCACACACCGTGATCACGAGATCCGGAATGGCCGGAAGGTCGGTCCACGATTTACTACGCAAACCCTCGGTCGAAATCCCTTCTCGCTGTAGTAAGGCCAGGGATCGGGGATGGACCGTGCCGGTCGGATGGCTCCCCGCACTCATGGCACGCCACTCAGGCCCTGCCAGGGCGTTGAACGTGGCCTCCGCTAAAACGGAGCGGCAGGAGTTGCCGGTACAAAGGAACAAGATGGAGCGCTTCATGCGGAAGCCTCCGCTGGAAACCAGTCACGGGTTCGATTGCAAACGGCGCAGACGGAAAGCATGACCGGGACTTCCACCAACACTCCCACCACCGTGACCAGCGCCGCTCCTGATTCGGGTCCGAACAACGCGATGGCCGTGGCCACTGCGAGCTCAAAGAAGTTGCTCGCCCCAATGAGCGCCCCTGGTGCAGCCACTGAGTAGGGCACGTTCAGCCATTTCATCAGTCCATACGTCAGCGAGGAATTGAAATAGACCTGAACAAGGATCGGGATGGCGATCAAGAACACATGAAACGTCTTCCCCAGAATATTCTCGGCCTGAAAGGCAAAGATCAGCACGAGCGTGGCAAGGAGCGCCACGATGGTGACGGGCCCAAATCGCGGGAGCAAACTCTGTTCAAACCACGTCTTGCCGTGTCGGCGAATGAGCCAGCGCCGAAGCAGGACCCCAAGACTCAAGGGAATCACAATGAAGGCCATCACCGAGTACAGCAAGACTTCGAACGGAACGCTCAAGGATGACGCGCCGCTGACGAGAAACCCTACCAGCGGAGCAAAGAGGACCAGCATGATGAGATCGTTCACGGATACCTGCACCAGGGTATAGGCCGGATCGCCATCCGTGAGATAACTCCAGACGAACACCATCGCAGTACAGGGTGCCGCGGCCAGGATGATCGCCCCGGCAATGTATTGATCCGCATCTCCTGGGGCGATCCAGGCCGAGAACACATACCGGAAAAAGAGCCAGGCCAAGAAGGCCATGGAAAAGGGCTTCACGACCCAGTTGACGAACAACGTCACCAGCAAGCCTCGTGGTCGCTTCCCCACATCGCGCACCGCCGCAAAATCGACCTTCATCATCATCGGGATGATCATCAGCCAGATCAAAATTGCGATCGGGACATTGACGTGACTCTTTTCCCCAAGTTCGAGGCTTCTGAGCACCTGCATGGTCTCCGGCGCCCACTGCCCTAACAGAATGCCCGCCACCATACAGAGTCCCACCCAGACGGTGAGGAAGCGTTCGAAGACGTTGAGCCGTTTTTCACTCGGCTCCGCACAGAGCTCAGGATGTATGGCAATATCCATCACATGACCTCCCCTGACCGATCTCTCATTGAGTATCCCCCCTACTAATCAACAAAAGTTGATTGCTTAGCGCTAAAAAAATTACAAACACCGGGATGAGGTGCCGACTCGTGGGCGTGAGCCTCGTAACGACTCGACGACCGCCTCTAATTCATCCAGGGTTTCTTGATCGATGGAATAATAGATCCACCGCCCCTCGGGACGATCCGTAATCAGCCCCGCGTCTTTGAGCACTTTCAAATGAAAGGACAACCGCGACTGAGCCGTCTTCATCACGTCGGTGAGGTCGCACACACATTGCTCACCCTCTTTCAGACGCTCCATGATTTCTAACCGCGTGGAGTCTGATAGTGCGTGGAAGAGGCTCACAGCTTTTTCTCGTCGCTTCGTGATGGTCGTCATGCTTCACATCATAACAATATTTCTTGATAAGTCAAGAGCGCCGAGCGCCATGAACCTGCGACAGCAAAGATGGTTGGGATCTTCTTGAGGACCAGATAAGATAGAGGCAGGATGATGAATAGAGAAGAGCTTGAGCAATTCCGCGAGAGGCTGACCGCGATGCAGGACGAGATCCGCGCCATCAGCGAGTCTGCGGCCCAGGATCTCAAGCCGGTGATGCTCGATCAAACCAGCGTCGGCCGGGTCTCGCGGGTAGACGCGATGCAGCTTCAGCAGATGTCCCAAGAGGCCGCGCGCCGGCGCCAGCAACTCCTGGTCAAAATTGAGGGAGCCTTGCGCCGCATCGAATCAGGGCGGTTTGGCCTGTGCTTTCTGTGCGGAATGGAGATCGGCCTTCGCCGCCTGAGCGCGGACCCCACGATCACGCGATGCCGCGATTGCGTTGAGGGTTCATAGTGGACAGGGATCGTGTTGGCTGGAATCCCGTTAGGAACAGAGACCCAATGCCGCATCGATCGCCTGGAGATGTGCCTGAACCTGTCTCTGTAGCGGCGACTGGCCTGCCTCAAGAGTCAGGGAACAGGGGATTCCTTGAGCGAATCCGTACCGCGCCATGGGCCACCAGCTGTGAGTCCCAGGTTCGAGAGGCCTCGCGATGACTCCGCCATCGGCTGACTTCGCGTCAATCGTCGTATCAAGATTCACGGGCATAACCGTGCGAATCTGTTCGAGCACACGATGTCCGATATCCGCCCCAGGCTGGACCGTCTCATACAGATAATAGCCAGCGCTATCCTCGTCTCCGTGGAGCTCCAGGCTCAGATCGAACCGTTGTTGCAGCACCGACTGAACGAACAGAACCTCTTGCGGCGGGCGCGATGAGTTGAACTCCCGGTTCAGATCACGCCCGTCACCGTTTTCACGTGTTCCATGTTCATAGCCCCAGGGGTTGAGGCAGGGAAGCATCGTGATATCCCACCGATAAAGAAACTTCATATAGGCGTGAGACTCCAGCCATTCGCACAGGGCTTCCACTCCGGCAAGCTCATCGCCATGAATGCCGGCGGACAGCAACACCCGCCGCGGCGCACCGCTTCCCAGGACGACTTGCATGAGCTCATAGGTCCTGTCTGCTCCCGTGATCTCATGAAGACCCAACCTCGCCTCGCGATCCATACTCACAGCCAAACGGACTCGTTTGACCAGGTGGGTATACTCTCGTAGAGCTGCGAGGTTCATGAGAGACGGAGCACCATGAGAATCAGGTTGTTTCAAAGATATGCCGATCCGCGTCGTGTCGCAGGCATCGGGCTTGAAGTAATCTGGGGGCATTATTCAAAAGCCGCACCATCAATTGGATTCCAATAACGGTGGCATAAGTCTCATCCAGGAGTTCTTTCTGGAGGATGTGTCCAGCAATACATCTTGCACAACTGAGCACACTGCAAAGACAGACCGTATCAGAGACGGCTGCGCACCCATCGCACGATGTCTTGCAGACCCAGAGCCCCCGGCTGCCGCGCCACCTCACGCCCATTGCGAAAGATGATCATGGTCGGAATGCTGGTAATCCCAAACCGGGATGCCAGCGTTGGCTCGTCCTCGGTATTCACCTTGCCCAGGCGTGCTAACGGCTCCAACGCCTTCGCCGCCTGCTCAAAGGCGGGTGCCATCATCCGGCAGGGACCGCACCAGGGTGCCCAGAAATCCACGACCAACGGGATATCGTTTCGGACGGCGTGCACGTCGAAATCCACCACAGTCAGTGCGGTCGAATGTCCGGTGAACAGCGGCGCATGGCACTGGCCGCACTTGGGACCTTCGCTCAGACGGGTTCCGGGCACGCGATTGACGCTCCGGCAATGGGGACAGACGATGTGTACCAGCTCACTCATCTGGATCCAGCCCCATCCGCTTCAGACGATCGCGCAGCCGCTTGATCTCGGTCATCAGATCAAGCATGACCGCCACCGCTTCCGTGTTCGCCTCAAACGCCCGTTGCAGTCGTGCCGCCCGGCGAGCAGAGGTGAGGTCCGCTGCGCAGAATCGCCAGCCCGATTGGTCCTCCCCCTGTTGCGCCAGTATGCCCATGTCGATTAATTCGGCAATCCATGACACCTCGGCGCAGCAGGCTCTCGCCAACTCCTCGACCGTCAGCACGCACTCATTGCCGATGATGTTCCCTGTCAGAATCTCATGCTCCATGAGCGGACCTCCTCATACGCCGAGAGCCCGTCGGGGGTTGAACGCCAGTTCCTGTGCCATTGTCCTATAGAGCTGCTGCGCTCGCTCTGTGTCCGCCGCGGGCACGACCACGTCCAGGACGAGATAGAGATCGCCCGGCGGCTCGCCGGGAATTCCACGGCCCTTGAGCCGAAGCTTCCGCCCGCTCTGCGAGCCTGCCGGAATTTTGACCTCGACCACGCCGGTCGGCGTCGGCGCTTTGACCGTCTCGCCAAGCGCCGCCTCCCACGGAGCAAGCGGCAGGGTCAACGAAAGATCATGACCCTCCACACGGTACAACGCATGGGGGTCGAAATGAACTTCCAGATACAGATCACCTCCGGGCGCTCCACCCGCTCCCGGCGCGCCCTGGCCGGCCAGACGGATCAGCTGGCCGTCGCGAATGCCTTTGGGAATCCGCACGTTGAGCGTGTGTTCGCGCAGCACCACGCGGCCCTGCGCATCCAGTTCCGGGGCGCGTAGTGTAATGGTGCGGGTCGCCCCCTGAAAGGCGTCTTCGAGCGGGATGACGATCTTCGCATGATGATCCTCTCCGCGGAACCGCCCCGCCGTGGCTTGTCGTGAAAAATTGCCGAAGAGGCTGGAAAAAAAGTCGCTGAAGTCGGCTGCTTCTGTCGTGGAAGCCCTGCCCTGGGTGAACTCGAACCCAGCACCCCAGTCGGGCGGAGGCGTGAACTCCTGTCCCGCCTGCCAGCGATTGCCGAGTTGGTCATAGGCGGCGCGTTTCTCTGTGTCCTGGAGCACTTCGTAGGCTTCGCCGATTTCCTTAAAGCGCGCCTCTGCGTTCGCCTGTTTACTGACGTCCGGATGATACGTGCGCGCCAGTTTACGGTAGGCTTTCTTGATTTCATCGGCCGTGGCGGTCCGCTCGACACCGAGAATCTTATAGTAGTCCTTGTATTCCATTAATGTCCGTCAGTTCGATTGATTCAGAAGAATGGTCCCCTTATCACCTCATTGGCATTGGGTGGCTCGCCATGTGCGATACGATCCCGTCAGATTGCGCACGCGAAAGCCGTGGTGGCTCAGAATGCGCGCTGCGATATAGGAGCGCTGGCCGCTGTGGCAATAGGTGATAAGTTCGCGGTCGCGCGGTAGCTCACTCAAACGCCGGCGCAAGTCATCCAGTGGAATATGGACCGACCCGGGAATGAATCCTTGCACCCGTTCGTCGAGGCGGCGCACATCCAGCAACAACGTGGTGCCGGGATCGAGTGACGCGATGTCGTTCCATTGCGCGAGCGCCACATCGCCCACGAGCACGTTCTGCGCGGCCATGCCGGCCAGGTTGACGGGGTCTTTCGCTGATCCGTATGGCGGCGCGTAAGCCAGTTCCAGTTCAGCCAGGTCGTGAACGGTCATTCCGGCCTGGAGGGCGGTGGCCAGCACGTCAATGCGTTTGTCCACGCCTTCATGGCCGATGGCTTGCGCGCCGAGCAGTCTGCCTGTGTCAGGCGCGAACAGAATTTTCATCGCGATGGGTTCGGCGCCGGGGTAATAACCCGCATGAGACCCGGGGTGAAGATGAACCGCCTGGAACGCGATAGCGGCGCGACGAAGACCGTTCTCATTGGCACCGGCGCACGCGACGGTGAGAGTGAACAACCGTAGAATGGCCGTGCCCAAGGTATGTTCGTATCGGGTGGGGCGGCCGAGGATATTGTCGGCAGCAATGCGACCCTGGCGATTCGCCGGGCCGGCCAGCGGAATCAATGCCCATTCACCCGTGACGCCGTCACGCACCTCAATGGCATCGCCCACGGCCCAGATGTGGGGGTCGCTGGTCTGGAGGTGTTCATTGACCCGGATGCCGCCCAGCCCGCCGATCTCCAAACCGGCATCCTTTGCCAGTCCCACTTCGGGTTTGACGCCCATGCCAAGCACGACTGAGTCGGCCGGCAACCGACGCCCGCTCTTGAGCACCACGATGGACGCGCGGGCGGGCTCCTGCTCTGAAGGCGGCTCGAACGACACCACCGGATCGTTCACATGCAGCGCGACCCCATTGGCGCGCAACTCCATATGCAGCCAGGCAGCCATCTCTGGGTCGAGAGGTGTCATGACCTGGGGCAGCGCTTCCACCACCGTCACATTGAACCCGCGGTGCCGCAACTGTTCGGCCATTTCGAGTCCGATGTAACCACCTCCCACCACGACGGCGCGGCAGCGCTGGCAGTCTTTCGACCACGCCATGATGTGTTCCACGTCGGGGATGTCTCGCACCACGAAGTGGTGCGGACGCTCGATTCCAGGAAGGGGTGGTTTCAGCGGTGAGGCTCCCGTGGAAAGGATCAGCGCGTCGTAGGCTTCTTCGTATTCGCGACCGGTTTCCACCTCGCGCACCCGAATGCGCCGGACTTCGCGGTCGATACGAATGACCTCCGTCTTGATACGCACGTCCAGATTGAAGCGCGCCTTGAGGCTGTCCGGCGTCTGCACCAGAAGGCTGTCTTGCTCGGCGATTTCACCACCGACAAAATAGGGCAGCCCGCAGTTGGCAAACGACACATGCGGGCCGCGCTCGAATACGATGATGTCGCAGTCCTCGCATAACCGCCGCGCTCTTGCTGCCGCGCTGGCCCCGCCTGCGACTCCGCCGACGATGATGACTCGTTGGTTGCTCATTCTTTCCTCGTTCAGCACTAGCTCCGTGACCGCTCGCTCATACTGTGCCAGCTGTGCAACACCCGCATGTAGTTAGCTCGCTCAAAGGCCGCCGGATCCGGGCATCGCGTGAGATTCATGCTGCCCTGCATCTGGCCCAACGAGTGATATTCGTGCTCTTCCATCCAGCGGACCATCTCCTCTCGAATCGTTTGGAGACGCTCCGGTCCATGCTGGAGCAGAGCCGACACCAATTGCACCGCATGGGCTCCGGCCATGACGGATTTGACGGCATCCACGGCGGTGTGGACGCCGCCGGTGACTGCCAGCGAGGCACGAACGTGTCCGGAGAGCACGGCGAGCCAACGCAGTCGGAGCAAGAGTTCGGACGAATCGGAAAGTTGCAACCGGGGCACCACCTCCAACGTCTCCACGTCGATATCGGGCTGATAGAAGCGATTGAAGAGCACGAGTCCGTCTGCGCCCAGGCCGTCGAGCTGCGACGCGAAGTGGGCGAAGGAGCCAAAAAAGGGGGAGAGCTTGACGGCGACCGGAATCGTGACGGAAGCCTTGACCTTGCGCAAGATGTCCAAAACCCGTTGCTCAACGGCCTGCCCGTCTTCCTGCGGGTTGGTGGCGACGACGTAGACGTTGAGTTCGAGCGCATCTCCGCCCGCCTGCTGAATCATGCGCGCATAGTCCAGCCAGCCGGTTGCCGTCGTGCCGTTCAAGGAGCCGATAACCGGCACACGGACGGCGGCTTTGATCCGCCTGATCTGCTCCAAATAGGGTTCCGGACCGACTGAGAGTTCATCGCAACAAGGAAAGTACGAGGGCGCTTCCGCGAAGGAGTCGGTATGCGCCTCGATGTGACGGAGCGTCTGCGCGCGCTCCCCGGTGATCTGTTCTTCAAAGAGCGAGTGCATGACGATCGCCGCCGCACCGGCGTCCTCCAAACGTTTCACCATGTCCAGGTCATCGACCAGGGGCGATGCGCCGGGCATGAGCGGGTGCGGCAGCGACAAGCCAAGATACGTCGTGGACAGGTCCATACCTATACTCTCTCTTTAGGAGGACGATAGCCACCCGCAACGGTCGAGGGCACCACGGTGGCCAGTTGTTGGTAAAGCGCGGTGCGGTAGGCATTGTGTCGTTGAGCTGCGGCCACCAACTCACGAAAGCGCTCCGGATCTTGATGCTCAACGAGTCTAAACCTGGTCTCGTTGCGCATGAACTGAGTCAGATCTGAGCGACTTGGAACCAAGTCCAGCTGCAGCGGAGGTTCCCCCTTGTCGAGTCGTCGTGGATCGAACCGATACAACGGCCAATAGCCCGATTCGACCGCGAGCTTTTGTTGGTCGATGCCGAATTTCAAATCGTAACCATGGGCGATGCAAGGGCTGTACGCGATCAGAAGCGAGGGGCCGGGAAACGATTCTGCTTCCTGGAACGCGCGCACGGTCTGGGTGTCTTTGCCGCCGAAGGCGATTCGCGCCACATAGGCCGTGCCGTACGTCATCGCCAGTAAGCCTAGATCTTTCTTCGGTGTCGCCTTGCCTGCGGTCGCGAACTTCGCGGCTGCGCCCAGAGGGGTGGCCTTCGACTGCTGTCCTCCCGTATTGGAGTAGACCTCTGTATCGAGCACGAGGATGTTGACGTCCTGCCCCATTGCCAGCACGTGGTCCAGTCCGCCATAGCCGATGTCGTAGGCCCAGCCGTCGCCGCCGACGATCCAGACGCTCTTTCGCACCAGATAGTCCGCCAGCGTCGTCAGCCGACGCGCCTCCGGAGAGGCCAGCGCCGACAGTGTCTGCTTCAGAACCGCGACGCGTTCCCGT
>JBGSIO010000132.1:0-35405 GCA_041742455.1 Nitrospira sp. | reverse complement strand
GCCATTACGATCCGCGCTATCGCGAGGGCTTTGCATTAGAATGCTGGGCGATGAAACAAGTGCGGGAGGTCATGGGTCTCACGAATGCAAAGCTGATGGTGCCGTTCTGCCGCACGGTTGAAGAAGAGAGACTTGCTCTGGCAGAAATGGAGCAGCATGGGCTGAAGCGGGGAGAGAAGGGGCTCGAAGTCTACGTGATGTGCGAATCCCGGGCAACGTGATCCTCGCGGAAAGATTTGCCGAGATCTTCGATGTATTTTGATCGGGTCGAACAATCTCACACAACTAGTGCTCGGGGTCGATCGCGATTCCGAAATCGTCGCCCATCTGTTCGAAGAGCGGAACAAGGCGGTCAAGAAGATGGTGGCATCCGTGATTAAGGTGGCCGGAGCGAAGAGGCGGAAGATGGGCATTTGCGGGCAGGCGCCGAGCGATTATCCGGGGTTCGCATGCTTTCTCGTCGAGCAGGGGATCGAGAGCATGTCCTTGAACCCCGACGCGGTCATCAGAATGACGATAGCCGTGCTGAATCTTGAGAAAGAACGCTCACCATGAGTCTGCGAGATGAAACCGGCTCGCAACAGCCTGATGAGAGGCGAGAAAGAGGATGGTAGGCTCGATGTTCACCGCCTGGGCGATCTTCTTGGCGAGCGCGGCAGTCATCGTCTATGCCGGCACGAAACTGTCCCGCTATGGAGACCAGATCGCGGACCTGACCGGCTTGGGGGGGCTCTGGATCGGCGTTGTGCTGATGGCAGGAGCCACGTCGCTACCAGAAGTATTTACGACCGTCAGCGCGAGTCTTCTCGATGCGCCGGATCTCGCGGCCGGTGATTTGTTCGGTGCCTGTATGACGAATATGCTGACGCTTGGACTCATCGATTTGATGCATCGGCAGAAACGGGTGTGGCAGCAGGCGGCCTTCGAACATGCCCTGAGCGCGGGGTTGGCGATGTTTTTGACAGGGCTCGCGGCGTTTTTCATCCTCCTGGGACAAGATATCAAACATGGAGGCATTGGATCAGGCAGTATGGTCTTACTGCTGTTCTATATCCTCGGCATGCGCGTTATCTTCAGGCAGGAGGCCGTCAAACGGCGCCAGCGCGAACAAGAAAAAGTCGTCGAAGGCCAAGCAAGTGAGGAGGAGAGGGGACCGAGCAAGCGCGAAGGGTTAAAACGGGCTGCCGTCGGGTTCGGACTCGGGGCAGTCGCTCTTCTGATTGCAGCGCCGTTTCTCGCGAGTTCGGCGAATCACATTGCCGAACAGTCCGGTGTGTCCGCCACGTTTATCGGCACGTCGCTCGTGGCCATTACGACCTCGCTTCCCGAACTCGTGACCGCGATAGCTGCGGTTCGGTTGGGCGCGTTCGACCTCGCCGTCGGCAACCTCTTCGGCAGTAACGCCTTTAACATGGCCGCTTTCTTTTTCGTAGACGTGGCCTATCGGAGCGGGCCGCTGTTCAATGCCTTATCGGATGCTCACGCTTTGACCGCGTTGTGGGGCATTCTCATGATGAGTGTAGCATTGATGGGGATCATCTATCGTGTGGAGAAACGATATCTCCTGATTGAGCCGGATAGCTTTGTCATGATCTTAGGCTACTGTCTCGGGCTCTGGCTCCTGTTTCAATGAAGAGATCGAGCACAACACATTCAGAAGAAGATCGGTCGAATGGAGAGATCTGGCGATTCACCACAGAAGACTTAGCCCGGCATGTAGAGTCCGATGCGGAGCAGGGTCTTGCCGCCGAGGAAGCCCGGTGCCGTCTGGATAGCCAAGGTGCCAACGAACTGCCTGAAAGCCCGCCCCCTTCCCTTCTCTCATTATTCCTGTCTCAGTTCACGAGCGTCATCGTGTGGGTGCTGATCGGGGCAGCAGTCATCTCCGGTCTCTTAGAAGATTGGCTTGATGCGGCGGCCATCTTGACGATTGTGCTGCTCAACGGAGTTCTTGGGTTTGTTCAGGAGTTCCGGGCCGAGCAGTCGTTGGCAGCGCTGCGAAAAATGTCGGTCGCGACGGCTCGGGTGGTCCGTGACGGCATGTTGCGACTGATTCCCGCGCGTGAGGTCGTCTCCGGCGATGTCGTGCTCCTCGAGGCTGGAGATCGAATTCCCGCAGATGCCAGGTTGGTGTACACGACAAACTTCCACACGCAAGAAGCCTCGCTCACGGGTGAATCCACGCCTGTTGAAAAGGGCGCGAAAGCGATCGATCGACCAGATGTGCCGCTGGCCGACCGATCCAACATGGTCTTCATGGGCACCGTTACTGTGTCGGGCAAGGCCCGTGGGCTAGTGACGGCCACGGGGCTCAAAACAGAACTGGGACGCATCGCCACCATGATTCAAAAGGCCGCCCAAGCGGAGCGGACCGAAACGCCACTTCAGCAGCGCCTCGAGCAGTTTGGCTACACATTACTGTGGTTGGCGCTGGGGGTCGTAAGTGTCGTTTTTGTCTTGGGCTACCTGCGCGGCGAACCGGCGATGACCATGTTCCTCACATCAGTCAGTCTTGCTGTGGCCGCCGTTCCGGAGGGGCTCCCGGCTGTGGTGACGATCACCCTTGCCCTGGGTGTCACGCGAATGGTCCGACGGAACGCGCTTATTCGCAAATTGCCGGCGGTTGAAACGCTTGGATCGGCTACCGTCATCTGCTCCGATAAAACCGGCTCACTCACGAAGAACGAAATGACGGTGACCAAGCTTTTCGTGGGAGAAAAGGTTTTTGATGTGACAGGCGAAGGGTACGAGCCGGTGGGTGAAATCCGTGAAGCGTTAGACGTGAAGCGTGAAGCGCCTTCGGACGACCTTAAGAATCAACGGTCAATGGTTCACGGGGAAGGGGTGACCTCTGATAACTCCGTACCATTTATCCCTCACGCCACACCCCTCACGGCGGGGGCGTGTGAGCTCCTGACAGCCGCCGTCCTCTGCAATGGCGCTACGGTGAAGGAGGAAGAAGGCACTTGGCAGGTGATCGGTGATCCGACGGAGGGGGCCCTCCTGGTTGCGGCCGCGAAGGCCGGGCTTCGTATAGAAGAACTTGAGCCGACCCACCAGTTTCTTGGAGAGGTTCCGTTCGATCCTGAGCGTAAGATGATGACGATTGTGCGGCAGTCGTCGGACGGGCCGGTTGCCTATGTGAAAGGTGCGCCGGATGTTCTCCTTGGCCGATGCACCCATCGCCTGGGACCGAACGGGACGATCGAACCTCTGTCGGATTCAACCCGTGCCTCGGTCCTTGACGCCAATGCGCAATTCGCGCATCACGCGTTACGTGTGCTGGGCCTTGGGCAGCGTCGGCTGGCACGCAAACCTGATTCCTATCATTCGTCGGAACTCGAGCAACAACTGGTCTTTTTGGGCCTCGCAGCCATGAAAGATCCCGTGAGACCGGAGGTGAAAATCGCAGTGCAAGCCTGCCATGCTGCCGGCATTCGGACGGTCATGATTACGGGAGATCACAAAGATACGGCTACGGCGATCGCAGAAGAATTGAGAGGGGTGAAGGAGCCGATACAGTCGTTGTCCGGGTCGGAACTGGATCGCTTGTCCGATGACGAATTGGTCCGGGCTGTAGAGCAGGTGGCGGTCTATGCGAGGGTTACGGCGGAACACAAGCTGCGCATCGTCAAGGCCTGGAAGTCTACCGGCGCGGTTGTAGCCATGACGGGAGACGGCGTGAACGATGCTCCGGCAGTGAAGGCAGCCGACATCGGTGTCGCGATGGGGATCACAGGAACCGACGTCACAAAAGAAGCTGCCGACATGGTGGTGACGGATGATAATTTTGCCTCGATTGCGACGGCTGTAGAAGAGGGCCGGGGTATTTTCGACAATATCCGGAAAGCGGTACATTTCTTACTGTCGTGCAACGTGAGCGAGGTGCTGGTGATGCTCTTCGCTACGCTGTTGGGTTTACCGCTTCCGCTGCTCCCGATTCAGATTCTTTGGATGAACCTGGTGACGGATGGCTTTCCTGCCTTGGCCTTGGCGGTCGATCCAAAGGCCCCGGACTTGATGAAACGCCGACCGAGAAGGCCGGAGGCACGGTTGTTGGACAGAGGGAGATTGGCTGCGATCGGCCTCGAAGGACTGATGTTGAGTGCCATTGCCTTGGGGGCCTTCTCGTATAGTCTGTACGGTCTTCATCAAGATGTCGAACAAGCGAGAACCGTCGCGTTTACGGTGTTGGTGATCAACCAGTTGGTGCATGCGTTCAGCTGCCGAAGCGACCGATAATCGCTATTTCAAGTGGGCCTCGGAACGAATCGACCCTTGCTCCTTGCCTTCATGCTCTCGCTCGGTATCCAAGTGGCCGTGTTGACCGTTCCGGCCGCTGCGCCGATCTTCAAGGTTGTCCCACTGCCGGGCGAGGATTGGATATTGATGGGGGCAACGGGCATTTTGCCCCTTGCCATCATGGAAGTGGTCAAATGGTGGCGACGCACATAGCAGATCAAGATAGTCAACGCAGTTGATAGGGGCTACCGTAACGTGGCAACCCGCTAAGCTGCAGAGTACTTCAGAAACTACACAAAGGGCTTGGCTCATTTGAACGTTCCGAACAAGCTCTCTGGATGAGCTGAGTGATCTGATAAGATATTATAGGGTGTTGCATAAGCGGGTAGCCGACACTATAAGAAGATACGTGAACTATGCGGACGATGGCGGCGAAGCGTGATGGATCGCCGTCTCGTAAAAGTTGAAAGCGATCGAATGCCTCATTGGATCTTTTCTCCTGGGAATAACTTGTTTCAGAGACATTCCTATCGCCATGGCTATGATCCCCCGCAAGCTCCCTGAGTTGCTACTTGTGAAGCGGTTATCGATTTCGTAAACGAATACTGTCGCGTAGATACGGGGCTGAGAAGGAGCCGCAGAGTTCAGGTGGCGGGCCTGCCTGATGGTGTGGTTACCACTCACTTGTTCAGACCCCATACGTGCATTCAAGGACAATCATCATGCTAAAACATATAGGCGTAGGCTGTATTCTATGCATCTTCGTGCTAGCCGGCTGCACCAAGTTCTCGAGGGTGGACATTCCGCCCCGTGTTCACGACATCCAGATCAGCGGTAAGGACTCCATTGCTCCCTTCGAATTGTACGCTGCAGTCGGAGAAGAAATCCGGTGGCATAACCAACTCGTAGTTCCGATTCATCTCGGATTGCTTGGCGTCAAGCCGATCGAGGAGGTGGGTTGCGACAAAGGTTTCAAGACATGGTTCGGAGCGATTAAGGACGTCGTCGTAATTCCTGCCGGGGGTTATGTCAGTGTATGTTTTCTCCGGGCTCGAACGGTCCGGTATAACATCTGGACAGATATCGCAGACCCCTTCCGTTCGATGAGTCCAACGGCAATTATTCACCTCGACGAGGCGGCATGATGGTCAAAGGTTTATTGACAACATCGTGCTAAGGAGGCAGTGATGAGAACGGTTGTGCGCCAAATGGTGATCATCGCATGTGCTTATGGGCTAAACCTTGTGTCGGTACCACACAGCGAAGCCTATCAAGAGATTTCCTTGCCCGAGAGCGGCTCGCTCTCAGGGACCGTCAACCTTGACGGCAAAGTCCCGATGCCAAAAGGGTACAATCTGACGACTCTGCCGGATGCGATCTACTGTGGGCGAATTTCCGATGGGAAGGGCTGGAGATTGCTTCAGCCCTTCAACGTTGGGCCGAAGGGCGAGTTTCGGCGAGTCGTTGTGTTTCTCGACGGAATCGACAAGGGGAAACCGTTCGGAGCGTACCAGCCTCCGAGGATTGAAGCCGTCGACTGCCTCTTCAGGCCGTTCATCAATCTCGTCCGCGATCTCCACGATGTGGTCGTCGTGAATATGGACCCTGCCATGCACGATATCCAGGCCTATGAAACCTCCCATCTAGGACCGCGTGTCTTGTTCAACGTTCCGTTACCGATCAGCAAGCGATATCCTCGCGAAGCCGGATTGAGCGCATATTTTCACAAGCACTATGAAGGGACGCCGGTAGTGCAATCGGTCAAGATGACGAAAGGTCGAAGGGTCTTCACGATGCAGTGCGGGTTTCATGCCTATATGGAAAGCTGGGCGCTGGTCGCCGACCATCCATATTTCGCGATTGCCGATGAGGAGGGGCGATTCGAACTCACCGATGTCCCGCCTGGCAACTATACCGTAAAGGTCTGGCATCCCTATATCAGGGACGACATCGAGCAAATGGTCACGATTGAACCAAACAAGCAGACAACCGTCGCTTTGAAAGTCGAGGCGCCGAGCGGGCGGCTCTATGCCAACCAGATGGTTGAGAATGCCTACGTCCGGTACACGATTACAGAGGACGTGCAGAGCCAAATCGTTCCGACCTTGGAAAAACAGCGTATCGATGCAGGCCAGTGACGCCGGCTAATGGGACCTATCGCGCAGAACGGCAAGGCATGTCGGAATGACTCCGCAAGGGAACAGAGTGCCGTTTACGATCAGGGGCAAACGAACAGTTTCTGATGCAACGAGTCTTGCCTCCGATCCGCATGCCTCAGCGGTTTCATGCCAACAACGATAGCACGGCCCGATTCCAACCGATGGGGCCTGGTCCTGGGGCAAGGATAAGTCCAGGGAGCTTGATATCCTGCTCATATGAGCCGTCGGGTTGTTGGACGAGGACAGGACGATCTACTGCTTTAAGCATCGGGAGGTCGTTCAGGCTGTTGCCGATGCCCACGGTGATGAGTCGGTCACGATGACGGTCAGCCTGACGGTGGTAGCACTCGATGAGGTATCGCACGGCTTGCCCTTTATCCTGCACACCCATCAAGTGATGGAAGCGATCGCCCTTGGTCCAACGCAGGCCACGGGTTGTGATGGCCTGGGTGAGGGCTTCTAGTGTGCAGCGCTCGTTTTCTACGACGAACGGCTCATCATAGTCGCGCTGTTTGGCCAGTTCTGCTTCTTGCCGAGAAAGCCCTGTCCGTATCACGACCTCCTCGACAGGCATATCACCATATCCTCTCAGTTCGACCTCGAGTTCTTGTTCAATCTCTTTCAAGGCTCGGCGAAGCCGAGAGTAGGAGGTGCCCAGGCCCACAATATGATACTGGTCGTGGACGATTGCAGCCTTGAGCTGAAATGGGAAGTAGTTCGATGGAACGAACACGGCACCTCCGTTCTCCACGATGAAGGGGTGTTCATTACGGAGGCGAGAACGGAGCGGTTCAATCTCTGCCCGTGTCTTGCTCGAGACCACGACAATGGGTATCGAACGCGCACGAAGCGCATCCAACCCTTCTCGGGCGGCATCGAACGAGTAGGTTGAGCCGTTGAGGAGGGTGCCGTCCAAATCTGTGAAGACGACCATGGCCCTTGGGGCTTCGGCGATGGTGCTCAGTCTTGGCGAGGGCATGATTGCTCCTGATGGGTCCTCAACAGAATACGCCATTGCCAATTCGAAATGAACCCAAGAGCTTGTGAAAGGTGGCAGCCGGGAGTGCTTTTCTGTATGAAGGGGAGCGCGATGAACTATATAGTACGATGCAACAAGTCATGAAATTCCATCTGGGATTAATCCCTCATCTGTGCGATGCTGGGGCAGATCTGGCCGCGGCGGAGGCGACGCTGAGATAGGGAAGCACCAGCCGCGCTGAATGTGGAGGGAGCGTCATTATGTCGGATTTCTTCCAGAACGGGGTGGTCAGTGTTCTGCATCGCCTCGGTTCACCGAACGTAGAGCGGTTGGAGCAAGAGCTCGAACAATATCGCCATGTTAATCCGATCGCCTTGGTCCTACCGTGCCTCTATTCAGAACTCGAAGGTCCGGCCCTTTCTGGAATCGTTGATGAACTGAAGCGGGTGACATACCTGAACGAAATCGTCGTTGCGCTCGGACATGCATCGGCCCTCGAGTTTCGGCGTGCGAAAGATTATTTCAAGGTTCTTCCGCAACACGTGCGACTTGTGTGGGTGGACGGCGCTCCGGTTCAAGACATCCTCAAGACGTTAGTTGAACGAGAGGTCGATATCGGATTGCCCGGAAAGGGACAATCTTGCTGGCTCGCGTTCGGCTATGTGCTAGCTCGCCACCAAAGTCAGGTCATTGTGTTGCATGATTGCGATATCGTGAGTTATCACCGTGAATATCTTGCTCGGCTCTGTTATCCGCTGGGCAACCCCAATCTTGGCTATGAATTTTGTAAAGGGTATTACAGCCGCGTCACGGACCAGTTGCATGGTCGAGTCACCAGGTTGTTCGTTACCCCGGTCATTCGGTCTTTGCAACAACTCGTTGGGAGTCACCCCCTATTGACCTTCTTGGACAGTTTTCGTTACCCGCTGGCAGGGGAATTTGCGATGGTTCGCGATCTTGCCTGGGTCAATCGTATTCCAGGAGATTGGGGATTGGAAATCGGTATCCTGGCGGAAGTGTATCGCAACTGCGCTTTGCGCCGTGTGTGTCAGGCTGATATCGCAGACGCGTATGAGCACAAACATCAGGCGCTGTCTTCGGACGATCCTGAAAAGGGATTGCTCAAGATGACTGTCGACATCACGAAGTCTTTGTTCCGCCACCTTGCCAGCGAAGGTCTGGTGCTCGGCGATCCGGAACTCAAGACATTGCGAGCCACCTATCTTCGCATCGCTGAAGAGGCCATCCGTCGATACGAGGACAGCGCGGCCATCAACAGCTTGAAGTTCGATCGACACGCGGAACGGACCGCCGTCGAGACTTTTCTCAAAGGCATCAAACTGGCGTCGGAGGTCTTCCAAAAAGATCCGCTGGGGGTGCCGATGATTTCTAACTGGAGCCGGGTAGCGGCGGCGGTTCCGGACGTCTTCGATCGTCTCGTTCGAGCCGTGGAGGAGGATCATCAGTGGGACCCGACGAGAGAACCGCGCCAAGCGTCCAAGTGAGCAAACCGTCCGTTGCCTTGACGGCCGAAACCGAGGCCCGTCTGGGTGTCATCGGCGACGTCGATGTACTCGTGGGTATCCCCAGTTACAACAACGCCGATACCATTGAGCACGTGGTTCGGGCCGTGAGTGTTGGTCTGGCGAAATATTTCCCCGAGCATCGAGCCGTGTTGGTGAATTCCGACGGGGGATCCTCAGATGGGACCCCTGAGGCGGTTTCAAGGGCGGTGGTCGATTTCGACGCGTTGCTCATCAGTGATCAGCAAAGCCAGCTTCAGAAGATCATCACTCCCTATCATGGGATTCCCGGTAAGGGGAGCGCGTTCCGTACGATCTTCGAGATTGCGCGGCGGCTGAACGCCAAGGCTTGCGCCGTCGTCGATTCAGACCTGCGGAGCATCACACCGGAATGGATCGAGCTGTTGTTACGTCCCATTCTCGATGACCACTACGACTATGTGGCTCCTTATTATCTGCGCCATAAGTATGACGGCACGATTACGAACAGTATCGTCTATCCCCTGACCAGGACGCTCTACGGTCAACGGATTAGACAGCCGATCGGGGGCGATTTTGGATTTGCCGGACATTTGTCCGAACATTACCTTGATCAACACGTCTGGGAGTCTGATGTCGCGCGATTTGGGATCGATATTTGGATGACGACCGAGGCCATCGCGAGCGGTGCCCGAGTCTGCCAGAGTTTTCTTGGTGCCAAAATTCATAATCCTAAGGATCCAGCCGCCGATTTGGCCGCCATGCTCATGCAAGTGCTGGGAGCGGTATTCGCCTTGATGGAGTCACACCATGGGGTTTGGTCGAGTGTGCAAGGATCGAAGGCAGTCAAACTGTTCGGTTTCCAATACGAAGTCGGCGTTGAGCCGGTCAACGTCAACGTCGAACGCATGATTGCGGTCTTTCGACAGGGATTGGCGGATCTGGCTCCCATCTGGGAGCAGGCACTGGGCAAGGAGATCGTGGCGGAACTAACAATAGTGGGAGGAGCTTCCTCTTCGGAATTTCGGATTTCCGATGAACTATGGGTTCGTGTGGTCTACGAGGCCGCACTGGCGTATCGGGAGCATCGCATGCCCCGAGAACATTTACTGAAAGCCCTGACGCCGCTCTATCTCGGACGAACCGCAACTTTCGTATTGGAAACGCAGGGGCTCACGACAAAGGAAGCGGAAGGGCGAGTCGAGCAATTATGTGAAGTCTTCGAGTCGAAGAAGTCTTACTTGGTCGAACGGTGGAACCCTGAGCTGCAAGCATGAGGTCGGTTGCCGGCGGCGAAATGGGGGGGGAGGTGAGTTATGATGACGGACTTTTTCCAAACTGCACTACTCGCGCCGTTGGCACAACTTGGCCGGCAGGTCTTGGCCGTGTTACCGAATGTGTTGGCCATGCTCATCATCGTCGGGGTCGGCCTGTTGGCGGCCCGAGCGTTGGGCCATCTGGTCGAACGATTGTTGCGCGTGGTGCGTCTTGACCAACTGTGCGATCGACTTGAAATCAACGCTGCGCTGTTGCGTGGAGGCGTGAAGGCTGATCCCTCCTATCTCATCGGCCGGTTCGTCTATTGGGGGGTTGTCGCATTCGCAGTGATCGCCGGCCTGGGCGCGCTGAACCTCCACCCGATCAACCAGTTTGCCAATTCGCTCTTGGCATACATTCCCCACGTGTTGGTCGCAGGGCTGATATTGGTAACTGGATACCTGCTCTCCAATTTCATTGCGCAGGGTGTGCTGATCGCAGGGGTGAATGCCGGGCTTCCCCCGGCGCGGCTGTTCGCGAACATGTCGCGTTGGGGTATCCAACTCTTTGCACTGGCGATGGCGGCGGAGGAGTTGGGTATTGCTGCGAGTGTGGTGGTGGTGGGATTCGGGATTACCTTTGGAGGCATCGTGTTCGCCACCTGCTTGGCGTTCGGTCTCGGGGCCAAGGATTTGGCGAAAGACTATCTGGAGCGGACCTTCTGGAATCGAGGACGCGATCGCACTCCGGACGATCTGCGACATCTGTGATGATCGGCGCTTTTCTCCTGCTCTGGGTGGCAACGACGCTCGGGTGCACACAGACCGGAGAAGGGACTGATCGTGTACCGACGGTCTTGGTCTTCAAGCATGGGAAACTATCGGGTGAGGGACGGGTGCTGTCCGACCTGCTCCGTGATTTTGAACAACGCCATCCGGGTATCCTGGTTCGAGAAGAGCTCTTACCGTCCGATTCGGATCGACAGCATCAGTATTACGCGATGAATTTGGACGGAGGGAAAGCTCCGTTCGACCTGCTTGCGATCGACACGATTTGGGCGCAGGAATTCGCCAAGGCAGGATGGATTGCGCCGTTGGACGAGGTCCTGACTCCGGCCGAGCAGGGCGAGTTCTTTCCCGGGCCGATTGAGGCAGCGACGTTCCAAGGGCGTCTGTACGCGGTGCCCTGGTATGTGGATGCCGGTGTCCTCTACTACCGGCGTGATTTGTTGGATCGCCATGGCCTTGAACCGCCTCGCACGTGGCTTGAACTCGTCCGTATGGCCAAGCTGGTCTTAAAGGCGGAGCAGGACTCCGCTTTGGCCGGTTTCGTCTGGCAAGGTAAACAGTATGAAGGTTTGATGTGTGTCGCGCTAGAGGTGCTTCGGAGTAACGGGACAGATCTCTGGGGTGGTGATCGTGAGCGTGCTGAATACGGCTTACGGTTCTTGCGTGAGATGATTGCGACGCATGGAATTACTCCGCTCTCCACGAGCATGGCCGATGAAGAGTCGACTCGCTGGATGTTCGGCGAGGGACATGCCCTGTTCATGAGAAATTGGCCCTATGCCTGGTCCCTGCTTCAACAAGAGGGCTCGCCGGTTCGGGGTAAAATTGGCGTTGTCCCGCTTCCCGCCTTTCCCGGATTTAGCAGTGCGCCGGTGTTGGGAGGGTGGATGCTCGCCATACCGAGCAGTTCCACCCATCAAGAGGTCGTCAGGGAGCTGATTAGCTTCTTGACCTCTCCGAATACGCAACGCAGGATCGCGATGGAATTGGGGTACAATCCGGTGCGCCGAGCCTTATATACAGACGAGTCCTTGCTTGAAGTCCGCCCTCTCTTAAAGGATCTTTATCCGATTTTATTGGGCGCGAAGCCTCGTCCGGTGACGCCGTATTATCTGTTAGTGTCTCAGGCCGTGCAGCCGGAAGTCAGCGCAGTGGTCGTTGGACGGAGGTCGCCTGCCGAGGCTCTTGATGTCATCAGACGCCGTGTCGATCAGATCATGGGAGAACAGACCTCTCCCGCAAGGATGGGGCGATCATGATTGATCGATCGTTCGCTGAGATCAAGAAACGGAGTGGGATGATCCATCTGTCCGAGCGAGCGTGGGGCTACCTGTTTGCCAGTCCTGCCTTCTTGTTGGTGGGTCTGATCGCACTCGCGCCGATTGCAGCGGCCTTGTGGCTCAGTCTGCGTCAGCAGTTGCCGATCTTTGGAATCGACGAATTCGTCGGCGTTCGGAACTATCTCCAATTGTGGGGAGACGACCGGTTCTGGGCCGCTTGCCGAACGACGCTATACTTCACGGCTTTGTCAGTTTCGGCAGAGCTATTGTTGGGTTTCGGGTTTGCCCTGCTCCTGAACCGCTTGTCGGACGGAGGGGGCGGGGGACTGCGATGGGCCCACGTCATGATCATCCTGCCTTGGGCCATTCCGACCGTCGTGTCCGCGCAGATCTGGGCCTGGCTCTACCAGCCCGACTTCGGCCTGCTCAATTATTTGCTCTATGCGGCTGGCATGACGGGCGGTCGTATAGATTGGCTGGCGGATCCCGATTGGGCGATTCATGCCGCCGTCGTCATGGACGTCTGGAAAACGACGCCGTTCGCGGCATTGCTTCTGCTGGCCGGATTAAAGACCGTTCCGCAGGAGCTCTACGCTGCCGCGCGGGTAGATGGGGCGGGAACTTGGGAGCAGTTTCGACGGATTACGTTGCCGCTGTTGATGCCTGTCGTGGTCATCGTGCTTGTATTCCGCACGATGGATGCGGTCCGGGTGTTTGACGCGGTCTTCGTGTTGACCGGCGGAGGACCAGGCAACAGCACTGAGACACTGTCGATCTATGCATACAAGACGCTGTTCCAAACATTGCAGTTTGGATATGGATCTGCCCTGGCAACGGCGATGTTTGTGCTCGCCGCCGTCCTGTCTCTGTTGTATTTGTTGCTGTTACGCAGGCATGTTCAGGAGAGCGCATGATGCGTGGCCATGACGATCAGGCTGGCTTCACGATGATGATCTGGATCCGCACCCATGGCTTTACTGCATGTGTCTTACTTTTTGTCGGGTTGTTTTGTCTCGGGCCGGTGCTCTGGCAGGCGGTCACATCGCTCAAGCCGGATCAGGATCTCGTGCGTCTGCCGCCACTAATCCCGGAGCGCGTGACCAGCGTTCACTATGATCGGGTCCTGCTTCAGTCGTCATTGCCACGGTCGCTTGCGAACAGCATGATCGTGGCGGCAAGTGCCACGGTGACCGCCATTGTGGTTGGTGCATTCTGCGCTTTTGCCCTCGCACGGCTACCGATTGCCGGTAAGTCGGTGATATTAGGGGTGGCGCTCGTCACATCGATGTTCCCACCTATCGCCGTGATCAGTCCTTTATATCTCCTGATGCGGGAGTTGGGGTTAAGGGATACTCTTGTCGCAGTAGGACTGACCCATGCGGTCTATTCGCTGCCGCTCGCCGTGTGGCTGTTGACGAGTTTCTTTCAGCAGCTTCCCAAGGAGCTCTATCAGGCTGCGCGGATCGATGGCTGCACACCATTACAGGCCTTGCTGACCGTTATGTTGCCCCTCGCGCGACCTGGACTCGCTGTTGCCGCGCTGTTGGTCTTCATTTATTCGTGGAATGAGTTCATGTTCGCCCTGACGCTGACGGCCAGTGATACCACTCGCACCGCGCCGGTGGCGGTTGCTCTATTCCCAGGACTGTATGAAATTCCTTGGGGCGATTTGGCGGCGGCCTCTCTGGTGGTTACGTTGCCGGTGGCCGTTCTTGCCCTGGTGTTTCAACGCCACATCATTGCCGGGCTGACGGCCGGCAGTGTGAAAGGATAGGGGAATGGCCGAAGTCCGGATCGAGCTCATCGAGAAACGCATCGGGCAAAAGACCATCCTCCCTCCACTCACGTTGACGGTGCATGACGGCGAGTTCTTTGTGCTCGTGGGTCCCTCCGGGTGCGGCAAATCTACGCTGTTGAGTCTCCTTGCCGGTCTCGATCAGCCGACTGCCGGTCGTATTTTGTTCGACGGGAGCGATGTGACCGACCTAGAGCCGCGCGAACGCGACGTGGCGTTGGTTTTTCAAAGCTATGCCCTGTACCCCCACATGACTGTGCGCGAGAACATGGCCTTCCCATTGAGCGTTGCTCCCCGCGCAAAGCGCCTCGAGCGGAAGCGCATAGAGGAAGAAGTGCAACGGGTGGCAGGATTCCTTGGCTTGTCGGCATTGCTCAACCGGCGGCCACGCGAACTCTCGGGTGGCCAACGGCAACGGGTCGCCTTGGGACGGGCGCTCATCAGGAAGCCGAGACTGTTTTTGCTGGACGAACCACTGTCGAATCTCGATGCACAATTGCGCGCCTCCATGCGCGCGGAGTTGCTCCGACTCCACAAGGAACTGAAGGTGACGACGATCTACGTGACCCACGATCAAACAGAAGCCATGACCCTAGGCGATCGGCTTGCGGCGCTCAACCAGGGACGGATACAGCAGGTCGGTCGGCCTCATGACATCTATGCCACTCCCGCCAATCTCTTCGTGGCAGGCTTCATGGGGTATCCCCCGATGAATTTGCTCTCAGCGAGGCTCAGCAACGACAGCATCCAAGCTGGACCGTTGTATCTCACAAGGCCTCCGGATGTACCAACGGTCAACCAAGAGCAGACTATGACCGTCGGCCTCAGACCGGAAGACATCGTGGTGAGTCCAGCAACCGATACAGGAGCTGAAGGTGCCGGATTCGGTATTGTTCGCCTATCCGAACCTTCGGGGCCGACCCTGTGGGTAACGGCGGAGCTCAATGATCATAACGAGGTCGTCACCATAATCGGCTCTGCACAAGCCGGGTTTGTCCCGAAGATCGGGGAGCGTGTCTCAGTCTCAGCGCCACGAGCGACTCTGCACCTATTTGATCCGACAACAGGGCTACGGCTGGGGGCGTCGTAGTTTTCCTGGAAGTGTGGGCTTGCGCGGAAGGTGCCAAGCCCTTGGCAGGTTGCGGAAAAACTCATTTTGACTCCGGTGCCGCTACAGATATTGAGGTTCGAAACGATACCAGTGCATCACGCAGGATGCTCAAAAAGGCACGTCCGGCCAGGCCGCAGCGAGGGAAGGGGCAAGGCGTACGCTTCGGTACGTTGAGCCTCTGAGCGAGGCGAGAACGCCGCTGGCGGACTTTTTCAACATCCTATTAGTGCTTTCCGTCGAGACGCAGCACGGCGATCGATCGAGCTTCCGTTTCGTACCGCTCGCCTCCTTTGAACGCACTGACCTGCTTTTCGTGCTCTCCTGAGAATGAGGTGTCCAGTATCGAGTGCCAGCGGATCCCGCGTCTATGAGCCGGCAAGGTGAACGCCAGCGGAGTATGGTGGGCATTGAGAAGTATCAACAGCGTGTCGTCGATGATCGGGCGTCCCTTTTGATCTCTCTCCGCGATGGCATCTCCGGCGAGCCGAAGTGCGAGCGATTTTGCATAGCCCGCATCCCAGTCTTCGTCGGTCATCTCCTTGCCGTCTGGTCGAAACCACGAGAGATCTTTGACTTCGGATCCTCTAATATGACGCCCCTGGAAAAACCGACGTCGTCGAAGGACTGGATGCTTCTTCCGAAAGGCGATGAGGTGTCTGACGAACGCCAGTAAATTGGACTGCGCGTGATCTAGGTTCCAGTCGAACCAGCTGATCTCGTTGTCCTGACAATACGCGTTATTATTTCCCTTTTGCGTCCGGCCGATCTCGTCGCCACCGCACAGCATCGGAACACCTTGGGAGAGAAACAGGAGCGTCAGGAAATTCCGTTTTTGGCGCTCTCGCAACTCGAGAATCGCGGGATCGTTGGTTGGACCTTCCACGCCACAGTTCCAGCTGTCATTGTCGTTCGTGCCATCTTGGTTATTTTCACCGTTGGTTGTGTTGTGCTTGTCGTTGTAGGACACGAGGTCGTGCAGCGTGAATCCGTCGTGCGCTGTGACGAAGTTGATGCTGGCAAATGGCCGGCGTCCGCTCATGCTGTAGAGGTCGCTGCTGCCGGTCAGGCGATAGGCAAGCTCCGCCATCTGGCCGCCATCTCCCTTCACGTACCGGCGGATTGTATCCCGATACTTGCCGTTCCATTCAGCCCAGCCCACGGGAAAATTTCCGACCTGGTACCCGCCCTCTCCGACGTCCCATGGTTCCGCGATCAGTTTAGTTTGGGAGAGAATAGGATCCTGGTGCAAGATGTCGAAGAAGGCGCTGAGCCGGTCGACGGCATGCAGCTCCCTGGCGAGGGTGGAGGCCAGGTCGAACCGAAAGCCATCGACATGCATTTCCGTGACCCAGTACCGCAAACTGTCCATGATGAGCTGAAGCGTCCGTGGATGCGTGACATTGAGCGTGTTTCCGCAACCGGTGTAGTCCATGTAATACCGCTTGTCGTTCTCGACCAAACGGTAATAGGCGGCATTGTCGATTCCTCTGAACGAGAGAGTTGGGCCGAGCTGGTTGCCTTCGGCTGTATGGTTGTAGACGACGTCCAAGATGACCTCAATGCCCGCGCTGTGAAGTGTCTTGACCATGGTCTTGAACTCCCGGACATGCCGCCCACGGACCGGCGACACGGCGTAGCGGATATCCGGAGATAAGAAGCCGATTGTATTGTAACCCCAGTAGTTGGTCAGGCCTCGATCGGCCAGGTGCTTGTCCCGCACAAAATGATGGACCGGTAACAACTCAATGGCGGTGACGCCTAGCTCCAGCAAATGATCGATGACCGCCGGCGTGGTGAGGCCGGAATAGGTGCCTCGCATATGATCGGGCACTTCAGGATGGCGCGCCGTAAATCCCTTGACGTGTACTTCGTAAATGACGGTGCGATCCCATGGAGTTTTCAGTTGACGGTCCCCTCCCCAGGTGAAGGCCTGATCGACGACCACACATTTCGGAACATTGGCTGCATTGTCACGAGTATCGAAGGAGAGATCCGCCTTCTGGTCTCCGATTCGATAGCCGAACATGGCGTCCGACCACTCAACCGTGCCCGCGATAGATTTGGCATAGGGATCGATCAGGAGTTTGTGATGATTGAATCGATGGCCCTCTTGTGGAGCGTAGGGTCCATGCACTCTATAACTATAGTGTTGGCCAGGCCAGAGACCGTGGATGTAGGCGTGCCAGACTTGATCGGTCCGTTCTTCGAGGCGGATATGGTGGGATTCTTTGGTAGATTCAGGTCCATCGAACAGACATAACTCGACAGCTGTGGCATGTTCTGAAAAGAGGGCGAAGTTCACCCCTTCCCCGTCCCATGTCGCGCCTAGTGGATACGGGTGTCCTGGCCAAACTCTCATCCTCTCCTCCAGTTAGATTGACTCTTTGTCATCAGACTATCCTTTATAAAATGGGAGATCCGATTGCGCAAGGCATTAAAGTACTTTGTGGACTTGGTTACGGTCGAAAAAATCTGCACAATGGGGTGGGAGGAGGACGGAAGAATATGAGTATGACACAACCACAGGGATGGTGGCTCGACATCGGTGCCATTCCAATATCTACTGACAATGTGAAATTCCGTGTCTGGGCGCCGTATGCCAAGTCCGTGGCCGTGAAACTGATCGACCAGGATGGAGTCTTGGTGCCTATGCACCGAGATGGACAGGGGTATTTTGAAATTGTTGTGAGCGGAACCGTCCCGCGCGCCCGTTACCAGTATGTGCTGGATGGAATAAACGAACGACCTGACCCTGCCTCTCGTTTCCAATCCGATGGTGTCCACGGCCTGTCCGTTGTGGTTGATCCGACCTCATTTCAGTGGACGGATACGGACTGGCAGGGGATGTCATTGGACCAATGCATTGTGTACGAATTGCATGTTGGAACGTTCACGAAGGATGGCACCTTCGATGCGATCATCCCGCATCTGTCCTATCTCAGGGATACCGTCGGGATTACGGCCATTGAGCTCATGCCGGTCGCGGAATTTCCAGGTCGGCGCAACTGGGGTTACGATGGCGTCCACCCTTTCGCTCCGCAGTCGAGTTATGGCGGCCCTGATGGCATGAAACGGCTCGTCGATGCCTGCCATGCGGCCGGACTCGCCGTGATTCTTGATGTTGTGTACAACCACTTGGGGCCAGAAGGGAATTATCTCGGTGAGTTCGGTCCCTATTTTACGGATCGATACAGGACCCCATGGGGGTCAGCCATCAATTACGATGGGCCAGACAGCGACGAAGTTCGGCGATACGTCGTCGACAACGCGTTGTATTGGGTGACCGAATACCACATCGATGGGCTCAGGTTGGACGCGATCCATGGCATCTTCGACTTTAGCGCTCAGCATGTTCTCAAGGACATCGCATATGCGGTCCATGCTCAGGCCCGACTTCTTGGTCGGCATGTGAACGTTATCGCGGAAAGCGATTTGAACGATACACGCGTGATCGATCCTCCTTCGGTCGGGGGATATGGACTCGACGGCCAATGGAATGACGATTTTCATCATGCCCTGCGCGTCGTCCTGACGGGCGAGCGGAAGGGGTACTATGAAGATTTTCATGGGCTGACTGATCTGGCCACCGCGGTTCGTGATGGGTTCGTCTACAACGCTCGTTACTCACCACACCGCCGCCGACGGCATGGGAATTCGTCTCAGCATTGCCGTCCATCTCAGTTCGTGGTGTTTTCCCAGAATCACGATCAAATCGGCAATCGCGCGGTCGGAGATCGGCTGAGTACCCAACTTCCATGGGATGCGCTGAAGACAATTCAGGCTCTCGTATTACTGTCTCCCAATATTCCCTTGTTATTCATGGGGGAGGAATATGGTGAAACAGCGCCATTCCAATACTTCATCGAGCATGGTGATCCTGATCTGGTCGAAGCGGTCCGGCAAGGCCGTCAGCGGGAATTTGCGCATTTCGGCTGGAATCCGGAAGACATTCCGGATCCCCAGGACTCGGCGACCTTCGAGCGAAGTCGGTTGCGTCGCGACAATCTCACCGATCGGCAGGCAGGACTGTTGCGATGGACCAGGGCGTTGATCCAGTTGAGGAGAACGGAATCATCATTGGGCGCAGGAGACGGCACGGCTCGGAGTCATCGTGTTTGGGCGTTCGAGAATGAGCAGGTTTTGATGGTGCATCGTTGGACGCAAGACCATGAGGCCTCGCTGGTGGTCTGTGGATTCAATACGTCGCCGGTGACGGTACGATTACTCGAGCCGCACGGCACATGGCTGCGACGGCTTGACTCCATGGATAAAGAATTCGGCGGGAGTGGTCAAGGTTCGATGCCAACACATCTCGTTGTCTCGCCTCAAGGAATTTCGTTATCGATTCCGGCCTATGGTACAGCCGTATTCCTGGCTTCGTAGCGGAGAACGACGCGTAAGATCGGGCGTGGAGTTTACTCGGGGTGAGAAGTCTTAACGTGAGGAGGGATGGCATGGTGGAATCGTATGTGACGGGGTTCATCGATCGATGGGTCGGTTGGTCGACGACGTCGGGTTTGCGAGTCCTGATCATCGCCGTCATGATGATTGTGGGACTCGCGATCGTCAGACGGGCGATGGATCGATTTCAGAAAGTGTATGAAGGAACGTTGCCGACCGAGTCGCAGGTGAAACGGGCCACGACTCTGACTCATGTTATTCGTGACGTGGCTCGCGTGGCGATTTTGGCCGTGGGCGGCATGATGATGTTGTCGGAGGTCGGAGTCGATCTGAAGCCAATCCTGGCCGCAGCCGGTCTTGGGGGATTGGCCGTTGGCTTTGGTGCCCAAAGTTTGGTGAAGGATGTGATTACGGGGTTCTTCATCCTTCTCGAAGATTCGATCGGAGTCGGCGATGTGGTGGAGATTGCGGGAGTGGGAGGGGTAGTCGAAGAGGTGAAACTTCGGACGGTGACCCTTCGGGATCTATCTGGAAACGTGCATGTGGTACCGAATGGAGTCATCGATAAGGTGAAGAACATGACCAAGGTCTATGCCTTCTACCTCTTCGAAGTCGGTATCGCCTACCGAGAAGATGTCGACGAAGTCATGGCGGTTCTGCGCGACATAGGGGATGAACTCCGCCAAGACTCTCAGTTTTCAGAGGATATTCTGGAGCCGTTGGAAATGTTGGGGGTGGATCAATTCGCCGAGTCGGCCGTGATCATCAAGTGCCGGATCAAAACTCGGCCGATCAAACAATGGCGGGTGGGACGGGAGATGAATCGTCGGATTAAGAAGACCTTCGATGCCAAAGGGATCGAAATCCCGTTCCCACATCAAACGATTTACTGGGGTGAGCCGAAACAAGGAACACCGCCTCCGCTGTATGTGGCAGGACTGCAATCAGCCCCGACAACCTCAAATTGAAAGGGTTTCGCGTGATCGGCACAGCGAGAGCAGGCTCGCAACCATTCTCCAACCAGGAGAGACATCGGCATCGTTCGTCGCAGGAGCCAGCGTGGGTCAATTGGTCTGACGAGAAACTCCTCGATCTCCGTTTCTGCGACCTTGACCTTAGCGTGGAACGGAGTCAGATCACCGAGCAGATTGCTCGGCTATACCGAGAACTGGGCGATCGAGGCCTCCTCTTTCGCCCCCATTTCTGGCTCTCCAACGAGTGGTTCACTCCGGATGGAGTCCCCGGCATTGCCGTTCCCTTTTATCTCGCACATCCACGGTTGGCTCAACTGGAACTGGCGCAGATGCTGGAAGTAGAAGGTGGAACGCCCGAAGGGTGTATGCGCATTCTTCGGCACGAGGCCGGGCATGCCTTGGAAAATGCCTATGGTATCCGTCGTCGTCGAGACCGGCAGGCGATGTTCGGAAGGTCGACCCAACCCTATCCCAAGTTCTATACACCGAAACCGTACAGCAAGAGCTATGTCCTCCACCTCGACATGTGGTACGCCCAAAGCCACCCGGACGAAGATTTTGCAGAGACCTTTGCGGTGTGGCTGAATCCGCAGTCGCTGTGGCGGGAACGGTATGCCGATTGGCCGGCATTCAAGAAATTGGAATTCATGGACCAGTTGATGGCTTCGTTGGCCGATGCCCGACCGTCGGTGACGACCAAGCAACATGTGGATTCGCTGCCCCGGCTTCGCCGGACTTTGCGGAAACATTACGAACAGAAGCGGGGGCACTACGGGACGCCTCATCCGACGTTCTATGATCGTGACTTGCGGCGGATCTTTTCTTCTGCACCCGAGCATCGGGCCAATATCTCGGCTGCACAGTTTTTGGCGCGCATTCGCCGTGATGTCTGTCGGGATGTGGCAGCCTGGACCGGAGAATATCAGTATACGATCGATCGTGTATTTGAGGACATCGTCACACGTTGTCGCGAGCAACGTCTTAGGCTAGCCATTTCGGAGGGGAAGGCGACACTCGATCTCACAATTCTTCTGACAGTTCAAACGATGAACTACTTGCACAGCGGCCATCATCGGGTGGCGTTATGAAGCCGTTACGCGTCCTCGTCCTGGTCCATGAAGACCTCGTTCCACCGGATACAGTGGAGGGGATCGATCTCAGCACAGTTGAATGGAGGACCGAATACGAAGTCGTCAACACGCTCCGCGAGATCGGGCACGAGGTGCGTCCGCTGGGTGTCCAGCACGAACTCGCCGTGATCCGTCAGACCGTGGATGAATGGAAACCTCACATTGCGTTCAATCTACTGGAGGAATTTAGCGGGGTGGCCATCTATGATCAGAACGTGGTGTCCTACCTCGAATTGCTCAAGGTGCCGTATACGGGCTGTAACCCCAGGGGATTGATGTTGGCCCGCGATAAGGGTGTGGCCAAAAAAATTCTCTATTACCACCGCATCCCGATTCCGGAGTTCATCACCGTTCCTCTCGGTCGATCGATCAAGCGGCCCAAGGAGTTATCGTTTCCCTTAATCGTGAAATCCGTTTCAGAGGAAGCTTCCCTGGGCATTTCTCAGGCCTCGATCGTGGAGGATGACGACAAGTTGCAAGAACGAGTCAAGTTCATCCACCAAAGCGTCGGCACGGGCGCGCTGGTGGAACGGTATGTCGAAGGACGTGAACTGTATGTCGGTGCGATGGGCAATCAACGGCTGCAAGTCTTTCCGGTCTGGGAGCTCGATATGAGTCGATTGCCGGAAGAGACCAGAAAGATCGCCACAGCTCGGGTGAAGTGGAGTCGAGTCTACCAGCAGAAATACGGTGTCCGTTCCACCGCAGCGGGCGACCTGACGGAATCACAACGGCAGATTCTGCAGAGTCTTGCAAAGCGTGTCTATCGCAGTCTAGGACTCAGCGGGTATGCGAGGATCGATTTTCGACTTGATCCGGATGGACTGGTCTATGTGCTGGAGGCAAATCCGAATCCGCACATCGCGACGACCGAGGATTTTGCTAGCTCGGCCGCAGGCGCAGCACTACCCTATCCTGCGTTGCTGCAACGCATCCTCGACCTTGGCTTGCGATGGCGTCCCTACATGACCCCGTCCGATAGGACGACTCCGGTTCCGAGCCGGATCGGTGACTAAAGGCGGGGAGTCATCCCGCTTTGAAGTACAGGACAGAGAGAGGAGGCAGGGTCAGCACGATCGAGCTTGGAAAGCCATGAGCGGAAATCGGCTCGGCCATCACTCCGCCCCCGTTGCCTATATTGCTTCCACCATATAGTTCAGCGTCGCTGTTCAATAGCTCACGATAGTGGCTCAAGGAGGGCACGCCGATTCGGTATCCATAGCGTGGAACCGGCGTGAAGTTGCATACGCAGACGACTTGATTGTTCGGGTCTCTGGCCTTGCGGAGAAATGAGATGACGGAATTCTCCGTGTCATTGATGTCGATCCACTGGAATCCGGTCCAATCGTAATCGACCTCGTGCAGCGCAGGTTCGTTCCGATAGAGCCAGTTGAGATCCCGGACGTACCGTTGCAGGCCAGCGTGCGATTCATGCTGGCAGAGATGCCACTGAAGGCTGTCGTCATGGTTCCACTCCCACCACTGGCCGAATTCCCCACCCATAAAGAGCATGTTCTTCCCGGGATGGCCGTACATGTAGCCATAGAGGGCGCGCAGGTTCGCGAAGCGTTGCCAGAGATCTCCAGGCATCTTGTCGAGCAGTGCCTTCTTCCCGTGCACGACTTCGTCATGGGACAGCACGAGGACGAAGTTTTCATGGAACGCATAGAGCAATCCAAATGTAATTTGATTCTGGTGATATTTACGATGGATGGCGTCCTTTTCGAAGTAGTCCAGCATGTCATGCATCCAGCCCATGTTCCATTTGAAGGTAAATCCCAACCCCCCCGTGTAGGTCGGCTTTGAAACGCCCGGCCAGGCCGTGGATTCCTCAGCGATTGTGACCGCGCCGGGATGTTCCTGATGGACAAGCACGTTCAATTCTTTGAGAAAGGAGACAGCCGCCAAGTTTTCGTTTCCGCCAAACTGGTTGGGGATCCACTCGCCGGCTTTTCTCCCATAGTCCAGATACAACATCGACGCCACCGCGTCCACACGAAGGCCGTCGATATGATATTTGTCCAACCAGAAGAGCGCACTGTTCTGGAGGAAATTTTTGACTTCCACGCGGCCGTAGTTAAAGATGCGACTCTTCCATTCCGGATGATAGCCAAGCCGCGGATCCTCGTGATCATATAGGTGTGTGCCATCGAACCACGCCAACCCATACGCATCGTCAGGGAAGTGCGCCGGCGCCCAGTCCATGATGATGCCGATTCCCGCTTGATGCGCGGCATCGACGAACGCCATGAAATCTTCCGGAGAGCCGAATCGACTCGTGGCGGCATAGTAGCCGGTAGCTTGATAGCCCCACGATCCGTCGAACGGATGTTCGGTGACCGGCATCAGTTCAATGTGGGTATAGCCCATGTATTTGACATAGTGAATGAGTTTATCGGCCAATTCGCGGTATGTGAGCCAGCGGTTCTCCTCCTCAGGTACCCGCATCCAGGATCCCAGATGCACCTCATAGATGGACATGGGTGCAGTAAGCGGATCACGCGTAGCGCGGGCATCCATCCACGCTTGGTCATTCCATCGATAGCCGGAAAGGTTTCGAACGATCGATGCTGTGCGAGGCCGCAGTTCCGCTGAGAATGCGTACGGATCAGCCTTGGTGAAGGGTGCGTCGACATGGCGAGAGCGGATTTCATATTTGTAGAGTGTTCCTTCGGGAACGTCGGGGACGAACAATTCCCAGATCCCGGTCGACCCACGACTCATCATCTGATGGCGCCGGCCGTCCCAGTGGTTGAAGGCGCCGACGACGCTGACTCGCATGGCGTTCGGGGCCCAGACGACGAAATGAACACCGATAATCCCGTCGACGGTTGTGAGATGAGCTCCCAGTCTCTCGTAGCTTTTGAAAAGATTTCCCTCCGCAAACAGGTGCAGATCATGGTCGCTGATCAAAAGAGGGAAAGCGTAGGGATCGTGGTGTTCCGTGACGGTTCCTTGAGAATCGGTGACCCGGAGTCGATATTTCAGTGTTCCCTTCGGCGCCTCCAGGATCGCCTCAAACAATCCTGATTCATGAACGCGGTTCATTTCTATCCGCTTGCGGCCGGGGGTATCTAGAATCACTTGTGTCTCGCTTGCGTCCGGCGCAAAGGTTCGAATCACGAGCGAGTCCGACCCATTCACAGAAATGCGATGGGGGCCGAGTAGTTCACGAGGATTCCAATGCTCGGCGTTGACGAGTCGTTCGATCTGTTCGGGCTGCACCATAGAATGATCCTCCTTGCCTTTGATTCAGCATATCCTAAGCAGATCGCTCGTGCTAAGAAAGGGGGGTGAGAAAAAAAGTACATCCGAACAAGCGATCGCGGCGAGTCGCGCCGATGCAGCGAAACGGTCGACGAAAGAAAGAAGCACAGGGAGCTACCTTGTCTAATGGTCGGCTCCGCCAACTGGCAACCCGGTTCAGGCAGCTGTGGTGAGGTCGTCGACCCCGTGGTACTCACCCATCGGATTGACGATCCGCCAGCTCCGTATCGACGACGAACGTGAGCTCGTCGGACATGGGAGTGGATTGTACCGGAACCGTTTGAGCGCTGTACGACGGCTTGAGGCTGGTGCTCAGAGCGATGTGGGAAACTACAACTCGTAGGTCGGTCGGGTGCTGGCGATTCGGTATGCGAGTGGTGAACTGCAATCGAACTGCGAG
Source organism: Nitrospira sp. (assembly GCA_041742455.1). GTDB lineage: Bacteria > Nitrospirota > Nitrospiria > Nitrospirales > Nitrospiraceae > Nitrospira_D. The sequence goes on along the minus strand of JBGSIO010000132.1, from coordinate 10,120 downwards.
GCGTGAGAAGAGAGGTTAGACGTAACCGAAGGACATGAGCGAATGGAGGGAACGAATGACCATCCGAACTCCAGAAAAATGGAATATGCGAAACGATGCGGATGTCATTTATCACCTCTGGTCGATAGTTCTGGCTGGCGGAGGGAACGAGATTGGCCCCGATGATCAAGCAGTGGCCCGGAGAGGAGCGCCCGAAACAATATTGCACATTCACGGGCACCAGGTCTATACTTCAACATACTGTGGACCGAGCTGACATGCTTGCTGCTCCAGCCCAGAGGGCGATCATCGTCGGTGCGAGCCAGGAGGAGAACGCCCGCAGCCAGTTACATGATCGCGGAGGATCTCTCGTGGTGCAACCGGCAAACCGCGATATGGGCCCGGGAGTCTTTCTCCCTCTCCCCTCTGTGCGAGCAGCAGATCCTGACGCGACCGTGGCAATCTACCCATCCGACCACTTCGTCTACCCCGAAAAGCAATTGGTTGAGGCGGTCAGGCATGCAGTCCGTGCGACCGATTTGCTTGAAGATCCTAGGAAGGATTGGGAAGGTTCCGGCGTTTCCCAGTTGAGCTGGTGGGGTTGCATAACGATCGATCATGACTAACAATGAAACGGTCCAGTCCAGTGTCGCCAAGACCGCGGTATGCACTCTCGTGGAGAATGCGCACGAGGTTCATGGATGCTAAGGAGGAATGAATGAAAGAGCCAGTGAAGAAAAAGTCTTCTTCGTCTCGACCGACTCGCACACAGAAGGGACCCAAGAAACAATCGGTCTTGTTTGAGTATTTCGATCCTGCGGCCAAAGTTGTGGCCTTGGTGGGAGACTTCCATCAGTGGAAGCCAGAGGGCAAGCCGATGAAACGAGACGCCGGTGGCCTCTGGAAGGTGAAGGTCTCGTTGGCTCCAGGTGCCTACCAATATAAATTCGTGGTTAACGGGGAGCGATGGGAAGAGGATCCGCTCAATCTCCAACGGGTCATGAACGAACACGGTACCTTCAATTCCATACGCAATGTCGGGATCAATGCCGACGAGAGTTTTGGCCCTACCGCTTAGAGAGGTGAAGGGGACGGCGATGAACACCCTAGCACAGGCTGAGGCGTTGTTCTCGAGGGTCTGGGGGATGGCGCCAAGTGATCATGGCACAATAGCTTCCGGAGGGAGAAGCTGCTTGCGGAAAGAATGTGGAAGGGGCAGTATGGGGACACGGTCGCGAACCGCATGAGCCTTCGAACTATTGCGATCAACGAAGGATTCGTTCGAAGAAAATGAGGGGGCAGGCTCAATACCGCACCGTGTAGGCGTTCATGAGACCATTAGCTAGCCGGTGGTAGAGCAACGATTTTCAATGTCGCCTTACAATCCCGTGCATGTCGGAGCTGTTCGGACGCGGGCATCATGAAGAACGAGAGGCTGCGATGGGTAGGTTGCGCTGAATGGTGAGGGAGAACGTGAGTTGAGCGGCGCAGGCAAGCGTGTGCTGGCGATCGTGATGGCGGGGGGCAAAGGCGAACGGCTCATGCCGCTGACGGAAGTCCGCAGCAAACCGGCGGTGCCGTTCGGAGGGAAGTATCGCATCGTCGATTTCGTGCTGAGCAACTTCTTGAACTCCGACATCATGGCGATGTATGTGCTGGTGCAGTACCGTTCGCAGTCGCTGATCGAGCATTTGCGGCGAGCGTGGCGGATTGGTGGACGGATTAAGCGGCAATTCATTACGGTGGTCCCACCGCAGATGAAAGCCGGCGGCGGTTGGTACGAAGGTACCGCCGATGCGGTCTTTCACAATCTGAATCTCATCGAAGATTTTTCGCCGGACCTGGTGGCAGTGTTCGGCGCCGACCATATCTACCGGATGGATATCGGACAGATGGTGCGATTTCATCAGGAACGCCGGGCCGATGTGACCGTCGCGGCACGGCCGGTCCCGCTCCATGCTGCGCGTGGTTTCGGAATCATCGAGACCGATGCGAATGATCGTATCGTGGGTTTCGCGGAAAAACCCAAACATCCGAAACCGATGCCCCGTGATCCGGAGCATGCCTTTTCATCGATGGGCAACTATATCTTCGAGACGGATGTCCTTTTGAAGGTGCTGTCCGAAGATGCCAGAAAAGGAGGCTCTCACGACTTCGGTCGGGACGTGATTCCCTCCATCATGAAAAAGAACCACGTGGTGGCCTACAATTTCATGCAGAACGTCGTCCCGGGATTGAAACCCTATGAGGAACGAGGATATTGGCGGGATGTCGGGACGTTGGAGACCTACTGGCAGGCCCACCTGGATATTCTTGGAGAATGTCCGATTTTTGACCTGCGAAATGGAGACTGGCCCATCCTCACTGACACATTCGATGGCCCGACCGCAAGTTTGGCAAAAGCCTATGTCGAGGATTCCATGATTGGGCAGGGGAGCCAGGTTCTGGATGCTGACATCAGGCGTTCTGTCATCGGTCGGAATGTGCCATTGAATCCGGCACCAAGATCGAAGAGTGCATCATCCTCGACGGTTCAGTCGTCGGCGCAAAATCACATCTTCGACGAGTGGTTGCAGACCGGTTCAACGTGATTCCCGCCGGCTCCGAAATGGGATTGAATCCGGCACAGGATCGAAAACGATACCACGTCTCACGGTCCAACCTGGTCGTGTTACCCAGACAGTTCCGTGGAATTCCCCATGATCGACCAAGGAAGGAAGACATACAGGGAGGAGGCGTATGAGCAAGAAAAGAATGAGCCTGACGAGGCCTGTCAAGATGTTGACCATCGTGGCGCGTCCTGATCCGTCACTCACGCCGGTGGGGTCGGAGCTGGTTCCACTGCGGACTCGCGTGCATTTATCCTACGGACGGGCACAACGTGTTGTGCAGGCCTGCTCCCAACAAGCAGCCGTATTCGTGGGTTGGCTGCACCGAAAGTCTTGGAGAGCGACAGAACTGGGTTGGAGTACCGCCAAAGTTCTTGGAAGTGGAGTGTCTTTTATTTTTCAGGGGGCGAGTACGACGGCTCACGCTCTTCGAGAAGGAACGACGAAGGCAGTCGGATGGGTTCGACATGGACCCCGAGTGTCCGAAGAGCGGCTACAGATCGCTGCGTCGCCCGCTCTGGAAGCCGTGACACGCGAGCCGGATCTCATCCACGAGGTCCGAATGTTGCGGGCGCAGGTACAGGCGCAGAACAAGATCCTGGCGGAGTTGACCTATGTATTGATGGAGGACCGGAAACGAGTTCGCGAGTCGGATCAACTGATAGGACACCACGATCGACAAACCGAAAGCCGGTTGTTACGCGTCCTGCAGGCGAACGCAGGTACCGAGGAGAACTGGGGGAACACCAAATCCACCAGCGCGCATGTGATCGCCGACTAGCCGTGTGCTTGCCATTTCATTCGTGCGTTCGAATGTTGACCGGGTTGATCCACCGTGTTGTAGGACATGCTCGTGACACCCATCGCTATGCCACGAATCCCAATCGCCACTTACCGCATTCAGCTTAACCGCACATTCACCTTCCGAGACGCGACACAACTCATCCCCTATTTGGATGATCTTGGCATCAGGGATCTCTATTGCTCCCCCTATTTCAGGGCAGTGCCCGGTAGTCTTCATGGATATGACGTGGTCGATCCGACGACCCTGAATCCGGAGCTTGGAAGCGAAGACGACTATCGGGCGATGATCGATGAGTTGTATCGACGTGGTATGGGGCATCTGCTGGATGTCGTGCCGAATCATATGGGCATCACCCAGCAAATCAACGCATGGTGGCAGGATGTGCTCGAGAATGGACCCATCTCACCGTACGCGTCCTTTTTCGATATCGATTGGGACCCGCTCAAGACTGAACTGCGGAACAAAGTGCTCCTGCCGATCCTCGGCAATCAATACGGCGTCGTGCTGGAAAACCAAGAATTACAGATAGAATATCAGGACGGGCGATACATCATCCGCTACTACGAGCATCGTCTTCCAGTGGCTCCCAAAGCGTCTGTCCTAATCCTGGCACATCGTCTCAAAGAATTCGTTGACGCAGAGGGAGCCGGCAGTCCCCATGTGATGGAACTACAGAGTATCATCACGGCCCTCACGCATTTACCCCCGCGCAACGCGCTCGATCCGGAGGCGGTCGTCGTGCGCTATCGGGAGAAGGAGATCATCCGTCGCCGTCTGTCGGCCCTGATGGAAGGTCATGCGGCCATCCGCAGTTTCCTGGACGAGAACATTCGGCAGATTAACGGGACCAAGGGTGACCCACGCAGCTTCGACCTGCTCGACGCGCTGCTGAACGATCAAGCCTATCGTCTGGCTGACTGGCGGGTCGCGGCTGAAGAGATCAACTACCGGAGGTTTTTTGATATCAACGAGCTCGCCGCTCTTCGGATGGAGAATCCCGAGGTCTTCGAGGCATCGCATCAGTTGGTGTTTCGACTGCTGAGAGAGGGAGCGGTGACCGGCCTTCGGATCGACCATGTCGATGGTCTCTATGACCCGCCTGACTATCTCCAGAAACTCCAGGGATGGGCGAGAAAGGAATGGCCGGAGGTTGCCGACTCGGAAACGAGACCGCTGTATCTGATCGTCGAAAAGATTCTTGGTGCCAACGAAAGGATTCCCGAGTCATGGCCGGTTCATGGCACCACGGGGTACGACTTCTTGGCGCTTATCAACGGGCTTTTCGTGAATCGTGCGAACGAGCGGTCCATCGAGGCGGCCTATGCTCGTTTTGTCGACAAGGAAGACACGTTTGAGGAGTTAGCCTACCAATCCAAGCGGCTGATCATGAGCGCCTCGATGGCGAGCGAATTGAATGTCCTGGGCCATCAGCTGAACCGCCTGTCAGAACGGGATCGACGGTCTCGCGACTATACGCTCAACAGCCTGACGCATGCGATTCGAGAGATCATCGCCTGCTTCCCGGTCTACCGGACATATATCACGGCATCGCCTGAAGGGATACTAGATCGAGATCGGGCCTTTATTTGGCAGGCCGTGACCAAGGCCAAACGTCGTAATCCTGCGCTCAGTGGGTTGGTCTTTGAATTTGTTCGAGATCTTCTTTTGCAAGCGGCGGATTCGCGCGAGGCGCACGATGTCGAGCGGCTTCGGTTCGTCATGAAGTTTCAACAGACGACGAGTCCGGTAACGGCAAAAGGCATCGAAGACACGGCATTCTACCGTTACCACCGACTCGTCTCGTTGAACGAAGTGGGTGCCGACCCACAGCAGTTCGGCACGACACCGACGATGGCGCACCAACAGTTGAAGGAGCGACAGGGCCGATGGCCGGCCACTCTGTCGGCCACCGCGACGCATGATACGAAACGTGGGGAAGATGTACGGACGAGGATTTCGGTGCTGTCAGAGGTGCCGAAGCTCTGGAGCCAGCGGGTGACTCAGTGGAGCAAGGCGAATCGAAAGTGGAAGGTTTCTGCAGAGCAGGGGCTGGCGCCGAGTGCGGATGATGAATACCTCCTCTACCAAACTTTGATCGGCGCCTGGCCGCTGACTCAACTCGATACGCAGGGCTACGAAGGGTTTTGCGTGAGGATCCAGGACTACATGAACAAAGCGATTAGAGAGGCGAAGGTTCACACGAGTTGGGTTAATTCTGATCATGAGTATGAAGAGGCCATGCGCCAATTTGTGGCAGGGGTGCTCAACCGATCAGAAGCGAGTGACTTTCTTGATGATTTTCTCCCGTTTCAGCGCAGAATTGCGCAGTACGGAATGTACAACTCACTTGCGCAGCTGCTGATCAAGATGATGGCTCCCGGCGTGCCGGATTTCTATCAGGGAACGGAACTCTGGGACTTCAATCTGGTTGACCCGGACAATCGACGGCCTGTGGATTTTGGAATAAGACGGACGGTCCTCGCTGCCGTGAGGCAACCCGCCGATTCGGTGCAGGCTCGGCAAGATCTCTTGAAAGATCTCCTGACCCATCGAGCGGATGGACGGATCAAACTGTGGCTTACGACACAAGGATTGTGGTACCGACGAGAACATGCCGAGTTGTTCAGACAGGGGGAGTACGTCCCGCTCCAAGTGTCCGGGGCGAAGCGAGAACATCTTTTCGCATTTGCACGTATTCATGGGGACCAGGCCGCGGTCGTTGTCGTTCCGCGCCTGTTAACCGGTGTGATCGAGAATCCAACCGAACTCCCAGTCGGTGAGCGGGTCTGGGGCGACACGAAGGTGACCATGCCTTCGTGGAAGGAAGGATCTCTCTACCGGAACGTTCTAACCGGTAGACGGTCGGGGACTCTCCCGGACGAGGGTCGCCAGGCTATTGCTGCCGCCGAGATTCTGAGGGAGTGTCCGGTCGCATTGATGGAACGGGCGACATGAACGATTCGACAGTTGCGTCAGAGGGGTCCGGCGTCACTGAGGGAGTTTTGGAGGTGCATAGCTCATCCAGTTGCCGAAAGCGAGGAGCCAAATCGCACTCCAACATCTTGAGCCACTTGAAAGGAGGTATCTACAAGTGGGGTTGAGGACGAAAGCGAAGCCTGAAGCGTGGTCGCCGATCATCATCGAAGCGGTACAACCCGAGATCAACGGCGGACGGTACTCGATCAAACGTGAAGTCGGAGATCGTCTGAGTGTGTCCGCTGATATTTTCAAGGAAGGGCACGACGTTCTGACCGCTGTGCTTCGGTATCGGACGATCAAAGAAACGTCATGGCACGAGGCGGCGATGTCGCACGCCGATAACGACAGATGGGTCGGCCATTTCGATCTCCAGGAAAACACGCGCTATCTCTATACCATCGGGGCCTTCACGAACACGTTTGAATCCTGGCGTCGAGAGGCGATCAAGAAATCCCAGGCGGGAGAGCGTATTGAAAGCGAGCTTCTGGAAGGGCGAGCGTTGGTCGAGCGGGCGGTGAAATGCGCGGGGGAACCGGACAAAGTCCGATTGGCAGCGTTTCTCACGCAATGGCGTTCGTCGGATACGCAGGAGGTCCAACTCACGGTGGCACTCAATGAGGAACTCGCCAAACTTGTGGAACGGCACCAGGAACGTACGGCCTGGACCTTGTACGATCGGGAGCTGGAGCTGGTGGTCGATCGGGTCCGCGCGCGATACGGGGCCTGGTATGAAATATTTCCCCGTTCTCAGGGGACCAATCCTGAGAGAGGGTCGACCTTTCAAGAGTGTGAGAAGCGATTGCCGGCAATCAAGGCAATGGGGTTCGATGTGCTGTATCTGACTCCGATCCATCCGATCGGGCGGACGAACCGTAAAGGAAAAAACAACTCCCTCACCTCGACTCCGACCGATCCCGGCAGTCCCTATGCGATTGGGAATGAGCGGGGTGGCCACGACGCGGTGGAGCCGAGCCTAGGTACGATCGAAGATTTCGATCGATTCGAAAAAGCCGTCCGTGCTCAGGGGATGGAGCTCGCGTTGGATTTTGCCATCAATTGCTCGCCGGACCATCCCTATGTGAAAGAACATCCTGAGTGGTTTGCGCACCGTCCGGACGGCACGATCAAGTACGCGGAGAATCCGCCCAAGAAATATCAGGACATCTTCAACGTTGATTTTTATTGTCAGGATTGGCGCGGTCTGTGGAATGAGATGAAACGCGTCATTCTCTTTTGGGCGAATCATGGCGTGAGAATCTTCCGCGTCGATAATCCGCACACCAAGCCGGTGAGTTTTTGGGGCTGGCTGATCAGTGAGGTGCAGGCGCAGTATCCCGACGTGCTGTTTCTCTCCGAAGCCTTCACCAAGCCGAAGATGATGAAGGCGCTGGCCAAAGCCGGGTTTACCCAATCGTACACCTACTTCACCTGGCGGAACTTCAAGCAGGAATTGACCGAGTATATGACGGAGTTGTCCCAGACCGAGATGAAGGAGTATTTCCGGCCGAACTTCTTCACGAATACGCCTGACATTTTGCCGGAGATTCTTCAGCAAGGCGGCCGGCCGGCTTTCAAATTCCGGTTGGTACTGGCAGCGACGTTATCACCTTCGTATGGCATCTACAGCGGGTATGAGCTGTGCGAAAACCGAGCTCTGCCGGGGAGAGAGGAATATCTCGATTCAGAGAAATATGAGATTAAGGTGTGGGATTGGGATCGCCCAGGCCATATCGTCGACTATGTCACGTTGATCAATCGAATCAGGCGAGACAATCCCGCACTGCATGAACTGGAGAATCTCGAGTTTTATGAGTCTAGTAACGACCAGGTTGTGTTCTTTGGAAAAAGTACGGTCGATAAGCAGAACTCAGTGCTCGTGGCGGTGAATCTCAGCCCGTTCCACTATCAGGAAGCTCATCTTCGGATTCCGATTGAAGCGCTTGGTATTAAAGCGGAAGATACCTATCAATTGCACAATGTGATCACTGATCGGCGCGACCTCATGGTCGGCGATAGCTACATTGTACGATTGGATCCGCAAGACGAGCCGGCCGCGATTTTCGTGGTGCGGCGTTGGACGCATCGAGAGCAGGAAGTCGATTTCTTTTCGTGAGGACGAAATCGATGGGGCAAGCCAAACATCAGGCGGGAATCCACCAGGCTCTGGTCGCGCTGAGCGGACAGGGGCGTCGCCTCCTGATCGAATATCTCCAGCGGCAGCGATGGTTCGGTGGGAAGGGGAAGCCGTTAACGGATGTGCGCGTTGCCGATGCGTTCGACCTGTCTCATGGGGCCGACCGCCGCCTGTTGGCGATGGCATCGGTCGAGTATCGGGGCGGCGCAAAGGAACACTATATGGTGCCGTTGACGATCCGGCCACGGAGGGATCAGGACAATGGCAGGGCGATCGTCGAGCTGACAGGTGCGTCAGCCAATGAGTGGGTCTGCGATGCAACCGAAGATTCAGAAACCTGGATTAGTTTGTACGAGATGGTGGCACAAGGCCGGGAGCTGGCAGGGCAGCTCGGATGTCTCAGTGGCCGTGCCGTGCCGCAAGGTCGGGAGGAATTGGCACAACCTGTGCGGGAAGCCAAGGTCTTGTCGGCTGAACAGAGCAATACGTCGGTGATCCTCGACCGGCGGGCGATCATAAAGTTGATTCGCAAGCTGGACGCAGGCATCCATCCCGATAGCGAGGTCCTGGAATTCCTGACGACGCAAACAACTTGTCGTGATGTGCCGGCTCTGCTCGGAATCATTACGTACGACAGCGATATGACGGATGAGGCGCAGCCGGCGACTGTCGCGGTACTCCAGCGATTCGTACCGAACGTCGGTGATGGATGGTCCTATACGTTGGCTCATCTCGGGAAACTCTTGGATGAAGGCGGTCAGGTGGTCATGGACCGCGGGGACAACCTCTCGAACACCGTGGCGGCAATTTCCGGTCCGCTCTTGGCCCAGTTTCGACGGCTCGGAGAGATCACGGCTGGCGTGCATGTGGCGCTGGCTTCTCGGCAGGAACCGGAGGCGTTTCGTCCGGAACCGATCACACTGCGCGATGTCGATCAGTGGAAAGTCGGAATGACGAAGCAGCTCACAGAAGTTTGTCACGATTTGCGTGCGCTTCAGCCGGAGCAGCAGTCGGCGGTCGGTTTGATGGGTGACGATGTGACGGGGCTGGAAACCGCTTGCCGCGACCGGTTCGATGACCTCCGGTTCTTGGCTCAAGCAAGGGCGGTAAAGATCCGCCACCACGGAGATTATCATCTCGGGCAAGTGCTCAAAACGGCCGATAGTTTTGTGGTGATCGATTTCGAAGGAGAGCCTGCCAGGCCGCTTGAGGAGCGGCGCGCCAAGGTCTGTCCCTTAAAAGATGTCGGAGGAATGCTGCGCTCATTCAATTATGCAACTCACGCCGTCTTGAAACAGCGCCCGGAGGTGTCTTCAACGGATGTTGAGTTGATGACGGAATGGGAAGGCGCCGTTCGTGCCTCTTTTCTCGACGGCTACTGTTCTGTTGCTCGACCGGGAGAGGCGGTCTTTTTTCCGGCGACCTGGGACGAGGCGCTCCAGCTCATTCGCGTGTACGAACTTGATAAAGCCGTCTACGAATTGCGGTATGAAATGAGAAATCGACCGGATTGGTTGTCGATCCCGCTCCAAGGAATCAGGAGCTTGGTTCAGAGTGTCTAGCAGTCTGCGGAAAAACTTGGTTTCTGGTTCGTGCACCGTTACAAGATGACAG
>JBGSIO010000131.1:0-28651 GCA_041742455.1 Nitrospira sp. | reverse complement strand
GCGATCGTTCGCGGCGCGCGGGCATGATCGACGCAGCCCGCCGGCGGAAAGCCAGGGCGGCGGCCGGATGCGCACAGGCACCGGACCTGAAACCACAAGCTGGCCCCCGCTCATCACCAGCACAGCATCACAGAGCAGATTCAACGGACGAGGCGAGAAGGCAGCGGTCTATGACACGATGATGACCGTCACATGCGTGAGCGATTGGACATGGAGACAGATGTCGGTGGCGAGACATGAGCGATCTGGAAGCATCTGCCTACCTACAGGGATCGCACAGTAGTCAGCTGACCGGCATGGACAGCCGAGCGGCCCGTGCGAGGCCGCAGGGAAACATCCTGTGAATGGGGGCGAGAGATGGTGAGGCGGGCCGTCCGTGTAGCCGCTTGAGTGAGATCACCATCACGCGGCAGCCCAAGCTAGAGTCGATGACGACTGCCAATGTATCACGGATCGGGCATTTGACAATTATACCTGTTCAGGTATAATCACACCATGGCGCGTCAGGAACGGCCACTCGAATGGATCGGCAGTAGCTATAAAGATTTGATGGCGTTACCGGCTGACGTTCGGCGATTCTTCGGTTATGCGTTGTCGCTGGCTCAGGCTGGTGATCAACATGATGCGGCGAAGGTGCTCAAGGGTTTTGGCAGCGCCGGTGTGCTTGAGGTGGTCGAGGATGACAGGAGCGGCACCTATCGAGCGGTGTATACCGTGAAGTTCGAGGCGGCGGTCTTCGTACTGCATTGTTTCCAAAAAAAGAGTAAGCATGGCATCGCCACACCGAAAGAGGATCTCGCCATCATCCGCGCCAGGCTGAAAGTGGCTGAGGCGCTGGCCAAGGAGCGACGACATGAAAAAACGAGTCATTAGAGGAATCGAGGTCTATCGCGGGTCTGGCAATGTCTTCGCAGACTTGGAGCTGCCAGATGCCGATACGCTCCAGATCAAGACCGGGCTGGTGATCGAGATCCGGAGAGCGATTCGCCAACAAGGACTCACCCAGCAAGCCGCGGCCACACGGATGGGGCTCACTCAACCGAAGGTCTCCAGCATGATGCGTGGGGACTTCTCCAATGTGTCCGAACGCAAACTGATGGAGTGCCTGAATCGGCTCGGCTACGATATTGAGATCAAAGTTCGGCCAGCCTCCGCTCGCATCGGACATCTGATGCTGGCGCTGCCGTGATCACGGAACGTTCTCTTGCGAAGGTGATCACGCTCCTGGAGAAGAACCGGACGTTCCCTCTCATTCCTGAGAGCAAAAGCCCTCCCCTCCTCTCGTTTCTTCACGAGACTAACGATTCAGCGCATCACAATCCCAGGGGTCAGGGTGCGGCCTGTCGGAACTACGGATACCAAGATGTCGCCCTTGAGTATCAGGCTACGGTTCGGAAGGAAGAAGTGAGCCCTCTCGCGTACCGACCTCTTCTCAATACCGAGTTGCGCCCTCACCGTCGGTGGGGCGCAGCACATCTCCTGAATCGATGGCAGGGCGTCCTGCTAATAGTATCCAGGCTGGCTCCGGCTATAAGGATCACGTTGTGAAGCCGGCGGAGGTTCGTCGTAACGATGCTGTTGGCCAGGCTGCGACGATCCCATATTCACGTTGTCATAGCCAGGCGCGGGTCGTTGCCGACCCGAAAAAGAATCATCGGCACAGCCAGCGATCATGGTACCCGCCAGAAGAGCAAAGGGCAGCGCGCATAGAATACGAATCATACGAAACCTCCTTCGTCATTCGGAATGATTTCGATGCATTTCTCATCCAACCAGTCTGCTGTACGTACAGGATACCGCTACCTGACAAGCCTTCTTCAACCTGCGAAGAGTCACGTGATCATGTGAACTCAGCCAACTGGGGAAATAAATTGGTGTGCCCCTATTTGTTGCCACGCATTGTCTTCTCAATTTTGCCATGCATCCCCTCCACTGCGCAAAGGTCGATGTGAGGACTCAGTTTTTGGAAAGGATAAAAGAGACGAGAATTGGCCGTTCACCACTTCTCACAAGAACATCGCCGTACGCCTACAGCACCGCCATCCTTCTCACGTGGCACGGAGCTGCAGGACCACGCGACACCCTCCGTTCCTCGCGGCAGTGATGCTGCCCCTCACTCTGCTCTTCGATCACCCTCGAACGGCCGAGCCGACCATAGACGGCCTCACACAGCAAAATATGCACACCAATCTCTTCGTAACACATTGTTGCGCCCCTCACCCACATCGGGGCGCAACAGAATCTCTCTGTCTGTGGCCACGCACGATTGCAGGCGTGACATCGTCCGCGATGGCGCGGTTGCCGCGGGCGTACCACACCCCTTAATGGGCGACGGCTGTTCTCTTGGCACGGTCGAGTCGCATTGTGCGACACGACGGTGCCGGACTCCCCCTGGCACGGCGTCTCCCGACGCGGTGCCTCAGATGCGTGCCTGCCGAAGCCCCTCGCCGAGGGTAGCCTGCAGTGCAATTCCTATAGCTTGGATGGTCAAGCATGCAGAGCAGAACACTTCGCTGGACATCCGGAACTCGAAGAGGAAGGGGGAGGTGAGTGACTACCCATGGGGCACACGAGCTGACCAGACAGGCGAAAGAGCACCCGTGCCAGGGAACGGCGAACCGAGCGCATCCGCAGACGGTAAAAGAAGCGTCGCCAAAATCTAACTTTTCTAGAGAAAAACCCTACGTGTTACCGGCGTGTTACCGCCACAGCAAAATTGACCAAAATTCCCCTCAATTAAACTGAATCAAACTGAACTCAAAAATAGCCAAACGCCGCTCCTGGAGCACAATTTCACAGTTTCCACAAGGAGATAGGAGGAGGGCTCTGAACGGCTTAGAAGGCTGATGCTCTATCCGACTGAGCTACGGGCGCATGTACAGAAGTCCTGAGCGTTGAGTGTGGGAGAAAGGCCTATCTCTCGGAACTCAGCACTACCTGTTACGCTAGTTTGAGACGTAAGGCAGCTGGCGTCAAGTACGAGCATGATGGCCGACTACCACGTCTACACCACTTCGCTGACAGCTCGATGCCCGGACGAGGATGTAACTTCTGATCACGCTTGATCAGCGGAGCGGAAAGCGCCTCAGCCAACGCCACTTACGCGCCGTCATACGCCGTAAAATGTTGTCCGAGTTCCTATATCCTCAACCCAAAGCCATCGTATGAGTATCGTGTAATCGGGAAGTCCAAATAATCAGCCACGGCTTGCTCCGCCCGATCCTAATGTGATTTCCCCATTTGTACAATACCGGCGTAAGACTTGAAGCACTTCCAGGTCCAACAAGTCTGAAGCATGAAGGGTTTCCCCAGCGGTTGGGAGGCGTCCGTAGACCAGCGAAGCAGCCGATGTCGACCAGTAGCACCTCAAGAATCTCTGAGGCATTGAGCATGATCACTATCGATCTCGCTCGGCTCGGACGGCTTCTTTAGGAGAAAGTTTTAGAGCGGTTTTTGCCCGATGTTGCAAGCGTTCGGCCATCTCTGCCAGAGTGGGTCGATCGGCCGCGCGCCGAATTTCTTTAAGCAGGTAATCCGAGAGCGATCGGCCTTCGATTGCCGTACGGGCTTTCAGCTTGCGATGCAGCACATCCGGAACGTTTCGAAGTTGAATCATCTTGGGCATGCCGCTGAGCCTACTTGCACGTGGTCTACATGTCAATGCGAGAAAGGAGACGTACCAGTTGGCGATTGAACAAGACTTTATACGATCTCTGTGGCTGGCACTCTCGGTAAAACGGTCATGATGCAGCCCCTAGCTCTGCTATCGAATTATCAATCACTCAGATTCCCCGTTCGTACTGAATCGGTTTGATACCGATGCGAATCAGTTTTGATTCACATCTCTTCGTTCCTCTGCTCTCAAAACAGAAATCTCCCACGAGGCCAGACCAGGCAAAGTCGCATACACTATAAGTATTTCCTGCAGACTGTACTGCCATCAGTTCCGAGCTATATCTCTGGCCCACGCTTTGCTCATGCCTCTAGAAAGAGCGGGAATCAGCACAGAGAGGAACTTGTGCTGAACAACTCGGCAAAGACCATTCGGCTGAACCGGCCGACAGTCCTTTAACTAACCAAAAGGAGGCGAGAGATGAAGAAGGCATACAGATGGTTTCAAATCGGTTCTGGGCTTGTGCTTTTTGTGGCGGTTACGGTCATGACGGGATCTCAGAAGCTTGAGGCCGCGCATCCATGCCCAGTTATCACTACAACAAAACATTGTCATCAGTCCGGGCACTGCATTTGCCCTGCAGGGTACACGGTGCATGTGCATTCCTGATGAGTCATCTAGCGAGAACCTATCTCAAAATACAACTCGCGATAGGCTTTCCATTTTGGGATAGGTTCTAACGCGCTACCGCCGTCCCAGCACCGCTCCTTTTCCCTCGGTAGAGTCCCCCACATCATTCCACGCCCCAGATGTCTCCTCGGCAATGCCACGTTGCCGGCCGAATCACCATTGTCCCTGTATTTTGAGTTGCCGTCGTTTTTGAGGGAGATGTCACGTGCACAAGCCTCCAACATATGCCAGTCCAGATTTTCTGGAAGGCACCAAACCGCCGATTGCAGGACACTCGCGGAGGGTTTTATAGTGCTTCTTTGTTTTGGTTACTCAAGCCAATGGACAGAAATAGGATAAGGCGTTTAGGATTGTTGGTCGCTCCGCTGTTGTGTGTAGTTGTCGTGACCTCACTTGCGCGCTCTCAGGAAACCACCACCATCACCGCTACAACAGGGCCCGGTGATCTTGGAACCACAGTCACATCGCATGGCCACACAACTCACATTACTGGAGGAATCCGGCCTGGCAATGGGACAAACCTCTTTCACAGTTTCAACCAATTCAGCGTTGGACCTGGGGATACAGCGCAGTTTTTGAATACGACTCCGACGATCGCGACCATCAACATTCTGAGTCGAGTCACCGGAGACCATCCGTCGAGTATCCTTGGCGCCATCGACACCATGAGTTACCCTGGCGCAAACTTTTTCCTTGTCAATCCAGCCGGTATCGTCTTCGGGCCCACCGCGACGTTACATGTAGGCGGTTCGGTCGCGTTCAGCACGGCAAACTATCTACGACTCGCAGAGGAGCACGGCGCAAATTCCGGAATCTTCCACGCGGACCCCAGCGCGACGAGCCTATTGACCAGTGCCCCTGTCACAGCCTTTGGATTTCTGCAGTCCAATCCAGCGGCCATCGCTGTTCAAGAAGGCACCTTAACCGCTCAGCCCGACCAGTCCATTTCCCTAGTCGGCGGCAACCAAGGTTTCACGTATACCGATCCGGATACGGGTACCGCTGCCGCTGTGCCAAACGGAGTGACGATAACTGGCGGACACCTTGTCGCATCAGATGGTCAGGTCAAAATAGCCAGCGTGGCTTCCCGGGGGGAGATTCTCGCGAAAACCTTGCACCCGACTGGCAACATCAACGGTCACACTTTTTCGACATTTGGTGCCCTTCAGGTCTCACAACAATCGAGCATCGACACCCGTGGCGAGAGTGGCGGCTCGATCCGTATTCGAGGAGGTCACCTGGTTATCGATTCCTCAAAACTCACCTCGACGGCTGGAGAGATTTCTGTCGATACGGATTCGGTTCACATCACTCATTCTTCTGAGCTGACGACAGAAGCAACAACAACGGCAAACGCCGGTCATATTAGCTTGAATGCTCAAAGAGACATCGCGCTAGACTCTGGAGCCCTTATTATTTCCTCATCAATACGCTCGTCGGAACACGCTGGAGATATCACACTCCAGAGCCACCAAGGGAACATCACTCTTGCAGAATTGTCTTCTGTGACCACCCAATCACAAATGAGCAGCGGGAACACAGGCTCCATCACCATTGATGCGCCACACGGAGACATTCGTGCCAATGACTCATACGTCTATACCTCCTCCCAAGGCACGGGGAGGCTGGGAGGAATCCGGATCACAGCCAACAATCTGCTCCTGCAAAATAGCGCGTCGATTCTTGGCAATAATTTCACCACACCGCAGGTGGCTGAGCCTATTACCATCACAACTACCGGTCGCCTAAACCTTACAGGGGGTGCAATTATTGAAACCGGCACGGCTGGGCCTGCCAAAGCGGCAGACTTAATGATCAGGAGTCACGATGTGGTACTCACTGAGTCCAGCATGCTCATCACCGGCACAACCGGCTCCGGCAATGCAGGCCGACTCAGTCTCTTCACAGATACTCTGCAATTGTCAGATGGAGCAGCCCTTTTAAGCGGAAGCGTGGTTAATCCTATTTCAGGAGAAATCCCAGTCGGACATGGCGGAGCAATCAGCGTCCACGGTCAAACAGGTCCGGCGAACTCCGTACAAATCGATGGGCAAGGAAGCGGCATCTTTACTAGCACGGAGGGACTCGGCCCTGCGGGGAATGTCACGATAGACGCTCATTCCCTGACACTACAAAACGGGGGAACTATTTCTGCCTCCACGAAAGGGCCGGCCTCCGCCGCGATCGGTGGCTCGATCATCATCAACGCAACGGATCAAGTCACGATGACCAACGGCGCCTCAATCACGGCCAGCAGCATCGTCGTTCCCGAGACTTCAAACTCCGGTATCGCTAATGCCGGGAATATTTCACTCAACGCCGGCGAGCAATTTGAGATGACCAACGGCTCTTCAATTACGACGACGACTCAGTCGCCACTGGCGAACGGCGGGAACATCGATATCCGAGCTATCGACCGTATCCAGATCGTGGACAGCACCGTCAGCACCTCCGTGCTGGGAGCCGAGGGAAACGGTGGAAATATCTTCATCGATCCCAAGGTGGTGGTCTTGCAAGGGAGCGAGGTCACTGCGAAGGCCGTCGGAGGCGCCGGTGGAAATATTACATTCGTCACTCCCCTGTTCCTGGCCGATTCTACCAGCGTCGTGAGCGCCACATCGCAACGCGGCCCGAGCGGGACCGTGACGATTCAATCACCCACATCAAACTTGAGCGGCGCCGTCGGACAGCTCGTGTCAAAAATTGCTCCACCTCAGGTTCTTTTACAGAATCGGTGCGTTGCCGCGGCGCCTGGAACACACAGCACCTTTATTCTTACCGGACGGGAC
This sequence comes from Nitrospira sp., assembly GCA_041742455.1. Classification (GTDB taxonomy): domain Bacteria; phylum Nitrospirota; class Nitrospiria; order Nitrospirales; family Nitrospiraceae; genus Nitrospira_D. The sequence continues at coordinate 21,559 of JBGSIO010000131.1, read as the reverse complement.
ACCGTCCCTGCCGAACCCGGCGGATGGCTCCGTAGCCCTGTTTCATTGGAACACTGGACGGGAGAGCAGACAGAAGAACATGCCTCGGGGTTAATGGTACGAAGCATAACACCGCGCCAGATTCTATCGCTTCGAGGACTCACACCGCCGGGCTTCTTGGTTCGGACATTTACAACCGGCCTCACTGGCTGTCCCTCCTAACCATGGTGCCTCCCCTCACGACCGTCTGTGTCTGGTAACGACCTTATCTTTACAGCGCTACAATTCTGTGTTGCCGAACGCCGGAGCGCCCATCATCTGGACAACCATTCGAAACGAACTCAGGCTACACGCCGAGCTTATCCACTTTGCTGATTTACTAAGTGTGACCCAATAATTCAAATAGACCCTTCTTTTGTTTATTGGTATACTTACCTAATAAATTGAGACATCACACATGCCCGTATCCCAAATCTCATCAAAAGGCCAGATTCTGATTCCTCGGCAACTTCGTCGCAAGCTTGGGTTCAAAGCCGGCGGTAAGGTGCAATTGTTCGAAGAGGGTGGTCGGCTGATCGTGGTCCCGGCTGCAGACGATCCGATTGCGGCAGCCACTGGCTTTCTCACCGGCAAGTTCTCTCTGACGGACGACCTCCGCCATGAACACCGAGAGGAGGCCCGCCGTGAGCAAAAAGCTCGTCCTCGATAGCTTTGCGCTGGTCAGCCTCTTTCATAAGGAACCTGGTTGGGAAAAAGTGCGAGCCGCCCTCTACGAGGAGCACAAGACCGGGACCAAGGCCTTCCTGAATGGATCAACTGGGGCGAGTTCTTCTATATCGTCAAGCGCAAGGTCGGCTCGGCTCGAGCTACTGAAGCCCTCGACCTCCTGGAGCAATTCCCATCGAACTGGTACCAATGGATCTCGCATTAGTGCGAGAAGCAGCGGAGATCAAGAGCGAGCATGCGGTCTCCTACGCGGATGCTTTTTGCATCGCCACAGCCCTCCGTCTGTCAGGAACAGTGCTGACAAGCGACCCAGAATTTCACGCGGTGGAGCATCTGATCACCATCCGATGGCTATCAACATAACTCGATCCTGATCAGTAATTGTGGCAACCTCTAGTCAGCCAACATCTGGTGAATCTGTTTGGATTCACCATACCCCTCATCTCTCAGCCATCACGTCGTAACCGTCTCGACTAGCAGAATCGGTAACAGCGCACACAGTCTACGTATTTCCATCATGTGAGGATGTAATCGGCCTTGCGCTGTGCAAGTGACCTGTACCTTCCTAGATCCACTCGGCCATAGGGCCGATGAGATTAGGGAAGGAAGTCCTTATGGATCGTCACAGCATAAATCTCAGAGGCACCGGTATCCGGTTCCTTTCTCTCAAGCCGCGCTTGCTGAGCTGTATCAAAGATCACGATTATCGAACAGGAGCCATGGAGAGAATGCTTGCCATCCAAGCCCGCTGGCGCCAAGGCCAGAGTGTCGGCAGAGAGGAGGCTCCATGTGGATGTTGGTCATCGTTCTGTTGAACACGGTGCCCGGGGTACTGACGGTAATCGAGCTACAAATGTATCCCACATCCCAAGAGTGCCAGAGCGAACGGGAACATATCGGTGATGAGATGGCGAGTGGGTACCCAGACGTGATTTTGTGATTGTCTGTCGGCTCGATGTGCGGGCAGCAATCTAGGTGCCAGGACTCTCGGTCAGAACTAAGGAAGGCCGATGTATTCAGCTTCTTCGAACAGCCTTATTCTGAGTCTGGAGTTGTTTTGCGCGAGCCGCCAGGCAACATAGACCCCTAAAATGCCACCCCCTACAACTACGACATCACAAGACTCCATGTGGCGATGAGAAGTTGTCGATTGTGTTTCTTTTTGATTCCTCGTCGCATCACCAGCAGAAAATATTTTAAAAGCGTTAGTTCCTCCTGTGACTGTTCAGACAAGCGCGGATGAGATTATTAGAAATGATTGTCGTGATATGCCATTGCGATTATCCTCCTGATACGCACATGTAGAATCTACCACAGTAGCGTCTCACAGTAACTTCCTTTGTCCAGAGAGGCGAGACGCTCACAAGTGGTTTTCACCCCATCAATATAATCCTCCGTCAGTCTCCGAGAGGATTGAGCAGTTCTTTCTTGCCTTCGAAAGCGAATAGCAACAGATCGGTCATATTGAAGCGGTCATTTGGGTTGGCCACGAGATCCGTCGGTCGCCATGTCCGATCTCGAACGATCGAGTGCTTACTACCTTCCATTGCACGATGAAATGTCTCAGCAACAATCCTGCCGCCAACGGCACCCAGCCTACCATTGTTCAACTCTGCCTCACGTAGGATGTAGAACCAAAGCGGAGTATTTGTGATCGCTGGAGAATTTGCTGGGATCACGGCACCATTATCTCCTGTTCGGATTTGAGCACTCGTTAACGGCTCTACCTCCATTAGCTTCGCCATCTGCTGGCCATTGGCAAGCTCGATCATTTGGGCTCGCACAAGGTTACGGAAGGCCAAATTGCGCTCAATAGATGGCGTGGTGTTCGTGCCACCGAATGAACCAACAGGCAGGTCCTTCAGCGGATCGACCAACAATGTGTCGATACGCTTCGCGACATTAGGAACACCTTCTGGTGCCTTCAAGTCATTCTTACCGATCGCCGTGAAATCGTATAAACGTCGGAAGTCCGCAATCCAATTCGAAGGAAGCCGTTCAAAGCTTCCTGATTCAGGGTCCTGAATGTCACCATCCGGGGAAAGAATTCCGCTGGTAGCTGAGAACGTGAACAGTAATAACAGTGACGCACTAGGACCTGGGCCACCATTTTTGAAGACACGATTCCATTCATAGGCTCCTCGGACCATGCTGTGTCCCAGGCGGTACGCAGCCACAGAAAACTCAATGGGCATGGTCGGCAGATGCTCAGCGATTGCGGTCTTCTCAAAAACCTTTCGGCCATTCGTAAACACATCATTGACAATTGCGGGATCAACAATTCGCGGGAGGAAATCCGTCTTCAGCATCCACTGATAGTGCTTAACCACCATTTCCTGGGCTTTGCTAAACAGCACGGTGCTCGGTACGCCTTTTTCCGCCAAGTGGTCAGCAACGCGATTGTGAAACCGTATGAAAGCGAGATGTGTTTGTGCAACCGCCAGATTCTCATCATTCCGCTTGTCTGGAATCTGGGCCAATCTCCGGTCTTTCTTACTTGATCCGAGCCCAACACGGGGTAGATCAAACCTGTCAAAGGCAGTATTCGTACCTGCATCCGGAAAAGGAGTTGGTGCCGTGGTTCCCATTTTGAGGCGGATGCCGTCAGTGTAGAAAATCTGATCGTCCGAATCATCAGGGCCACGGCCATACACCGAGTCCAGATCAAGAGCTGGAGACCGTCCTTGTAGCAATTCGTCAATCGTTACTGAAGATCCAAACGCCTTAGCGGTGTTATCCAACGTCAAGTCATGGTCAACAAATTGACCAAGGTACGTAAAGCCTGCGGGAATTGTCGGATTTGCCGCATCCGGTCCGCCGGCCGCTGTCATTGCTTCTGCAAGAGATAGCAGCGTATCGCGGTCGAGTGCCGGACCCTTGTCACCGAGGCGTGAAAAGCGAAATTTTCTAACTTCCGCGACATCGCCAGGCCGAGGATTACAGGCTGGCTTTCCCTCCTTGTCGCCATACAATAGTCCTTCGCCTACAACGTAGTAGTCGTCCCGCATATGTCTTTTCATGGTAATACTCCTAAGTTAGCATTGTGTGGTAGCGTCGCGATAAGCCGTGCGCGTCTCTTTGACGCCCTTAGTGTACTCCGGTAATGAAGAACCCAGCTATTACATGCGGTGTCTCCTTACAATTCAAGCTGCGCTTGACCCATTTCCTGCTCGCCTTGGTGCTGCACATACTGGCGAATCGTGGTCTCGTTGACCGCTGTCGAGACTAAAAATCCTCGTGCCAGACCCCGCCCCCATCCAATTATCCATTTTTCCCAAACAGAGCCCCCTAAAGTCCCGGATCAGCCGAACCAACTCTTCTATAAGGTTTATGCGTTAGCGCATCAAAGCTTCGTGGCCATGAAATCCTATGACTCCATCAGGCTCCCTCCTTTCTAAATCTGTAAAACGATGCCACCCTCACAGTTTCTTAACGTCACGTCGTGAACCCTCAGATTGGCTTAATAAATATGTTGCGGTAGAGCACCAGATTGGTCTGAAAATGAGACTGAAGCCCGATATATCGTTTGGCTCCCACTTCCTCGGTATCTTTGCCGGGCTTGCCGCGATCCGGGGAACCACGCAGATCGCCGGGGGCGTACACGTTCGGGTTGAAGGTGAACTCGGTCATTGGCTGGACCGTCCCTCCGTTAACACGCGCTGTGACTGTGATCTTGCTTCCTTGAGCGCGAATGATAAACGTGTGCCACTGAAAGACGGGAAAATTTAGTCTTTCATTCAACTTCTGGCTCGGCTCATTATACATAGCGCCGGTGCCACGGAATTTCGGATCGACTATCTCCGCCACACCGCCGCCAGCTTTGAGCGGATTGTCACCGCGCCGCTGAGCGTCGATTTGGATTTCAAAGCCATACTCGGATGCGATTGCGCCGGGTTCCGTGAATACTTTGTGTTTCCCGGGAGGCGGACGGTCAGGATCGGGGAAGCGCACGAACACCCCGGAGTTATCCGTCGGATCGGTGCTAAGCCAGTCGAGGGAAAGCTCGAAATTGGGTGGCGTCGGGATCATGCACCACAGCACCCCGAACGGGCCACAGGCTGACCTCATCTCGATGGCGCCCACTCCAAACTGCGCTTTGTCATTCGGCGCACCGACCATGCGCCAAAAAGGGGTCGGAGTGTCTTTGAATAGAAACATGCCGGCAGCGGAAATCACGTCGACTGACGGCTTAGCCAAGTGGCGCGCCAACCGACGGATTAATGCGATGCCAGGCTGTACCGGGTTTGCCGAACCGCAGGTCGGCAGCACAGAGGTGTCGGCTACGTAGGTGTTGGTTACACCGTGGAAAAGAAGATCGGGGTCGACCACCGAATTGGAAGCATCCTCCCCCATGCGAAGGGTTCCGGACTCATGGTATGTAGTACCAATGGCGTCCACATTAAAGCTCTTGTTCGTAACTGCAAACACATCGAAGACTTCCGATGTCGCTTGTCTCATTGCATTCAGAATTGCCCTATCCTTCTGAGCCTGAGAATTTTGAGGATTCTGCTGAGTGAAGCTGTCGTCAATATGCACAAAGGCGCGACGGATTCCGAACTCGTCAGGCTCGGGATCGAGCGTGACTTGGCTAGCGGAATTTCCGGACACCATCTCGCCGATTCCACGGATGGCAATGCCGATCTGGTTGTCTTTGGTCGCTTCCCGGAACCATTGAAACTGGTCGATGTCCGGAACCTTGCGGAAGATCTCGGCATCGGAATCGTCGTCGCTTGGACGGCCGCTGGCCACGACCTGAAGATGGAAGTGACCCTGGGTGTTGTCCGGGTGCTTGATTCGACCGCGGAGTTGGACCCCCGACATTTCGATCTGCTGGATCTTAAGTTTGTCGAATAAGGCCACGCCGTTGACTTTGTGCTCGCGGGACACTACAAAGCGGGCATTCGTCCGCACATGGGCCATCAGATTCTTGCCCACATGCTGACCGCCCGGGATCCCTGGCAGGCTGTCCAGCGCAAGCCGAGCGCCTTCAATAGCATCCACCGCAAAGAAGACGGCCGCATTATGGGCTACATCAATGACTCCCTTGTTGGTCTCAATCCTAACCACGCGCAGGAGCACGCCGCCGTCGCTGACCGGCAAAGTCTGCAGTCGGATCATACGGCACTGAGGAACGATCATAATCTGCTTCCGAGAGTCGTTCAGGACTGTGCTGTCGGATTTCTGACTCGCGCCTGAGGCTTGGCGCGAGGCCGCGATCATGAGTGGAACGCTGCTAAATTTGTTAAACGGAAAGAAACCGGATCGCGTGCTTGATTGCACGGCATAGGGCGCATCCAGCTTCATCTTCTCTTTCATCTCAGCGGTGGTAGCTGGGCCGGGGATCTTCTCAATCTGCATATACTCTGGCAAATCAGCTAACGGAACCATATTGCTAATTTTCTTGGATGTAATAGCGTTGAAATAAAGCTCACGCAGGACTTCGTGGAGCTCACCCTTCACAAAGTCATTCGGATCGTCCACGCCAAGTTGATGCGCTGCGTCCTGCCAAGCGTTGAACCCCGTGTCCTTGTCGGGCGCCTTCAATTCGTCGACGACCCGCTTGGGCCAGAGTCCGGAGCCCATCGGCATCTCGGACACCAGAAAGCGAGGAGCCCAGCCTCCCCAGAACAACCCTTTGCCACCCACATTGTAAGCCTGTCCCACAAACTTTTGATCGGAGTGCCAAGGGATTCCCCACACCTCCTTCTGCGCACGCGGCTGCTGGCCGGGAGGGAGCCCCTTACGTAGCTCTGCGATCGAACTTGGGTCCGGGGGGAATAAGCCAATCGCGAGGTTCTGGGAATGCTCCGAGAATACAAACGGCCCCGCCTCGAGGACCAGAATGCGGCTATGATATCGAGGGAAGGGGTCGTTGTCCGCCTCGGATGATCGGTCAAGTCCAAACAGGAATGAAGCCAGGCTGCCGCCGAACAAGCCGCCGCCGATGATGATGTAGTGAAAAGGACTGACACCGCCGAGAGTGCTGGCAATTGCTTCATTCACATCATTGCAGACGAACCGCCCAAGAGTATCGCGAGTGAAATCTGTAGTTTGTGGATCAGCAGCCATCGGAGGGCCTCCATCAAGCCGGCTATATAGGTCCGTTAGGTCTTTTCATTGGCTTTCATAAGGGAACGTCACTTCGATGAACCCGACTAGGCAAAGAATGGGCCATGATGAATCTTCATGAATTGCCCATATTCAGAGGTGTTGCAGCCTTCGCATTGCAGAAGTAGATCATTACCTGCATCCTTTTCGATTCAGAGAATCTGATCGGATTCACCGAAAACTGCCTGAGTCTGTGAAGGAAACGATGGACAGTTGTGACCCTCCTTCGAAACCATAAGTGAAGGGCCCGTTCAATCGTCACTACGTAGCAGATCTGGCCATCGACCCCACCAGTTCGGGACCCAGGTGAACCTGACTCAAGCAAGCCGCTTATGCAAGCAAATCCCGCTCATCATGCGGCACGCGACCAAAGGCCGACAAAATCCAGACGTGGTAGGCGAAAACCCACCAGTACGTCGGGATCGTTTTGCGTTGCAGCGATGAAGCTGGGGCGAAGTAATATCGTGATCAATGAACTGGCGGCACAATGTGACTCTGCTCCTGGACGCGCCGGGACTGCGCTTCGAATGGAGCCCTACAGCTGATCCCACCGCAGCAGACCTACTGCGGAGAGATAGCAGACGTGGCTTCCAGTAGAATGGTGAATCCAAATAGATTCAGACTGAATCTATTTCGGTTCACTACAATCTCCTTTTTTAAAATCCGAATAGAAATCTGACTAAGAGACTTAATGCGCATCGGCGCGACACCGGTACTATTGCGCGAATTTTTATTAGATGTTCGCTTAGTGTTGCATCACTGGCGCGCACTTTGCTAACGCAACCCTGCGTAGAAATCCTTCGAAAGGCAGTAAAAGAATAAATTCCCTACGAAAGGGTTATTGTGGAAAATACGCAACAGGAATACTTAGACGCGGTAAATGCCTTTACAAGCACGGGAACCAATGGGACTAACAGCTGATTTTTCTTGGTGCAGAACGGGCTGTGAACATTCGAGAAGCAAAGATACATACGATCCCACAAATTTAAACTTTAACAAGGAGGTGTTGTGATGGCGTATTGTCCAATATGGAGATGGTACATGGATCCTAGCGATCCTGACAATCCGGAGAAAAACTACGCAATTAATTCTGCCATTACAGGCTCTATCGAAGTTATTCCGAAATCCGGCCGAGCAAAGATAGCCACGGACAGAGAGCATTTGGATTGTGACATCAACCCTAAAGTGAAGAAGATTCTGGATAAGGAAGCTGAGGGCCAGCCCGGGGGTAAGGCTCAGCACTATGGATTGATTATTGTGCGGCCCGGAAAGGAGAAGGAGTTGTCGAAGTCGGAAGTCCTCGACTTCATCTCATTTCATCGAGACCCTGAGAAGGCGACTCCTGGGCCAACATCTACACGATACAACCTATCAAAATACAATGAGGTGTTCGAGGAATTGGTTCGCAAAGAAACACCATCTACCGCCCGATAGAGGCTGGGATGTGAGCACGTGTCCTGCGGTTTCCAGCAGGTCCGGCAAGCACGGAGGCCGTAACAGGTATAACTTGAATTCTGAAATTTCCCCGCCTTAACATGGCGGGGAAATTTACTTACTGCTCGGAATAGCAGGAAGGTTCCATGTGCGTAGACCGTTGAGAACGACGTGGATCATTTGTGCGGTTTTTGGGGCGACTCTGTTTCGCCTTTCTGCTGGATCGGCCCAAATTGCAGATCCCATTACACCCTCGGGGCTTAATACACAAGTCAACCTCTCTTCCGCTCCGCCTGCTGGGGAAGTGCAGTACGACATCACAGGTGGAACTAGAGCAGGAGCCAATTTGTTTCATAGTTTCAGTCAATTCGGCGTGCCGACAAACAATATTGTCAACTTCCTTAATGACTCCGGTCTTGCCACCTCCAACATTCTGGGCCGAGTAAACGGAGGAAATCCTTCAATCATCTTCGGGACAGTCCAAACCAGCGGATTTGGAAACGCCAATCTGTTTCTGATGAACCCGTCGGGCGTTATCTTTGGTCCCACTGCATCATTAAATGTCGGAGGATCGGTGACCTTCACGACGGCCGACTATCTGCAACTGGAAAAAGTTGGCAATTCCAACCCTGGAATTTTCCATGCAGATCCAACACAGGTAAGTCTATTGACGAGCGCGCCCGTAGACGCCTTCGGGTTCCTCGGGGCGAATACGGCCGCTATCACTGTCCGGGGCAGCCAGCTTACGGTACCGGAAGGGCACGGGATTTCGCTGATCGGCGGTAATGTCACGATTCAAGACTGGGCTCCAGAGAATGGACCGACACAGGCTGCTCATCTTTTTGCGCCAAACGGGCAGATCAACCTGGCCACCGCAAGATCACCCGGCGCATTTCTACAGGATCTCACGGTTGCCCCCAACATCAACGGCGCGTCTTTCACATCGTTCGCATCAGTCCACCTAGAGCCTGGCTCAACAGTGGATGTCAGTCACACCGGCACCGGCAAAGTATCAATCCGAGGTGGTCAATTCGCGTTAGAAATTCAAAACACGGTCCTTGATACTGCAGTCAGCTCGTCTCCTCCCGCTGTTGCATCCAACCAAGATACCATTGTCCTCGCTCCAAAAAGTTCGATAATTAGCCACACGTCCTCGCTAGACCCATCCCCTGACATCAGCATCAGCGCTGACCGGATAACCATCGTCGGCATCCCTGGCTCCAAGGAGAATATTTTTGAAAAACCGTTTACCGGTGTGGAAAGTAGTACGAATGGAGCCGGTAGCGCCGGCGATATCACTCTACGGGCTACAGAGGACCTAGTAATTACTCAAGTCGTCAATCTACGGTCCATTGCCATGCCTCAGTCGACCGGAATGTCTGGCGATATCAAACTAATAAGCACCAAAGGGAACATCCTGATGACGGAAGGCGCTGTGGAAGCCCAAGTGTTCTCTCTAACGGCCAGTAGTGGAAACACAGGCAACGTTACAGCATCAGCGCCGGAGGGGGATATCGTTCTTGATGGAGGTAATCTTTACACCCAATCTCACGGGTCCGGCAGAGCAGGAAGCGTTGAGATCACTGCAAAGAACTTCTCGATGCATGCCGGCCTACTCTCTAATGAGAATTTTGCTAGCACGCACAAGCCAGGCGGTATTACGGTGACGCTTTCCGGTAAGTTGACGATGACAGCAGATCCCTCTCTCGATGTTCCCGACTTCTTTTTTACCAACTCACTCATTGCCACCAGCGCGTTCAATCCTACTACCAAAGCTCCGGCCGGGGACATCACGCTCACAGCCAAAGACATTGTTGCAACTGACGGGAGCCTCGTCACCAGCGAAACCTTCGCGGCTGGCGCCGGTGGGCAGCTCAAAATCTTCGCTGACACACTTCAACTAAAGGACGGAAGCCAAATCAAAAGCGGTAGTACCATTGCTCCGCCTGTGGGAGACCTTCCCCGGGGAATCACCCCCACCGGCGCTGGAGGAGACATTACGATTCACACTTTAGGTCCAACTGGGGCCGTGCTGATCGACGGACCACAAAGCGGTATCTTCAGCGACACAGGGGGAATGGGCGTAGGGGGGACAATAGGTCTCCACGCGCGGACCATCACGCTTCAGAACGGCGGAACCATTTCAGCTTCGACTAAAGGGTTTGCCCCAAGTGCCACCGGCGGATCGATCGCCATTAATGCAATGGACCATGTCACAATGATCAACGGCGCCTCGATTACGGCCAGCAGCGCCAATCCCGATAATCCCAATGCGGGCGGCAAAGCGGATGCCGGTAGTATCTCGATCAATGCCGGTCAGCAGTTGGATGTGCAAGATAGCTTCATCACTACCAAGGCAGAGAAAGCCAGCGGCGGCAATATCGATATTCGTGCCATCGACCGTGTCCGGTTTGTGAACAGTCAAATCAGTGCCTCCGTCGGTGCTGACAAAGGCAACGGCGGCAATATCACAATCGATCCGAACATCGTCGTTCTGAAAAACAGCCAGATCCTTGCACGGGCGGTCCAGGGACATGGCGGCAATATCACAATTACGACGCCGCTGTTCTTGGCCGACCCACGAAGCATCGTCGATGCGTCATCGCAGTTTGGATTGAACGGGTCGGTGACCATTCAATCGCCGACGTCGAACCTCAGCGGCACGGTCGGACAACTCGCGTCAAAGACGAACCCACTGCAGGTGCTCTTGCAAAACCGTTGTATCGCCCTAGCCGGCGGCGAACAGAGCACGTTCATTCTTGCCGGACGCGATACACTCCCCTCCGAGCCGGGCGGATGGCTCAGCAGCCCGGTTGCGATGGAACATTGGACGGGAGAGGTGCCAGAGGAGCACGTGCCTCGCTTGATGGTACGGAGCCGCGGATGGAATACAGAGCCAGCACTGGTCATGTCAAAGGATGAGACGACTGTGCTCTCTCTTCGACGACTGACGCCACCTGGTTTTTTAGTTCGGTCGTTTGCCGGCAGTGCAGCAACAGGCTGCAGTTCATGACAGGAGGTGCTCATCGTCTGGTGCCTTGGAACCGCCGCTTTGTGATCGTATTCTTTCTCTCCGGCCTGGAGATGATTGCCACCATGACCCCTGGACCGCTGTTTGCTCAAATAGCCACTCCTCCCATCTTCGACCCGACGCTGCGATCTGGCGAACCCCCTTCCCCGCTGAAGAAGGAATTCAGGCCTCCCTCCATGCCTCCACCGAGCCCCGTGCTGCCATCGGTGCCAGCGACATCACCGGAGGACGGTGCGCAGCAACAGCTCGGCCAGATACAAGTCTTCGTAAAGTCCATCGTGGTGACGGGGAATACCGTGTTCTCCAATGAGGAAATCGCGGCCGTCACCGCAACCTATGAGAACCGCACCCTGAGCACCGAAGATTTGGAACGGCTGCGGCTCGCACTCACTCTCTTGTACGTGAACAACGGCTATATCACCTCCGGCGCCGTGATTCCCGATCAGGACGTGAAAGATGGGGTGATTCAGTTCCAGATTGTCGAAGGGGCGCTCTCAGGCATTAATGTCGAAGGGACCAACTGGTTTCGGCCCGGGTATATTAGTGACCGCATTGCGCGGGGGGCCGGCCCTCCGCTGAGGATAGAACCACTCCAAACGCGGTTGCAATTCCTCCAACAAGATTCTCGGATTGAGCAGATTAACGCCGAATTGCGCCCCGGAGAGCAGCGTGGTGAAAGCCTCTTGAACGTCAAAGTCAAAGAACACAGTCCCTGGAAGATGTGGCTGGAGTTCAGCAACTATCAGACGCCGGTTGTCGGAGCTGAGCGAGGGTTGATGACAGTCGCCCATCAGAATGTGACCGGCCATGGAGATCCCCTCAGCGTCACCTATGGTGGCTCGCGTGGAGTCCATCCGGTCATTGATGTGGCGTATACCCTCCCGCTCAACCGCTACGACACGACATTCACGGCCTCCTATCGCCGAAATGATTTTGTGGTCGTCAGCGATCAGTTTAGTTTCTTGGACTTGAATTCCGAGTCAGAAATCATCGGCTTCACGCTTCGGCATCCGCTCTATCGAACCTTGTCAGACGAAGTCGCCATCGCGATCACCGGCGAACGGCTTTACAATAAAATTACCTCGGTGCTCGACAGCGTCGGTGGGACTACACTCCTCATTCCTGGTTCGTCGGATACCGGCGTGAGCTCCGTGAGCGCCTTGCGCTTTATTCAAGAATATGTCCATCGGACACCAACCTCAGTCATTGCCGCACGCTCACGATTTTCGGTGGGACTGGACGTCCTGAACGCTACCTCCAATGCCGGCCCCTTGCCCGATGGACGATTTTTTTCCTGGTTGGGACAACTCCAGGGCGTTCGCCGTTTTGACGATTGGTGGGGCATGCAGCTACTGGGACAGATGAACCTCCAGATTGCCAACGATCGTCTCTTTCCGCTCGAGCAGATCCCCCTCGGAGGACGGTTTAGTGTCCGCGGATATCGTGAGAACACATTGATCCGCGACAACGGCTTTATCTTCTCCGTCGAATCACGTTTCCCATTGCTCCGCTATGCCAGCGGCGAACCACTCTTGCAGTTTGCTCAGTTCGTGGACGTCGGTCGGGCCTGGCAAGCCAAGGGCGACACTCCCGATCCTCAGACATTGGCGAGTGTCGGATTGGGGCTCCGTTGGGCTGTGTTGCCGAGAGATCGGGCAAGGTTTGAGCTTTATTGGGGAGTCCCACTCAATCACGTAGACCATCCGTCAGGCAATTTGCAGGACTATGGCATTCATCTCCAGGCAGTCGTCCAAGCCTTCTAACGACGAGAGGCTCCACCGTGGCATACACTCGCTCATTGAATCCGCTGATCCAGCGCGGAGTCCGCGTCCTCCTATTGGTGGTGGTGATGCTCTTCCTCGTCACACCCTCAGAATCTCACGACACCTCGACCCCTGCCGGCTCAGCGATGAAAGAGGGAGGACTCGCCTTTCAACGTGGCGCCTTCGGCGAGGCCCTGTCCCATTGGAAGCAGGCCATAGAACTCTACAAAGGTTCCGGAAACACGCCCGCACAAGTCGAAGCGCTCGTCCTCTCGTCCCAGGCGGCAATGGGCTTGGGACAATCCAAGCAGGCACTGCAATCGCTGGAACTTGCGCTGGCCATTGCGCACAAGAGCGATGATCCCATCCCTGAAGCCACCGCCCTCGGCCATTTAGGACGCACCTACTTGACGCTCGGGCAAGTGACCGAAGCCTCAGAATACCTCCATCAAGCGTCGGCCTTGGCAAAACAACAGAATACCTCGCAACTCATGGCAACCACGCAGAACGATCTCGGAGTGCTGTTCGCTATACAGCAACAAGACAAGGAGGCGCTAGCTGCCTTCCGGGAAAGCATTACCCATTCGCAAGACGCCAAGTTACCGTTGCTCAAGGTGACGGCCCACACCAATGCCGCCCGAGCTCTTGCGCGACTCGGTCAACCCCTGAACAGCCGCACCGTTCTCGACTCGGGGCTCGACCACTTAAAAGACCTGCCGCCGTCTCGCGACAAATCACTCGCTTTGATCGGAATCGCCCTAGGCTATCAGCGACTGCTTCCTCAACTCCCCCAGGAGCATGACCCCCTTGTCCTGAGAACCGCGGGAGTACTCCAAGAAGCGGCTACCATCGCCGAACAACGGGGCGACAAGAGGACGCTGTCCTATGCCCTGGGGTATCTCGGCCATCTCTACGAAACAGAATTCCGTATGGATGAGGCCTTGCAGCTCACCAGGCGAGCGCTCTTCGCCGCGCAAGCCGTGGATGCGCCGGAATCGCTCTATCGTTGGCAATGGCAATCGGGCCGCCTTTTGGCTTCGACCGGCCAATTGGACAATGCCATTGCGTCCTACCGGCAAGCGGCCTCCACGCTCCAACCGATTCGGGTTGAGATCGCACAGGCTTCTTCAGAAGGTCCTGTAGCCGGTCAGGACAGCATGAAGCCACTATTCTTTGAGCTCGCCGACCTCCTACTTCAACGGGCTTCCCTCACTGATAGCGAGAAGGCAGCCCAAGACTATTTAGTCGCGGCGCGCGACGCGATCGAAGCCTATAAAACCGCCGAGCTTCGAGACTATTTCAAAGACGACTGTGTCGACGCGGCCCGCGCGAAGCTGACGACGTTCGACCGACTCTCGCCGGAGACGGCCGTCATCTATCCCATCATGTTTGCGTCGAGGCTGGAGTTGCTCGTCAGCCTTCCGTCCGGGTTACAACGCATTCCGGTCGACATATCCGCGGATCGGTTGACACAGGAGGTGCGGGCGTTCCGCCGCCTCGTGGAGAAACGAACGACCCGCGAGTACCTCCCCCATGCGCAACAGCTCTACGACTGGCTGATTCGTCCGTTGGAAGCGGAACTGTCCCGGCAACAGATCACCACGTTGGTGTTGGTGCCGGACAGTGCCTTGCGGACAATTCCCTTGGCGGCACTCCACGATGGGTCCTCGTTCTTGATCAAGAAATTTGCCCTCGCCATGACACCCGGCATCACCTTAACCGATCCTCGACCACTCAACCGCTCTACATTACGGTTTCTGACGGCCGGCCTCACCAAGTCCGTGCAAGGGTTCCCTCCCCTTCCCTACGTCGCCGAAGAGGTGGCATCTATCGAGCAGCTCTACAAAGGTGACCAACTGCTCAACGACGCCTTCCGGACGGCGAAGCTGGAACAAGAATTGCGTGATGGAGGATATAGTGTGTTGCACATCGGGACGCATGGTAAGTTTTCGACCGAGGTCAATGACTCGTTCCTCCTCACGTTCGATGGGAAAGTGACGATGCAACAACTCGATCACTTGGTCGGCCTCTTTCGGTTTCGGGAGGAGCCACTTGAATTGTTGACCTTGAGCGCGTGTCAAACCGGGATCGGCGATGATCGCGCGGCACTCGGTCTCGCCGGTGTGGCGCTCAAAGCCGGAGCCCGAAGCGCGTTGGCCACGCTCTGGTTCATCAACGACGAGGCCTCGGCCTCGCTGATCTCCGAATTTTATCGACAGCTACGGAATCCCTCCCTCTCTAAAGCCGTCGCGCTCCAGCGTGCTCAGATGAAACTCTTGGACGACCGGATTTATGAGCATCCGGCCTACTGGTCACCATTTCTGCTGTTGAACAACTGGCTGTGAAAGGAGAGCATCGTGAACTCTCTTGTTGTCATAGGGATCAGCATCGTGATGACCGTCGCGGGAATGCACACCCCCGCCCCGGCGGAACAGCCGACACAAACACAAATGATTCAACAGGATGACCTTCAGCTTCCTGTCTACACGCCACCGAAGAAGCTGACGCCTCGCGCGCGAGTGGGCGGCACCTTGCGAGGGTCAGAGAGTCTTGAGCCAGAACTCGTCGCCTTGGTTCCGGACCATGTCGGCCTGACCGTAAAGCAGACACCGACGTTGAATTGGTATCTCTCAAAACCGACAACCTATCCGCTGCGGTTTACCCTGAATGACACCCAGAAGATTGCTCCGCTGTATGAAGGAGCCCTCCCCGTTCCAACGAAGGCCGGAGTCCAGTCGATTGACCTCAAAGCGTTAGGAGTGATGCTCGAGCCCAACGTTCAATACCGCTGGTTTGTGTCAGCCAGTCCCAATTCCGAATCTCCATCCAGGGATATCGTCGCGGGTGGAATGATCGAACGATGCGAATTCAACGAGTGCCTCACGGTGACGTCCGTGAACTTGACGTGTGATCGGGAAAGCGTCCGCACGAATGCCCTCATTGGATTCTGGTACGATGCGATGGGGTGTGTCTGTTCGCTGATCGAGAAAGAACCGACTGATCCGTCGCTTCGAAGGCTACGAGCAGCGCTCCTGCGACAAGTCGGACTTAACGGTGTCGCGGACTGGGATTTGAAGTCCCTGGAGAGCCAGCCCGATAAGTCCCGATAGCATTCTATGGCATTGGAGTTGAACCCGGTCGGATGAATCTATTTTGATTCAGTGTGACTACATTTTGATTCAGCAGGCGTGACAACCTCCATATCGGTAACTACTGAATTCTGGCTTTCTAATCGGCAGAGATGGACTTCCTGCATCTCACGATAGAATAGGCACAGGGCTTGCTGTATCACAGGAGTACAGCCGTTCGATGTAGAAGCCGCATGGCAACCTGCACGTCGTCCACAGCAGTGGACGATTGAGGCAGAACCAGAAGAACCATGTCATGAAACAGTCCACCAGCGGCCAACGTGACACCCTCATGCCGCTCGTGGAAGTTCTCCTTCACAATTCTTCCTTCTCAATGGACCCACGGCAACTCGGAAACAGACCATTCCCTTTGAGGAAGAGAAGGCACTGTTCGTTGAGCCATCGTAATTCTTTACTCGACAAATCGATGGGTTCTGCTCGAACAGCACAATCATGATCCTCCTGATTGGTACAGACCGGATATCGAGAATGCTACCCTCGTCCTGTCTATGGCTGGAAGCGTTTATCGTCATCATCACGCTTTGGTACGTTTTCCCTCTTCCTAGTGAAGCGGCCGACATCGAGATCGCCATCCTCAAGTCATCAGACCTTAAGGCCTACAATGAGGCCATTCAAGGTTTCAAAGCAACTGCGCCAGGGGCAGCCATCTATGCAGAATATGATTTGCGCGGTGACCTGGAGCAAGGCAAACAGCTGGCCAGGAAAATCCGCGGTTCAGAATCTTCTCTCGTCGTCGCCGTCGGGCTCAAGGCGGCGCTGGCGGCTAAGCTGGAAATTTCTGATATTCCCGTTCTCTACATGATGATCCTCGATCCCTTGAAACACGGACTGACCGCAGCCAACATGACAGGTATCCTCCCGGCCATTCCGGCCGAACGACAGTTCAAGATCGTCCGCGCACTCTTGCCGACGATACGGCGGATCGGCGTTCTCTACGACCCGGCCAAGACGGCCGCCAAGCTCAAGGAGGCGGCAACACACGCTGCAGGCTACGATTTTCAGCTGCAAGGCTTCCCTGTTGAGAACGAAAAAGAATTTTCCCAACAACTACGATCGCTTCTTGCCTCGTCGGAGGCCTTGTGGCTGATCCCAGACTCGACGGTGCTGACAGACGAGTCGGTTCGCTTTCTCATCGAATCCGCACTGGCCAAACAGATCCCTGTCATCGGCTTTTCCTCAGAGTTTACGCGCCTGGGTGCACTGGCCAGTTTGTCTATTCGCCACAGCGAAATCGGCCGGGAAACTGGTCTCCTTGCGAAACGCATTTTGGATGGTGAGAAATCATTCCCGTCGAAGCCGATTAGCGTTCAACGAGTCAGTATTTCGGTGAATCAGAAGACGGTGCGCTATTTGGAGATCGCGATTCCCAAGGAACTGGATAGCCTGATCGATGATACATATTGAGCAGATCAATCGATGGACACTGAACGCATGAACCGAGACCTTCACTCACACTCCATCACAAGGTTCTTTGGGCTTCGGTTGAAGTTTGTCTTGTTGTTCAGCGTCATTCTTATCGTGACGTGTTCGTCATTAAGCTGGTATTTCGTCGAAACGAGACGCAGGGCTATGGCAGAGAATCTCCAAGAACTAGGCACGATCCTCCTCACCAATACAGTACAGAACGACCATTTTCGAATCGGTGGGATTGTCTTGGAAGATCGGGAAACGCTTGGCCAGTTCATGCACAGCCTCATGGCGATCGACCGTGTCGTCTATCTGGTGATCACGGCTTCTGACGGGCGCATCCTGGATCAACAGAGCAAGCGCACGAGGAGAATGCCCGGTGGATCACCAAAAACCACGCAGCAACCGATCTACCCAGACGATAGCGTTTCCGAGTCGTTACTCCAGGCTCCTTTGACTGCTCCGGTCATCACCAGATTCGTACTCTCGTCTAAACGGGAATTGATCCCGCAAGATGAATCGTCAGACTGGCTCCTTCCTTTTTTGGTTCGGAAAGAAACCCTGTTCGACTTTGCGATGCCGGTCATCAGAGAGAGGGCTCACCCGTCCCAACTATCGGACGAGCTCGAAGAAAAGAGAGGTCCCTCATCCCCAACCACCAACTCGTCAGTAGTTGGTGTGGTCCGCATCGGTCTAACCGATGCACAGGCTAAAGGGGCCTTGCTGATTATTATCCGCAATGTCGCGCTTTTGACGTTGCTCATCATCGCCGCAGGCATTCTCAGTGCGCACCTGCTCACCTCTCGCATTACGACACCGCTGCGGAGTCTGGCCGGTGCAGCTCGGCAACTCGCAGATGGACATGAGACACCGGTTCCGCTTGCTGCCCCCACGAGTGATGAAGTAGGCCAGCTCACCCAAGCTTTCAATGTGATGACGCAATCTCTGCATGAGCGGAATCAGGCGATCACCTTGAACCTCGAAACGATCAGAAGGCAGGTCAGGCAGCTGGCGACCGCACACAAAGTCAGCACTGCGATCGCGAGTGCCAGCATGCTTAATCTGGACCATCTCCTTAAGGCAGTGCTCCCGTTGTTGGCGGAAAATCTTGGGTTTTCAAAAATGGCGGTCCTCCTCTACCACCCTGAAAAGAAATACTGCTCCATTGCTCAAGTTCTGGGAGCATCTCCAGAAGTTGTAGAGGCCACGCGTCTACTTGAAATCCCGGTACAGGATGGCAGCATCACCGCCGATCTCCTCTTTCATCGTAAGCCATTTCTGATTGATGACATCGAAGCAGTTGCTCATCGCTTCTACCCACCTATCCTTGAATTGTTACGACGTTCAGGAACGCGCTCGATCGTTGTTGCACCACTCCTAAACCAAGCCAAGATCCTTGGTTTTCTGGCAGGTGGTCGAGACTCACATCAATGCAGTGAGGAGGACCTTGATATCCTCTTAACAATTGCCGGTCACGTTGCGGCTGCTATCGACAATGCCAAGGCCTACTCTGAGCTTGCCGAACTCACTCAGCATTTAGAAGAACGCATCGAGCAACGAACCGAAGAGTTGTCCTGTGCCAATGCTCAACTCCAAGAGCATGACCGGCGTCGATCGACGTTTCTCTCCGTCGTCTCACACGAATTGCGAACCCCGATGACGGCCATTCGAAGCTTCGCCGAAAACATGCTTGACGGTGTTACCGGTCCGTTGACCGAACTGCAACGAACCTACCTCACACGTGTTCAGCATAACGTCGCACGATTGAGCAGAATTATCGCTCAATTGCTTGAATGGTCGCGGCTGGACACTAAACGGATCGAGCTGCGTTTAGAGAAAGTTTGTGTCCATCAAATTGCCACAATTGCTGCCGACGGCCTACAGATGGTTGCGTCCGAGAAGAATGTATCCCTGCTCGTGGCACCAATTGAATCACTTCCACCCGTTCAGGGCGATCGCGACAAACTAGAACAAATTTTCGTGAATCTGATCGGCAATGCGATCAAGTTCACGCCGCCCGGTGGACAGGTAACCGTTGAATCTTCTCTCTCGAAATCAGGCTTCGTGCAGACCTGTGTGGCTGATACTGGTTGTGGGATCGATGCGGCTCACCTCCCGAACATTTTCGAGGAGTTTTCCAAAGTGCCGTCACCGATACCTGTGTCGCAAGGCGCCCAACTTGGCCTCTCCATCACCAAGGCGTACGTGACTATGCATCATGGCCAGATCTGGGTAGAAAGTCAGCTTAATGCAGGATCTCGCTTTTACTTCACTCTACCAGTTCTTGAATCACAGGAAGTGCCGAACAAGACACCAGGGGGAGACCATGGCTTCACGATATGACAAGAGTGGGCATTTTCTAGAAAGGAGTGACCTCCCATGCGTGCAAAAATCCTAATTGTCGACGACGATCGCGATATCCTCCTCAGCTTGGAGAATCGCGTCACGTGGATGGGGCATGAACCGCTGACTGCCACGAATGGGAAGGATGCCCTCCGCTTGATTCAGGAAGAAGAGCCCGATCTTGTTCTATTGGACTTGGAACTTCCCATGCTCTCAGGACTTGACGTATTAAAGCAGGTGGGCGAGAGATCCGCTCGCCCAGACTCACTGGACCAAGACGCAGCCCAGAGTTCTGCAACCTATACAACCCCCCTCATTGTGATGCTCACTGCCTATGGGACAATCGAACGCGCGGTGCAAGCCATGCAACTCGGCGCCTTCGACTTTGTGCCGAAACCGTTTACCTCGGACCATCTGACGGTGGTGATCAAGAAGGCGCTGGACACCGTTACCCTGCATCGCCACGTCGCCACGCTCCGTAAGGAGGTCGATGATCACTTCGAGCCTGCCATCACGACCAACAAGCAGATGAGCGCACAACTAGCCATGGCCAAACAGGCGGCGGCCTCAGCCGTCACCGTCTTGTTGCTTGGCGAAACTGGTACCGGTAAGGAAGTGGTCGCACGGGCCATTCATCGATGGAGCCCTCGTTCTGCTCGACCTTTCATCGCCGTCAATTGCGCGGCCTTTCCAGAGAACTTACTGGAGAACGAGCTGTTTGGTCACGAAAAAGGGGCCTATACTGGAGCCACCAAGCGGGAGTCCGGCAAGATCGAGATCGCCGAGGGAGGCACGTTGTTTCTCGACGAAATCGGAGATATGCCACTGACCATGCAAAGTCATCTCCTACGGGTGCTCAACGACCGGACGTTCTATCGGGTCGGTGGAACGCAGGAGGTCCGAGCCGATGTTCGGTTTATCGCAGCGACCAACAAGGATCTACAACGGGCGATTCGTCAAGGCACATTTCGAGAGGATCTGTATTTCCGCCTTGCGGTGATTACCATCAAGCTGCCACCTCTGCGCGAACGACTGGATGACCTTCCTGCCCTCGCAGAGCACTTTCTCACTCAACCAGGTAAATTTGGACTGAACAAACACTGCGTCCTCAGTGACTCTGCACTGGACGCGCTGCAAGCGTACACTTGGCCGGGCAATGTCCGTGAGTTGGAGAACGTGCTCACCCGCGCCCTGGTTTTATGTCCTGGAGACACGATCGGACCCGAGCACCTCTCACTCACTCCTTGGACCTCCGCTTCCCCGCCCAGTCAGGAACCCCAGTCCGACATATTCTTATTCTCCTATCATAAGAGCATGGATGCCTATAGCCAGAAGCTGATCGAGACCGCCTTACGTCGGAATGCGTGGAACCAAACGAAGGCGGCAGCCGAATTGGGCCTGCAACGGACTTACCTGACAAAGCTGCTCAGACAGAAACAGATTTCAGCGAAACCACCTGCTAATTCAGACTGAACGAGTGCCCTCTGTGCCAATATGAGTGGGACACGTTGCCTCTCTTCAATTAGAGTAGAGGGTGGAGGAGACGCCCCCCATCATGCATGCTGAGAAGAAACGCGAGAGTCGAGGAGTTGAAGGCGCTCGCCAGGCGACGGCGAGGC
>JBGSIO010000130.1:0-20905 GCA_041742455.1 Nitrospira sp. | reverse complement strand
GTCGATATCGATTCCCTGGCGTAAGAGCAGCGTCAGTTTCGACTCGTGAAACGGCGTGAGAAGGCGCTGCGTAAATTCTTCCCCTTCGATCGGGGCGATACTGATCGTCGGGTTCTCAGCTACGCTTCCCCCGATGACGGGTAGGATCGTTCGACTGGCGTCGCCGGTAAGGGCCGGCGTCGCGCCGGCCGTGAAACGAAAATCGAACGTCGCAGCGATATTGGACACGCCGGTAAAGTGAATCGGTTGATGGTGTTGCGCTCTCGCGATGTTTACGAGCAGCTGCTTCGATTGCGACTCGGTAATGGCGTCGTCATAGGCGATGACGGCTCGAGTCAAGGTGATCGGCGAAAGGCACCCGGAAAGAATGAGGAAGCAGAAGACGCCGATGAAGGCAGAGCATGGAAAGGAACCTCTCAGGTTTCTCATCCGCAATGGAACCTCTCTTCGAACATCGACGACAATTGATCGCGATATGCCTCGCCGCCGTTCTGCCTCATTGCTCGGCAGGCCCTATGGCGAGGTATGGATTCGCACCGAAGGCGAATCCGTCCTGGTGGCCGGCACGGCTGAGGAGGATAATTCGTGAAGACTTGAAAGCCCGTGACGTTGGCGTAGGCGTTCCTTGACGCTTTTTATGGCCAGGATGACAATGAAGTCTTTCACATGAGCGGACTGTTCGAGGGATCGGACTTCCGAGACGAGATCGTCACGAATCTCATCGGGTTGCTGTCCCGTAGACTGCGCGAGTTCAGCAGCGGCTGTCTCCAACAAACGACTGCGTTCAGCCCTCGCTCGCTCGGAGCCGTTGGCCATGCTTCCACCATCCTTGGTAGCTGTAGAAAGAAACTCAGCCGGTCGAAGGATCGCCTGTCGGCCGACTTGCCGTACGTGGATCGCCTGTCGGCTCGTCCATTTCTGCCTCCACCTCAGCCACAAGATCATGAAATTCCTCGGTTGCCTCCGCGACGTGCTCCTCAACAGAGCGATATGCCAGAAACCCTGCCTTCACGATAGCTTTGGCGAGAGGCTTGGCGGCCGATCTGAGGAGAGGCACGACCGTCGGAGCAAGGAGGGATGCCGCAATGGTCACGAACGGATGAGACTTGGAACCTTCGAAGAGATCACTAAGCTTCCCCATGAGACAAGTCCTTTCCCCTTAAGCCGTTGTAGCCGTGCGTCGCTCACTCGTCAGTGCCCCCGAAGATGCTCTCGGAGTTCGGCCGCACGATCCGTCACCTCCCAAGGAAGACCGATGTCCATCCGGCCGACATGACCATAGGCCGCCAGCTTTCTGAAAAAGCCGCCTTTAACCGATGTTGGAAGGGTCCGCAAATGGAACTGCTGCACGAGCGCCGCCAAGCGAAAATCGAACGCTCTCATCAATAACGCCGCAAGCCGGTCTTCAGGAATGGTGCTCGTCCCGAACGTCTCGACCTGGACACTGACCGGCCCTGGTAGCCCGATTGAATAACTGAGTTGGACTTCGCATTCCTCTGCGAGGCCCGCCGCTACCACGTTCTTCGCGGCATATCGGGCCGCATAGGCGCCGACACGATCAATGCGAAGCGGATCCTTCCCGCTCAAGGCCGCTCCGCTGTGGCGCGAATACTCGCCGTAGGTGTCGATCGCATTTTTTCTCCCCGTGAGCCCGGAATGCACGGAAGGTCCGCCGGTGACGAACGGTCCGTCTGGATTGACGAAAATCCTGGTTTTGGCGTCCGGTTTCAACTGCTCATCTTGGAAGACAAACTCGATGACCGATTCCTTCAGATCATCCCTCAGCTGCTTCAGTTCGGGACCACCCGCTGATTCAGGAGCAGTTTGGCTGGCGATAACGGTGATGCTGTGAATGCGGTTCGGCCGGCGATTCTTGAATTCGATCCCCACTTGCGTCTTCCCGTCAGGAGCGAGGTAGGACACCAGCTTCTGCAGGCGGACGGAGCTGAGCCGGCGGGCCAGTTTATGAGCGAGCCAAATCGGGAGCGGCATCAGTGCCGCCGTTTGGCTACAGGCGAACCCAAATACGGTGACTTGGTTCTTGACGCCGATCCGGTCGATCTCATCATTCGTCAGGCGATGCTCGTTGAACACGCGGCGATCGCCGGCGGGAAGCTCCTTGAGGCTTGTGATGACGCTCGAGGACTTGCCGTTAAAATCCGGTTGATCATACCCGATCTGCTCAATGACCTTTCGCACCACCGTCGGCACATCGACACGGGCCAACGAAGCAAATCGCGCGGCAACAAACACGATGGCCGTGGAGACCGCGCATTCTGCGATGATACTGGAGCAGGCATCCTGCTGCAGAAAGCGATCCACGATGGCATCGCTGATTTGGTCGCAGAGCTTGTCGGGATGGCCCTCCGTCACGGACTCTGATGTGAACATGAACTCGCTTTGCATCGGTCACCTCCCGAGCGAAAGGGTGGCGTGCTTCTGCTCAGAGGGCTTTCTGAGTTCGTTGATCAGCAATGTGCCGAGTCCGCCACAGGCGACGACGAGGCCATCCGGTAACGTCATCGCGCGCAGGCCAAGAAACCCGCGAAGCCCGGGGAGAACCAGGGTCAACATCTGGAGCCCCAGCGACCCGCCGAGCGCATACGTCAGGTAGGGATTCGGCGGGAGGGACGTGTGATGGAACAGGCTATGGGTCTCTGAACGACAGGACAGGGCATGAAGCAACTGTCCGACGGTTAATGCACTAAAACAGAGAGCGCTGGCGGATGGGCCGGCCCCGTACTTGGCGAGCCCGTATCCGTACGCACCAAGCGCTCCGGCTGAGATCACCGCGGACTCCGTGGCGATGTTTCCTAGATCCGACGCAGACATGATCGGCTGAGCCGGATCACGCGGCGCCCGGTTCAAGACGTCTGATTCGGAAGCTTCGAGGCTGAGAGCGAGTCCCGGCGCAATGTCTGAGACCAGATTGATCCACAGCAGATGCATCGCCGTCAACGGCTGGCCCATTCCCAACGCCAGAGCGGTCGTCATGACGATGATCTCGCTCAGGTTCGTTGCGAGCAGGAATCGAACTGATTTTCTGATATTCCCATAGATGGTTCGACCTTGGCGCACAGCGACGATCATGGTTTCAAGGTTGTCATCTTCCAAGATGACGTCGGCCACCTCGCGGGCGACTTCGGTGCCTGATCGTCCCATGGCAACGCCGATATCGGCGGCCTTGAGCGCCGGACCGTCGTTGATTCCGTCTCCCGTCATCGCAACGACTTTCCCCGTCCGCTGCAACGCCTGCACGATCTGTAATTTGTTCGACGGATTGACACGGGCGAAGACATCGACTTTGGGGGCCAATGCATCAAGCGCTGGTTGATCGAGCCCGCTCAGGTGCGTGGAATCCAAGATCTTCAACCCGTTACCTCGACTGAGGTTGAGTTCTTTGCCGACCGCATAGGCCGTGGCGCTCTGATCTCCGGTAATCATAACGGTCTCAATGCCTGCCTCGTGGAAGCTCTTGATGACCTGCGGCATGATGGACCGAATGGGATCGGCCATGCCGACGAGACCGAGCCAGATGAGCCTCTGCTGCAGAGGATCGATTGCGAAAGGCTCTCCATCCAAGCGTGCATACGCCATCCCAAGCACGCGGAGGGCTTCACCTGCCATACGTTCATTTTCCGTTTGGATGAGCTCTCGCTCCTCACCCCTCAACTCATGCGTGTCGCCCGCCTGCAGATGCCACGCGCAGCGCGTGAGGACCTCGTCCGGACTGCCTTTGACGAACAGGAGAGCTCCGCCATCTTCGTGTCTATGGATGGTCGTCATGATCGGGCAGGCCTCCGAGCGCAATGTCATCTTGAGACAAGGATATTGCTGTTTAAGATAGACGGGATTCACACCCGCCTGGATGGCCATATGTAACAGCGCTGTCTCGGTGGCCGAGCCTCGCAAAGCAAAGACGTCGCCCTCACTGACGGCCTCCACCTCGCTGCAGAGCACTGTTGTGTGCATGAGAAGCCGAAGTTCTTCGGGCATGAGGGGATCGAGACGTTCGTCATTGGTCAGAAACAGGCCGTTCGCCAGGATGATCCGCTTCACGCCCGAAAAGATCTTCATGACCCGCATGCGATTCTCAGTGATCGTGCCGGTCTTGTCCAAACAGATCGTCTGAACGCAGCCGAGTGTCTCCACCGCGCCGAGCCGGCGAATCAGTACATGCTCGCGTTGCATGGTCCGTATACCCAGGGCAAGGGTCGTGGTTGCCACGGTGGGCAAGCCTTCGGGAACCGCCGCGACCGCGAGCGAGATGGCGGTCTGGAGCATCGGTAGTAGGCGTAATCCTCGAAGGAGACCGACGGCAAACACCAGCCCGCAGACGCCGCCGCAGACCCACACCAGTTGGCTACCCATATCATTTAATTGTTTCTCCAGCGGGGTGTCCGGCGATCTCGTTTCCGTCGCGAGAGCCTGAACTTTCCCCATCTCCGTGAACTTGCCGGTGGCAACAACGACGGCCAGGCCTTGTCCCCCTGTGATCAGGGTGCCCATGTACACCATGTTCAGCCGTTCGGCGAGCGGAGCTTCCCCATCAAGAAGCCTCGCCGTGTCCTTGCTGACCGGCAGGCTTTCTCCTGTCAACACAGATTCGTCGACGGTGAGGCGATCGACCTCGATCAGTCGCGCATCCGCTGCCACGTAACTGCCCGGTTTCAGAACGAGGAGGTCGCCCAATACGAGACTCGCAGCCCCAAGGTCTTGGATCGTGCCGTTACGGAGAGTCAACGCAGTCGGCTGAACCAGGTGGCGGAGGGAGAACATGATTTCTTCGGACTGACTTTCCGTGGCATAACCGACCGTTGCATTGATGAGGACGACCCCTACGATGACCAAGGTATCAACCCATCCCCCTGTCAACAGTGAGACGCCCGCTGCCACTCCAAGCAGCGCGACCGGCAAGGACTCGAACTGACTGAGAAAGATGCTGAGGCCTGAGCGAGGCACCGCATCGGGCAATACGTTGGGTCCATACTGCGTTAAACGTTCGGCAACCACAGTGGTAGACAGACCTGCTGAGAATGAAGTCTGCCAGAACTCCGTTACTTCTTTGGCGTCCCGTACATGCCAGGGCTCTTCGGTTTGAGGCTGCGCGTGGACTACCGATCGACGAAGGGTTCGTCGCGTGTTGGACCGTACCCGTGCAGAACGAAGCCGGCTGGGCTGAGGACTCGTGCCGTTCCCACCTTGAGGAGGTACGGGATGGTAACCACGCAGCAAAGAACGAATCGTTCGAACAATATCCGTATGACCGGTCTCGGATCCGAATAAGATGAGGATGTTGCCGGTCAGAGTGCTGGCGGAGACCGAACGAATATCTTTTCTCTGCCGGAGTTCCTGCTCGAGATACTGTTTGAGGTGTTCGGACCGCCGAAGAGCGTGGACCTGATAGCGACCTCTCCCTCGAACGGTCTGGTGAATGATTCGTATCACGGCATTATCTTGCATGGTGGCAGTCGATTGAACTCGACCTCCACCCCGTCAGACGAAGGAACCGGACACATCAATTATTCCGCCTATCAGCTGATCATGCATTTTTGCAGACCTTATGACCTCGCGAGATGGTTGAGCCGGAAGAGTTCCGGCTCAACCTGACGCGTCCAAGCCGTACAGTCCCTCTCCACCGGAATGGGAGTTTGTGGGGCGGCTTAGCCTTGTTTTCCTTTCCCACGAGTCCTGGATGGGCTCTGGTGCTCTGTTCTACTCTGAGCATGTCGCTCCGTCTCAGCCTCCGCATGGGGGAGCAATGCGCCGGTCACATCTTTGGCAGCTGAGACAATTCCCACAAGCAGATCGCGGACCGCCTTGACGGCCGTGTGGCTGATTTCCTCCGCAGCTTCAACCGCGCCGCTAGCCGCCGCTTGGGCGACTTCCGCCACGTCACCGCCGATCTCTCTTGTCGCCTCGACTACACCACTGGCAGTACGGCTGGCGACCACGCCGATGTCGGCACCGATCTCGGAGGCTCCCGAGACAGCAGACTTTGCGATCGCGTTGGCCGCGTGTGCGATATCCCCTCCCGTGTCTGACACACCCATGATGACCCCTTTTGCAACATTCTTGATGCCGACCGTCAGCCCGGTCCCGATTTCCTCGGTCGCATGAATGGTTCCGCGAACGACGTCCTTTGTGACAGTGAGGGTTTGTTCCGCGACGGAGCCCGATGCGCGAAGGCTATTTGCTACGGTATTTCGCACGAGACTCACAATTTCTGCTTCTATTTCATCTATTCCCCTCAAACTGCTGATGATCGCATGTTTGACCGTCGTACCGGCTTGATCAAGGCCGGACTCTTCCTCGACTCTATTCTTCTCATGAACCTTCATCAGTGCATCCTCCTGTTCGTCATACGGTAGTTGATCGTAGTGAATGACTTCATTACCCGGCTCTGTCCATGCTTGTGTGTTCTATTGCGAAATGTTGATTGCGATTTAGGTGCCGTAACACGGTGTTAACACTTGCGCAACGGTCTGCCTTAAAAACAACGGCTTGACGCCGTGACACGACGTGAGAGCGATTGCCGATGTGGGGCAACAATCTCCAGGGCAACCTATTCGCCTGTGGAAAACTGCCACACTGGATGGTCGGAAAGAGCGGCGCTCCAGCTGGCGGAGATACTGTGAATCGTGATAAGTACCTCTCACGATCTGTCCCAATACTGCTCGTTCGGAACGACGGTCTGTTACTAATATGTAAAAGGCAGCTCGGTCATTCGTACCAATGGCTTAAACCTTGCAGAAGTGTTCGAGTTAAACGCGATAGAAGCTATGAGAATTTTTGTGGTTTGACAATTTAGTGTGAACTCCGGAGCGATGTCCCAGAGAAACCATCTCGACAAAGGAGGTTGCCATGTCGTTGTTTGAAGACATGCTGAAAGGGTCGTGGGGCGCTGCACTGGTAGGGATTGGCGTCGCATTCGTGGCCCCGACCGTGCTGCCCGCCGTCGGAACCGCCTTCCGGCCGTTGGCGAAGAGCGCCATTAAAAGCGGTATTCTTCTGTATAGCGGCGTAAAAGAAGCGATCGCTGAAGCCGGCGAACAGATTAGTGATGTAGTCGCGGAAGTGCAGGCTGAAGTCGAGGCAGAAGCCGAAGAGGCAATCGCCGAGCCTCCAAAGAGAAAAGCGCGTGCGCGAAAAGGGTCGGAGTGAATTAGTCTTATAGGCTGGACATGCTAGTGAACTCCTCAAGGAGCCGGCATTGAGGTTGGAAGATATTCACCTGGTCCACTCCCTCCCGGGTCGGATCCGATTCAAGCTCGAGGGCATGAAGGGCAAGCCCGACCAAGCGAGGGAAATCGAAACTGGACTTGCTGCCGTGCAGGGAATGCATAGTGTGCAGGCCAGTTACGTGACCGGAAGCGTTGTGGCCAGGTATGACCCGTCGGTTCTAGTATCTTTGGACCTTCACTTTGCCATAGCAAGAGCGTTGGGAATCCCGCCGTCCAATCTCAACGCGGAGTATCTCGCCAAGTGGTCTGCCGAAGAAACCAACGGGGTCTCTTCCTCCACCATCACCATGGAGTCCATCCAGAACTGGCGAATGCTGGTTCCCCTTACCCTTTGTCTCTTTGGCGTTCGCTCTGCGCTGGTGACAGATAAGCTGGCTTTCCCCCAATGGTACGATTATCTTTGGTTCGCGTTTGGAACCTACTTTGCCCTCAACCCTTCGGAAGCCGAGACTCACGAAGAGATTCGTCGACAGGCATGAGTCCTCTGCGGTGGGCCTGCCGGATTAGATTCTTATGTTGTGAGTTTGCGTCCCCGGAAAAAACCTAACATCGGCGAAGCTGGATCCCGAGGCTTGATATCTGTAGCTCCCCTGGGGGCGGGTGAAAATCACTCTCCGGATTTCCTGAGTGAGAAAACCGAGCGTGTGATACGACTCAAATGAGAGCCAGGATGGCGCGCTCGATGAGCGTTTGGGCGATGGGACCCACCACAGCTTCTGCCCATTTGCTGGTAGAGCGAGCTGGAGTAATGCGTGAATTCGTCCTAAGACACCCTAGATCTTTCAGGGTTCCGATAATGTGGTAGTGGTTGGTTTCATCCGAATCGAACAAGACCAACACGTTGCCGGTCAACGAGTTTGCCTTCACGTGCGTCACACCGTCGAGCTCGCGGATCGTTTCTTCCACTCCCACAGCCTTGTCCACTGAACCCTTGATTTCCAAAACCTTGATTCGCAGACGTCCTTCTAGCATGTGAATATAGCTAGTCTCCTGCATATTCATCCTCCCAGAAAGATTTCCCCCCTCCGGTCTCGCTGATAGCACTCTACAGGTAATATTCTGTCTATACAGTGTAATCCGTCGACTCGGCATTCCCCTAGTTGTGCCAGGGCCAGCACCTTAGACTTGGAACTTGTTGTCCCGATCGGATCTGGCTCTTTCACCTGGTGCAATAGTCTATAGGTTGTGTGTTACGGAATGGAAAACCGAACGTTACCGGAATGTAAAATGAAGAACCCTGCCCTTACAGGCGGGGTCTCCTTGCAATTCAAGCTGCGCTTGACCCGTCTCCTGCTCGCCTTGGTGCTGGATATAGTGCCGAATCGTGGCCTCGTTGATGCCCACCTGGAGGCGAAAAATCCTCGTGCCCAGACCCCGCCACCATCTCAATACACGTTGCGCAACATGTGCGGGAATTTCTCTTTCAACTGCCGACTGGTCACGCTTTTCAGGGGCTCTCCACCACTCTTGAAACCGCGTACTTCGGCGGAATCACCATGTGAAGATGACCATGGTCCCGTTCCATTCCAATCTCCTCCAGAAACCAATCGGGGTGAAATTCCTGCACGCCTAGGAGAACCTTCTTCACATATTCTGCCACCCAGGGCACGAGGATTTTTCGCCGATACCGCGTCACCCACACCAAATGGTACTGGGTCTTCTACACCACATGGGCCTGTCGATGGAGTTTCATCGACGACCATCATCATCGCACCAGGCGAACAACAGATGGCGCCCAGCTCACACCCCCCCCTGCCAGATGGGGAACTCCCTCGAAATTAGGTCACGACCTCATTGTCGAATCGTTAACACCGTGTGACATGTCTCTGCTCGAGAAAATTTTACCGACCTGTCATGGCCACCTAACGTCGGCGCAACAGGTACTTGGTAGTGTGAAGCCAATACAATAATTACAAGGAGGATGTCATGGTGACAGTCGGTAACTTAATGCAGAAGGACATGGTAACGGTGGACGTGGGCACCTCGGTCGTCGAGGCGGCGAAGCTCATGCGAGCCTGCAATGTGGAGAGCGTGCTGGTTTCGTATCAGGATCAGATCATCGGCCTGGTGACCGAATCGGATATCGTCAAGAAGTTTGTGGGCGCGGAGAAAGCCGTGTACTTCGTGTCGGTGGAAGACATTATGAGCAGTCCGATCCCAGGCATCGAGGAGCGACGACCCTTGACGGAAGCGGCGGACCTCATGGACAAGCATCGCACACTCCATCTCGGCGTGACCAAAGGCGGTTCGCTTGTCGGTCTGGTCTCGGTCCGAGACTTTCTCCATCCGGTGTCCATCGACGAATTCTAGCTGCTTCTGTTTTTCACGTCGGCCCCTCCACTTTTTTCATCCCCTACTCCCTGGGCATCCAGCCGTGCCTTCTACCCTCCTGCGTTTAGAGATAGAATCTCGTCCTCGATCCTGTAGGTCATACGATGGCTCGATCCCACGGGATACTCTCTCAGCGGTCTTTCATGATCTCAACTCATACCGAACGGGAGCTCAAGCTGAGCATTCATCAAGTCTGCCCGGATAGTCCAAGATCTGTTGGAGTCAACCAGGACGCCATCCAAGCCGAACGTCGTGTTCCGGGAGTTTCTCAAGTTCTCAACCAGCACGCGCACCGCGTTTGTCGCCGGACGGATGGCGGCTGCCCGGTCAACTTGGTGCGCACCATCGCCACCAGCCACTTCGTCGGCACATAGCCTTCGTGAGCGGCCATCTTCTTGAGGGCCGCGAGCTCTGAGCTCGTCAGGTTCAGTTCGATGCGAGCGGTCGCTCGTTCTCGCTTCGGCGTGACGCGACTCCGCGGCGAAGAAACCAGCATGGCTCTCCGGTCCATGACTTGCCGAATGGCATTCCGGAGGGCATGGCTCAGCGTGATGCCGTGGGCCTGACACCAGGCCTGCCAGGGCGCTTTCAGCTCCCCCAAATCCACCGTGACTGTGGTCGTCCGTTTCGCTCTCTGCCCCATCAGCTCACCTACACCAGCTCAAATCGGGCCACCCCAAGCCCCTCACCGATCCGCGTCTAACTCTGGTCATTGGAGGGTTAAAGCACCTGCGCACAAGAATACGATAAACCCATAATGTAAGACAACTACGGGCAATAGCCATATCCTGCAACATCTTCAAATCGGTCTTACACCATCCTCTATCCCCACATAGATCAAGACCACAGATCAACCGTTTGGACTGTGCCGAGACGACACAAACCGACCCCGGATCGGCTGGTCCATGGAGCCTCCGGCAAGCTGGGCCTGCCAACATCACCAATCGGCTGGTCTGGTTTCCAGCCATTCGGGGTTCCCCCATTTTAAGGGGATTCTCTTCTTGTTATCCTGTGACAGAAGGGACAGCTGTGCGCTTCGCTATCGGGTTGAGGCCACAAGCATACGCATGACCGGGACGAACAGTCTCCAAAGCCTTCTGGCACTCTGTCTTATAAGTGGACTCCTGGCCTGTGGCAGCCTAGCCAATTGCTTCAATAGCGGGTTCGTTTCCGTCGCCTGTGGCGGCGGGTATGGCGAGAGCGACGTGTCTTCTCTGCCGCAGCCCGTGGCCACCTCGGCGGAAGGTCGCTGGACCGGTGCGACTCCAACCGGTCGCACCGTCGCTGGACTGGTCCTCGAGGACGGCTCGTATTGGCTGTTCTATTCGGCAATAGGCCATCCCCACATCCTGGCTGGACTGGTTCAGGGAACCGGCACGTCGCACGCCGGCTCCTTCGGGTCGTCGAACACCAGAGATTTTAACCTGGAAGGCGCGGGCATTCACGCAGCGACGATGCGTGGCAGCTATGTGCCGAACAAGGGCTTTCACGCGACGATCGCGTACTTCTCTGGCGACACAGAAAGCTTCACGAGTACGTACGATGCGGAGTCTGAGGTAGCCACGAATCTGACTCTGGTGGCCGGGACCTATGCGGGGCTCCGTGCCGACAAGCACACGGTCATGGTGACCGTTGATGCAGCCGGAACGCTTTCCGGTCATTCGACAGATAGATGCACTTTTATGGGGACCTTGTCTCCTCGTGCAACAGGGAATGTGTTTCATGTCACCGTCACATTTGAAGGTGGCGCCTGTCGCCAGGGAGCCGAGACGGTCACTGGGGTGGCCTTTTACGAGGCCGCGACCAACCGGCTGTACAGTGCGGCCCTCAACAGTGCCAGGACCACCAGCTATCTCTTTCTTGGCACGAAGCGGTAAGCCTCACTGATGCAATGTTCTGCCAGGGTTCTTTGATGAGGCATGATCGCAGTACCTCATGCCCCATCAATGGATCGACCAGATCACGGAGACAGGATTTCTCGAACCGCGGTCGAGGCAAAGAATCCCTGATCTCGGAGCGTGACGAACCAGGCCCGGGCAAACTCTTTCAACTCCTGTTTCAGCGAAGACAGGACGTGCGTGCGCCTGCCCGTCTCGTCATACCGATACACTTCTTGCGAAAGCCCCAGGTAGTCGTTCCGGAACGACACCGGTTCGGCTGCCGCGCCGTCGGGCAGATCAGTGACCATGAACACCAAATCGCAATCACGCATCAGGTCGCCGTTCTGTTCACCATACTGGCAGAGGGACACCAACCGGTGCCCGTCTCCACTGGTTCCAATCTCCTCGACCGAAAGTGGCATGTAGCCGGGGACGGTGATCCGCACCGCGCGTGCACCGGCGAGGAGTTCGTTAAGAAGTTTCGCGCATTCCAAATAGGTTTCCATTGGATATCTCCGTTCTTCAGATGCAGGAAGCCCCCGGCGCGAAGGCCGGAGGCTTCCCGTGACGGTCAGCGGTCCGACCGCTCCGCGATCCAGCGTGTCGCCTGTTGGGCGACGACGATCAGCGCGTCAAGGTCTGCGACTCCGAAGGAGTCGGAATTCTTCCAGACTCCATCCTGCCCCTTGTACGAGCGGGCCACGGTCACGTTGTAGAACGGACCGTTCATGCCCTCGTTCTTCCAGATGCTCGCCTTGATGCGGCTGCATCGCAGCGTGGTAACCGGCTGGGGTTTCTTGTCTTGAGGTGCCATGTGATTTCTCCTTTGGTTAGAGTTGATGTGTCGGCCTCTCACCAGGCGTGGAGGCCACACAGCGACGACAAAGGAGACAGAGAGGCCGCCGCCACCTGGCGGGCCGGGGGGCGCGAAGCGGAGGAATGCCCGTGAAAGACGACGCGATTGTTCGCGGCGTGCGGGCATGATCGACGCAGCCCGCCGGTGGAAAGCCAGGCGATGGCCGGATGCGCACAGGCACCGACCCAGAAACCACAAGCTGGTCTCCGCTCATCACGAGCACGGCATGACAGAGCAGATTCACCAGACGAGGCCAGAAGGTCCTGTTCGCAGATCAAAGAGACCAAGCCCGTTGGCCACGGTGGAAGAGAGTCACCGAGTTGGCTTCGAGACGGTCTTCAGCCTGACGCGCTTGTCGGCCAGCAGGCGATGATGCGCCCGGCTAGCTGGTTGCTGAACGCGGTGGAATACTGAACGGCAGACGAGATGAGCAACCGACCAAGTTTCCAAAAGGTTCTGAACAGGTCATGCAGACGGGTCCGATCTAGGAAGACGTGCAGACCAGTTTACAGCAGCGATGTAGAGGTTGGAGTCAAGACTGAAGCGTCGAATCTTAGCAAAAGGCTTTTTGTAGCTGCATGCCTCCCTTCGACCGCTTCAACAGTTGGTCGAGGGTGTGCTCCTTTACCACGAGCGCAGGGGCGCGTTCGATGGCTTCGGTCTCAGCTTTGGCATCCAGCACGCTCTTCGCGCACGTGAGGTTCTCTTGATCGAGCTGGAGATGTGTGTGTCGACTCGCGGCGCGGTGTCTCATGGTCTCTCTCCCCTCGACCTTGAGTCTCTCTGCACTCTGGATGCTGAGGGCGCACTACCGCCGCGCGCTGGCGACCTTTGGTCGTGTTGGAACGAGATGGCAGGCGTCCGCTGTCAGTTCCAATTTTCCGCCGAGCACGCCTAGAAGCTTTTGCAGGGTCGGAAACGCAGGGAAATGGGCGCCGCTTTCCAAACGGGCAATCTGCGGCTGTTTCATACCGGTAAGTTTCGCGAGCTCGGTCTGACTGAACCCGCGTCGTTCGCGCAGCTTCGCCAGCTCCACCGCAATCCCCACCTCCTGCTCCGCCTTCGCAAGAGCCTCGGCGAATTTTGGATCCTTCTTGATCTGTTCGTTGATGTACTGTCTATGCGTTTTCATCGTGACTCCTTCGCTTGATCTCCTCGTATCGTTGCTCCGCGATGGCGATGTCTCGTTCTCGCAGTTTCTGCCGTTTCTTCTGGATCGCATACAGGATGATGAACCGCTGCCCCACGAGTGCGGCATAAAAGAACCGGTACTCAGTCCCCGACCATTCCGGACGCAGCTCCCAGATCTTCCCTCTGACATGTGCCGCAATCGAGGCTGGAAGACGCGTGCCATCAACTTCTAGGCGACTGATATAGGCCAGGCATTTGGCTCGCGCCCCATGAGACAAGGCGTCCAGAAATGCCTCAATCGGCTTATCTCCCTGCGCCGTCTCATAGTAGACTACTGACCAGGCCATGCGGGCAAACTATAACACTTATGTTATAACTCGTCAAGGAATGGATCGTGAGGGCGAAGGGCTTCCACCTCTTCGATCGTATCCGACGTCACTGACGAGACGGTGTCCATCCCCGGTCCTCCTGTCTACCCCTCATTCCCTCGCTCAAGAGCGGGACCGATCGTGAATGGCATCCCAGAGCGGGTTTGCGCACCGATCGCTTCTGAAAATATCCCGGATTCCGCAGTTGATTTGGAATTGAGGTAGAATCGGCGGCCATATTCTCTTGGCAACCCAGGAGGGTGGCATGCGTACTCGTCCGGCTCCGGCCTCACCGCTCTACCCCAAGCTCCGCTTTGCGTTCACCGACCATCCGATCACCGTCTGGGCCGGAGCCATCCTGCTGCGACTGTACTTTGAACTGATCGGGTTGCGCGCGGCGCTTGTGCCACTCCTCATCTCCTTCACAAAGACGTCCAACAATCAGATTCCCGCGGTTGACGTGCTGCTGGCCTGGTGGTATGGGCTGGCCCTGGGTGCTGAGCGCTTCGAGCACTTCACCCGCTATCGCCGGGATCCCCTGCTGCCGCGACTACTGGGGGTCCCCCGGTTCTCGTCACCGGATACGCTGCGTCGGTTCTTTCAGGGCTTCACGTACCGATGGACTACGGAGGTGGCGGAAGCGCTGATGCGGATGTCGCTCGCCACCATGCGACCGATTCTGTTAGGCCATACGCTCGATCTAGACTCGACCGTCTTCAGTCGATATGGCGAGCAAGCTGGGAGCCTGAAGGGGCACAATCCGATCAAACACGGCCGGCCTTCCCATCATCCGCTGGTAGCCTGGCTCAGCGAACGCCGGCGACTCTTATGGGCCACCTTGCGGGCAGGCCATGCGGGGACGGCCAACGGCGTGCGGGAGTTTCTCGCGCAAGCGCTGACGATGCTGCCGGCAGGGCATCGGATCGGACTGGTGCGGGCGGATGCAGGCTTTTTTGTGACCGCGTTCCTGACCGCGTTGGAAGCCCGCGACTTGCCCTATATCATTGTGGCCCGGCTGACTCCGCTGGTGCGGAAGCTGGTCATCCACCGCATTCCCGAAGCGGACTGGCAGCCCGTCACGCGAGGCATCGCGGTCGCCGATATGATGGCCACGTTGCCGGCCTGGCGGGGCCATACTCGCCGGTTTGTCTGTCTGCGCCAGACCCTGACGGAGCGGCCCACGGCCAGTGGGCGGCGGCTGATCGAGTGTCCCGGCTACACCTACCGCGTCTTCGTCACCACCGTGCCCGTTGCCGCCGAATTGGTCACCCGCATGTATGCGGGCCGGGCCGACTGTGAGAACCGCATCAAGGAACTCAAGGAAGACCTGAGCCTGGACACCTTCTGTCTCCAGTCCTTCGACGCGACGGATGCCGCATTCCGCACGGGCTGCGTACTCTACAATCTATTGATGGGGTTTCGGGAAACCGTGCTCCCGTCGTGCGGGTTTGAACGGCGGCTGCGGGCCGTCCGGGATCGAGTCTTTCTCGTCGGGGCGGATCTGATGCCTGATGCGCGACGGCTGCGCGTCCGATTCGCGGTGCCTCCGGAGGAACGGCCCGAATTTCTCCAGCGCCTTCGCACGCTTGCCGAGGGGCTCCCGATTGCGGCGCAGTTGGAGTGGGATTTCACCGACGCGAATGAGCCGAATCAGACCGCTGTTCACGCCGCGAATGTCCCGGTGCCGACAGGCCGACCGTCACCCCACACGCCAAGAGCTTCCCCTTAAGCATCTCTCTACTGCGGAATCCGGGAATATTGTTGCGCCTCTCGCCGAAGGCTGGGGCGCAACAGACCTTCCGAGTCTGTGGCTACGCGCGACTGCACCCGTGACATCGTTCGCGATGGCGCGGCTGCTATGGGCGTGCCACACTCCTCATGGGCGACGGCTATTGCCTTCACACGGTC
The DNA here is from genome assembly GCA_041742455.1 of Nitrospira sp. Classification (GTDB taxonomy): domain Bacteria; phylum Nitrospirota; class Nitrospiria; order Nitrospirales; family Nitrospiraceae; genus Nitrospira_D. The sequence goes on along the minus strand of JBGSIO010000130.1, from coordinate 5,187 downwards.
GAGTCGCGTTGCGCGACACGACGGTGCCGAACTCTACCTGGCACGGCGTCTCCGGACGCGGTGCCTCAGATGCGTACCTGCCCAAGCCCCTGGCCCTGCGCAGGTCAGCACCCTCTCAGCAGACACTCGTCTGACACGTCGCTTTTAGGATCCTTCAAGATGATTATCTGGAATTGTTGTTTGCGGGTCTTTTACACCGCCACGTCGTATTGTTTTGCGTACGCATCGATGAGAGCGCGTAATATGCGTTGATAGGGGATACGTGCACGCTTGGCTTGCTTCTTGAAGAACGCAAGACTGCTCTGGGTCACCTCAAGCGTGACTTTTGTGGTTGGCTCACGTTTGACTAAGGCCGATGGTGGCGCCAGGAAATCCGTAACACGTTCGCCCATGGCCAAACGCTCATCGGTGTATTTGATTTTCTTGCTCATCGCGTTTCCTCCCTTGCCTCCTGTAACCTGCTCCATACAATGCGCCGGGCAGCAGCCCAATTCTCGTAGCAGCATCTGCTTCCAACAGCTGTTGTTCACCCGTCGAATCGAGAGGAAGCTGTCCTGGCGTCGCGTTCGTTTATAGAAGCTCGTTGAACTGGTCAACAGACAACCGAGCCTGCTTCAGTATATGGGACAGCGTTGATCGCTTGATCGGCCGATGGGCCGGCACAGTGACCTTCAACACTTCGGTGGCAAGATGTTTCTGAAGTCGGATATGGCTGCCTTTTTGCCGAACAACGACCCAGCTATCGCGCTGCAATGCCCGAATTACCTCTGTGTAGGAGAGGCTGGGAACTTTGCTCATACCGCGAGTTCAATCTGCTCGGCATTCGGGCTGAGTGTCAGGTCGTCTTCGACGGGTTCCAAATACAACTCGATGGCCTCACGAATATTCCTCAAGGCCTCTTCTTTACTTCCCCCTTCACTGATACAACCAGGAAGTGTGGGAACAAAGACCGTGAAACCGCCGTCCTCGCTGGGTTCGAGCACAATGCGGAGTTTCATACGCCTCCCATGGGTGAAAGACTTCCTGAACTATAGTCAATACGTGGAGGGATCGGTTCATTATGGAGTCGCAAACTCTCAAGGTAACCCGCTATGGCATCCTTGATATTGATCAAGGCTTCTTCGCGTGTGGTTCCTTGACTCACGCAACCGGGAAGAGCCGGACATTCGGCGACATAGATGCCGGCTTCATCTTGTTCAAAAACGACGCGGTATCGCATGGGAGCAGGCCCTCCGCTATATAGATTGCATTGTAGTACAAAGCAAAGGAAACTGTCAGTATTCATTCGTCAATACGGAGGCACGGCGTCTCTGGACGCGGTGCCTCAGAGACGTGGCTGCCGAAGCCCCTCGCCCAGTACAGGCCAGTGACGCCTGAGTAGAAACTCGCCCGAATCTCGGCCTTGCTGCGGACCCCGGTAAGTCCCTATTCGAGTCACGGTCATACACGACCCCATGACCTCCCCTACTTTTTCGGTATGGTGAATAATTCTGAACACTCTCATAAGTGCCACTCCCGAGAGGTGTGCGGAGCTGTGGTCCGCTGTCGGCTCACTCGACCTCGGTAGAGAAGGAAGGAAAGGCCCGTCTAAAGCGCCATGAATAACCTTTTGACAATGGATGAGGCCGCGAAGTATTTAGGCATATCCAAATTGACCCTGTACGGATGGGTCTCCGCGAGGAAACTGGGGTACGTCAAAATCGGGCGGCTGGTGAAATTCAAACAGACTCAGCTGGACGCCTGGATCGATCAGCATACGATCACAGCACGGAGAGACAGCCATGGGACTCACGAAGCGGCGCGATAGTTACTATGTGGAGTTCCGTGTGATCGAAAGTGCAGACGGCACATCGTGGAGTCTCGCGAGTGGCATCCCCGGTGCCAGAAAAAAGCGATGGAAAGTGGGGTGCCTGAACAAGACGATCGCGCGCGAGATGGAAGCCGCGATCAAAACGCGCTTGCTCTTGGGCCAAGAGAAAACCCAGCAGGCCAAGCCGATTCTCTTCAAGGAATGGGCAACGGCCTACCTGAACCTCGAATCCATCAAGACGCTCCGCAGCTATCAAGATCGACTCGAGATCATGGAGCGGCAGCTGATCCCCTTCTTCGGTGGAAAGGTCCTAACGGAGATCAGGCCCCATGATGTAGAGGCTTTCCGAGCACAACGTAAAAAGAAGAATGGAACAAAGCCGAGTATTCAGACCGTGAACAATGACCATGTCGTACTTAAACACTGTTTGAACGTGGCAATCCGACGGGGGCTCTTACAGATCAATCCCGCTACTAGGGTTCCGCTTCCTGATCCACAGAACGCCAGAGATAGAGTATTAACTGAAGAGGAATGGACGAAACTCTACGAGGCCGCAAAGGGACATCTCAAGCCCGTCCTGTTACTCGCCTATCAGCTGGGCCAGAGATTTGGGGAGATCGTCGGTCTGACCTGGGACAGGGTTGATCTCAAGAGAGGCTTTATCATGCTTCGTAGTCAGGACACGAAGACGAAGAAACCTCGCCAAGTCCCAATGACTCCAGATATACGAATGACCCTTCAACGTCTGGCGAAGGTCCGTTCACTCTCAACACGTCATGTCTTTACATTCAGAGGCAAACCTATACAACGTATCAGCCGATCTTTTCGTACAACCTTGAAGGATGCCGGAATTACAGACTTCCGGTTCCATGATCTTCGGCATTGTGCCTCCACGAACTTGCGACGGGCAGGAGTCGACATAGCCACGGCAATGAAGATCGTGGGTCATAAGTCTGAGAAAATGTGGAAGCGTTACAATGCAATCGAGGAACGCGACTTGGTTCAGGCAGCGCTGAAAATTCAAAAATATCTCCAAGAGAACACGCCGGGAACACTTGACCCCAAGACCGAGAGTCTGTAAAAGTGTAAGTTATTGATATTTGGCCTTGCCCCCGTAGCTCAGTTGGATAGAGCAGCGGTTTCCTAAACCGCGGGTCGTACGTTCAATTCGTATCGGGGGCACCAATTTTTCAATAGTTTATCTTTTAGATTCATTTTCATACGGTTTGAGTGTGCTCAGGATTGTGCTCAGCAAAACACGTGGCAATGAACGAGCAAATTCTGAAAAACCGAGTCACTCAACTTCTTACCTTTGCCAGGGACACACGTAATCAGGACTCCATCTCCAACACCAATGAGCTCTATCAGGGCACGTTAACGGTCATGGTTGCTGCGTACGGGCCAGAAAGTTACCAAGTTAAGGCTCTCACCGCAGCATCTATGGAAGTTCATTCTCGAAAGCATATGGCTCTAGAATATGCCGTGAAAGATCTTCACCACGCAGCAGCTGGAGCTTTAAAGAATCTGCATGACGAACTCTCACTTGGTCTTGCAGGCTCTTTGGAGAAGCACGCTTCGGGTAGCGTTCTCACAGATTTCCTACAACTTGCGCGTGAGGTACTCAATGAACCAGGAGACAACGCAAAAAATGTTGCCGCGGTGCTCGCGGCAGCAGCCTTCGAAGACACGATTCGAAGACTTGGATCAACGTTAGCTGGGGTAATGGGAAAAGACGACCTTAGCGATGTAATTGCAGCTTTAAAGTCGAAAGGAATCCTGGTCTCGCCTCAACTTGGGATTGCCTTGAGCTTCTTGAATTTTAGAAACAAAGCGCTGCATGCAAACTGGAATGAAATTGACCGGGCCGCCGTCAATAGCGTCCTGGGGTTTGTTCAAGAACTTCTCCTGAAACATTTCTAATAGAATCAGCCTCACACATTACCTCAATGCTCCTTCGCGCGTCATGAATGTCCAATTCGCTTACATTATCGTACCGATCAAAAACTGATCGGGTCTTATGACCTGAGATTGCCATAGCAACTCGTTCATTAATTCCAGCTCTCACCATATTCCGGACTGCTGTTCTTCGCAGATCATGAAACAGCTTCCCCTTGAGCCCCCCTGTTCACAGACTTTCTGCCAGACTGTCTTGGGAACTCGTTGAAGCCGCTCCCCTCGGAAATGACAGACCCAGGGACAGGACGGATAGCGCAGAAGCGTCTGTTGTTTCCACTGCCAGAGGGCCTCCGTGACTTCTTTGACGAGGGGAATGAGTCGGCCTTGGTTATTTTTGGTTGTGCCTGGTTCTAACCGCAGCAGCCCGCGTTCCAGATCAATCTGCTCCCATTTCAGCATCACGATTTCTCCGGCTCGCATGCCGGTCCAGTAGCCGATGATCAGAGGTACCTTCACATGATCCGGCAGTGCGGCCCGCAGCAGTTTGTATTCGTCCTCGGTAAAGAAGCCCTGTCGCACATTGTGTTCTTGGAGGTGTGGAATATGCGGGGTGGTGATCACGAGCGGAGGGGTTTGCTGACTGGCTAGCCGAAACATGCGCTTCACCGCGGCTAGTTCGCGATTGATGGTTCCATTCGCCATGCCTTTGATGCCATATGGGGAGAGGGCTTTTTCAATTGTTCTCGCGATGTCTTCCAGAGGCCTTGAGAGTCTTGAATGGATTCGACAGGGAAGGCTAAAAGTTCAAAGCCTTCGGCATGGCCAGGTATCTGATCTGGGATGGTGGTGGTTGGGTTGCAGGGTTTTGAAAGGTATTTTGCCTGCTATTTCCCCTGGAAAACCTCTAAAAAACCCCCTTTAAAACCTGGTTTACAAACCTCGTTCGTAACCTCCCCCTCTGTTTTTGAGGGTGAATTGAGTCAGCCAGATCGAACAGAGAGGGCTCCAAGAGAAGTGGTGGGAGCCTCAGATCGTCTCGCACAGTAGTAGAGCTCGATGGACAGGTGTTCAAAAACCTAGGCATGAAGCTCAACACGAAAATCTCGATTTTCTGCGGGGATGCGCGTATGCTTTCACCGGTTCAAAAACAAATGTTTTCAAGCAGGGTGCGCTGTGCGCTCCTCAATGGAAATGCGTCAGGCTCCGGTTTTCAGGACCAACCTGAGACATATTCGTCCGATCACTTGGCAAGCAGATTCGGTGGTGGCCCGATGGGATCAAAGTTCTTCAACAAGGGAATATCATCTTTGTTGAGCCACATCACATCATGATTATAGCTTCCTAGGAGCCTGTCCGATATTGCTCTCAACAACCACTTGCACTGTGCCGTCAGATTAGATATGAGCAGAACCTCCTCACTCATGATTTGGAGGCCTCTCGATGCAGGACCGCACCTTCCGCCCCTATGAGCCTGACCAATT
>JBGSIO010000129.1:0-34821 GCA_041742455.1 Nitrospira sp. | reverse complement strand
GCCAACAGCGCCGGTTCCAGGGCTCCAGGCAGTGATATGGTGGCACAATGCGGCGCAGCTCATTCGTCGGCGTTCAGCCTATTGGCTCTGCTTTCTCTATGCGGTCACGTTCGGCGGTTTCGTGGGTTTGTGTAGTCTGCTACCGCTGCTGCTGCATGAGGTGTACCGTGTCGATGCGATTCAAGCAGGGGCGCTTGCCGCTCTCTGTGGGCTGATGGGCAGCCTGATCCGTCCGGTCGGCGGCTATGTGGCGGATCGACAAGGGGGGCTTCGGACGCTCTATTATGTTCTCCCCGTCATTGCGGGGGCAGTGGTGGCGGTCATCAGTCCTTCGCGCACGATGGCTGTCGTGATGATGCTGGTGGCGACAGCGGCGATGGGATTCGGCAACGGTGTGGTGTTTCAACTCGTCGCCGGGTGGTTTCCTGCGGACATCGGATTGGCTTCCGGGGTGGTCGGGGCTGCCGGTGCTGTCGGCGGTTTTCTACTGCCGATCCTCGTCAGCACCGTGAAAGGATTCTCGGGGAGCTATGAACTTGGACTCTGGCTGTTTGCGGGGTTCACGGTGTGTGCATGGGGCACGGTGATGGTGGCGTTGCGGAGCGATAGGTCGTCACCGGTCGAGCTCTCTTCCTGAGGATTTTCCGTCTATTCGATCAATCCTCAAAAAAACCATATTCAAGGTCAGTCTGAAATGATAAATTGATCCTCGTATGCCGACGCCGTTCAACCACATCGAAGACGCCATCCGAGACATTAAGAAGGGGAAGCTCATTATCCTGGTCGACGACGAAGACCGGGAGAATGAAGGGGACCTTGTCATTGCCGCTGAAAAGGTTACTCCACAGGCCATCAACTTCATGGCCAAACATGCGCGCGGCCTGATTTGTCTGGCCCTCACAACGGAGCGTGTCGAAGAACTGCAGTTGCCACAGCAGGCTTCGGAAAACACGGCCACGTTTGGGACCGCCTTTACGGTTTCGATCGATGCGCGCAAAGACATTACGACCGGAATCTCGGCTGCAGATCGCGCGACGACGATTCATGTGGCGATCGATCCCAAATCAAAGCCGAGCGATCTCGCTCGGCCCGGTCATATTTTCCCCCTCAAAGCGCAAACTGGCGGAGTGCTCAAACGCGCCGGGCAAACAGAGGGATCGGTCGATCTCGCACGGTTAGCGGGGCTACGTCCTGCGGGTGTCATCTGCGAAATCATGAACCCGGACGGGACCATGGCTCGCGTGCCGGAACTCGCCAGGTTCGCGAAGCACCATAAACTGAAGATGGTGACGATCAAATCTCTGATCGAATACCGCATGCAGCGCGAAACGTTTGTAAAAATGGCGGGGAGCGCCCACTTGCCGACAATGTTCGGCGAGTTCGAGGCAGTCGCATTCGAGAACCTGATAGACAACCTTACACATATCGCATTGGTGAAAGGGCGCGTGGACGATGGAGAACCGACGCTGGTGCGTGTGCATTCAGGATGTTTAACGGCGGAAGTGCTGGGATCCCTACGATGTGATTGCCGAGATCAACTTCATAAAGCGATGGAGATGATTCAAAAAGAAGGACGTGGCGTGCTGCTCTATTTGAGCAATCAGGAGGGCCGCGGAATTGGGTTACTGAACAAAATTAAAGCCTATGGGTTGCAGGATCAAGGGAGCGATACGGTAGAGGCGAATCTGAAGTTAGGGTTTAAGCCTGATCTGCGAACGTATGGTGTTGGTGCGCAGATCCTGGCGGATCTCGGTTTGCGTGCGATTAGAGTCATGACGAACAATCCAAAGAAGATCGTTGGGATCGAGGGATACGGTCTCAAGGTTGTCGAACGGGTTCCCATCGAGATTCCCCCCCGAGCTGCGAATGTGCGGTATCTGCGGACCAAGAAGGCAAAACTGGGACATCTTCTCAAGAAGGTCTGAGGGATACAGAGCGTGTCGGCTTCACTTTTGGAAATGGTGGCCACGTTGACTATTCACCAATGAAACATCGAAGGATTGGACGTTCAGCGAAGGGATTGAGGTTTGGTATCGTCGTGGCCAAATTCAATCAAGGCGTCACCGGCAAGTTACTTCAGGCCTGCGTCTATGCCCTGGAGAGCCATGGTGTCGTGAAAGACGCCATCGATGTCGTGCGCGTGCCGGGGGCGTTTGAAATTCCGCTGGTCGCGCGGACGATGGCCACATCGGGCCGTGTTGATGCGGTGATCTGTTTGGGAGCGGTGATTCGAGGCGACACGCCGCATTTTGATTATATTTGCGCCGAAGTGAGCCGAGGTATCGGTCAGGTTACGCTAGACACCGCCGTCCCCATTATCTTTGGGGTGTTGACCACCGAAACGGTCGCACAGGCTGAAGAACGGGCGGACCCGAAGAAATTCAACCGTGGCGGTGAGGCTGCAAAGTCCGCGATCGAGATGGTGAGGGTGATGAGGATGTTGAGGGGAGAAGCTGACAAGTCCGCAATCTCCAAGCTGACAAGCGGGACGGTTAAGCGTCGAGCCGGGAGCACGCGATGAGTCATTTCTATCAGCCATCCAGACTGGCTTCTTGTCAGCCTGCGGCCTGGTCAGCTTACAGGCTAGCCATCCTGGCATTCCGATAACCATGGGAGCTCGTCATCAGGCCCGTGAGCGTGCCTTGCAGATTTTGTTTCAACACGATATCCACGGGAAGGCCCCTCTCTCTCTCGACGAATTTTGGCATGAATACTCGGTCTCAGAGGAGTCTAAAGCGTTTGCCGAACAGTTGGTCAGGGGTGTGGTCGAGCATCAGAAGGAGCTTGATATCCTGATCGGCAAGTACGCGACGAATTGGACAGTGAGCCGCATGCCAGTCGTCGATCGCAATATTTTGCGGGCAGGATTTTATGAGTTGTTATGGCTGGATGATGTGCCTGCGAAGGTAACCATGGATGAAGCGATTGAGTTAGCCAAGCGGTTCGGCGATGACGAAGCCTCAAAGTTCGTGAATGCAATGCTGGACAAAGTCTTGGCGACAGAGTCGCGACTCGCCGAGAAGCGGGCATCGCCGGATCGGGCGATTCGGAGGAAAGTCGACCGTGATTGATCGCTACACACGTCCCCGGATGAAGGCTATCTGGGACCTGAAGCATAAGTATGAAATCTGGCTGGAAGTTGAGCTGTATGCGTGTGAGGCCTTTGAGCGAGCCAAGCAGGCTCCCCGCGGCACGGCGGCGAAAATCAGGAAGAAAGCCAAGATTAATATTGAGCGCATCGCTGAAATCGAAAATGTGACGAAGCATGACGTGATCGCGTTTCTTGAATCACTCATGGACACGGTGGGGCCGGAACATCGATATCTTCATATGGGACTCACATCCTCCGACATCGTTGATACCTCCCTTGCTGTGCAGATGACTGAGGCGATGGATCTGATCTTAGATGGGGTTGATGGCCTGCTCGTCGTGTTGAGACGGCAGGCCCTTCGATATAAGAACCAAGTGATGGTGGGGCGGTCGCACGGCATTCACGGTGAGCCGATCTCGTTCGGTCTGAAGCTGGCGCTGTGGTATGAAGAGATGCGTCGTCATCAGGAACGGCTGCATCAGGTACGGAATGATATCGCCGTCGGGAAACTCTCCGGCGCGATGGGGACCTTCGCGCATCAGGGACCCGAGATCGAAGAGTATGTCTGTGCAAAGCTCGGTCTGAATGCAGATCCGGTCTCGAATCAGGTTGTCCAGCGGGATCGCCATGCGTCCTATGCGACGGCGCTCGCCTTGCTCGCGGCCAGCATTGAGAAAATTGCGACGGAGATTCGCCACCTCCAACGGACGGAAGTGCTCGAAGCCGAAGAGTATTTCTCCCAAGGCCAAAAGGGTTCGTCGGCGATGCCGCATAAACGAAATCCGATTATCTCCGAAAACCTCTGCGGCTTGGCACGGGTGGTGCGCGCCAACAGTCTAGCGGCGATGGAAAACGTCGCGCTCTGGCATGAACGCGATATCAGCCATTCGTCCGTTGAGCGGGTGATCATGCCCGACAGCACGATTTTGATCGACTACATGCTTGCCAAAGTCACGGATCTCATCGAACACCTAGTCATCTATCCTGATCGAATGAGGCGAAACTTAGAATTGACCGGGGGACTCGTCTATTCTCAGCGATTGCTCTTGGCATTGGTCGAGAAGGGGGCACAGCGAAAGGAATCCTACGAAGCGGTTCAACGTAACGCGATGGCTTCCTGGAGGGGAGGAGGCGGATTGCAGGACCTCGTGAGCAAAGATCCCTTCATTTCACGCCATCTCACCAAGCCGGAGATCTCAACCTGTTTCAATCCAAAGTACTACCTCCGCCATCTGGACCAGATCTACCGGCGGGTGTTTAAACGAAAAAGACCATCGATCATCGGTGCAAGGAAGAGGAACGCGCAATGATGACTCGACTGCATGCTATCGCGCTGTTACTTCTCTGGGGGCTGGTCGGTAGCTGGATATCTTCCGTCCATGCTGGGGTCGATCGTGAGAAGCTTCTTGCCGAGCCTGGAATCTACGGGACGTTTGCTGTCTTTGGCCTCGACGCTGAATGGGGCAGATTAGAGCCGTCGGCTCGTATCGCTTGGCTGGCCACACTGAAGGGTGTGGTGGAGCAGCATCGAGAGCACGTGGCGATCGACGTGTACTTGCTTCGAGGGCTTTCCAATCAGGCCGATATGTTGTTCAGGATTCATGCGAAGGAATTACGCAAAGGGCAGGAGTTTCTCCTCGATCTGCAGAGTAGCCGCTTCGGGAAATACCTGAAACCTGTCCGAGTCATGCACGGGCTTACGAAGAAACCAAGTTATGCTCCGGGGTTCTCGGACCAAATGAAGGCGGATTTGAAGTTTCTGAGCGAGGCAGGTGAGAAGCCTTATGTCATCGTCATCCCGATCAAGAAGTCGGCCGAATGGTGGGGGCTGGAGCAGGAGAAGCGGACGGCCTTGATGCAGGAGCATACCGCGGTGGCGCTGCCTTTTCTCAAAACCGTCAAGCGAAAGCTGTATCACTCCAGTGGGTTGGATGACATCGACTTTATCACCTACTTCGAAACCTCCAGCCTAGAGGATTTTCACAGCCTGGTGTTGTCGCTCGAAAAGGTGAAAGAATTTCAGTATACACGTCAATTCGGAAACCCGACGTTGCTTGGGACGGTGCAATCATTGGACGAGATCATCGAAACACTGGCGCAATGAGCCGAATTATCGAGGTTCCAGTATGGCGATAGGTACGCTTCTATATGAGGGAAAGGCGAAGAAGATCTTTTCAACAGAAAATACTGACCATGTCGTGCAGTATTTCAAGGACGATGCCACAGCTTTCAACGCGCAGAAACGTGGCACCATCGTCGAAAAAGGTGTGATCAACAACAAGGTGTCGGAACGGATTTTCCGGCTCTTGGAACAACACGGTATCCCTACGCATTTCGTCGAACGGTTGAGTGAGCGAGAAATGCTCACAAAAAAGGTTAGGATCGTGCCGGTCGAAGTCGTGATGCGCAATGTGATTGCTGGAAGTTTAGCCAAACGACTGGGGCTAAAAGAAGGAAATCGAATTGACCCGGCAATTGTCGAGTTTTATTTCAAAAACGACGCGCTCGGCGATCCGCTAGTCAATGATGATCACTTGCGACTGATGAATGTCGCCACGCCTGGAGTCTTGCGCGAATTGCGCGAGATGGGGCATGCGGTCAACAAGGTTCTTGAGCCGTTTTTCGCTGAACGACGGATGCAACTTGTCGATTTCAAGCTCGAGTTTGGTGTCTTTCACAACAAGCTGATTCTGGCGGATGAAATTTCTCCGGATACGTGCCGTTTCTGGGACATGAGCACCGGTGAGTCGATGGATAAGGATCGGTTTCGAAAGGATATGGGGAAAATCGAAGAAGCGTATCAGGAAGTGTTAGCGCGAGTTTGTGGATGAAACGAGGGAGGAAACAGCGCGGATGCTGCGGGCGTATCTGAATTATGGCCTGATCGCATCGGTGGTAGTCTGGGCGGCGATCATCGGAGTGATGGCGTATCGATTGAACGAATCTCCATGGCGTTGGGCCTTCGTTGGTCTGGTGTTTGCGGGAGGGCTGACCGTGGCGGCTATCTTGTGGATCAAGAAATATGTCGATCGTCAGACCCAAGCGGCTGAGCGGAGGAGTCAAGAGTGAAAGCTAAAATTCATGTGACCTTAAAACAGGGAATTCTCGACCCTCAGGGCAAGGCGATCGAACATGCTCTTGACTCATTGGGGTTTAAGAACGCGAGCAATGTCCGTGTTGGCAAGTATATGGAGCTGGATCTCCAGGAGACAGATAAGGCGAAGGCAGAGGTTGCAGTCAAGTCGATGTGTGAGAAGCTTCTGGCGAATACGATCATTGAAGAATATCGGTACGAGCTGAGTGTATGACGGTTCAGGAGTATCCTCCGAGGCGATGATGAATATCGGCGTCGTTGTTTTTCCAGGGAGTAACTGCGATCACGATTGTCAGTATGTCTTTCGGGACGTGCTTGGACAAGATGTGAGCATGGTGTGGCATAAGGAGTCGTCACTGGCCGGTTTGAATGCGGTCATCCTGCCGGGAGGGTTTTCATATGGAGACTATCTCCGTACAGGCGCGATCGCACGGTTTTCTCCGGTCATGCAGGCGGTGAAGCGATTTGCCGCCGATGGAGGTTTGGTGTTGGGGATCTGTAATGGATTTCAGATCTTGTTGGAAGCGGGGTTGCTGCCCGGCGCCATGCTGCGAAATAAGTCGTTGCACTTTATCTGCCGCGAGACCTACGTCAAAGTGGAGAACGCGTCGACGCCGTTTACAAATACGTGCAAGCCCGGTCAGGTACTCAAAATCCCGATCGCTCATGCAGATGGGAACTATTACACCGATCCAGTGACCTTAGCCGGGCTTCAAGCCAATGCGCAGATCATCTTTCGCTATTGTACGGTAGATGGGGTGGTCATGCCGGGGGCTTGTCCGAACGGCTCATTGGACAATATTGCGGGTATCCGCAATGCCGAAGGCAATGTCCTAGGTCTGATGCCCCACCCGGAGCGCTGCGCAGAAGCGATGATGGGGAATGACGATGGGCGAGCGATCTTCTTGTCGATGATCGCGTCTTGTGAGCGGAAACAATCTGCAGGAGTACGTTAAGCACGTAGGTCGTCACGGGAGGAATCGAGACCTCGGGGATTTGGCGAGCTCGGTTCCTAGAGGATTGAAGATGTGATGTTGTCGCGGTAAAGTATTGTCAGTTCGTGCGGAACAATCTTATTATTCTTTCATACTGAGGAGGGTCATAATGAGAGGTGTAGGTGCAGTTTTGGCGGTCATTGGTTTGTTGACCTTGGGGGTCGGTGTCAACGGTTTTGCTGCGACAGATGATGGCAGCAAGCTGATGATAAAGAGTCCAGCCGCCGGCGCCACAGTGGGGAGCGACGTTGAAGTGGTGTATGAACTCACAAAAGGTAGCCAGGCGACGCATGCTCATTGTTTTGTAGACGGGGAATATCAGAAGGGATGGAAGGGAACGGTCAAGGGGATGGCGCCCGGCAGCCATGAGATAAAGGTTGTCGCGGCAGATAAAGACCATCAGACCTTGGCTGCTGAAGCCTCAGTCAAAGTTGAAGTGCAATAATATCTTGGGGTTGCCCTAGTTCAGTTCGCGAGACCGGCAAGGCGCATGAGTCACCTTGTCGGTCACGCTGTGTAAGGCTCGCAACTGTGGCATGTGTATCGTGGACCTACGCTTCGAGCAGGTCAAGGCATTCAGTGGAAGTTCTTGTCATCCTGATCGCTAGAGCATGATACAGGCCAGCATGCCGCCTACTACCAAAGATCTCATCGCTCAGCACAACCTGACGGGCGAAGAATACCAGAAAATCATCGATGTTCTCGGGCGTGAGCCCAACCTGACGGAACTCGGCATGTTCTCGGTGATGTGGTCCGAGCACTGTTCGTATAAGAGTTCCCGCGTGCATTTGAAGAAGCTGCCGACGACCGGGCCTCGTGTTGTGCAAGGACCGGGGGAGAACGCAGGTGCGATCGATATCGGCGACGGGCTGTGCGTCGTCTTCAAGATGGAATCACACAACCACCCGTCGTTTATCGAGCCTTATCAGGGTGCCGCCACAGGAGTCGGCGGTATTCTGCGCGATATTTTTACTATGGGGGCACGGCCGATTGCGCTGCTCGATTCGCTCCGGTTTGGGGAGTTGCACTCTGCGAAAAATCGCCACCTCATGAAGGGTGTGGTCTCCGGCATTGCTGGTTATGGCAATTGCATGGGTGTGCCGACTGTGGGGGGGGAGATTGTTTTCAACGATATCTATGCGCTGAATCCATTAGTCAATGTGTTCTGTCTAGGTGTGGCCCATAAGGACAGGATATTCCGTGGCACCGCGGCAGGTGTCGGCAATCCTGTCATTTATTTCGGCTCCAAGACTGGCCGTGATGGCATTCACGGAGCGACGATGGCGTCGGATTCGTTCGATGATGAATCTGAGCAGAAGCGTCCAACCGTGCAGGTCGGCGATCCCTTTACTGAGAAATTGCTGTTGGAAGCCTGTCTGGAATTGATGGAACGCGACCTGCTCGTCGGGATACAAGACATGGGGGCTGCGGGGCTGACGAGCTCTTCATGCGAAATGGCTTCACGCGCGGGCAACGGCATCGAATTGGACCTCACGGTGGTGCCTCGACGTGAACCGGGGATGACCCCCTACGAGATCATGCTGTCCGAATCTCAAGAGCGAATGCTGATGGTGGCGAAAGCCGGCATGGAAGACGAATGCCTGGCCATTTGTCGCAAGTGGGATTTGGATGTGGCCGTGGTGGGGAAAGTGACGGGGGATGGGATATTGCGCATCAGGGATCAAGGGAAGGTCGTCGCCGAAATTCCAGCCAAATCATTGGCGGACGACGGCCCGCGGTATGAGCGGCCCTACCAGCCGCCGTCTTATCAGGATATGTTGACGAACCTGAATTACGATGCCATCCCTGATGTGAGAGATGCGAATGCGGCGTTGCTGGCGTTGCTAGAATCGCCGACCATCGCCAGCAAGCGGTGGGTGTACGAACAGTATGATCATATGGTGCGGACAAACACGATGGTTCGTCCGGGGTCGGATGCGGCTGTAGTGCGGATCAAGGGCACGAATAAGGCCGTGGCCATGACGGTCGATTGTAATAGTCGCTACTGTCTCCTGCATCCCTACGAAGGGGCTCGTCTTGCTGTGGCTGAGGCGGCGCGTAATCTGGTGTGTTCCGGTGCTGCCCCGATCGGTTTGACCGATTGTCTGAACTTTGGCAATCCGGAACGCTCCGATATCATGTGGCAGTTTGTGATGGCGATTGAAGGGATGAAAGACGCCTGCGAACATTTTCTGATCCCGATCGTCAGCGGAAACGTCAGCTTTTATAACGAAACCAATGGGCTCTCGATTTATCCCACACCAATGCTGGGGATGGTGGGACTGATCGAAGATTCAGAACGAACGATGACCCAGTGGTTCAAAGCAGAAGGAGACGATGTGTTCTTGCTCGGCTCTTCACGGGAGGATTTGGGAGGTACTGAGTATCTAAAGGTGGTGCACGCTCGAGAACAAGGATCACCGCCCTACTTGAGCATGGAGAGGGAAAAAGCGCTGCATGAATGCGTTCTTTCACTGATTCAAGACGGGCTTCTTCAGTCTGCTCACGACTGCTCGGAAGGCGGTCTTGCCGTTACATTGGCTGAATGCTGCATGTCTGGACCCGAACAGACCTTTGGCGCTGTGTTAAGATTAACGAGAGGCCGGCTGAGAAAAGACGCTGTTCTTTTCGGCGAAAGTCAGTCGAGGGTGGTGATTTCTGCAACGCCGGTTCATCGACAAGCGATTCTTGACCGTGCAACTCGGTATGGGGTACCGGTCGAAGTAATTGGGGCGATTTCAGGGACACGGTTGGTTATGTACGTCGGAGATGAACAGTCAACGGAAAAAGTGATCGATCAGCCGGTTGCGATGCTGTATGACCGGTGGGCATTATCTCTAGAACGAACGTTAAACGAAGCCTAGTCGAGCCGACTGGCTGACGAGGGATATGAACCACGAACTGCCGATCATCTCGCCCGATAAGTTTCACGACGAATGTGCGGTCTTCGGGGTCTTTGGCCACGAGGAAGCCGCCAATCTGGCCTATCTGGGGTTGTACGCTCTACAGCATCGTGGACAAGAGGCCTCCGGAATTGTTTCAGGAGATGGGGAGCAATTCTCCGTGCAGAAAGGCATGGGTCTGGTTGCCGATATTTTTCATAAATCGGTACTGGAGAAACTGCCTGGTCATATGGCCATCGGGCACAATCGCTACTCCACTACCGGTGGCAATGATTTGAAGAACGTGCAGCCACTCATCGTGAACTTTGCGCTGGGCAACCTCGCATTGGCCCACAACGGCAATCTTATCAATGCTCAAATGCTTCGGCACGAACTTGAAGCCTATGGGGCGATTTTTCAATCGACATCGGACAGCGAAGTCATTATCCACCTTATCGCACACTCACGTGCTGGTTCTTTTCTTGCGCGGATCATCGATGCGCTGAGTCAGGTGCGAGGGGCCTTTTCGGTCGTGTTGATGACCGACAATGGACTCATCGCTGCGCGTGATCCCTATGGGCTCCGGCCGCTGTGTATCGGGCGGCTGCGCAGCAGTTGGATCGTGGCGTCCGAGACCTGTGCGTTTGATTTGTTGGACGCGGAATATGTTCGTGAGGTTGAACCGGGCGAACTGATTGTGGTCAGCGATCAGGGGCTCGACAGCCACCATCCGTTTCCCAAAAAGGATCCGGCGATGTGTGTGTTTGAGTATGTGTACTTTGCCCGGCCCGACAGCCGAATTTTTGGGGCCAATGCCGTTTATGCCACCCGCAAAGCATTGGGGCGACAGCTGGCGCAAGAATCATGGGTGCCCGCTGATGTAGTGATTCCGGTTCCGGATTCCGGCGTGCCCGCGGCGCTCGGCTATTCTGAAGGTGCAGGAATCAGGTTCGAAACCGGATTGATCCGTAATCACTATGTGGGGAGGACATTCATTGAACCGGAGCAATCGATTCGCCACTTCGGTGTCAAGGTGAAGTTGAACGCCGTGCCGGAAGTGTTGGAGGGGAAACGGGTCGTCGTCATCGATGATTCTCTCGTTCGTGGTACGACGAGCCGCAAGATCGTCAAGATGATTCGGCAGGCCGGGGCAAAAGAAGTCCATATGCGGATCAGCTCACCGCCGATTCTTTCGCCGTGTTTTTATGGGATCGATACTCCGACGAAAAAGGAGCTGATCGCATCCGAGCATTCGATCGAGGAAATTCGTAAATATATTACCGCTGATAGCCTGGCGTATCTCAGCCTTGATGGCATGCTGAAATCTGCCCCGAGAACTCCCGATCAATACTGCACAGCCTGTTTCACCGAGCGCTATCCTATCCCATTTACCCGTGCGGAAGAACTTCAACTCGGCCTTTTTGAATCAGCGCGCTGAGATCGTTCTGTACAGACCACCTGATGTCTTCTGAAGGCAATCCAAACAAACAGAAGCCAAGGGGACGACTTCGAGTACCTGTCGACTACCCTGTGAGAGTGGCAGGAGACGAAGGCTCAGGACATGGAACCCTGATGAATTTGACGGTTACCGGAGGTGAGATCGAAAGCCACGTCCAATTTCCTGTTGGGACGCGTGTGTCTGTCCATGTACAGCCTCCAGGTGCCAGGCCTTCCATCACTATTGCACTTGCCATCGTTCGTTGGCAGCAAAGCGATCGATTTGGACTCGAGTTTGTTCGATTTGAGGGTAACGCGAAAGAACAACTCGAGGATATGTTGAATCAGCGAGAGAACTCTGCGTCGGAGTAGTTGCCTGCCCCCTGTGTGGTTGCTGCTCTAAAAATTGTCATGGTAGGATGCAGTGTGCTGGAAAGATCATGGTTTCTTGGTCTCGAAACTCTGAGCTTTTCTCGAACAAGAGGTAAACATGATGCCGGTGGTGCTGGCGTTGGGATGGCTGTTTTATTCCGCTCTGAGTAGTCCACCCGTTCATGCCGTAGGATTGTTCCAAATAGGAGAGAATGCGCCCTCTTTCACCCTCACGGCCATCACTGGAGAAACGATCTCGCTTGACTCCTACAAAAACAAGGTCGTCGTGCTAGGACTATTTCATATCTGCGATCCTTGTATGATGCAGGGGAGCGCATTGCAAAAGGTTTACGAGTCTGTGCGAGGCAAGGACGTCGTAGTATTGGGAGTCAATTCATCAGGTAATGGGAAACGAGAAGTCGGTGAGTTCTTGTCTGGCTTTCCAGTCAAGGTCACTTACCCATATCTTCTGGACCCCGCGAAGATAACAGACAAGCTCTATGGTGGAGGCAAGTTTATTCCGAATGTGTACGTGATCGACCAACACGGGGTTATCCGTTGGCAGCGGGTCGGGAACATGGACGTGGCTGCAGCCGACGTGATCGTTGCAGAGGTTGAGAAATTGTTGGCGAGTGCATCACGGATGCAACACTGACAGGTAACAGGTCGACAGGCTGACAAGAGGACGTTTCTGTCAGCGGGAGGTACTGCATGGATGAGATGGAGGAGGGGAAACATAAATTTCTAGAAGTGGTGCAAGGCATTGACGGGTCCGTACAAGTTGTCATCCCGGTTACGCCTTCCAATAGCATGTTCCTGATCTCCTTGACGAAGGGGGCAAACCGAAAATTTATCACTGTGCCGGAAGACGATATGATCGACATGCCCAACGAGGCAAGCATTCAAGCGAAAGTCACGAAGACGATCAAAGACGCGATCGCAGCTCTGTAATACCAGTGGTGCGATGATCTCCATCCAATAAGACGCAGTTTCTTGCCATGAAACAAATCTTGCCCGGAGTCTGGCAGTGGTCGTGGTTTTCAGATGAGAAGCAACTCGATTTCAACGGCCTGTTGCTGACGATCGGGGAGCACAAGATTCTGGTTGATCCGCCTCCGATGACCGGCGAGGCAAGTGCGATTGTTCGGCGTCATGCGCCGATCGATTACATTCTCATCACGAATCGTGATCATCTCCGCGAAGCTTCAACCTATCAGCATGAGTTTGATTGCCGATTGTATGTACCGGAAGCTGATGCTGCTTTGATAGGGACGAACGTGACGAAGACGTACAAAGATGGTGAGCTTTTGCCCGGCGGGATTTGGGCCGTTCATCTCAAGGATCAGAAGTCTCCAGGTGAGTCTGCCTTATTCATCGATAGAGGGCAGGGGATTCTGATTGTGGGGGATGCACTCATCGGCCAGCCTCCAGGTGCCGTACGGTTGCTTCCCTCGGAAAAGTATGTCGACGTCGACAAAGCTAAGGAGAGGCTCTGTCGCCTCCTTAAGTACAACTTCGACAGTCTTTTGGTCGGAGACGGTGTTTCCATCCTTGCTGGTGCGAAGCGGCAAGTGTCACATCTATTAGTGGGTAAGTCATGACGCTGCAGAACGGACTTTCCAAGGAATTGAACCGCCAAGGGAACGAACATTTTTCACGCGGATACTACACAGAGGCGTATGTCTGTTATACCAAGGCGTTGGAGTGCGATCGTCTCACCGGCGATCGACGTGCGCTGGTTGCAACGCTCGGCAACCTAGGAAACATCTGTGCAGTCAGCGGACGTCGAGACTCTGCCCAGGTGCATTACCAGGAAGTCTTGGAACTTCAGAAGATTCTAGGGGACGAGAAGGGAATTGGAACAACGTTGGCGAATTTGGGGAATCTCAGGGCCGATGCCGGCGAGTGGACTCGAGCGCGAGCGTATTATCTGGAGGCTCTCGATCTGATGGTCAAGACACATGATGAAGAGGCCCAAGCCGTGTTATTTTCTGATCTTGGGTTAGTGGCTCGGGAAACCGGGCAGCTTGATGAAGCGATTCAGTATTATGAGCGATCGCTGGCGCTGATGCAACGATTGGGAAATCTCGGTGGGGTCGCAGACGCATGGCGCATGATCGGCCGCACCTTCTTGGTACGAAAACGCTATGACGAGGCTATCGCGTGTTGTCACACCAGCCAATCCATCGCCGAGCGCTTACGAGACGAGCTTCGCACGGGTGGCGCTCGTTACCTACTGGCTCAATGTTACGAAGAGATGGGACGTTTGCAAGAGGCATCGGACTTGCTCGAGCTGGTTGTGAGCATGGACCGTAAGTATGGATTACCAAAACTTGAAGAAAACACGCAGCGTTTGCAGAGGCTGCGTGCCCGTCTCGTCCAACAATTTCCGCTGCAGGCTCGTCAAGGAAGGTCCGCATGACTGAAGCAGTCTCTTCTGCTTGGATGCAACTTCGTCATCAATTGGTTCGATCTTTCCCAGGATTCTACGAATTGGAACCCAACGGACCGCTAGCCATGGATTTGGGGGAAGATGGCTGGATCTTGGAAGTCAGACCAGAAGGCAAGGTTGTGTGCCAGTATGGCGTCGCAATGGAAGATGTCATGGCGCTGATGTCGGACGGGACGCCGGAGGATTTAGGAACCGATGAAGTTGCAAAGCAGGCAAAGTATTTTCTCCAGCCTGCGGTAAACAAGTATCGGGCACTTCTGCTCCAATCGGGGTTTGTCGAAGAGACCGAGACGACCGACGAGTTTGTGGCGGTCACATTTTCCAGGATAGTCGATCTTCACAATCACACAAAACTTGAGGATCTCCTCCGTTGGTGCTGCCGAGAACTCGGAAGGGCATCGTGAGGCCGCGTATCACGACATTTGACGATTTTCGCGATGCGATATCGGCCTATCGCTTGCCGCGTGTGTTGTTAGCTGCGCTGGAACTAGATATCTTTACGGTTGTTGGAAACCAATCATGGACTGTTGAAAGTCTTTCTAAAGAACTCAAGGTCAGTGAACGGGGCTTGAGTATTCTCTGTCGTAATCTTGCGGCGGCTGGGGTGCTGCAAAAAAAAGGGCCTATCTATAAGAACAGTCGGCTGGGCGCAACCGCGCTGAATGGAAACCATCGCACATATCGTGGCGGCTACCTGAACCTCATCCGTACCCACTGGGCAGATTGGGCGCGGCTATTGGAGTCTGTGCGGAGTGGCCTACCGATCGACCATGAAATTCCGGACAACCCAGATTACCGTCGGCAATTCACCTGGGCCATGCATCACCGAACCTTAGAGATCGCCCCGGCGATTGCAGTTCAACTTCACATGGGTCGTGCTCAGACTCTACTGGATCTCGGCGGAGGGCCGGGAACCTATGCCATGGCGTTTTTGGCAAAGAATCCAAGGCTTCGCGCCACCGTCTGTGATCGGGAGGCCGCGCTTGGAGTGGCGAAAGAAATCGCGGGCACTCACAGGGCAGGGCGACGACTCTCCTATCTGCCGCTCGATTTTTCCAAGGAGTCGATCCCGGGCATCTATGATGTGATCTGGTATTCAAACGTCCTGCACATTTATTCTCCCGAGGAGAATCAAGCCATCTTTCGTCGAGCCTTTGCCGCGTTGGCACCGGGTGGGCGATTCATCATCCAAGATGCATTTCTCCATGATCGTGAAGGCTTGCATCCGGCGGAGGCGAGTTTGTTCGCCGTATCGATGTTATTGTTTACGGAAGGGGGCAATACATACGCTGTTTCAGAGGCGGCGAAATGGCTGAAAGCTGCCGGGTTTATGGGTGTCAAGATACTTCCTATCAAGGAGGAGACGGAGGACTGGGAGGGTGGGATTTTGGAGGCATCAGCTCCTGATCGACGTCCAAAAGCCATCGTCCGCCGAACACAATCAAAAGGAAGTTGAAGACCCCGCTGATTCCGCCGGTAATCAAGGAATGAACTGTGTCGAGATCCCGTATCTGCAGCTGAACGATGGTTGCCAGATCCATTGCTAATCCAACCGTCGCGTAGATTACGCACACCATTGCGGCCCACCGGAGTCCAAGCCAGATTAAGATTGCGAGCCCAAGAGGCAGGAGAATGAAAAAGCCCATCCTCCAGGCCATGCTTGGGGGCGTCGAGGTGCTAATCTCACTGAAAAGCACCCCGCCCTCAATGACGAGTAGGCCGAGAAGCAGAGCCAGCAGAGCAGATCGGTTCATCCACGAACTATAGCCTGTAGAGGAAAATGTCGGCAACGGTTGTCTTGCAGCCGTAAGATACGGGATGTTAGCGTGCTGGAATCCTGAAACAGGACGCGCAGACAACGAGCCAATTACTGAGCCGACCACTAAATAGTGCGTAATGTTCAGCTGGCAGAACGTGTCTATCGGACCATCGCACGTCATCGGTATCGATGGTTTGGTGAAGTCAGGCCAGATAGATAGGCCCCTCGACTCAAGCCCTCTGTTTCTTCTCAAGCCAGAGGCCCCTCTTTGGGGGGGACTCTTCCTACAGCGAGGAATTTACCAGCAACGTGCCCTCCTCCAGAATGCGTTCACCTTGTGAGGAGGATACATGCAATACACCTTGGTTTTCCCATCGAGACGTCCTACCTTAGTTCAAGATGTACACAGTTGGTTGTTCCACGGTCGTTTGGCCATCCTGACATGGCTCATAGTTGTCGGATTCTGTCTCTCATGCTCCAACAACCTGGTATGGGGTCAAGAAGTAGATGCTGGAAACAATATGATTGTGGCGGCGGGGTTCGGTTACCAAATTGGGCCTGTCTCGGTGATTGCAGTGAAGGTGTATGACGCTGAATCAGGTGCCATCTTGTCCGATGAAGTCTATGACCTGGCCGTCAAGGAAAATGATGGTGGCGGATCGACGCACGGGCCTCGTATTTTCGCCGGCGGTATAGGATTGGGTGCCACAGACCTCTCCAATTTTATGTTGCGGGTCTACGATGCGAATACCGGGGCGTTTCAATGGGAAGGGCGGCTTAACCTCGTGCAGACTGACAGAAAGGGAGAGGCCCAAGTAATCTCGGCTAGGATACCGCGGCGCGCCACTGTTATGAAGGCACAAGCTGTTCAACCAGCTGCCGAACAGCCGGTGTTCTTGCTGCGTGCACTGGATGCCGCGACAGGTTTAGCCGTCTGGGAAGATGAGTTTACAGCTGCGCACATACGGATTCCACGGGTACAGCCGATTATCAGTCGGTCAAATCAGCCAGATGGGACTTTCACTGGAAGTTCTCGTACCTTTGATTTCCGAATCCGCATGTATGATCCCAGTGGGCAGGATGTCCGCTGGGAGGATCAATTGTCTCGGCTAGAATCAGATGACGGAACAACGGAGTCGTCCAGTGACCGGGCCTCTATCCTTCCAGCTTGGCCTCAACACCCTCAAGAAGAGGAGGCTCCAGCAGAATCGATCTAACCAGTTATCCTTATCGGTCATCTATGGCGTTGGATAGGATAAATTCGAAGTTAGGAGCGATTCTGTTCAAAACTTTCAACCCACTGGCGTTGGAACTGTTCATAGGAGATGAACAGTTTGTTTTGAACGGCGTTGGCTACGGTAGCGCCTGCTTGGAGCGCATTCAGCAATTCATCGACACGAGCCATCCCCCATCGTTCTATCATGTACCGGGTTGCCGAATTAGCCTCTAAGTAGGCAACCGTAGAAGTCCCGGCTGGCAGTGCACCCCAGGAACTCTCCAGATAGGTCAAGGGAATCACGTTGATCTCTCCTTGCATGGCTTGATCAAGGTCGGGCCATGTGTCTCCAGCCCATTGCATGGCCAAGCCTTCGTTGAGCCAGGTCGGCAGAGCTCCGGTGGCTGTTCCTAAGCGATCATGAAGAAGCGCATGCACATACTCGTGGCGGAGCACGCTAGCAAGCCACTTAGTATCAGTCGTCGCTCCTTGAGTGGGAATCTGAATGCGCCCGAGCGAGGGATCATAGAGGCCATCAGCCCAAGCCGGACTGCCGGTCGCCCTCTGAAAGGAATCCTTGGTATGGAGGACAACCATGATGGGCTTTGAGGGGAAATGCCCGAACTTTTGTCCGATCTCTCGATAGGCATCTTCAAGAATCTCGAGGACTGAGGTCCATATCCCCTGGTCTTCCTCACCGTCAAACTTCACCACAAAATGAGCGCTGTTTCGTGCAGTCATCTTGGACTCGACTGACTGAGTGCGGTGAATCTTCGTCGTGACGGCGACCAGATACGACTGAAGTGCCGGATCCTGCCTTGCTCTGTCGGTTGCCTGACTCAGGTGCTTCGCGGCTTCGCTCAGGGCATCCTGTTCTTGTAACAAGTCGGCCATGGCCAAGTGCGGGAACGGTTCTTCCGGGGCCAGCCTCATGAGCTTCGTGAGAAACTCTGCATTGAGTGCGCGGTCGCGCTGCTCCCAGTAAGTGTGGGCCAGATTCATAAGGATTACAGGGTTCGAGTCATCTAGCTCCGCCGCTCTTTTGAACGCGTTGATGGAAGCTCGTGTGCCGTTGAGTCGTTCCTGCTGCAAACCGAGATTGTTCCACAGAATTGCGACGAAGGGTCTGGATTGGTTGCTCGATAGGACGGCTTGAGGAAGCTCTTTCAACTTATTCTCAGCCAGTGAAAGGTTATGCTTCTCGATTTCATCACGAATCGCTTCCAGCAGCGCTTCATGCGGAGTGGAGGGGATCACGCTTTGGTCAAGTGCACGAGCGTGTTTGGGTTCGCTCTCTGGTGACCTGTTTGATGGAGGAGTCGGCGGTGGTGCTACAGACTCGATGGTTTCTGGAAGCTGAGTAGACGGTGGCGATACGGACGATTTCAGAAATAGGTTGTAGACAATTAGCAAGACGAGTCCGAAGCCGAGCGGCATCAAGATATGAGTGATGTTGCGGCGGTACATGAGAGTTAAAGCAGAGTGTAGCACCGTAGGGAAAGGTGACCAAGCAAACGGATGAAAATAGCCGACGGACCCATTGGACAACGATTCTCGCGGCTCGTTGAGCACTCGAAGAGGCTGTGCTACGATCCCTCACCGTATGTCGGCTTCCACCGAATCAAGTTCGCTCACACCGCTTCAGGAATGGCTGGATCGCATCGCCCGCCCCATTGAGTTTGCGAGTCGAGACGGCTGTGCCCATCTGAAGGCCATTACGAACCTCAGCGCGTTTGTCTCCGCGCAAGTCCTGTCTGCTCTCCAACAAGCGACCTATCCGAAAGCCATAGAAGCTCGCCTGCTTTCGCTACGGGATCTCTTCGTTGATTTTGAGCCGACGCTTTCAATTGAGGAGCAACGTCGACGATTACAGGCGGCTGTGCTGCACATCAACGCGCTTCGAATGGCTGCTCAGCAACAACCCGTCCACCCCCAGGGGGTGTCTGCATCGTCAACCCGTGACTCCGACGTGAAGACGATGGGGCGGCCTCCTCTCTGGAATCTTCTGGTACGGTTCGTCAAAGGCGTCGGCCCAAAACGCACCAATATCCTGCAACGGTTGCGTATTGAAACCGTGGAAGATGCGCTCTGGACCATGCCCTGGCGGTATGAAGATCGATCGGTGATGACACCGATCGGGAATCTCGTGCCGGGGATGGTTGCGTCGATCTGTGGGACAATTGGAAAATGTGACGCGAAGCGGACAAGAAATCGTCGATTGAGTGTGCTGGAACTTGGTGTCGAAGATCAATCCGGGCGGATCCAGATCGTCTTTTTCAACCAACCATATTTAGAGGATGTACTGTCAATAGGAACTCGCGTCATGATGAGCGGGCGCGTAATTGCTGGCCGTCAGGGGTGGATGGTGCCAAGGATGGATGTAGTGCAATATGAGATCCTTGGAGAGGGTCACGAATCGACGCTCCATGTCGGGCGAATTGTGCCTATTTATCATGAAACCAAGGGGTGGACGTCTCGTCAGATGCGGGTATTGGTTAGGAATCTCTTGATGGAGCACGGTCTCGATCTCCATGACCATTTGCCTGTTCCCCTTCGAGCGCGGCAACGATTGATCCCGATTCATGAAGCATTGCAAGATGCCCATTTCCCTAAGACAGGCACCGACCTTCAACTTCTTGAGCGAGGGAAAACCCCAGCGCATCGGCGGCTGGCATTTGAAGAACTGCTGCTGCTGCAGTTGGCCTTGGCAACGAGGTATCGCTCAGTGCACGAGGAACCGAAGGAGCTGCGGTTCAATCCCAGGACCCCGCTCTTGGGGAAACTTGGCAGTCTCTTACCATTTCGCCTGACGACGGCGCAGGATGTAGTCCTTCGTGAAATATTTCGAGACATGATCTCGCCACGGCCCATGAATCGCCTCGTGCAAGGAGACGTGGGGTCAGGAAAAACGGCGGTCGCGCTCCACGCCATCGTGATGGCCTGTGGATCAGGCTATCAGGCGGCGCTGATGGCACCGACTGAGATTCTTGCCGAACAACATTACCGAAACCTTTCTGGAACACTCCAGGCCTTGGGATTGCAGGCAATCCTCGTACGCGGCGGAGACAAGGCGTCGGTGAAGAAAGCACAGATTGAGCAACTGGCGACCGGTCAAATTCAGGTGGCGATCGGTACTCATGCGCTTATTCAGCGCAATGTGCAATTTAAGAGCTTAGGCTTAGCGGTAGTCGATGAGCAGCATAAGTTCGGTGTGTTACAGCGGAAAACGCTGATCGACAAGGGCTATAAGCCGGACGTTCTCGTACTGACGGCCACGCCAATTCCCCGAACGCTAGCGATGACGGTGTATGGTGATCTGGATGTATCAGTCATCGATGTGCTCCCACCCGGCCGAAAGCCAGTGCGCACATTTCTCTTCAATGAGGGACAACGGCGCCGGGCCTATCAGATCATCCGTGATGAATTGCGCAACAAGAAGCAGGCCTATGTCATTTATCCGCTCGTGGAGGAATCGGAAAAGACCGACCTCCAAGCCGCGATCCAGGGTGCCGAACAGTTACAGAATGGGGAATTTTCAGAATTCCGTGTTGGTCTCCTGCATGGACGCATGAAGGCAGCGGAAAAGGAAGCCGTGATGGCCGACTTCAAGGCCGGAACCATCCAGCTCTTGGTGGCCACGACTGTCGTTGAGGTTGGAGTTGATGTGCCGAATGCGACCATTATGATGATCGAACATGCTGAGCGATTCGGTCTCGCGCAGCTCCACCAATTACGTGGCCGTGTGGGGCGGAGCAGCCATCAATCGTATTGCTTGCTGATGGCGTCGAATATGGGGCAGGGAAAGACTCAGCGGAGACAACGCTTGCAGGAACATCAGGAGCCCCTGTCTTCCGCGAAAGAACGGTTGGAGGCGCTCGTTCGATCGAATGATGGATTTGTCATTGCTGAAGAAGATCTGCGTATCAGAGGACCCGGGGAGTTTTTCGGCTTACGCCAGTGGGGCATGCCGGAGTTTCGCGTGGCGAATCTGGTGCGAGACGGGGATCTGTTGCAGCAGGCCAGACAGGAGGCCTTTTCGCTCCTAAAATCTGATCCGGGCTTGAAAGATCAGGCTCATCAGGGGTTGCGTGAGGCGATGCTCCGAAAGTGGGAGAAAAAGCTGGAGCTGGGGTCAATCAGTTAAAATAGCTGGCAGGTTGATATGAATGCTGGCTGACACGATGGAATTTCGGCTTGTCAGCTTGGGACCTATCACCTTGTCAGTCTGGAGTTCGTATGGGTTTCCTACAGCGGTTGAAAGATGACTTGCGCGCTGGGATCGCGACAGTGCGCCTGGGGACCGTTCATGCAGCAGGACGTGCATTGGAAGAGACAGAGCTGCTCCGCATGAGACTGGAGCTCCGCAAACTCGACCAGCAACTTTCCGATCTGTACAAAGACATCGGCGAGCGGGCCGTCGACATGAAGGAGCGGGGTGAAACAGCAGAACGAGTTGTGTATGACGCCGAGATTGTGCGTCTCGTCAAACAGGTTGATGGACTCAAGGACTCGCAGAAAAAGCTAGAAGCGGAAATGAATCAGATCCGGAACGAGCAGTGACCGAACCGCTCCAGCACATGCGCCGATTTGCAGGCATCGATATCGGTACCCTCACCTGTCGCCTTTTAATTGCAGATCTGAACCCTGGACAACCACTCAAAGAACTTCGATCAGATCGGCGCATTCTTCGGCTGGGCGAGGGGGTCGATCGGACCAAACGACTGAGTTCGGCCGCCATGGATCGGACCCTTACCTGTCTCCAAGAATGGCACAACGTCATCAATGGCTATCATGTTGAGGCTATTGCCGTCGTGGCGACGAGCGCAGTTCGTGACGCCGGGAATCGAGAGGAGTTTCGTGAGCGGGTCAAGCGTGAAGCTGGATTTGAGGTTGAGGTTATTTCAGGTGACGAGGAAGCTCGTCGGACCTTGCTCGGGATTCGCTCAGGCTTACCCGCTGGGATAACGGACATTCTGGCATTGGACATCGGGGGCGGGAGCACGGAATTTATTCTGGATCAACCTGGACAGACTCCTATCGTCCGCTCTATCGACATCGGTGTCGTGAGATTGTGTGAGCGGATTCTGCATCACGACCCGCCGACTACCGAAGAAATTCAGCAGGCGCGCGAGTGGGTGAAGCAAGAAACGAAAGCGGCGGTTGCTGACATGGACGATTATCGGCAAGCCACATTCATTGGCACAGCAGGTACGGTTACATCGCTCGCCGCCATGGCGCAGAAGCTCCAGACCTACGAACCGGCTCGAATCCACAACTACACGCTACAGCTCGAAACAATCCAAGAGTTAGAGCATGCACTGCTCACGAGAACGAAAACCGAGCGAGTTGGTTTGCCAGGCTTGGAAAAGAACCGCGAAGAGGTCATCGCAGCCGGGGCGATTATCATTCGGACGATTATGGAGAGGCTTGAGCAACGGGAATGTCTGGTGAGTGATTTGGGATTGAGAGAAGGGGTGGTGATTGATCTGGCGATGTGAATCAAAAATGTTGAAAAGAGGGTTCCTGCTTGTACGCGGCGTAAGCACAAGACCCACTTTTTTCTGCTGACATTTGAAATCGCATGTCCATTCTCTTGCCCAATGAATAGCTGAGCCTGGAATTGCTTAAGCGTGAAAGTCGACTATGCAAAGGTGGAAGAATCGGCGGGAGCTATTAAAGGCACATGAACGGTTTACGATTGACTTGTTTTTAGAATGGTTTAATCAACAGCACTCTTCGCAATTCAAAGTTATTGATGAACCTGATCCTCCTGATGCAGTCATCAAGTCTGGCAAGAGCACTCGATGGGTAGAGGTAACTGCTGCTTTTTGGAACGACGCATTCGCTCAGGACATCTGTTCTTACGCAACCGAAGGCGAGGCGCATAAGCCCATACCTGATGGCGTCGTATCTGTGAATCCCACCTCGGTTTTTGTCCGGAAAATTATAACTGTTCTTGCCAAAAAGCTGAGCAAAAGCTCATATGTGGGCTATCGGGACAAATATGGACCTGGGTATTTGATTGTCTCGATTCAGTTTCCGTTTTTCTGCAAGGAGGTAGTGGCTTGTCTTGGGCGTGCATGGGATGAATTACAGGTCGTTGATCGAGGTTGTTTTCGAAGCATTTATTTTTCCTATCGCGTGTTTGGTGGCGAGTATCGGATCACGCGTTGGGCTCATTATTTGGCCCAGCCGAAGAAGGGAATTGAGGGAAGAGATGATGATTGACCTGGCAAGGCGGAAAGGATCTTTGTAGAAAGGCCTTGAGAATGTTTATTAATGGCGGAAAATTCCAGGACAGAGTGCCCATACTTGTTTCAATTTATCCCCATCATGGCAGTTTGAAGCACCGAATAATCCTGACATTGGTCCTGCTGTTTAGTCCCATCACCACGGTGGATGCAACTGCCGCTGACGATAGCCCGCAATCAAGCGGGACTGGCTTTGTTGTCAGTCGCCAAGGCCATATCTTGACTAACCATCATGTGGTGGAGGGATGTGCGTCGATTCGTGCCAACATTGAAGGTGCCCAGAAGGAATTACCGGTTGTGGGGATCGATCCTAAAAATGATCTCGCCGTCCTCAAACTGCCTGGCATCATGCCGAGCATTGCCCATTTTCGTGAAGGGCGGAATATTCGGGCAGGGGACAGTGTAGTCTTGGTCGGCTTTCCCTTACATGGGGGTGCTGGCCTCTGAAGCTAATATAACGACGGGAACGGTAAGCGCCCTGGCTGGGCTAGGAAACGACGCGCGTTATCTTCAGATGACCGCCCCGGTTCAACCAGGCAATAGTGGTGGTCCCGTCTTCGATCAGAGTGGCCAGGTTGTGGGCGTTGTTGTGAGCAAGTTGGACGCCCTGAAGGTCGCCAAAGTAACAGGGGACATTCCACAGAACATTAATTTTGCCATTAATGGCTCCGTGGCCAAGGCATTTCTTGACTCCCACGGTGTTAGCTATGAAACAGCTGCCTCAGGGAAGAAATTGGAGCCTGCGGAGATTGGGGAAGCAGCTAAGCAGTTCACCTTCCTGCTGGAGTGTTACTCCTCAAAACTCGAGGCACAACGTCGTGTCTTTGAAGCGGAGCGCCGCGCCTTTGAGGCAGAACGGAAGGCTTTGGAGGATGAACGCCGAGCCTTAGCAGAGGCACGTGAGCGCGCACTTCGTTTGGGGAAGGAAGAGCGTGCACGACAGGCGCAGGTGGATGCCGAGGAGCAACGCCTCAACCGTGAAAAAGAAATGGCGGAAGCAGGAGTTGCTGGTGAACGGGTGATCCAGTTTCATCAAGAGGAGAGAGTCGAATCGTCGATCCTGGCCGTTAGAATCAACGGGAGTGATGGGACACCAATGATGTTGGTTCCAGAAGGCGAGTTCCTTTACGGGGAAGATAATCAGAAATTGTCACTGCCAGGTTTTTATCTGGACACATTCGAAGTAACCACCAAGGCGTATGCTGCATTCATGGAGGCGACTGGTCACGATAAACCTGAACATTGGGGCGACGTCAGCCTTGATAGACACGGGATGCTACCTGTGATTGGAGTGGAGTACACGGATGCTGAGGCGTATTGCCATTACTATAAGAAACGGCTTCCAACCGAACAGGAATGGGAAAAAGCTGCACGTGGTACCGATGGGCGAATATATCCTTGGGGGAATACGGAGCCGACAATAGCTATGGCTAACTTTGGGCCCTCTGCATGTGGCCCTTTTTGCAATGTGTATGCAGAAAAGCTAAAGCCCATAAATAGTTATGCGAGCGGAAAGAGCCAGTATGGAATTTTCAACATGGCAGGGAATGCGGGGGAATGGGTAAAAGAAAAGAGACTCAGAGGAGGGCACTGGTTTAGTTCTGCACGAGATCTAAGGGCGTCATTACGGCTAAAAGAAATCACGCGTACATGGGGTGCACGATGGGGTATGGGGTTTCGCTGTGCCCAGGAAGCCCGTTAGTCATGCGAGTTTAGGTTCTAAGATTTCTGCATTGCCGCCGAGGCCGATCATTTGCGGACGATTATGAAAACGTTGGGGATCTCGAGTATGCCGGTGAGTGATCTAGGATTGCGCGAGGGAATGTTCCTTTAACTCCTGGTGCGGATGCGAATAGTGATGGGATTACAGTAACTCAGATAAACATGGACCTCGAAGGAGTGAGGAAAATAATCGAGTGGCTACGTGGTGGAGCTGCGAGTCATTTGTCATATGCGCAGGTCCGCGAACAAGTTTTGTCTCTGGCAAGAGAAGGAATGTATCAGACTTACGCAATTCCAGATAATCTGTCGATTCAACGCGCAAGGTGGATTAAAGATAAGCAATGGTTTACCTCAGTGGAAGAATTGGGCCCTCCGTCACCAGGAGAAACCATCGACTACGGACGTTGCCATCAACCGAACCGCCCTCTTTGTTACTGTTCTCTGAATGGAGATATTGCTCTTTCCGAAATTTCAGCAGAATTAGGTGAGCGTTATATCATCTCAAGTTACATATTACCTATGGGCACCATTGTTGTTCCAGTTGGAGAGCTTGACCATGTTAGACGAACAGGTGAGACCTATATCGGTCATGGAAATCCAAACGCCTCGGAACCTTATTTGCAGTTTTTGGAGGAAAAGAATGGAGTGATCGGGGCCCTCATTGATGCGTTTTTTGCGGATGAATTCAGCAAGCCCGCCACAACTTGGACTGACTATAAGATCACGAGTGCCTTGTCAGATGTATTGCTGAATGGCGATTTGAGCCCACGTAACCCCATAAATGCGATGATCTATCCAAGCGTTCGTTTTAGGGAGGGGAGAAATTTTTCGATCTTGCCGGAGTTCCATAAAACAAGAATGCAACTAGATGTTCAGAATACCAAGGTATTTCGAGTCACGGATGTCATCGGTTACGGAATTTTTGGCTCTAAGGCTGAAGCACAGCTTATGTCTTTTGATGCAGAGGGGAAACTTAAATGGCAGTCCTTAGAATGAAGGGGTAATATCAGCACAGGTGGCTATGCCACCGATAGTTTTTGGCCTGGATGAAACGACCTTTCGAGGCGCGGCTGGGTTCGTCGGTGCGAGAGCTGTGTGGAAGTTGTCCCAGGGGGAGGAGTCTTGTACACTTCCACTCATATCCCAACGAGGACACGCAGTGATGCCAAGGCAGTCCAGTGAGCCAGACGATGCAAAGATTGCCGCCAATTTGCGCCGCGCCATCGAGTTGACTGAACTCGGATTAGCCCTGCGTCGATCGGTGATCCAGCAGCAGGAACCTCACGGCGATGCCATGGTGACAGTGATGCGCGAGATTCGGCGTGCAAAAGAGCAGGCATGGCTGCAGAATCATTCTTAGCTCAAACTCTCTCCACTCTCATCACGGACTTCAATCAACGTGGTTTTCAATATGCGCTGGCCGGAGGCTGGGCCTACAGTGCGCTGGTTGAGCCACGGGCAACGACAGACATCGACATCCTTTTGTTGTTGGAACAACCTTCTCGTGATCGGCTCCAGTCGTTGCTTTCCTCTCTCTTTGATTCGATCATTGTGCATCCAACCGCGATGGTCTTTCATGGTGTTTCGATTTGGCGATGTGTCGGCATTCTGAACAACCAGGAAGTTGTGATTGACCTGCTCTTGGCTGACTCCGAATACCTTCGGACTGCACTTGCGCGTCGTCGGAAGATTCTATTTCACACTGTGTCAGTGCCGATTGTGACTGTGGAAGATTTGATCCTACTCAAGACCCTTGCGGGTCGGCTTCAAGACCAGGCGGATCTTGAGAAAATTAAGATTCGTCAGGATGAGCTTCGTGTCGATTGGGCGTATGTCGGGGAGTGGAAAACCAAACTAGGGCTTGCTAAATAGCCCCACTACTTCTGCGAATACCACCGATAGCCTTTGTTCTCAGTGAACTGCGCTTTCGGCGCGCCGCCGGGTTTTTCCAGCAACAGCACTTTGAAATCTTGAAGGCCGAACCAGGCTGGATCGGCAAGGTCGTGGTAGTGAAGGCCTTGGAATTTGGGGAGTATGTCGCCTAACGCCTGCTGTAACTCCTTCTCCGTGTAGGCACGCACGGCAAAGGGTCGATTGATGGCCTGGCAGAATCGCTGGAGGGTGTATGTCGCGCCGGTGCAGAGAACTTTTGTGTCCGGCTTGAGCCCCAGAAACTGCGGAAGAGAAAGATATCGTTCTTGAAAACCGAGCCAGCGCACCGCTTGTCGCACATGGCTATATTGAACTTCGTATTCGGTATGTCCCGGTAACTTTACGGATGCCGGCCATCCTTGCTCGATGCCGAACTCGGTAAGAAAGGCTCGACCGCCTGGCTTGAGAACTCGCCACAATTCGGCAACGAAGCGAATCGGCCCCAAGTTAAAGATGACGGATTCCGGAAGATCAGCCTCGATCGGCAAGCGAAGTCGTCTGATCCAATCCAGAGCCTCTTGATGTTGTGGTGTGTCTCCAACTCCGGACGTCACTTCGTTTCTGGTCAGTTGCACCGGCGTCATATCTGCCATGTTTTCATTGTCGATCACCAGATCAACGGAATGATCGACCAACGGAAGCGATTCGGCGTTCGCCCTGGTACCGGTGACATTCCATCCACCGGCTTTGGCTCGAGAGACTTGGAGCTTTAGAAACGGTTCTGTGATGTCGAGCGACAAATAGGTGATCCCCTGTTTCTCGAAGGGGAGTAGGCCCTTGCCCAGTTCCTGTGCGACGTAACCCAGACCGCCCCCGATCTCCAGCAAAACCTTGGGTTTAGGGTTGAACCAGCCTAGTCGACGGAGCTGCCGCATGAGGAGCTGCCCGTAGGTCAAACCGGTCAGGGCTTCGCTCGGCTCACGGAACAAGTGCGAGACCGTGGTTTCAATCAGGTCAAAGTGACGGTCATCTCCGTCGCTCTGGGCCAGATCATGAAGGTGGAATGCCTCCAGGTGTTCCTCGCCCTCAAATCCCTCCTGTCCGGACCAGTTTTCGCGGACCTGCTGTAGCAGAATATCCCACTTGGCCTTGTGCCGGTGGCCCCCTGGTGGCGCAGTGCCGTAATAGCAGAGTGAGTAGTTGGGAGTCGCCCATCGCGCAAGGTGCCACTCGCCAGGTTGCCCATCCGGTCCGCAGATCTTCGCGCCATATTGGTCAACGAGTGTGCCGACCGTTGTGTGGCCGGTCATGGCCTTGAGCAGATCCAACCCCGTGTGATTCAGCCGTATGAGAGGCAGGTTGTCATCGAGCGGGGCCAACCACCATTCGTCTGTACCGTGTTGATAGGCAACGAGGTCGGGAATGTGCCAGGCCAGAAGGCCTCGGGTCTCACCCGTTAAGTCATGAGGTTCATGGATGGCTGCAGCAGGTTTCATGGTGGCGGGGAACTGTCCGTATCAGACACCGGCAGACTACAGGAGCAATCACCGATCCTGCAAGATAGCAGTTTGCATGCACTTATAGTTGGGAAGGTGTTGATGGACTGTCGGTGACGATCAGCTGGCCTCGCATGATGGGATGGATCCGGCAGTGGTAGCTGTACCGACCAGCCGGCAAGCCAGGTACGCTAAAAGATGATCCGGGAGACACTGCTCCAGAATCGAACAAGCATGAGCCCCCATCCTCCACACAGACGCTGTGGGTGACCGTGTGATGAGTGGGCGTCGGATTGTCCCACCGAATAGGGGCGTTACTCACGACCGTTGGAGCCATGGGAACGTAGTAGGGCGAACCGTCCTCCATCATGATTCGCGTCGGCAGGGATGTGTCCAAAGCCAAGCCGCTTGAACCGATTCCAATCCATACGGCAATCAGGATGATAAGTATCCGTCTCACGAAGTCACCACTCGACCAAGCAAGGCGTTTTGATCATAAGATTCAAAAAGCAGGGAAAGGATTCTGACCTTTTTCGTATTTCCATCTTAGCATGGCATGGAGTCGAAGAGGTGGGAGGCCTTCTCCGGTCTTCGAACCGCAAACCACCCGGCTTGTTGATGATTGAGATATTTTTGAATGCTAAGTAGTATGAAAATCTTCGGTCCTTCAAAAAGAAGATCAGGGTGGTTGCAAGAGGCTGTTCGTTCATGCTAGATGGAGGCCGTTGCGCCGGGCTGAAACGAAGAGGAGGAATCGGAATGGCGAACAAGAAGAAAAAGGTCGTCACCAAGACGTCGTCACGCAAAAAGAAAGCCGCCCCATCATCGAAGAAAAAGGCGGCAAAGACCACCTTAAAGAAGCGTGTGACTGCCAAGAAGTCTAAGCCGGCGGCAAAGAAAAAATCTGTCAAAAAAGCGGCTGGGAAATCCACCAAGAAGGCTATTCCCCGGGCTCGCCGAACGAGCGCACCCGGTAAAAAGGTCGTATCTGAGGTGGAGGATATAGCTCCACGCAAGTCGGTGGTGACTAAGCCAGCCGTGGCTGCTGAGCCTGTGGATGTGGATATCGATGAAGATGAGTTGGTCAACGAAGAATTGGAGATGGAAGACGAGATTGATGAAGACGAGGTCCAGGAAGAGTTGAATCTCGACGCTGATGATGACAGGGACGAGCTGATCGGGAAGTCCGAGGACTTGCTGGACGACGATTACCGAAACAACTAATAAAAATCTCGTTGTCACCCTGTTCTCATAGCTGGAAGCGGCAAAAGTCTCATTGCGATGCAACTAGGGCATGGCAAGAGGGAAAAAGTAGGTTGGAATCGCTCATTGCGTCCGCTCAACCGTCGCGGGAGGTCATGACCTCTCGCGACGGTTGCCTGAGCAGATCACGAATGGTTCGATTGTTCTCCCCGTGGTAGACAGATACAATCCCCGACGTAGTTCAGCCCAATCCTCGTGAAATTTCCAAGACTGGCGCAGATGGGCCTTGGCTGGTATGTCACTTTTGCGGCCGTTGGTATGATCGTTACGGAGCCATTTGAAGCCGATGCAACCTGTGTGAATGAGCAACAAGCAAGTGATACAGAAGCGGGACTGGTCATTCACCTTCCTGCTACTTGTTCACCAGATGAACGCGAAGCCTATACGGTCGCCGGTGAAGCGGTGATCGATGCGATCGCAAAAGGGTGGCGGGTCGACCTCGTCGGAGTGATCATTCGTGGAGAGCTTAACTTTGATCGCCTCGGGTCGAAGGCCGCCGAAGGCTCGAACGAGAGTGAAAATGAGCGGCGATTTGTGCTGACCGCATTGCGGATCAGAGATTCTGATGTGCAGGGAGCGTTACGGCATCGGTCTCTTGAGGGTGTGCTTCGGTTTCAAGGACCAGTCGACTTTCAGGGATCCCGCTTCCGAGAAGGAGTGGATCTCTCGCGTTCAGTTTTTCAGGGAAAGGTCGATCTCTCCGGCGCCACCTTTGAAAAGGAAGCCTATTTCGTTGGGGGACTTTTTACCGAGGAAGCTGTTTGCAGGGAAACGAAGTTTGGACCCAGTACCAGATTTCATCGATCGGTGTTTCAGGGGAGGCTGGATTGCACGGGGGCCCTCTTCAACGGCATGGCGGAGTTTCTTGAAGTGACGTTCGAGCAACCAGCCACGTTTGAGCGGTCGAGGTTCGGCCAGGGGACAGGATTTTCCGGAAGCCACTTTAAGAGTCGAGTTGATTTCGGCGAAGCGATTTTCAGCCGTGAGACTTTTTTTGGATTTACGATTTTTGAGAACGAGGCCCTGTTTGCCCGAGCTCAGTTTCTAGGGACAGCCGACTTTTCCAGCGCTGAGTTCAGGCAACAGGACGACCTGGCGAAGGCGCGCTTCGACCAGGCTCCACTCTTGACTCAAACCAAACGTCTCGCCTCTGCGCAATCGGACAGTTTCCATGAGACTCATGAAGGGCAGTATGCCCTCACCTTGGTTTTTTTCGTGGCCGCGGTGTTACTGATCGCGTACCTGATAAAGCTCAAATGAATGAGGTCGGGCCATCCCCAATATATAGATTCAGACTTGCCCGTCCCTCTATAAGTTGATATAAACACCGCTGTGAATACGTATCCCGAAGGGTCGGAACAAACCGAACTGCCGTACCAAGTCCGCATCGAAAATTTCGAGGGGCCACTGGATCTGCTGCTCCATCTCATCAAGAAAAATGAAATCAATATCTACGATATTCCAGTCGCTATGATTGCGCAGCAATACTTGGAGTATCTGGAGGCGATGGAAGATCTCAACCTCAATGTCGCGGGAGATTTTTTGGTCATGGCGGCGACGTTATTGCAGATCAAATCAAGAATGCTGCTGCCCGCGGATGAGCGAGCGGATGACGAAGAGGAAGGGCCCGATCCACGGGAAGAACTCGTCCGACGATTGCTTGAATATAAAGCGTATAAAGAAGCGGCGCGTCAGCTCGACGGTCAGGAGAAAATGTGGCGCGAAATCTTCTGGCGTGAGCAGAGCCCGGCGCTGGAGCACGTTGAGGAAGATCTACCACTAGAGAATGTTTCTCTGTTCGATCTGGTTGATGCACTGAAGGAAGTGCTCGATCGAAATCCGAGCAGCCGGCTGCTCGAAATCATTCCTGACAATCTCACGGTTCGTGAGCGGATGAATCTCATCCTCGAAACGCTCGAAGGGAAAGAGTCGGTCTCATTCGCGGCGCTGTTTGAAGGGCCGAGCCATCGTGTTGTGATCGTGGTCACGTTTTTGGCCTTGCTTGAACTGATGCGGCTGCGAGTTGCGCGTGTGTTCCAAGCCGAGACATTTGGACCGATTCTGGTGTCACGGACGTTTTCTCTGGTGTCGGATTCGACCGAGCTTCATGATGTTGGGGTAGAATGAAAAGAGACATGACTTCAGGGGAGGCAGACTTGGCACAGGAGATGATCGAGGTCGACACGACGGACGTCGAGGAAGGGAACAGAGTCCCTGACGAGCGAACCAGTGATCCTAACCGTGTGCAAAGCATGGCGGAGCTTCAGGCCATCCTGGAATCGCTCCTCTTTGTCTCTTCCGAATCGCTGTCGGTTGTTCGGCTCACGTCCGTGATCGGTAGTGTGACCAAGGTTGAAGTGGAAGAGTCATTGCGGGGTCTTGGCCAAGCATTGGAGCAAGAAGGACGCGGCGTGCGTCTGGCTGAAATCGCGGGCGGGTATCGCATCGTGACCAAACAAGAATATGCCTCGTGGATCAAGCGGCTGGACAAAGCCAAAACGGCGGCGAAGCTCTCCAGGTCTGCGCTGGAGTCCTTGGCGATCATTGCCTACAAGCAACCGCTGGTGCGGGCGGAAATCGAAGAAATTCGTGGAGTGGAAACTTCCGGTGTGTTGCGCACGTTGTTGGAACGGAAGCTGGTTCGGATCGTCGGGCGTAAAGAAGTTCCTGGGCGTCCAATCATGTATGGAACCACCAAATTCTTTCTGGAGCACTTCGGCCTGAACGATCTCTCGCAACTGCCTCCGCTACGCGAGTTCAAAGAGCTTGGAGAAGCAGAGCAGTCTCTCTTGCCGATTGACGGAGAAATAATGCCGTCGGAAGAAGAATCGGCGGAGGCAACAACAATAGATGCGATCAAGACCGAGTTGGAACAGTCTATGATCGCTGAAGTCGAAAATACTCCTCAGTTGCAGGAAATGTTTGAATCCCTACCCGTGACTCCCTAACCGGTTCAGCACTCCCAAAAATCGAAGTAAGCCCATTATCATGCTGCCCTATCCTAGCAATGCTCTGTTACGGGAGGCCGATTGCAGGAGTGGCCTATGGCGACGAGAGGCTCGGCGTTTGCTTAGGCGCAGGGTTCTTTAGGCGTTGGAGTTCCGCGCTTTGCTCATCAACCTTTTTTTGGAGAGCCTTCAGCTCCTCCTTAAAGGACTGCAGGTCAGCGTCATTCTTTCCGACCGGTGACGCCTGAGGAGGGTTGGATTGAGACGGCGATGCGGTCGACGAAGCGGTAGGATGCTGTTGTGCTGTTGATGATGGTGGAGGTGCAGGAGCCGCTAGGACTTTCGTCAGCAGTTGATAATCAATCGCAAGCGAGCGATCTTCAGATTTTCCAATCCAACTTGACCGATCGTAGACGTCAGGACGTACGGCAGCTTCCGGAAGGAAGGTTACTTCTCGGTCGCGTAAGCCATCTGTATCCGGAAGAGGACGTGGTTCTTTCTGGCTGCCGGTCGACTTCTTCCCTGGGCGGTATCGGTACTGAGTCAATGTGAAATGTAGGGACAGACCGTCTGCAAAGAAATAGCCTGATGTGGTTTCTGGGTTTGGGCTATCCTTACGCTGTTGAGAAATCACCGGTGTGGAATACACATGAAATCCCACCCGCTGATTGGGGGTCGCTTGCGCGAGCGCGATGGTAATGTGTGGAGTTAGGAACGCAATATCATCTTCCGAAAACGTGCGAATGTCGTTGAGGTTTGTTGATTTTAAGGCTTTGCCGAGCAGCAGCACGAGCCCGGATTTTTCTTTCGTGTGTACTCCCCGTAAGATATCGGCGATGGTCGTCTCCGATAGCTTGATGGGATGCGCGGCTTGAAAAGCCTTATCCGAGACGTGTTCAAGGAAGACTTTGCCGAGAGCGGCGTCGTGAATAGAGGTGGGCGGAGGAGACGCGGCGCAACCGACGGCGATGAGGGCAATACAACTGAGCATCAAAAGGCGTAGTGGGCGTCTGAAGATTGACGGGGTTGATTCCAGCATGGCGTTGACTCTTCTCATAATGGCTTCAGGAGGAAAGCAGTTTAACAGGAACCTGGAATAAACACAAAAAGATCCCCTGGTGCGATATGCCGGGTTTCCATATGTTTCTATTCCCTCGTTCTCGCCGGCGTAGCCACGCGCCATACATATTCGTATTCTTCTTCTAACCGTGTGAAGTAAATCAAATTACTAGGCTAGCTTCTGGCTATTCATGTGTAGCCCATTACGAAGTGATAGATTTCAAATCTGTCACAGTGTCGGGAGTTCAAAAGTTCTTGCTTAAGTATTCACAAGCGTGAGAGAGATAGACCAACGTTAGGGATTGGTCACACGATCACGCAGCATCTGTATTCATTTGGAAAAT
Source organism: Nitrospira sp. (assembly GCA_041742455.1). Lineage (GTDB taxonomy): Bacteria > Nitrospirota > Nitrospiria > Nitrospirales > Nitrospiraceae > Nitrospira_D. The sequence goes on along the minus strand of JBGSIO010000129.1, from coordinate 568 downwards.
GCGACTTCAGATAGAGGATGTGAACCGAGCCAGACGACGGGGAATGGCTGCGGTACAAAGATTATCAGAGATCGAAGGAACTAAGCTGCCTCGAAGATCTATTGACACCGTGTGTAATGGCAGTATATAACTTCATCGCTTTTCGGGGGGAGCGACCTGCTTGAGAATAAGAACAAGCTCAACGGTGCGCACGTCTTTTTTTGAAACCCGTCCTGTTCCTGACTCCACGCCTCACGACAGCAGCTATCTTCGGTTCTTTCTCGCTAGACGGAATATATTCCCAGGTGCTTTGACGGTCTTGAAGAAAGGAGGGGGACAAGCCTGTGCGCAAGCCAGAGTGTTTGGTGCCGTGCAACAGTCTGATCGTAGGGCATCATGTGTGAAGGACTGATGCCTGGTGATCGATCGTTCCGGAGCAGTTTCAAAAAGTCGCAGCATCAACCGAAAGTATGCCTCTCACCGCATTCGAAAGGAGTGATGCCACATGGACACGCACGAAGACACGCACGAGACACAGGAGCCACAGCTCACCCACGACAGCGCGGTGCCCGCCCCCACCCCCGGGGCG
>JBGSIO010000128.1:0-17791 GCA_041742455.1 Nitrospira sp. | reverse complement strand
GCAGAGAGTACGATTCGCCTCTTCGCTTGCTGCGGCCTTGCTGGACGGCCTTTCTGAACAGCCTGCAGGATATTCGCGTTCCGTCTGTGATCGTCCACGACGCTTCATTTCTGGGTCGCCATAGAGTTTGTCAACAACCTGCTAGAGATTGGATAGACGTCGATACGACGAAGCGTCGTTGATTGAGCGCTTGCTTAGAACGGGAACCGCGTCCGGTCTCTTACCTTTTGCCCCCATCCCCCACCCTCCGCAACGATCAGACCACCGTGCCCATGCGGGTCTCATCGACAAAGGTTTCGGTTGCATCATCGATCGCCCGGCCCTGACGGCCTTTCGGGGGCAAGATAAACAACTGTTTCGGATCGATCTTGTCTTTCTTCTCCGGCGGCATCGCCATCTCGTACGTCACCGGACGGCGGTGATCCGCCATTTGCAGCTCGGGATTGTAGACACTGTTGAACTTCCACAGCATCTTGATGAAATTAGTTTGTCCCTTCATCAAGTGTCCGGCTGCAATCTTGGCCGTGCCTTTGAGGGCAGCCCAGCCCAGGTGTTTCTTGTTGAGGACTTGTTGTGTCTTGACCAGCTCCGCATAAAACTCCGCGAGCGGCATCTTGGTCGGCATCACAGCATGCTGAATGTCGAACAGACGATAGTCCCGCGTGTGGAGCTTGCGGGATTCCGTGAGCCAGCTTTCTGTACCGGGGTACGGTGTATTGACGCTGATGTTCACGATCTCTGGAATTTCTAGACACCACTGTCGAATGACCTCGAACCGTTGTCGGTCCCAATCCGGATCGGCGATGAGGTTGATGGCGACAGTAATGCCAAGGGATCTGGCAAATTCAAGCGCCTCGAAGTTTTTGCCCAACGAGATGCGCTTCCGATGCATCTTGAGGCCTTCCGCATCAATGGCCTCGACCCCCAAGAACATGTACTGCAATCCAAGCGTCTTCCAGAACTGAAAGACTTCCTTATTGCGCAGCAAGACATCGCCGCGCGTCTCCATGTAATACTGCTTCTTGATTCCTCGCCGCGCCACCGCTTCGCCGATCTCCATGCCCTGCTTGCCTTGGATGAAGGCGACGTCGTCGACCAGGAAGATGCCCGGTTCTTGAACCTGCTCTAACTCCTCAACGGCTTTCTCCGGACTGACCATACGATAGCTGCGCCCATAAAACGTCCAGGCGCTGCAGAAGGAACAATCCCAAGGGCAGCCTCGCGCAAACTCGACCGACGCACAGGGGTCGAGCACACCGATGAAGTACTTGTGCCGGTTTCTGAGCAGATCGCGAGCGGGACGGACATCATCCAAATTTTCGATGAATTGTGGTGGAGGTCCTTCCCCATCAAGTGTCACCACTCCCGGGACTTTGGTGATCGCCTTCCGGTCCTGTTCAACCGCCATCAGCAATTTAGGAGCAGCGACCTCTCCTTCGCCCTTGAGCACACAATCGATGGCCCCATTGCCATGTTCCAGAAAGTCCTTTGCCACAAATGAAGCGCTGTGCCCACCGACAAAGACAAAGCAGTTTGGTAATTCCTGCTTCGTCAATTTTGCGAGATCCACGATCTCCGGCACGTTCGCCAGGTAGTTGCACCCAAAGGCAACGGCATCCGGTTTCCAGCTTCTGATGAGCGCCTCATAGTCTTTCCAGGTGTCTGCCTGCAGATCGATTAAGCGAACATCATGGCCTGCTTGGCGGCAAGCCTGAGCCACCATTTCGAGACCGAGCGGCTCCAAACGCAGATAAATCTTGGTATACATGAGTGGACCGGGATGGACTGCGAGGAACTTCATGACCCTCAACCTCCTCATCTATGGCACGCGGGGCCGGAATGCGATTATTCTTGAATACGAACGACAGGCCGACCCACTTGGTACATCGTGACGTGATACGTAGTGCGGGGACGGATTCTGACAGAATGCCGGCGTCCGTGCAACCCTTAAGTCTGCAAGACTTAACATGATTCTAGAAAAAGCGGGTCAGATCTCTGGCATTTCTTTGGCCTGGCATTTACCATAGGGGACATGCAGTTTCCTGAACGCACGCTTCGACAACGCCTCATCGATCTTCTGCTAGAGACTCCTCTGAGCAGCGATCAACTGGCTCGGGCGCTCGCGATTCCAGAACGACAGGTGGAGGAGCACTTGGTTCATGTGGTAAAAACGGTGTCTCGAGATAGTTCACGGCAATTTGTACTTGACCCGTCCTCCTGCTTAGCCTGTGGATTTGTGTTCCGGGACCGCACAAGAGTGACACGACCAAGTCGGTGTCCGCATTGTCGGAGCGAAGGGATCTCCTCACCTCGCTACCACATTGCTACACAAGCATCGGCACGCGAGGACACAGGCTTGTTGCGACGGAAAAAGGCCGAGAAAGGATTATGATGATGAAAGTTCGACTCCTACTATGTGCCCTTTGTTTGGTAGTGCTTGGGTGTTCAGACCAGAAAGCTGCTGAGTTGTTTGAAACGGCTGCCTTTGAAGAAAACCAAGGGAATATACCGCATGCCAAGCAACTCTATGAAGAACTGGTGAATCTTTATCCCTCTGCTAAAGTGGCCGAAATTGCCCGGTCTCGGCTGGAGGATTTGAGAAACAGGGAATAGTCTGGCCGCACGCCTTCTGGCTGCCTCCAGATATTACTCATTTATTTCAGGCTCTTACGGTCTGCGCCCTACCTTTGCCCATTGACCTCCCTTCTTCTGTGTCATGGCGAATCTTCCTCCTTCAACTAAGGTTGACTGAGGATACGATGTGAGACTGATGACATAAACCAGGAGAGGACCAGATGAAAACCTACGCTGTTCGCAAGAAGCTTCGAACTCCCGTTCAATGCCAGTTTTGCTACTTCGACGCCGGCACTCTGGTGAATGGAATCGTCTGGGATCTGTCGGACACAGGCTGGCGCGCGACGGGGCAACATCCCGTCGCCGTCGGAACCAAAACGACCGTGTACATCACGCTTCAGAATGGGAATCAGTCTTACAATGTTCTCATCGACACCGCTATTGTACGCTGGTCCGACGGTCGAGCGGCCGGATGGGAAATCGTCAGGATAGACGAACCCAACCGCGATCGTCTGACAGACTTCGTCGAACATTTTAAGTGGCCCGACCTCACCTCAGCAGGCACAGATCGAACACGTTGGTAAGACAGCCGGCAGAGTTGAGAGCTATGCCTGAGTTGACTTGTCCGACATCGGTCGAGGAAACCACGGGAAAAAGAGATTGGTCGTAGCCTGATACGCTTCATACTCCGGACCTCGACTTGAAAGAGCCTGCGCTTCTGCCCGTGGAATGCCCGATATCTTAAAGAGGGCCAGCCCCATTCCAATTGGACCAATCCACGTGAAGACCCAGCCAGGCGCGCCCAGCGTCATCACGACATAGGACCACCAATGCAGCCATTCAAAAAAATAGTTGGGATGTCGTGAGTATTTCCAGAGGCCCTCGCGACAGACCCGGCCCTGATTCCGTGGATCGGCACGAAAATAGGCGAGTTGTCGATCGGCTCTTGCCTCACCGGCCATGGCCACACCCCAGATCAACAGACCGATGAGCTCCACCAACGCAGAGGGTGGACGTGGATTCCACATCAGCACGAGAAAAGGGAGTGAAAAAGCCGCAACTGCCAACGCTTGCAGCAGAAAGTAGGCGAGCATTTTGCCCGATTCTGACTCGCCCCACTCCTGCCTCAGGCGTTGATAACGAGCGTCTTCTTCCTTTCCGATGACGCGATTGAACAAGATGTAGAGCCCCAGTCGACCCGCATAGAGAGTGACCAACATCACAGGCAGCAAGATTCGCTCGAAGCTGCCGCTTGCCTGCGTGGCATACCACAGGACGGTGAGAATCAGTCCAAAACACCAGCCTACGTCCCCAATCGCGGCGTTTCTGATCTTTTTCTGCACCACCCATAACATCCCCATAACGACCGTCATGAAGAGGTACGCTGCCAGGACGAGAGGCAACGGATCTGATGCAAACATGCCGTTCTCTGGTTCCATCATGCCTCAGGTTTCAGGATAAACTGGGGTGATAATCCCATCCATCGATGCCTTCGTATTTCCGAGCCGTCAACCAGCTTCGAAACCCTGGGATGGGAAACGACAAGCGTGCCTGAAGTTTCTCACAATTCAGTGACAGATCGGCAGGTCTTGGAGCACCGGCATGAGCGCGAGCGGATCCTTCTCTCAGATGGCCTTGAAGCTCCGGGTACCACGTCAATAGCGCCTGTCCAATTTCCCAGCGAGAGAGCCGTTCCCGACCGCCAAGATGATAGAGGCCCGGGGCCTGCACTTCAGCAAGTTCCCAAATCGCGCGCGCAATAACCCCCGCTGGTAAAGGACAGCGGAATTCATCGCTAAAGAGTGTCACGAGATGACCGCTTCTTGCCATACGACACATATCCTCGACGAAACTTCGATCACCGTTCGGGGACGTTCCGGCCGTCAGGACGATCCGAACGACGGTATGCCGAGGGTTCTGCAGCACCAGCTGTTCCGCTTCAAGCTTGGTCTTCCCGTAAAAATTGATCGGGATTGCCTCGTCTTCTTCCCGGTACCAACCTCGCCGGCCATCGAAGACTTCGCCGCTCGACAAGAAGATAAAGGGAATATCCTTGGAGAGACAGACCAGATGAGCCGTTGCGTCCACATTGATGTGACGAGCTTTTTGAGGATCTTGCTCGCAATCCTTCGTCCGGCTCAGGGCCGCACAATGGATGACTACGTTGGGTTTGAGACGTTCCCACGTTCGCTCGACCGAGCTGAAATCCGTGAGATCGAGATCGGCGCGAGTGAGCCCATGAACCTCCCAGCCTGGCGCCCATCGAGCAGCGGTCTTCATGAAGTACTGCCCGATCAATCCCGCCGCCCCGGTAATGATGACACGAGGTGCCATGGAAGATGGGCTACTGCCGTGTCAATTTCCGGTATCGAATCCGGTGTGGCTGATCCGCGTCTTTGCCCAAGCGCCGCTTACGATCCGCTTCATAGTCGCTATAGTTGCCCTCGAACCAGATGACTTTGCTGTCGCCTTCAAAGGCGAGGATGTGGGTGGCGAGCCGATCGAGGAACCAGCGGTCGTGGCTGCTGATGACGGCGCAGCCCGCAAAATTTTCCAATCCTTCTTCCAGCGCCCGCAGGGTATTCACGTCCAGATCGTTCGTCGGCTCGTCGAGAATGATGAGGTTCGCACCCTCTTTCAGCATACGCGCAAGATGGACTCGATTCCGTTCACCACCAGAGAGGTCCTTCACCTTCTTCTGCTGATCCGTCCCGGCGAAGTTGAATCGGGCGCAGTAGCCGCGGGCGTTGACTTCCGCCTTCCCCAGCTTAATCGTGTCCTGTCCGTCAGAAATCACGTCGTACACGGACTTGGTGGGATCGAGGCTCCGGTCCTGATCGACATAGCCAAGCTTGACCGTCTCACCGACCTTGATCGATCCGGCATCCGGCTTCTCCTTACCGATGATCATCTTGAACATGGTGGTCTTCCCTGCCCCGTTCGGCCCGACCACGCCGACGATGCCCCCCTTCGGCAGGCTGAAATTCACGTTCTCGTAGAGCACGTTGTCGCCGAAGGCTTTGCTGATCCCGTTGGCTTCAATCACGACATCTCCGAGCCGCGGCCCTGGCGGAATATAGATTTCCAGATCATCTGCCACCTGGTCCTGCTTCTGATTGACGAGTTCCTCATAGCGGTTCAACCTCGCCTTGCCCTTCGATTGCCGAGCCTTCGGCGACATCCGGATCCATTCCAGCTCATGTTCCAGCGTTTTCTTCCGCTTCGACTCCGCCTTCTCTTCCTTTTCGAGTCGATCCTTCTTTTGCTCCAACCAGGAGCTGTAATTGCCCTGGAACGGAATTCCGTGCCCTCGGTCCAGTTCCAAAATCCATCCCGCCACATTGTCGAGAAAATACCGGTCGTGGGTCACGGCAATGACGGTGCCTTTGTACTGTTGTAGATGCTGCTCGAGCCACTGCACGGATTCGGCATCGAGGTGATTCGTCGGCTCATCGAGTAAGAGAATGTCCGGCTCTTGGATCATCAGCCGGCAGAGCGCCACCCGGCGCTTTTCACCTCCCGATAGAGTCCCGACCTTCTGATCAGCGGGCGGACAGCGCAGCGCATCCATGGCAAGATCGAGCTGGTTCTCCAGTTCCCATCCATTGGCGGCTTCAATCTTCTCTTGTAGCTGCGCCTGCTTGTCGAGCAGCTTTTCCATCTCATCGGGGCCAACTTCACCGATCTTATTGCTGACGGCCTCATATTCGTGCATCAGTGCGACCAGTTCGGCCTTGCCCTCTTCCACGACTTCTTTCACTGTCTTGTTCGGATCAAGCTGCGGTTCCTGTTCCAGCAGACCGACGCTATAGCCTTTGGATCTCGTAATCTCGCCCGTGTAATTCGGATCCATCCCCGCGATAATCTTGAGCAGCGAGCTCTTGCCAGAACCGTTCAGGCCCAACACACCGATCTTCGCGCCATAGTAGAAACCGAGATAGATCTCCCGCAGCACCTGCCGCTTTGGCGGATACACCTTCCCGACATTGACGAGTGAAAAAATGACCTGCTTGTCGTTCGTTGCCATATGTTCCCCTATCTAGCTAATGACTGGCAGCTGCGCTGAACTGCACGCGCTCCTCCAGAAATGACTGCATGGTTCACTTACAGCGAATGCAGGACTTGGAGCCCGGCGCTCGCCTGAGCGGCCAGGTTGGCCAAGCCGGCTCTGACTTCTGATTCGTTACACACGGGACCGGTAAAGGCCACCCGCCCGCCCTGCATCCGGCCAGGAGTGGTAAACCGAAGATGAAACCCGAACCGATCCAGTGCGGTCACTGTCGCCTGCTGCGCGTCCACATCGCCTAACGCACGAGCCAGCAGCAACAATGTCTCCGCTTGCTGGGTATTGAGCTCGCGGATCAGGTTCGAGGATGCATCCGCAAGCGGGTCCACAGCCGCCGCTCCATAGTCAGCCTGTGTCACCCAACCCATCGACCCAAACCCACCGACAAAGTAAATCTCTGCTATGGCCATACGGAAGAAACCGAAATCTTGGTAGTCCACCCAGTAGGAGGCGTTGGCATGACGTTCCAGGTAACATGCGCGAACCTCGGCGCTTTGCTCTTTCGGTACCTTGGTCACTGAGCCCATCAATGTGACCCTGGCTGCCCCAAGTGGATCAATCCTGCTCTCAGGTGGAGTCACCAGTAAGCTGGCACGTGGATCACCCAGGAGGTTTTGCGTATGCATCGCCATTGTGCTGATCAGAAAGACCGGTTGCCCCTGACGGTCCAACCCGTAAGGCATCACCGACCCAAACGGCCAGCCTGGTTGCTTGCGCGAGAGGGTTGAAAGACTGCCTGTCTGCTGTAGGTACACCAGTGTCCTGGCCCGCTCAGCATGGGATGGTTCCGGAACTTCAGGACCGTCTGAATCCGGCCCGCTGTTATGTTGTCGTGATGAAGACATGGGATGATCGTTTCCCCGCACTCAATGAATTGAGGGACACCTTACCCTGGATCTGTTGGACATTTCCACTGAGAGAGCGGTCAGGGTAGGGAATTCTGTGAGATCCTGGTCATCTGGTGAGCCATAAGGAAGTAGGCCGAGGGGGCTCAGACTTTCCTTGGTCGGTCAATGCAGTTTCGTTAGTCGTGTCAGCTCTTACAGAGCTGGCTTGCACCAGTATCTGATCTAGACCAAACATCTCCACCGTATTTCCCAGTTGCTCACGGCAAAAGCTTCCGCTCGTGAATCAGCTAGAGACACGCCGCTGTTCAAAACCCTTTGTGCGCGTGCGTCTTGATCGCTAGATCTTGACATTTGAGGGTCTCGATTTTACAAGTACAGGTATGAAGACGACCGTCACTGACAAATGGCAAGTCACCATTCCTAAGCCGCTTCGCAAACAACTGGGCCTTCGCCCAGGGCAAGTCTTAGACGTCAAGGCCGAGCGGGGTCACTTAGTGGCTACCAAGGCTGCTAAGGCTGACTCCGTTGAGCGTGTCTATGGGATTCTCCGTCTTGGCCACTCGACCAATCGAATCCTCACGGCATTACGCGGCAAAGCCGACGCAGTGTGATCACAGCCATCGATACCAACGTGCTGCTTGATGTGTTCGGAGCTGATCCCACCTTTGGAGTTCGCTCAAAAGCTGCTCTTCGCGCCTGTCTTCGTGAGGGACCAGTACTGGCCTGCGAAGTGGTGTGGGCGGAAGTCGCCGGTTTCTTCCCGACACCGGAATCCGCCCAAGACGCGATGGAAGAATTGGGCGTCGCCTTTAGTGCGCTCAATCAAGCCGCCGCGCTCACCGCGAGTGTTGCGTGGAAGCAGTATCGGCGGAAGGGCGGTACCCGCACCCGCATGGTGGCCGATTTTCTGATCGGTGCGCATGCGGCCATCCAGGCAAATCGACTCCTCACACGCGACCGCGGCTTTTATCGTACTTACTTCCGCACGCTCCAGATTCGCGACGCCAGTCTCGAATAGGATGGCGCGGATGGCACAACAACTTCCGAGTAAGTAGCCAATCCTTCTTTTTCTACCCTGAGAACTCGAAGTTCCTGCTCGCACCTAATAGAATCCCCACCCACGCCAACAGAAGCGATCCACCGCAAACCTGCTGCCTTGAGCGACACTCCGCTTTGCGGTATCGTACCGCTCCGATTTGCCAACTGGGGGGCTGCCTCGGATGCCTACCGTCTTTCTGAGCTATTCCCGAGAGGACCTTCCCCTCATCGAGCAGCTTGAGGCTCGACTCAAAACACATCCCCAGATTTCTATTTGGCGCGACCAAGAGAAGATCTACGGCGGGCAAAAGTGGCCGAAAGTTTTGGGCGAAGCGATTGCTGATTGTGATGTGAAAGAGAAAATGTAGAGAGGGTCTTTCTAGAGTTGGGCGGACACGCGAACTGGCTTTGCCCCTTCGCCGGCGCGGGCGCGCCTGAAAGTTTCCTAACAAGTAACCAGCTCCGCCTCTTCTGTTCGCACTCCAACAAGAGTGGAAGAACTCTTTAAATTACCTGTCCATTTCTTTATGCCTTTATTTTGCCTAAACCAAACACGGCACCGCTCACCCTTCTGAGGAACTTCTTCATAGATGACTGGAATCGAGTTCAAGAAGTTAGTTTTCAACATGAGCGTGTTAATTCCTAGACCTGGGCTCAACACTTGCGTCCTCTTCCTCGCTCGACGACAACCGTTGCGGTTCCTTATATTCGGCATCCTCATCGCTCCAAGAGCCAGATCTTTCCGAGAGAGACCACACTAGCAGCGCTGACAGTACCGCAACGGCTCCGACCAGAAATGGAAGAGCACAGCAAGTGCGGCCGAAACATCTGCTACCATAACGGCAGATACTGTTGCACCCAACGGTAGCACAAATATGGTTGCAAACGCGGTTAAACGAGCAAAGAAGTCCGAATAGGTCCCAATCCATGCCACCTCGTTAACGATGCCTTTGGACGGATACCCGGCGTTACATAGAGCGCGCAGATGCAACCAAAAGTACAGCTGAAGCATGAGAATTACGTAGCCGCCCCAAGTGGCCATTATGGTCTCTGGTACATTCATGCCAAGAAATTCGACTCGCTCTCCGCTACGCCCAAGTTCGGCTTTCAGGATCGCACGTGCCTTTTCAAATTCCAACTCTTGATAACCACGAGTGACGCGGTCCAGCTCTGGGAAAGAATCTGAGAATGTGCCACCAGGTCCAGGTAGATCGAAGGACTTAATCAGCCATTGCTGTAGATCGTCTGGGATTCTCGGTTCCCGATATTGCATGGGAATTATGATGGAACCTGCATGAATATCTCGACAGAAGAATGCTCCATGCGATTGGTCGGCCACTTTCTGAAAAGCGGTGCGCACATTTCCATCGCGGCATCCGCCAAGGGCGCTGTTTCTTAAATCTAAGGTGTTCCCTACTCCCTGATTCATTTTTATTGGAACGGCAACAGCGACATCTTTCCCAATGAAGAAGTATGCTTCAGGAGCGAGCTCACTCGCAAACCAAGCCATCGGCTGGCGTGCGCTCTCCCAGAAATCACGGAATTGCTTGATTGTATCGAACAGCGGGGAACCACCTGTGCCAGGAAACGAAATGTCTAGGGGAAGTGTATCGGAAGCGTTCAGTCTGCCGGATGGCATCGCAAGAATTAGTTTTCGTGAGGCTTCGTTCCGCGGATGTATGGACAAGTAAAAGAAAATGGGAAGGCCATCTAAACGAAGTCGCCATATGGGGCTTTCGCTCGCGGGGACTAACCCCCGAGCTTTAAACTCTTGTGTCTCGATGAACAGGGGTTCAGTCTCTGCATCAAGCCATTTGACACCCAGAGACTTCAACCAATTGACCTGTTCAAGAGCGAATCTCTTAGACCAGGTGTCCGAACTGTTGCGTATCTTTGCAATTCGATCGAGTTGATCACCCGCAGTCCGCACTTCTCCCGACGGTCCGGAAAATATGGCTAGGACCGTTAGGAAAGATGCTAGAACGATGGAGAAATGGATGGCCCGTAGATGCTTTAACAACTCGGTGTGGTTCTGCTCCCTGTTTTTCATATCTTTTGTCCCCGAACGACAAGGCAGTTGAGCCGCTGGCGCTAGTGATGACTCAATAGGCTTTCTGAAAATCAGGTTTACTGAGGATGCGCACGATATCGATACGGGTCCAGGATCGCTTGGACACCACACAATAATCATCCGCAATTCCGAATTTCCAGTTTATAATCCTCTCAACCTGCTTTCTCCACTTGTCGTCGGAGAGGTCATGCCGGAAACCATCTCAGTCCAGTGCTGCATCGCCGGCGGCGGTCCGGCTGGAATAATGCTGGGCCTGTTGCTGGCCCGAGCCGGCGTCTCGGTGCTCGTCCTCGAAAAGCACACGGATTTTCTTCGTGATTTTCGTGGCGACACCTTGCATCCCTCGACATTGGAGATCATGCACGAGCTGGGATTGCTCGAACGATTCCTGCAGTTGCCCCACCAAAAAGTATCTCGGATCAATGCACGGTTCGGCGACCTGGAGTTCACGGTCGCCGATTTCTCTCATCTGCCGACCCAATGCCGCTATGTCGCCTTCATGCCGCAGTGGGACTTTCTCAACTTTCTCGTGGAGGTGGGAAGCCAGCATCCTACCTTTCAAGTCCGCATGAGTGCAGAAGTGACCAACTTGATCGAGGATGGTGGTTCGGTGGTAGGGCTTTGCGCTGAAACGCCGAACGGGCCGCTGGAAGTTCGCACCCCACTCGTCGTGGGGGCCGACGGTCGTCACTCAATCGTTCGCAGGTGTGCGGGGCTCTCGGTTGAAGAATTCGGTGCTCCGATGGACGTGCTCTGGTTCCGATTGTCACGGAAAGCCGAAGACCCGGCTGATCCAATGGGCCGCTTCGATGTCGGTCGAATCTTCATCATGCTGAACCGGGGCGATTACTGGCAATGCGGCTTCGTCATTGCCAAAGGGTCGCTGGATGATATTCAAGCACAAGGCCTCCCGCTGTTCCGCGAGAGCGTTGCGAAGCTGGCCCCGTTTGCCGCAGACCGCGTTCACGAGCTGCAAGATTGGGAACCGGTCAAACTGCTGACGGTCCAAGTCGATAGGCTGCCTCAATGGTACAAACCGGGACTGCTCTGCATCGGGGACGCGGCCCACGCCATGTCGCCGGTTGGGGGCGTCGGCATCAACTTGGCGATTCAGGACGCGGTGGCAACAGCCAATCTATTATGGCAACCGTTGCGCGACGGGCGAGTAACCGAAGCGGATCTGGCCAAGGTGCAAGCGCGACGCGCCTGGCCTACTCAAATCACCCAACGAGTCCAGCTGATCATCCAAAACCGCGTGATAAGTCGAGTATTGGGTCGCAAGACTCCCCTGGCACCTCCCTATGCCCTCCAGCTGCTGGCCCGATTCCCTTTTCTTCGTCGAATCCCCGCCCGGATGATTGGCCTCGGGGTCCGACGTGAGCATCCGCGAACACCACTCTGCACGCAGGCATACATGAGTCCAGAACACCGAAGCGGAACGCCTGCACTCTGATTGGCTGCCAGAGGATTTGAAGCTAGCCGGAGAGTTGGCCAGCCTGGTTATGACTTCAAAAGGGAAAAGAGAGACAGGCTACGTCTACGGAAGATGTCGAGGAAGCAGCCGTGCACCTTGCAGACACGATATTTCTCTGGCGCGCAAGTAGTTTCTCAATAACCTGCTAAGTTCTTCCATGTGCCATGCTGCGAAATACTTCGTTCTTATCAAGCAGGTCTGCGTAGGTCCCCTGATCCGTGATGGATCCATTCTCCAGCAAATAAATGATGTCAGCTTGCCGAACTGTCCGTAAGCGATGGGCGATCATAATGATCGTCTTCTCCTGGAAGATCCCTCGGATCGCGTCTGTCACCGTGTCTTCGGTGAGACTATCCAAGGCACTCGTCGCCTCATCAAGAATCAGAACGTCCGGGTCACTATACACTGCCCGGGCGATTCCAATACGTTGCCGCTGTCCCCCACTGAGCCTCACACCGCGCTCGCCGACCATTGTTTTATATCCATTGGGCAGTTCTCCTGCGACAAAATTATGAAGGTTGGCGATGTGTGCCGCATGTTCCACGCGATCGAGATCCAGATCTCTGGATGCCACACCGAACGCGATGTTCGCGGCGAGGGTGTCATCGGCTAAATAGATATATTGAGGAACATATCCCAAGCGTTTCTGCCATGACGTCACGTTGCGTGAGGTGATAGGAATCCCATCCACTAACAAGGAACCGTCTTGCGGTTCCAGTAACCCCAAAATAATATCAACGATCGTGGTCTTTCCGCCTCCGGAACTCCCTACGATGGCCACCGTCGTATTACTCTGTATACTGAGATTCAGGTTGTTGATCAGAGGAGCGGTTGCATTGGGATATTGAAATACCATGTCCTTTAATGTGATTTCTTGCTGCAAGGGACCTATGTCCTCGCTCGCCGGCAGCTTCGGAATAACTTTTACTTTGGGGGCTTTTACCAGCGTCTTCAGTTTGTCCTCAACGGCCTCTAGCGAGCTCACGTTGAACCGCACCGTCGTGGCACTCCCAAATATCTGTTGAAATGCCGGAAGCAGACGATAGCCTGTGAATGCATAGAGCGCCATCAAAGGGAGCGCTTCTTTGAGATCTTGGTGCGTCGCCAATAGATAAATCACCAGCAAAATCACCGATCCAAACGCAATGCTTTCAATGACGTACCGCGGCGCCTGACTCATGGCGGCGCTCATCCATTGATTGTTCGCATACAGTGCCGCATGCTGAGCGAACCGGTCCTGATACGCTTCATCTTGCCCTAGGATTTTGAGCTCCTTGATCCCATTTAATATCTCTGTTGCTAGTCGAAAGCGTTCCCGGTTCGCAGCTTTACTGGCTCTTCCAAGATTGGTCACCTTGTGACGAATCGCCTGGAACACGACAACGTAGAGAACTCCTAAGACAGTGCCGAACAAGACCGCCAGCCATGGATCAACCCACATGACAAGAAGCAGAATACTCATCCCGGTGATCACCTTTGCGATGGCTTGCAAAATAGGAACAATAACGCCCTGGATAAGGCGATTAACATCATCGGTACAATTCATGACCAGGTTCGAGCTATTGTGCTCCAAATAATAGGTGTAGGGCTGTCGCACATAACTGGAAAGTATCTGCGTTGAAAGGCTATGCCCCAGATTGTGGGAAAACCATAAAATGGCCGACGAGCTGGCTAGGGCCACCGCGTTGCTACAGGCCATGATCATAAACGCCGCGGAGCCTAATCCGATAAGAAAGGTGTTACTGGATTCAAATTCCAACCAGGTAAAGAGGTGGCGCAACCAGGGATTCGTATGGATCAGATCAGGGTTTCCCACCACTGCCATAAACGGCAGGATCGAGGAAACTCCCAGTGCACCGGTGAGACCGTCAATCACCATAAGTCCAAGTAGCGCATAGGCGAGCCGCCGCTCTCTGGCATTCAACAATGCTCGAAGTCGGTTAACGAGTCGCCACATAACAGAGTCTTCAGAAGCTCATCGGGGATATACAGAAAAGCTATGCCGAGGCTGGCTTTTGCTGTTTCTTCGTGAGTCTTCGCCAAATTTCATGAAAAGCTTACTTCAGGTACTGATCTGAATTATGAACCATACTTGGACGAGACGGCACCACTAGCAGTTTCCCTCGTTCCCCTTATGGTTTGGAGACCTGATGCCGGAAGCCATCTCAGTGCAGTGCTGCATTGCCGGTGGAGGGCTGGCTGGCATGATGCTGGGCCTGCTGGTGACCCGATTCCCTTTTCTTCGTCGGATCCCCGCCCGGATGATCGGTCTGAGGGTCTGGCTTGAGCACGCGTAGAGGAAGATCTGGAGGATGGGATACTTCGGCTAAGCCGATCAACTATGAATTAAATCCCTAACTCTTCCGATAGCCGCACCTCGGATTCGTCGAGAATCTCTTCCAGGCAGGTGAAGCAGGGGAAGGGAAAGCGTTCCACTGGAATCGCACAGATCTCCCCAACCGGCGACTCTTCCAGCGCCGGGCCGCCACATTCTTTATGAACGAGGACTAGCATCAGACTTCCCTCATCACCAATCGGCGAAATTGTTCAAGATGTTCGGAACTGCTCAGCCGATGGTCGCCCGGAATCAGTCTGAGATCAAGTGGAAAACTGGGATCGCGACGAACCAGTTCTTCGGCGAACCGCCGGCTTCCATCCGGGGAAATGACAATATCTTGCTCCCCGTGGAGAATGGTCGTCTTTACGTGGCGCAGATGATCGAAGGTCTTTGCCCAATACTGCTCGCTTTCTTCCACCCATTTCCATGACAACAGCCAATCTTTGTGCAGCGGGTCATCATCCCAGGGCATCCAACCAGCAGTATGCCAGTCATGAAGACGATCTTTGGAAATGGTCTTGGCCCGCTCCCCCATCATGTTGAACGCCGGGGCGACCAAGATGAGCTCTTCGACGGTGGGAAACTCCTGCGCAACCAGCCAGGCGATCCAACCGCCGAGCGAATTACCCACGATGGTGATGAGTGCCCCAGACTCTATCGACTTCAACGCTGTCCGGGCATCGGCAATCCAATCCGAGAGGGTGTAGTCCCTGAACTGTCCCTCAGAATCGCCGAACCCACGCACGTCATAACAACAGAACCCCCACCCCTTCTCCTGGCACCACTGCGCCAAGGCCTTGCTCTTGTTGCCCCAGCGTTTGGATAAGAATCCTGTGATAAAAAAGATCTGGCGATCTATCCCATCGGCACGATCACCCGTGATGCGTTTGCCGTCTGCGCCTATGAGCTCGAAGGGCTGCATGGTCATGCCGAGAGTCTCTTTGCGATGAAAGGACCTAGTCGTTGCAAGACCGGTTCGGGAATCTCATGCCCTCCTTGGAAGCTATGCCAGTCGACTGCGAGGCCAGCCTGATTCAACGCATCGCGGAGGCGCTCCGCGCCAATATGCGGAAGGATGTCGTCCTGCGCGCCATGACTCTGGAAGACCGACATCCCTTTACGTTTTCGCATCAGTGGATCCCAGACCGATTGAGCCAAGAGGTTCCCGGAAAGTTGCACGAGACCGACAAACGGATAGTCGGTATGCAAGACGGCGTCACAGGTGAGCATTGCCCCTTGTGAGAACCCACCAATGACTGTCCTCTTGTAGTCGATTGGGAGCTGCCTGGGGAGTTCCTTGAGAAAGATGAGGAACCGTTCTCGTGCCAGGGCCAGGCCCTGCGGAATTTCCACAGACAGATCACGAACGCGGCCTGCGGCGCGATCTTCCTGGATACGCCCGAAGTCGATAATCCACCAGGCACGCGAATCTCCGAAACCCATGTTCAGCGAAAGGGGCGCTTCAGGGAAAAGCCATCGGGTTCCTCTTGGAGCCTCGATCACGTCGGCCAGCGGGACCAGATCGTCACCCGGCGCGCCGAATCCGTGCAGGAGCAAGACGACGGGACCATCACCACCCCCATGGCCGTCGGAGCCACCAACTAACCGTACGTTTAGTCCGCCGAGTAAGACTTCTCGCATATCTTGTTTTCTGGATGAGATCCCGATCACTCAAGATCATATCGAAGACCAGCGGCCGACACTCTACAACAGACGCGTGAGAGAGTGAAGCGGACGATGCTCACGCTCGTCTTTACGATGAGCAGCTGACCGAAAGATGTTTGCCCCAATTTGGTGGAGGAAGGGCATAGGACTCCATGCCCGGCTGGTCGGTGAAGGGGTCTTGGAGAAGGGTGAAGAGACGGTCGATCTCAGAGAAGTCCTTGAGCTGCGCTTTCTCAATCGCTGTTTGAGCAAGATAGTTGCGCAGCACATATTTTGGATTCACCCGATTCATCCGGTCACACCGCTCGTCGTCACGGCTGCGTTCGTTCCGCAGTCGATCCTGATACTGCACAGCCCAGCCGTCGAAGCGGTCAGGATTGAGAAAGTGTTCACGCAGTCTGTGGTTCGACGCTCCCTCAGTCGTCGAAAACGTGCCAAGTTCCCGGAACACGATCGTGTAATCGGCGTGGCTGCCCTGCAGAAGACCCAGGAAGTCGCGAATGAGTTCATCATCCTCCGGTTTTTCTTCCGCGAACCCTAATTTTGCCCTCATGCGCTGGAGATACTCCCGTTCAAACCGTGGAGTATACGCATCAAGTCCCGCCTTCAGCGCGTCTTTTTCCGCCAAGGGCAACAAGGCTTGAGCCAAGCAGCTGACATTCCATAGCCCGATGTAGGGCTGTTGGTTGAAGGCATAGCGGCCGTTGTGGTCCGAGTGGTTGCAGATGAAGCCCACGTCATAGTCGTCCATAAATCCGTAGGGCCCATAGTCCAGCGTGAGACCAAGGATCGACATATTGTCTGTGTTCATGACCCCGTGAGCCCAGCCGATAGCCTGCCACTGAGCAATCAACTTGGCGGTCCGTTCCACTACTTCGCTGAAGAAGCGCGCGTACCTGTCGCTAACCTCGCGCAAATGGGGGAAATGTTGCTCGATCACATAGTCGGCCAGCGTTTTGAGATGCTCATGCTGCTTTCGATAATAAAAGACTTCGAACGTGCCGAAGCGGACATGTGAGGGCGCCATGCGGATCAGCATCGCGCCGGTTTCGATCTGTTCGCGATACACTTTGTCGTCGCTCCCGACCAAACAGAGTGCCTGTGTGGTCGGAATCCTAAGACCCTGCATCGCGGCGCAGCAGAGATACTCACGGATCGTCGACCGAAGCACTGCTCGGCCGTCTCCATCACGAGAAAACGGCGTCATCCCGGCGCCCTTAAGATGGAGATCCCATCGCTCACCTCGGTCGTTCGTCGCTTCGCCGAGGAGAATCGCTCGTCCATCGCCAAGCTGTGGCACATAGACTCCGAACTGATGGCCGGAATACAGCATCGCAAGCGGCTCCATCCCAGGTGCCAGGACGCTCCCGCCGAACAACGCCGCGAATTCCGGCCGGGCACATTGCTCTGGATCCAGCGTGATCAGTTTGGCTGCTGCAGGATTCGCGTGAATCAGATGAGGCGAGGCGCTGAACGGAGTCGGGTTCAAGCGTGCGTAGAAGGCTTGAGGAAGACGGGCGTAGGTATTGTCGAAGGAAAGCGTTTCCAGTGTGCGCCGAATCATAGCAATGGTTCTGTCTTATCGGCTGATGTTTTGAATCTCTCGATCTACGGTAAAGACAAAAACGCGTTCGCCGAGTTGCACATCGATATCAGTGAATAGGCCTAGGACTTTGGCGCCGGTGATCTCGCTGACCTGCTCACAGAGCTTATCACG
>JBGSIO010000127.1:0-18249 GCA_041742455.1 Nitrospira sp. | reverse complement strand
AACAGGACATTTTCGAATACATCGAGGTGTTCTACAATCGGACGCGTCGGCACTCGACCCTCGGCTATGACTCCCCGGCCGAGTACGAAGCAAGGGCCGCAGTCGCGTAACCTGGTGTCCATCAAATCGGGGGAAGGTCAGTCTGCCAATTAATCCTGTTGATGGCGAACCACTCATCTTTACGCCCAAGAGATGGCTGCGCTTCAATCCTTGGATCAACTTCGACGATTACTTTAAGACTGCCTGCCCCCGCGATGAGATATGCAACCCCAACGAACCGGTTGATCGGGTGCGCGTGCTCAAGTACAACCGCGAGCACTATGGAGCCGTCGAGAGATACGTTGCACTGAAGGACAAGTCTTCCGCAGACTGTACGAACGATCCTCTTTTCACCCAAATTCCTATAGTATCTGCTCGTCGGAAGCTCAGCGAATTGCTGAAGCTAAAATCGGGAAAAGAGGACGGAGCCGACAACCGGTACGAAGATCTTTGCACTGAGCTGCTCGCAACTTTATTCTATCCGCATCTAGACTTTGCCCAAGCGCAAAGCCGCACCGAGTCTGGTCGGCACGTGAGAGATCTCATCTTCTACAACAACCGGAGTATCGATTTTCTCGATGAAATCTTTTCTGATTATGGAAATCGCCAACTCGTCTTCGAGATGAAGAATGTGGCAAACATTGATCGCGACCATATAAACCAACTGAATCGTTATCTGCAAACCGGGCTGGGACAGTTTGGCGTCTTCGTTACACGAAGCGAGCTTCCGCGGACAATGTTCTCAAACACAATCGACCTTTGGTCGTCGCAACGTAAGTGCATTGTCTCCCTTACTGATAGTGATATCAAACTGATGGTCGACGTCTATGAAAGCAAGCAGCGGACACCAATCGAGGTGCTAAAGAAGAAGTATATTGAATTTCGTCGTAGCTGCCCTTCGTGAAAGGTGAAAATGGATAATGCAGACGTTGATCGATTCGAAAAGCTTGCCGGGCAGCTCACCGGCACCTACGACGAACTGTCGCTACTTTCTAAGAAGAACCCGAACGACGCGGTAAATAAGTTCAAGCTCAGGTTCATAAATCGACAGATAGCTGAGTGCAATGCCTTTCTGACAACCAGATACCGTCCGTTTGATAACTTTGAGCAGTTCTCAGAAGACGATGTGCCACAGAACAGCGACGTCGTCTTTATCGTTGCGCAGTACCTGCAGTGCTTGGAAAAGCTTCGAACGGATCATGTCGTTATTCGGAACGGCGCTTGGTATTGGCGAGTCAAGGGGAGGAAGGGTGACTCAGTAGACGACAAAGGATTTACATTCATTAGAACATCACGCCCAAAGTATCTAAGGGAATAACATGACTCAGAAGAGATCAACGACTACCGCAAAAAAGGCTGCGGCTCACGATGTCATGATGCCGCTTCTGAACGCGATGTATGAAGAGTTCAAGGACCTGGCGAAGAAGAAGCCAGAATCCGCGGTCAGCAAGAGCAAGCTGCGGATTGCCAATCGTCTGCTCGGAAAGGTTCGCGAGGTTCTCACAACTGAGGAGTCGATTGAGTTTCTCGATCTGTTAGATGAGGATGATGTTCCACAAGTCAGTGACGTCACTCTCATCTTCTCTCAGTACGTTGCCGCGATGCATGCCTTCAAAGCCAAGTACCACGGGTGGAACGGATCGGAACAGGATTGGTTCACAAAGTAGGGAGTGCCGATGACACCTGCCCACTTACTCAGAAGTCAGAAAATATAGGCCACACTCGGGTGTTGGAAGAAGGATCGCACCAGTGCGGGGCGGCGACCGATCTCCCTCAACTGCTGGGTTACCCGTGCCTCCAAAGTTTCGCCCTTCTCGCCATACCTGCCTCGTGACCAGAGAAAGTAAGATTGAGCCAGCCCGGGTTTTGTGGACGCCAGCTTAGGAGTCACCAAAGCGTTGCTCGTATCCAACCGGGGTTGAGTTCCGAGCTCGAGATGGGGCCGATGTTCCTAGCCTGCGGCAACGGGCTGGGATTCTTGGACCGCCAGACTCTTTCGGCGATTCGTGGAAATGGTACGGTCGATCAAGGCACCACAATTGATGCACTTCCAGGCATAAAACACGACAAAGAAATCCGAGAACCGCTCTAACATCATCGACCCCTGACACTTCGGACATTCCATCGATCCCTCCCTGGATGATTAGGTTCACAGCTAAAGGCGAATCTAAGCAAGAGCTGCACCAAAACTCGCATATCAGCATTTCAATAACTTACGAATTACGTAGTTGTCCCAGTTACAAAACATTGACGGAGCGAATGAAGGGAAACCGTCAACGCGTTGGCATCTTCATCGAATCGAGCCGTAGTCAGTACAAAGTAGGATCAGGTCTTGATCTGTGCGCAGGAGAAAACTAAAAAAATGGCCGCTATGTCATAAAGCCAGGACATCTACGAGGGATGGCGGTGAGTACTAGTACAAAATATGTCTGCTGGCTGGTAAGGGCATGAATGGACGGCTGACGAAAAAAATGCCGTTGTATCAGCTGGAAAATGGAAGATGGTCTAGCGAGAGTTGTGAACCGGCTGTTTCCAGGAAACCGCTTCTTGCCGACACAGATTCGCGAGAACCAAATCTGTGTCGGGCCACAGAGTCTGCCGGAAGAAAGGGCACACTCCGGAGGGATATCAGGCGGCCTTCGCTATTTTGTGAACCTGCCCTTTGGCCGCTGCCACGACGTTGTCCGTCGTAAACCCAAATTTCCTTTGAAGCTCTTTGAGTGGCGCTGAGGCTCCAAAAGTCTTCATGCCGATGATCTCGCCGGTCAGTCCCGCATATCTTGACCATCCAAATGTGGAGGCCTGCTCTACGCAGACTCTGGCAGTCACGGTTGGGGGAATTACACTGTCGCGATAGGCTTGCGGCTGATGCTCGAACAGCTCCCAGGAGGGCATACTCACCACGCGGGCCTTGATCCCTTCTGCCTTCAACTTCTCGGCGGCCTCAAGACAGAGCGAGACTTCACTGCCACTGGCGAGTAGCAACACGTCCGGTTTCCCACCAGGCGCGTCGGCTAACACGTAGGCGCCTTTCGCCACTCCGGATGCGGGTGCATATTTGGCGCGGTCGATGGTCGGGAGAGCCTGTCTGGTGAGAATCAAGGCCACCGGCTCATGGTTCAACTGCATGATGACGCGCCACGCTTCCGAGACCTCGTTCGCATCCGCAGGACGCAGGACGATAAGGTTTGGAATGGCTCGTAGTGAGGCGAGCTGTTCGATCGGCTGGTGCGTGGGACCATCTTCGCCGACCCCGATTGAATCATGCGTGAAAATGTGGATGACGGGGATTTCCATCAGCGCGCTCAATCGGATCGCGCCCCGGCTGTAATCGCTGAAAATCAGAAACCCGGAGCCATATGGGCGCACCTTGGAGAGAGAGAGCCCGTTGAGTACGGAGCCCATTGCATGTTCCCGGACACCGAAATGGAGATTGCGCCCACCGCGACTCGTGGCGGTGAAATCGCCGGCTCCCTCGAAGGTCAAGCGAGTCTTCGTCGATGGGGCCAGATCTGCAGACCCGCCTAGCAGCCACGGAACCTGTTGCGCCAGGGCGTTGAGCACCTTGCTCGAAGCATCGCGGCCCGCCACTCCTTTAGCATCGGGAGGAAATACCGGAAGATCTTTGTCCCACCCCTCAGGCAGTTGGCGCTGTTGCATGTGAGAGAGTTGTTCGGCGAGCTGGGGGAATTGTCGCTTGTAGTCCTCAAACTTGGCCATCCAGGCTGTGTGCGCCTCGCGTCCTCGACGACCCATGCCCTCCTGGAAATGTTCGCGGACGTCGTCAGGCACTAGGAACTTCTCGTGCTCGGGCCACCCGTAGTTCCGCTTGGTCAACTGAATTTCTTCTTCGCCCAGCGGTTCGCCATGTGCGGCGTGGGTATCTTGTTTGTTGGGGGAGCCATAGGCGATATGGCTATCGACGATGATGAGCGTCGGGCGATCCGCTTCTTTTTTGAAGGTTGTAAGGGCCCGTTCGAGCATGTCGAGATCGTTGGCGTCGCCGACTCGGGTGACGTTCCATCCGTATCCAATGAAACGAGTGGCCACATCTTCGCTGAAGGCCCAGTCTGTGTGCCCTTCGATCGTGATCTTGTTGTTGTCGTAGATCCAGCAGAGACTAGACAGCTTCAAGTGTGCCGCTAGGGACGCCGCTTCTCCTGTCACACCTTCCATCATGCAGCCGTCGCCGCACAGCGCGTAGACATCGTAGTCGAACATGTCGAAGCCGGGGCGATTGAAGTAGTGGGCTTGCCATTGCGCGGCGATGGCCATGCCGACGCTGGTTGCAACCCCTTGCCCGAGCGGACCGGTCGTAGTCTCCACGCCGGAGGTCCAGCGGTATTCCGGGTGTCCAGCACACTTACTGTTGAGCTGGCGGAAGCGTTTGAGGTCGTCCAGTTGCACCGAGAACTCGCCCAGTCGCTCGTATTGGGGATTCACCGCTTTCACGCCAGTTAAATGCAGCAGCGAATAGAGGAGCATGGAGGCGTGCCCCATCGACAGCACAAACCGATCCCGGTTCGGCCAAATCGGGTCGTTCGGATCGAACCGTAGGATTCGTTGCCAGAGACAGTAGGCGACCGGGGCCATGGCCATCGGGGTTCCCGGGTGGCCGGAATTAGCCTGCTGCACGGCATCCATCGAAAGGGTGCGGATCGTGTTGATGCAGGTCTGGTCAAGTTGAGGATTCGTCACTATGGCCCCCTTTATAGCGGTGTATTCCCAAAGAACTGTCGTCAGTGGTCCTCTTCAAGTATGTCGGTCGTTTCAAGAGCAGGCTTGAACTATTCCCCCTCTTCCATTGCATCCGATGGGAGAAATCTTCTGATCATTTATGAAAAAATTCTCATCTGCTCTTCATGAAGTCTTCATGAAGTCTTCATGTTCTGGAAGTATGGTGCAAAACCACCAGAGACGAGGAATCGACGCTCAGAGGCCAGCTTCATTAGCGTCGTCCACGCGATTTACATTACCGCATAGGTCGCCGCCGCGATCAGCGGTTTAGCTTGCGGTGGGAACACGGTTATCACATTCCGGACACAAGGAGGCCGTAGCCAACCATGCCAACAAAGCAAGAGGTCAGAAGGGAACCAGAGGTGGACGAGGCAGACCTTGACACCATGACCGCCAGCAAGGAAACCTTGGAGGACTATACGCTACGGTTCGCACCCCGTAGCTACCGCAAGTGGTCAACGCGGGTCGTCGGCATCTCGGCACTAGGTGGCATCGCCTACCTTGCCGACTTCGCCATCGGCGCCAACGTCGGCATCTCGTACGGCACGACGAATGCGCTGTGGGGGATCCTCATCTTCGCGATCGTCATCATCGCCACAGGCTTTCCCGTCGCCTACTACTCGGCGCGATACAACATCGATCTCGACCTCGTCACGTGAGGCAGCGGGTTCGGCTACTACGGTTCGGTCGTCACCAACGTCATCTTCGCGACGTTCACCTTTATCTTCTTCGCTCTCGAGGGCTCCATCATGGCCCAGGGACTCGAACTCGGGCTCGGCATCCCGCTCTGGGCAGGATACGCAGCGTCGACGCTCGTCATCTTCCCGCTGGTGATCTACGGCATGAAAGTGCTTTCGACCCTGCAGGTCTGGACGACTCCCCTGTGGCTCGTCCTCATGGTCGCGCCGTTCGGTTATCTAGTCGTTAGTCACCCGGAGTCAGTCGGCCAGTTCTTCGCTTACGCCGGCGAGAGCGGCAAGGCCGGGTTCGACATGGGCTCGACATTGTTGGCTGCAGGCGTCTGCTTATCGCTCATCGCGCAGATCGCCGAACAGAACGACTACCTGCGCTTCATGCCGCCGATGACCCCGGAGAACAAGCGCAGCTGGTGGACCTGGATGATTCTGGCCGGCCCGGGCTGGGTGTTCTTCGGCGCGATCAAACAGGTCGTCGGGCTGTTCCTGGCCGTGTACCTGATCACCAATGTCGCGGGCAGCGCCGGCATCGCCAACCAGCCGGTTCACCAGTTCTTGGAGATCTACCAAAACTTCCTGCCGGGCTGGCTCGCGATGACGCTGGCAGTTGTGCTCGTGGTGATCAGCCAGATCAAGATCAACGTGACCAATGCGTACTCGGGCTCGCTAGCTTGGACGAACGCGTTCACCCGCGTGACCAAGCACTATCCTGGCCGCCTGGTGTTCCTCGCTGTGAACCTGCTGATCGCGCTGATCCTGATGGAAGCGAATATGTTCGATTTCCTGAACACCATCCTCGGGTTCTACGCCAACTGTGGCATGGCCTGGGTCGTGGTTGTGGCCTCGGACATCGTCTTTAACAAGTACCTGCTGAAGCTTTCGCCGAAAACGCCTGAGTTTCGTCGCGGGATGCTGTACGCCTTCAATCCTGTGGGCTTCGGGTCGATGCTGATCGCCGCGGGCCTGTCCGTTATCGCGTTCTTCGGCGGGCTTGGCGAGTCGTTGCGGCCGTATTCACCGTTAGTCGCGATCGTCCTCGGGCTGGTGCTTCCGCCGATCATCGCCATCGCCACCAAGGGCAAGTACTACCTGCGGCGCACCGACGATGGCATCGCCCTGCCGATGTTCGACGAGCATGGCAACCCGTCTGGAGAGCACCTGAAATGCCATGTCTGCCACCATGGTTACGAGCGCCCGGACATGATTAAGGCCGCTGTTCACCACGGCTACATTTGCTCACTTTGCCTGTCCACGGACAAGACCGGCGAGCACGTATTGCCCGCGCAGATAGAGGTGGCTCCGCTTGGTCGGATAGTGTCTGCCGGTTCATAAATGGAGTCTAGAAGTGTGCGCCTGCACGGCGGTGGGCCGTGCAGGCAGGGCTTCCATTCCAGTAGACGGAATCGGCCCCAGCCCCTTTGCCAGCTTCCAACCCCACCCCTGATTTCCCGCATCTATCCGAAGGCGCGGTGGAGATCGAATGGCACCGGTTCGCGCAACCTGTGGTAGCACGCCCATGCCAGCTTATGCGCCACGGCCTTCAGTGCGACCAACGGATGCGTCCGTACCTGTTTGCGCTGCCTCTGAAGCGCAACGTAGGCAGCGACGGTTTGTTTTGTGCTGCGCATCGATCAGAATTGAAGCAGCTGGGGGCGATGCATATAGCAACTTGCGCTGAGGGCAAATGTCTGCCGAGTTGGAAGCGTGAAGCTGATCGTTCCTTCTTGCTCGAAACTTTGTTGTTCGTGTCATTCACCCGCCGTCGAGCTTGAGGCTCTGTTCCCAACCGTAGCGAACGGCTTGGTGGTGCTGGCTCCACAGTCCCATGAGCATTTTATTCCAGTTTTGGCGAGCTTGGAGTTCGAGGGTGTTCCATTCCATCTTCCGGTTGTCCGGATCAAGGGCGAGATCAAACCCATACTTGTAGGCCAAGCGGTAGTGATTAAAATCGTATCCCGATGTCGCGAAGTGTGATTGGTAGTGGGCTCTAAACGAAGATTCGTGGCTGGCGAACTCGTCGGAGGCTTCCTTGTTGTGCCCGGTTGTCTCCTCGTGTGACTGGCGCTCTTGTGACGCGATGGCTCGGAGGTTTCCGTATTGTGGGTGTTCGGCGGGCAAGAGGCGAATGACCACCCAGACGACAGGAATCACCAGGAGGAGGAATCGAAACGCAGTGGCGGCTTTCATGGGGACCTCCAGGCGGGTAGGTCGCAACATCATAATCCAGTGAACCCCAAACTTCCAGAGCATCGTGGTGGATGGGGTATGAGGGCGTATGTCGTGAAAGTCAGAGTGACGGAATATGACGACTACGGAAAACTCGTGAGAGAGGTCTCGGATGATGTTTCGATAAACAGATCTGGTTGGGCGAAGATGATCAAGTGACGTCGATCGTCCCGCTCAGCGCATTTTGGCTGTGGCCAATATGGATTGTGCGGCGGCGATGCCGGACAGGGCTGCGCCTTCCATAAATCCCTGCCACTCGTAGAAGGAATTTGTGTGTTCGCCGGCGAACAAGAGATTTCCTGTCCGGACACCCTCCAGACCAGCCAGGGCTGTAAATTGACCAGGACGATAACTGGTATAGCTTCCCTTCGTCATAGGATTTGATGGCCAATGTTCAAGCTGGGCACGGTACTGCCCATGAATCTGGGTGGCAGCGTCCATGGCTCCCGGATACAGGCGCTCAAGATCCTGCAAGAATCGTTGAGCTTCGATTTGAACTGTTGCGGGGTTCAATCGAGCACCGCGTTGTCCGCCTGAATAGTCGAGCAGAATCCCTCTCGTGTTTGACCCCAAGGTCGGGTTAGGTTCCCACGTTGTTTGATGGTTGGGCAGATCGGAATAGGCTGTCCCATTGCCCCCGAGCTCGCGCCATGGGCGGCGCGAAAAGCCGATGTTCAGTTTGGCGTTGGTGCCGTACCCCAATGTGAGGATTGCCAGGCGTTGAGCCGGCGGGAGTGCGAGGCTGGCGTCGAGCTCAACGAGGCGCAACGTCGTAAACGGGATCGCCAGCACAACCACGTCATGAGCAAAAGTGACCGTGCGGGTTCCTTGCTGGACGGTCAATTCGATTCGCCCGTCACTCAGGCGTCGGACACGGCGAAGTGTACTCCCAAAAGTGATTTGGCCGGGAAGTTCTCGAGTCAGCCCTTCAATGATACGGTCATTGCCGTCGACGAGGTGATACCGTTCGTCGCTGAATACCCTAAATGGCGTGAAGGTGGAGCGGCGGTCGGGATGCATGAAGAGGAGAAAGTTGAGGCAGCTTTGTTCGGCTGCCTCAAGGCCGTATTCCGCTTCATAGGCGGCGATGATGGCAGCCTTGGTAACTGGACCGGCTGAAGTGCGGGCCCCATTGTGCCCTTCCAGATAGGCGAGCAGACTCGTTTGATCGAGGGCCGCATCATCCGTCGTATGGCTGGTCGCTGTGACTTGTCGCGAGAGATGGCGCAGATCAGTCTGTATGACCGAGACAAATTCACGAAATTCATCGACAATCGCAGCTTCCGAATACCGTTGTCCGGAGAAGTAGGAGAAGACTTCTCCGGGCTGTGTAGTGACGTCTTCGAGGCTCAGACTGAAGCGTTTTGCGTATCCCAACATGGTGTTCTGGAGCGTGTCGATCAGCTCACCGCCCCGTTCTGCGACCTGGCCGGGGAAGAAGTCGCGTAACGACCAACAGCGTCCACCGGCACGACCTCCTGCGTCGTAAATAGATGCTCGAACGCCGCGGGTCTTCAACCTGTCGGCACAGGTCAATCCAGCTAGTCCAGCTCCGACGATACCCACTGAAAGTGAGGAGAGGAACGGTGTGGCAACGGCGATGTAGGGTGGAAAACTTGTGAGAGGGTTGAGAGCAAGAGTCGCCCCGGTGGTTCCAGCCGCGAGCAAAAACTGTCGGCGCGAGATCATACGTGAAGTCTGAGCCTGAGTCTTGTCTCGCAACGCTTCAAGCGCATCAGTCGCCGAACCGCCTCGCTGTTCGGCGAGGTAGGCGGCGGTCATCAGCCGTGCGAAAGAACGAAATGCGGCAGTCCGAGCCATCTGATTGGGCACGAGTTCGTGAATGATTGAGGTCGTTATCCGGCCGAAATGCGTGAAAGACGACCAACCTCTCTGGCACTTACGTGGATCGCATTTCCCATTGATTGCCCATGAGGCCGACTCGATTGCGTCGCCGTCGTGGGTCGTCATGCTGGAGGCCGTCAATGCTCATGCGAATGTCGGCGTTGACGTGGCCGACGAGATAGTAACTGTGTTCGACCCGACCCTTGACGATCGGCGTGCAATCGACTTGGTGCACTTTGTTGTGCACCACAGCTGGTTTCGCCGCCCCATTGGATCCAAGACGATCGGGATTGCCTTTCGTGAAATCCGATACGACTAACGCGACATCACCCCGATTATGGTAGACACTGACGCTTCTGGCCAATTCATGCAGTCGCTCCAACGGTTGTCCCGTCTCCAATGCCGTGTCGTCGACATCCGGCGCACAGAGAAAGATGTGTTCGAATAGACGCGGCAAGGCGTTGCCCGGTGTGAAGGCGTCACACCGCTCGAGTGCGTTCTGTAACAAGTAATTACCCATCGAATGGCAGAGGATATGAAGGTCCTGCTTGCAGAGGGTTGCATCTGCGCGTCGCAGGCTTGCGAGAAAGTCTCTTACTTTGAGAATGGCACGACCGACGGCGTTCCCTGAGCCCGACGCTTCCGATCGATCTGACTTATAAGAGACGAAGGGGAGTGCCATCCCATCAGAGGGCCAGCTAAAGAGCACAACTTGCACACGCTGGTCGGTATCCCCATCAGGACAGTGGTTCAGCATCTCTTGAAGCGAAAGCGCAGAGCCGACGGCATCGGCCCAAGAGACGTTGAAGCCATGGATATACAGCAGTACATCGGTGTTCTTGCGCATGATCGCTTGCAGATCGGAGAACGCCCCTTGCGATCCCAGCTTGATATTGTCCTGTTGGTCCTCGGCGATGGACCGATTAATCTTTTCACGATAGGCGATGATGTCGGCGGAGTCCGTACATTTGGCCAAATACTTGATCAGTCCTTCCCCGTCGCCTTGCCCCATGGATCCCCGGTCTGCCTCAAGATGCTTGGCCACCTTGGATTCATCCACTTCGACGGTCAATCGGCCAAACCGGAGATTTTCAACCCCGTCGTCGCTGAATTTTTTCCCATAACCGTCCGGGTTCCAACGATCGTTGCCGAGATGGTTGCGGTTTGTGGCATAAAACAGTCGTCGCTCAGTCATGTGGGGCTCCCTTCTCTGACAGCATGAGGTGCGATGGTCTCAGTCGAGCAGTGCCTGGGGAGATGTGCTTAGCGGCTTCACTAGGGAATGTCAAGAATGGGCTCTGAGTTCATACTCTTGCACTTTGATCCGGGGCCGATTCGATGGGTGAGGGTACGACGAGAGTTACCAAGAGAGGGCGTGCTCCATCGCCTCATGGTTTGTGGCTGCTCTCGCTTAATTGGGTTAGCAAAAAGGCCCGGACCTGCGCACGCGCATCTCGCGACGGCTGTCCTGCTTCGTCGTCCTTCTTCCATGATCCGATCAAGGTGCTGTGCGCCTTAATCCGTTTCCCTTCCCGCTGGTATTGGCTCGCCGGTATTTCTCCGTTCAGAAACCGAACGCCGAATCGATCGTGCAAGGTGTGCAGCTTTGCTCGGTCCGAAATACAGTCGGTTTCAAACCGCAACCCGTAGATCTTTGCGTTGCTGTGATCGGCGAACTGGAGATCGTCGGTCGAGAGCCCGAGCGATGCCTTGTCGGCATCCGAATACCACCAGAAACGCATGGGCAGCGCAGACTGCGCCACTACGGCAGCAGACACGCGTGGATGATCGAGCAACGCGATGGGGATTGGCCCGGTCACGCAGTTACCGATGAGACCGATATGCTGGGAGCCGTGCCGCTCTCCTATCTGCCGTACTACGCCACGGAGCCAATTGACGATGGGCGCACTGCCATGGGCAGGGATTCCCCATTCGCCGCCAGGGAAAAACTCAACAAGACCTCGAAACCAATACGCTGATAATCCGCTCATCAGTGAAAACTTCCCTTTCTCGCCGAACAACAGTGGCACGTAG
This sequence comes from Nitrospira sp., assembly GCA_041742455.1. Lineage (GTDB taxonomy): Bacteria > Nitrospirota > Nitrospiria > Nitrospirales > Nitrospiraceae > Nitrospira_D. The sequence goes on along the minus strand of JBGSIO010000127.1, from coordinate 6,673 downwards.
ACAGTGAAATCTTTCGAAAGCTCTTCTGCGTAGGCCAATGTCCCGGGAGACAATCCTGCCAATTCATGGAGCAGGAGTATTGGCGGCTTGGAGGTGTCGTTATTCAGGCAGAACACGGAATGGGTGATTCCAGCGTGTGAAATGGGTTGCTCAAAACATTCTGTCCATGTGCCAACTGGGTTCCCTTCTTCTCTCGTGTGCGGCGCGCACATGCCGAGCTGAGTGGCTCCACAGCCGATCTGCGAGAGGAGCAGGACGGTTGCAAGAGATTGTAGGAGAGAGCGGTGTAATCTCATCATAAGAGTCCGTCGCCTCACGAGGACAGCAATGTGTCTTGCGCATCTCGTAGGGAAGAAGAGGCCGGAGCTTGCCAGCATTTGTAAACCCGTGCAAGCCTTCTCACGGGCAGGGGGACAAGGATGTCGCGTACGGGTCTGCTCGAAAGTTAGTCCAGGAGTAGGGGAGGTGTGCTTCGAGGTGATAATGAGCGTGGCATCGACAGGCTATTGCTCACTGGATCGAGGCGAGGGTCTCCCTCGTTGCAGGCGATTTGAGTTTTCGAAGGGCATGGGCTTCGATTTGGCGAACCCGTTCTCGGCTGAGATCCAGCTGCTCGCCGATTTCTACAAGGGTCATAATCCTGTCTGAGCCGATCCCAAATCGCATGCGGATCACAGCCTGTTCTCTCGACGTCAGCGGGCTCAAGAGGCGGTCGAGTTGCTTCTCGCGTTCCAGTCGATGCACATAGTGGTCCGGCGGAGCCGTCTGCTCATCGGGAATGAGTGATCCGATGACCTGATCATCTCCGATAGGGGTTTCAAGGCCCACTGGTTCCTGAAAGGCTGCAACGGTGTCGCGCACTCGTTCGGGACGAAGCCGAAGGACTCGAGCGATATCCTCTATTTGTGCTGGACGGCCGAGCTGCAATTCCAAGTGCCGTCCAGCACGGGCGATACGGCTTGCGGCCTCTACTTGGTGAACCGGCACGCGAATGACCCGAGATTGGTCGGAGAGCGCACGGGTGATGCCTTGACGAATCCACCACGTGGCATAGGTGCTGAACTTGAACCTTTTGCGGTATTGGTAACGCTCCGCTGCTTTCATCAAACCGATATTGCCTTCCTGGACCAGGTCCAACAGTGTGAGGCCGTGGGAGCTATAGCGCTTGGCGACGTCGATAACCAAGGGTAAATTATGCCGCACAAGTTCATCTTTTGCTTCCTCCAACTGACGACGTGCCTGTTGGATTGCAGCCAGCAAGGAGCTGAGTTCTCGATGGGCTTCTGAAGGTAGAAAGGCTCCAATCTGTGATGTCGAGCTCAGACACGCTGCAAGAAGGGCCTCGGCCCGATCTAACACGATGGCGGAAAGACCACTGAGCCGTCGAATGGTGGTGAGCTCTTGAACCGTATCCCTGACGGAGGCCGATGGAACATGCGCCGTCAGGATGGCACTCGCATTTTTCAAAGCCGTCTTAATGCGTCGTGCACCCTCATCAATTTTTTTAGCCAACGCCACCTCTTCTTTCGAGGTCAATAGTGCTGTGCCTCGAAACGACCGAAAATAGTGAGACTCGAGGGCAAACCGATTCTGCGAGACGGGAGAATCCGAATCACTGTCACCAGGTGCGTCTAACGATGTGCTGGATTCATTGCTACGAACGATGTGATTCAAGAGTGCCCCAGAGGAAGGGTCGTCTCTGTACACATCATCCTGCTCAGAGCTTTTCAGGGGAGTGATTCCCTCATCGACTTCCCGTAAGTGGTCATTCCTCATCGGTTGCTCCTTTCAGGTCTGCCTCTCAGACAAGCTCATAGAGGGCGATGCTCATGGTTTAGATCATTCACATCAGCATAGATACCATGATGTCCAATGTATGTCAAATATATCGTACAAAAGATTGGACAATAGATGGACGTTTTGATACTGTGAGTCTGAATCGTATGTATCTCATCTAACTGAGAAGGGAGTTTCGGCATGTCAATCTCTCACCACCTAAGAGCCTACCTAATTGTTCTGAGTCTCATTCCCTTTGGAATGGGCGCATTTGCAGGGGATCAAGGAAAGGTGTTTGCCGGTGAGAAGCAGCTCAGGGCACATGGATCATGACTCTTCGGCGCCCCTCTACAAGTTTCGGCTTCCGGATATCGATGGCCACCCCATCGACCTGCAGACCTTCAAAGGAAAGGTCCTGTTGATCGTGAACACGGCGAGCATGTGCGGGAATACTCCGCAATATGCCGGTCTTCAAGAAATGTATGACCGATATCGAGACCGTGGATTCGAGGTGTTGGCCTTTCCGGCCAATGATTTTGGTCAACAGGAACCAGGGACGAATGAAGAGATCAAAGGTTTTTGTTACACGAAGTACAGTATCAGCTTCCCCCTCTTCTCCAAAATCAGCGTCACGGGAACATCGCAGCATCCGCTCTACCAATACCTTACCAAACAGAGTCCCTTCCCAGGCCGGGTGACGTGGAACTTTCAGAAGTATCTCGTGGATCGGTCTGGTCAGGTGATTGGAAAATACGATCCGGGAATGAATCCACTGTCACAGCCGATAATTGCCGATCTTGAAAAAGCGTTGGCAAAGAGTTGAAGCAAAAGGAGACATGGCGAAACATCCACTCAAAGTATTCCGCGTTTGCGGGATAGTGGCCTTCTGTGTGATGGTGGCGTACGTTCCTCTGGTCGGCGCCGTTGCGCAGGCAGCGGAATGGGTGAACGTCGGCGGAACTCACAAGTTCGACCGCTATGTAGACATGACCACTATCGGAGTTTCCGGACAACGGGTCACGCTCTGGACCGTGCGAGACTTTCGCGTAGAACGAGCGATTCCCCGAGGTCCCTATCGCTCAATCAGGATTAAACGCCAATACGATTGTCATGGGAAGAAGAGTCGATCACTGCATCAGTGGTTCTATAAACAGGCTATGGGACAAGGCCGCGTGCTCTATGCGGCACAGGCCACACGGGAGTGGTCCCGTGTGATTCCCGGCAGTGATGACGAAGCGGAAATGAAAGTTGCCTGCCGATCAGTCTTGGCATCGCGAGGCATACGATAGCGTTTTCCGGGAGTGAGGGGACAGATCAGGCACTCTTCGATAAAGTTCGAGCGAGCACACGAGAGACAAACTTGTGCCAATAGGTTGTTAGTGGACTACTGCAAAAACCCTCCCTTGTGCGATCCGTCTGGTCTTCGCGGTTTGTTGCCCATCCCATCCGTGGCCTCACCGACGGCCGAACCGAACCTTCTCCTTCACCCGTTGTTGTGCTGATCCCACACGATCAATTTCTTTTGTGCAGGGCTAACTGTGAAAACACCTTGACGCCGTTGCCCGCTCCACACGTACAATGCACAGTGTCAAAGCCACTGCACTACTGTGCGCTCCTTACGAGGTAATAGCCATGTACAGCAAGGATTCCAAGTTGGTTGGAATCGGAGTCGTCCTGATTATCTTGACCTTCCTTCTTTGTCAGGAGTCGCCCACCTCGACTCCATCGAGGTCCACGACCCAATCAACGGGTACCTCTTCCCCTGTGACAGCACCGGCCGAACCATCGATCCCCTCCCCGGCAGCCATGAAGAAAAAGATTGATGACGTGTTGACTGGCCGAACCATCACCTTTCAAACCAACAGTGCTGTCCTTCTGCCGGAAGGCCGGTCGACTCTCGGTCAGGTCTTGCCGATTCTACAACAGAACCACACTGCCGCCTTTGAAATTGGCGGGCATACCGATAACGTTGGGGCGGAAGACAGGAACCTGGCGCTGTCAGAAAATCGCGCGAAAGCCGTCATGGACTACTTGGTGTCGAAAGGAGTGGCTGCCAATCGACTCACGTTCAAAGGCTATGGAGCTTCGCGTCCGCTCGCCGATAACGCGACGGCAGAAGGGCGATCCCGAAATAGGAGAATCGAATTCCTCGTTCGAGTGAAAGGAGAGCAGCCATGAGCTCGTGGGTCTGTTGGTTGCCTGCCTTGCTGGGCGCAGGGCTGATCGGGTGGGGTTTCCAAGGTATGCGATTTCGTCCGTGGGCGGCTGAAAAAAAGCAGGAAATCGGACGACTAACCGAAGAACTTGCTCTGTGGCAAAAGCACCAGTCGGGGGTTCGGACAATTGAGAAGCGGGTGGAAGTGCCGGTCGAGAAGATCGTGGAGAAGCCGGTGGAGCGGCAGGTGGACAACCCGGCGCATCTGGCGCGGATCACGGCGCTCGAGAGCGAGGTGGCCGTGATTGGGGGGCTGCGGGAGCAGATTGCCAGGCTAGAGGCCAGGCCGCCAAAGATTGTGGAAAAGGTAGTGGAGAAGCGAGTGGAAGTGCCGGTCGAGAAACTGGTGGAAAAAATCGTGTACCGGGACAAACCAGGCCGGACTAAAACGCCTCAAACGACTGCATCGGACGACGTCAGGAAGGCTCCTCGACGCAGTCCGGATGATCTCAAATGAATATTTGGTGTCGGTCCTGTTCTTAGAATGGTGACTCAATGAGTAGGGCGTGTTCCGCTTCGATCAGATTGCGAAATGGACCAAGACCGACATCGATAAGTTTGAGCGCCAGCTGCCCAATTTATCAGGGCGCATTACACACGAAATTTGCTGCGCAGCGCCATTGAAGAACACGATAAGCAATACAAAAAGTGGTTGGGAGAGAGGAGCCCGACAATTACCATGCGGGAACCGCGTCAGTAGGAAGGCGTCACCTTCCCGAATCTGGACGCATCCCATCCAGAAGGAACCTTCTCACTCACTCGCGTGCTGGTCGAGAAATTTCCCCAGCTAGATCGTATGTTCTCCGTCAGTCGATCGCTGCTGACTGCATTTCCCACACTTTCTTGAGCAATCTGTCGCTCTATGAAATAGTGGCGGCACGGTGCTCATCATAACTTCTCTGGCACCGACCCCATCCGTTTCATATGTGGAGGCCTGAAGTATGATGTCTATGCTCATCTCCTACCGATTTGCGGCGGTGCTGTCTTCTATACTGGTTTTGGTGACCGGCTGTGCCCAATCTGTCGTGCAGGGACATTCGTCACAGGAGTATCTGGGGATGGGGATCGTGTCAGGAACATTGGGCGAGCAGCAACGTGTTGCCCAGTGCGTCGGGGAGCCGTCCTCTCTTTCCGTGGTCGGCCAAGTGCAGGCCTTGGAGGGTGGCGCGTACCTGATCCGAGACGTCCAGGGGCAGGAAATCCGTGTTCCGCATGACGAGGATACTCGGATCGATCGCCCGGCCCATGTGGGAGACCGCATCCAATCCTGGCTCGATCGCCGCGGGCGTGCCGTGCTCATCCGCAGTCTCGATGGAAGTGGTCGATAGCACTCGCCTACCTGCAGCACTGAATGCCACGTACTTGAAAGAACAGACGACGGTCCAGGCATGCGAGTCATGAGACTGATCCATCGCATGCATAAAACAAGACTAGCCCTTAAGGTTCCACTTTTTGGGGTCTTTGTAAAAGCGCCTTGATAGGGCGCCTATAATAGATGCATAATGATGAAGTCTGGAAAGATACATGTGCTTGGGGGGCACCATGGCGAAACTTAACGTGTCCATCGACGATCAGTTACGGGATGAGCTTTTTAGGCTTGTTCCACCTCGACGGCGGAGCCATGTGGTGAACGAAGCGCTCCGGCATGAACTGCTTCGACGTAAACGTCGGCAGGCGACCGAAGTGGTACATCGCTTGCGGAAGCGAAGTGCGACTCTGACGGGGCAGGAAATTGTCGACGCGGTCCGTCGAGATCGGGAGCGAACTGATCGATGATTCTCGTGCCCGATGCCTCCGTCCTCTTGAAGTGGGTCTTGGAACAAGAGGATGAGCCTGACCATCGCAAAGCCATCCAATTGCAACAGGCACTGCTCGACGAATCGATTGAGATTCGGTTACCGACGCTCTGGCGGTATGAAGTGGGGAATGTGTTAGGTCTCAAAAAGCCGACTCTGGCCGTCGAACTGATGAGTGCCTTGTTGGCGTACGAATTTGACGAGGTTCCGTTGCGGACGGAGTACGGACTGGCTGTACTTGAACATATGCGGGAGGTGAAGCACGTCACCTTTTATGATTCCGTTTACCACGTGCTGGCCATTCGTGCCAAAGGCTTGTATCTCACTGCGGATACGGCCTACGTTAAACGCGCTAAAGCGAAAGGGTATGTGGCGCTCTTGTCAGAATGGAAAGGCCCAGTGCCGTAAGACCGTTCTGACGAGTCACAGAGTGTGATGTGCGTTTCCCTCATCTATCTTCGCGCCAGCTGCAGTTTCGGCTCGCACGTCCTTGGCATCATAGACATCTAGCGAATAGACAAGACTCCCGGTACCTTTTCTCGTTTTCAAGATGTCCAGGGGAAGGAAATCCGCATTCCACATAACGAGAATGCTCGGAACGATCGACCGGCCCATGTGGGCGACCGCATTCAATCCTGGCTCGATCGCCACGGGCGTGCCGTGCTCATCCGCAGTCTCGATGGAAGTGGTCGATAGTACTTGCGACCTCCAGCGTTGAATGTCACGTGCCTGAACCAAGAGACGATGTCCTCCGCCCCACGATTTTCTTGGACACACCATTGGGGCATACTGTCCCCATCATTGATGGAGGTGTTCATGGCGAAATCGAAAACAGAGCGAGGCCGGTTTTTCTCGCGCAAGAAGATGGACGTGGTGCTGCGCGTGT
>JBGSIO010000126.1:0-9737 GCA_041742455.1 Nitrospira sp. | reverse complement strand
CGGCGGTCTCCGGGATAAAATCTGAAAGACTGCCTGAAGCGGCCAACACCGTTCAAATCGACACCACCCTTCATCGCTTCAAATCCCGCTCCAGATCCGGCTCTCCAGTTCATGGGGCTTGTTTTAACCGGACACTATTGGCTTCAGATGTCTTCGTGATCCACCCGGGATCCACTCAACCACCCTTCGTCGGCAAAACTCACATATCGACCATCCCCGATGATAAGATGATCCAATACGCGTATCCCCAATAGTCTGCCAACCGCCACCAAACGATCAGTCAATCGTCGATCCTCCTGACTAGGGGTAGGATCTCCGCTTGGATGATTATGCAGAAAGATGACGGCAGCAGCCGATTCGCGAACCGCAAAGGCAAAAACCTCTCGTGGATGAACAATGCTGAGGGTCAGACTCCCTTCCGAAACTGTCGTTTCTTTAAGAACAGTATTTTTTGCATCAAGTAGCACCACCTTGAAGAGTTCGTGTTTCACATCGCGAAGAACAGGGTGGAAATGTTTGAAGAGATCAGCGCTCGACGAAATTCGGGTGCCGGTTGAAAGTGGAACGGCCAGGGAACGCCTTCCCAATGCCAGCGCGGCCTTGAGCTGAGCCGCCTTTGCGGGTCCGACCCCCGGGATGGCACAGAGTTCTTCAATGCCACACACCGCTAACCCTCCCAACCCTCCCATCCGATCAAGGAGTTCGATGGCGACCTGTACGGCGGAGGAATCACGTCTCCCCGTCCTCAGGAGGATTGCGAGGAGATGCGCATCAGACAGGGCCTCTGAACCTTTTGCAAGCAAACGTTCACGGGGACGCTCGGTTTTAGGCCAGTGGGCAATCCCTCTCCTGTGGTCTTTCGTATCTGCCATAAATCCTCGGCTGGACAAATAATTGACGGACCGGACGCTTTTGTACCGTCAAAGAAGCCGATATTGCCGATCTAAGATAAATACGTAGCTTGTAACCTATTGAAATATAAACAAGTGACAATTTGGTGCAGCTCTTGCTTAAGTTCGCCCCCAGCAATGCACATCGCCACCCTAGGAGGAGTCAATGGAATGTCCGAAATGTAAGGGTATGATGATGTTAGAGAGGTTTTCAGACTTCTTTCTCGTCTTCTACGCATGGAAATGCATCAATTGTGGAGCCATTATTGATCGCACGATTTCCAACAATCGCAGAAAGAGCCTAGCAGCTCGAGAGTCTCACACGGTAACTACTCGCTAGATTTCTCTCTTTTTCGGGCTCGGAAACCGAGCCCGTAAGAGGGACAATCGATCGTTCAAGTACTATACCTCACTCATTATGGTCACTGCATTATAGTCCGCTTCTATCTGCACGGTCAAAGGATCACCCAAGACACCTTCCATACATTCGCGAATCTTTCCTGACTCCCCCTCCATGTTGTGATTTTCCTCGCCCTTCATTCATCCTCCATTCCTTGACCCCTACAAAAACGCTATGTTACAGTCTACCGTTCAAGGTAATGTTGGCGAATATGCGTGTGATCGCGGGTACCCATAGAGGTCGGCGACTCAACGCACCACGGACGGATCGTCTACGTCCAACCTCAGATCGAGTGCGGGAGGCTCTGTTTTCAATTCTCAGGAATCGGCTGACAAATAGTCGCTTTTTAGACCTCTATGCCGGAACGGGCGCCGTGGGAATAGAAGCCATAAGCCAAGGAGCGACCCACGTCACCTCCGTCGAATCTGACAGAGACGCCTTGAAGCTCATTCAGCAGAATGTTCAGATCTGTCAGATTGGTGATGCACTCTCTATGCGGGCTCAAACTGTCGAATATTTTCTAGGTAACCCTACTCAATGGAACGGTCCCTACGATATTGTTTTTGCCGACCCTCCCTATTCTGACGCCCGAGAATTTTCAGCATTGCTTTCCGAACCACAGACAAAACAGCTATTTAATGTCGACTCATGGCTGGTTATCGAGCACGCCACCAGAACCACCTTACCCGCATCCCTAGGACCCACTGAGTTCCTGCGTCAGTATCGATACGGAGATACCACCCTCTCTGTCTACTCCAGTCCCAAAGCTGTGCAGCCATGAAGATCGGCATCTACCCCGGCACATTCGATCCCGTTACCCATGGCCACACAGACATCATCACCCGCAGCCTCCGCGTTTTTGATAAAGTGGTCGTGGCTGTAGCTCCAAATCCTTCTAAGCATCCGCTCTTCAATTTGGAGGAACGCCTTGCTATGGTGCAGCTGGTCATGAAAGATCTCGAGCAAGTCGACGTGACACCGTTTGATGGCTTGTTAGTGGATTATGTCGAACGGTCAGGCGCCCATGCAATCATCCGAGGCTTACGAGCCATTTCTGACTTTGAACACGAATTTCAGATGGCATTGATCAACCGCAAACTTGCCAAGACGGTGGAGACCGTGTTCTTAATGCCTAGCGAGGAATATTCGTACCTATCTTCGACCATCATCAAGGAGGTCGCGCGACACGGAGGGAACTTGGCTGAGTTTCTCCACCCAGAAGTCGCTCGACGCCTACACGATCGAATCCGGAGTCTCAAACCATGAAGCTTGCTGCTCGTGTCAGCCGCATTGCACCCTCCCCGACTCTGGCGATGGCTGCCAAAGCGAAAGCCATGGCAGCACAAGGGGTGGATGTCATCGACTTTTCGGCTGGCGAACCAGACTTTGACACACCTGAGCCGGTCAAGGCTGCAGCCGAAGATGCGATTCGTAGTGGATTTACAAAATATACGCCTTCGTCCGGAATCGATGAGTTGCGCGGGGCAATAGCAGACAAGCTTCAGGCCGAGGTTGGGGTGCGCTATGACAAATCTCAGGTCCTGGTTTCCTGCGGGGCCAAACACTCGTTGTACAACCTGGCCGAAGCTCTACTCGAAGCGGGCGACGAGATCATCATCCCAATCCCTTACTGGGTATCCTATTCTGACCAAGCGCTCTTGAACGATGCCACGCCGGTCCTGTTGGCCACCACTGAAGAAGAGGGGTACGCGGTCCATGCCGCTGCCCTGGAACGACTCATCACCCCTCGGACCAAAGCCATTATCGTCAACAGTCCCTGCAACCCGACCGGGGCAGCCTACGATTGTGCGACGCTGGAGGAAATTGCATCGGTTGCGATACGGCACGATCTTCTCGTGATTTCCGACGAGATCTACGAAAAGGTCCTCTACGATGGTGCGATCCATGTCAGCATTGCCTCCTTGGGACCGGAGATTGCTGCTCGAACGGTCATTATCAACGGGGTCTCAAAAGCCTATGCGATGACTGGGTGGAGGATCGGTTACGCGGCCGGGCCTAAAGAACTGATAACCGCGATGGCCAACATTCAAAGCCAGAGCACCTCCAATCCCTGCTCGATTGCCCAGAAAGCGGCAGTTGCCGCATTACGCCTAGGAGACTCATTCACCATAAAAATGGTGGAAGAGTTTTCCCGTCGCCGGACCACAATGGTCAAGGGGTTGAACAAGATCTCCGGTGTCTCGTGTCGGATGCCACAGGGGGCATTCTACGCGTTTCCCAATATCAAAGGAGTATTGGGAAAACAGGGGCCATCGGGTATGCTGAAGACTCCGAACGATGTGGCTCAGTACCTGCTGAACGAGGCCCAAATTGCAACGGTACCTGGTGAGCCATTTGGCAGCCGAGAGCACCTTCGGCTATCGTATGCCACCAGTATGACGAACATAACCAGAGGTCTTGAACGCCTCGAACAGGCGTTTGCGAAATTAACGTGACCTCTACTAAGATCTGATGAAACAACAGCGCACAAGGGAGGGAAACCGTGCCGATCTACGAATATCAATGTGAGGGGTGTGCTTACCGCTTTGAAGTGAAACAGAGCATGAAAGACGATCCCCTTTCCATCTGCGAACGATGTGGGAAAGCTCTGCAGCGACTGATTTCCTCTCCGGGAATTATGTTCAAGGGAAGTGGCTGGTATGTGACCGACTACTCCGAGAAGATGAAACCTCCATCAAGCTCAGGTAGTGAGACCGGTGGAACGGGTACGGGCGAGAAAAAAGAAACAGCAGCCCCTACTGCAGCAAGCACAACACCATCGACTCCGGCAGCGGCAACTGCGACAGCATCCACCAGTTCATCCACCGCTGCACCGAACACGACAACGACCTCCTCCTCATCGTAATGGCTTAAACTGAGCTACCGCACACTGCCCCATTTCGACGCAGCTTTTTTCCCGGGCGGTACTTTAGAGGCAGGATTTATCTTCGATTTTGCTGGCGTTTTCCGCCTAGCAGGTTTGAATGGCATCGACTTCAAAGTTTTTGCACGGACCACATCCAACTGCTTCTGGAGGCTCATAATCATCGCGGTCTTCTCGCGATTCATCCGACTCAGTTCATCCATCTGACTCTGGACTTCTAGCTTGGCCTTCGATAAGTCTGAAACTTGCGCTTGCAATTGAGCTTTTTCCATCGTCAGAGTCTGCGTTTCCGAGCGCATTTGTTCGATCTGAACCTGTAAGGCCGGCGGCCAATAGTCACACCCAACGAGGCTCAATATGAGACCACACCCGAAAACTGTGTAGACGCCCCGCATCGAATGACTGCTCATCGTCATAATCTTCGCTCCCCTTTCAGCGGGTCTGGATTGAGACACGCTGCAACTTCGACAAGCGGGTCTTACAACTGTTCTCTCATCAATCGAATGACGCTATTGTAGCAGATCAATCGCGATCGACATCGCAGAAGATTGGCTCCGGCTATTCGGATCTAGAGCTGGTGCACACATGAAGGGCGCACTGGAAGAGAGGATGATCGCACGCTGCAATTGGGTTGCCCAAGGGAGAATGCTTTAGGAGGATGAATTGGGTCAATCTTATGTCTTGAGCGCGCGGTGCGCGATATCCTTCCGGAAATGGCAGCCTTCGAAGGAGATCGTTCTCACGACCTGATAGGCCTCGCGCTGTGCGTCCGAGAGAGTTGGTCCTCGACCTAAAATGCCGAGCACGCGACCTCCCGCCGTGACGATCTCGTTTTCTCGCTGAGTCGTCCCCGCGTGGAACACCATGGAGGTCGTCGATGCGGGTATGGTTGAGGGGAGGCCGTGAATCGTCACCCCTTGCCGGTAGGAACCGGGATAGCCTCCCGACGCCATGACGACACATACCGCAGCATCGCGATGCCATTCAACCACGAGTTGATCCAGCCGATGTTCAACCACAGCGTCAAGGACATCTAGCAGATCGGTTCTGAGCAACGGTAACACAACCTGAGTTTCAGGATCGCCCATACGAGCATTAAACTCCAATACGTACGGCGTTCCCTTGACGACCATCAATCCCGCATAGAGGACACCCTGAAATGGGGAGCCAAGACGCGCCATCGCACCGACCATCGGCTGCAAGACTTCATGCGTGACGCGAGCACGAAGCTCGGCCGTTCCCAGTGGGGCAGGGCAATAGGCACCCATGCCTCCTGTATTCAATCCCGTATCACCATCACCGACACGCTTATGATCTTGAGCCGACGGCATCGGCACCACCGTCTGACCATCCGTGAAAGCCATGATCGTCAGTTCTTCCCCGTCGAGAAACTGTTCGATCAAGACCTGCTTCCCAGCTTGGCCGAAGACCGCCTTCTCCATCGCGTCCACGATTGCCTGCCGAGCTTGGGCATGCGTAGTCGCGATAATAACCCCTTTCCCCTGTGCCAGCCCGTCTGCCTTGATCACAACCGGCAGCTCATGACGCTCGACATAGGCGAGAGCGTCGGCGACCTTCTCGAAACTCTCAGCCTGAGCAGTTCTGATCTTGGCTTGCGCCATGACATTTTTTGAAAAGATTTTGCTCGCTTCCACACGAGCCGCGTTCTTGGTCGGCCCAAAAATCCTGAGCTTGGACTTGCGGAATTCGTCAACGATGCCCAATGCGAGTGGCACCTCAGGCCCAATCACCGTCAGGTCAATCTTCTCTTGGAGCGCGAAGTCTTTCAGTCCGCAAATATTGTCCACCGTCAGCGGCACACAGGTTGCCAGCGAAGCGATCCCCGCGTTACCCGGAGCACAATAGAGAGTCGGCTTGCGTGGACTCTGGGCGAGCTTCCAGATGATCGCGTGCTCACGCCCACCACTCCCGACAACAAGAATCTTCATGAGTTCACTTTCACTCTGAAAGAAGGCAGGCCGCTCAACATGGCCTATCGCAAAACTCCTGGCAGGCAGGCTGCCAATCTTTTTACTGGCATGAGGAAACTCAAACAGGTCATCCCACGAAGCCGCAAGAAGTAAGATACTCAAAGCGTACTGGGCAGAGGTACGTTGAGGGTCTCGAACAACTGAACACGAAGTTGGGGGCCTGTTTCGGTAACTAATTAGTGTCGGAAATGGCGCATACCTGTCAAAATCATCGCCATCCCATGTTCATCTGCTGCCTTCACCACTTCGGAATCCCTAATCGACCCACCCGGTTGAATGACGGTCGTAATACCAACTTCAGCAGCGGCATCGAGACCATCACGGAACGGAAAGAATGCGTCCGAGGCCATGACACAGCCCTTCACCGGCATTTGGGCCTTCATCGCTGCTAACTTGACGGAATCCACCCGGCTCATCTGTCCGGCTCCAATCCCGACCGTCTGGCCTGACCTAGCATAGATGATGGCATTGGACTTGACGTGTTTGCAGACTTTCCATGCGAAAGCGCAGGCAGCATATTCCTCATCGGTCGGCTTCCGAATGGTCGGCACGGAAAGTGCGTGAAGATCCGTCAAGACACCGAGGTCGCGATCTTGTACGATCAACCCGCCGACCAATTTCTTCAGATCGACGCCTTCCTGTTTCACCTTCGTCAGTGGTCCCACGTCCAGGAGACGGAGGTCCTTCTTTCGCTTGAGTTCGGCCAATGCATCCTCAGCAAACCCGGGAGCAATGACGACCTCAACGAAGGTCGATGTGATTTCTTTGGCTGCCGCGATATCGACGATCCGGTTGAAGGCGATCACACCACCGAAGGCTGACACGGGATCCGTCTCTCGTGCTTTGACATATGCCTCCACCGGCGTGTCGCCGAGCGCCACACCGCAGGGATTGTTGTGTTTGATGATCGCAACGGTCGTCTCGTCGTATTCCTTGACCAACTCCAACGCAGAATTCGCATCGAGAAAATTATTGTAGGACATGGCCTTCCCATGAAGAATCTTGCCTCCTGAGACTGAAGGCTCGTTGCTGTGTCGTTCACGGTAGAAGGCGCCCTGCTGGTGAGGGTTTTCTCCATAACGAAGCGTTTCAGCCAATTCAAATTGTAGGGACAACACTTTCGGAAACTTCACTTCGCCCCCTCGCACCTGTTTTTCTAAATAGGCAGCAATCAATCCGTCATAGCGCGCAGTATGTTGGAACACCTTCAATGCCAGCTCACGGCGTAGCGCCGCCGTCGCGGTGTTGCCTTTCACCGCATCAAGGACCCTCGAATAGTCGGCTGGATCCACAACTACCAGCACATCATCGTGATTCTTGGCAGCCGATCGCAGCATTGACGGTCCGCCGATGTCGATATTTTCGATGGCATCCTCGAATCGACAATCGGGCTTCGCAATCGTTGCTTCGAATGGATAGAGATTCACCACGACGACATCGATAGGACCGATCCCATGTTGATTCATCTGCTCCACATGGGTTGTGAGCGAACGCCGGCCGAGTAAGCCTCCATGGATCTTAGGGTGCAACGTTTTCACTCGACCATCGAGAATCTCGGGCGAACCGGTATAGGCGGCAACATCTATGACTTTCATACCGGCGTCGCGTAATGCCTTTGCCGTTCCTCCGGTGGACAGGATTTCCGCGCCAAGCGCCTCCAGCCCCTTGGCCATCTCGACAACTCCCGTTTTGTCCGAGACACTGATCAACGCCCGCTTGATGCCGGTCATGGTGGGTACTCCTCAGAAATGTGTACACATATTAAATAGTTATGATGTTGACGACAAATGCGAAAGGTGAGCGAAGAATAACAAATGGATCAGGTAAGTTCAAGGCGACTTACGGAGCGATCTCCATCAGCTGAAATACAGTCAGATAGGTTCGGTGTCAGGTCCGCCGGAAGGGTCGCCCCTGCGCCCCCGTCACATCAGATTTCCCAGCCCCCATCAGGCTGAACGGACGTATCATTGACGTTGATGCCGTCAATCGGGTAACGTCTGGGTCACTATAAGGAGACCCAACATTCCCCTACCATAATCACTTCAACCAAGGAGGTGTGCCATGCTGGCTGGCCGATTGGTGAAACTGATCGAGAAGAACTCCGAGCAGCTTGCCCGAGAGCTCAGCGAGAAAGTGTGGAACTCTCCACGCTGCAGTGACCTCCACAAAGTCCCTCCGGATGAGCTTCGAGCCCGTACCCGCGAGATCTACGATAACCTGAGTAATTGGCTAATGCACATGACCGAGGCCGAGATTGAGCAGCGCTACACGGAGCTGGGTGCGCGTCGGGCTGCACAGGGTGTGGCCTACAGCCACTTTCTCTGGGCCATCACCGCTACGAAGGAACACATGTGCGCCTTTGTTCAACGAGAGGGTTTGTCTGACAGTGCCATAGAGCTCCATGGGGAGCTGGAACTGATGCACCTCCTGAACCAATTCTTCGATCGTAGCCTCTACTACACCGCTGTGGGCTACGAACGTGAGCGTGCTCGCATCGGGGCTGACCTTAAGAGACGCAAGGAAGACCATCAGAAAGTGTATCTATAAGATTCTTGCAGATTAGGAACTTGTGTCACCCACAGCACGGGAGGGCTCACCGCACGATCGTGGGCCCATCACCACCTCCCCAGAGTTTTGCATTACTCAGCCCTTAGCTTCTTCGATTAGCCATGTCTAGGCGATGCTGCCCTTCTATCAAGATCGAAGTCGAACTGCGCATACAACGACACAACTATCATCTCAAGGGAAACTTCATACGCTTTGCTGGAGGGACAGCAGCAGGAAAGGATACCGAACAATTGTATGAACTACCAGGAAGTCGAACGAAACAATCAAAGACCTTCTCATAATCGTTTTCAAACCCTTGATCTCTTCTCGCGAACGGGCTAGTCTCCTCCGGCACACAGATGGTGCACTATGAGATTCCTCCTCGCCGGCATCCTCGGGCTTCTTCCACTCTCCACACACACCGCGTCACCCGACTGCACAAACATTGTCGAGCCTGGTTCATGCGCGGCAACCGACCTTTGCGATGCAGAGGCTCAAGTCGCTCCGCATACTCTTCCCGACTGGGTAAGGCGTTCCGGCGATGCCTACAGCCCTGCTCCCCCGACAAATTTTGAAACGCTCATCGGACCGTACACATATGCCCAAGAGCGAGATGGTATTGTTCTCTACAGCCCACTTTCTTTGCCGACCTCTGATGTGTGCAACTGTGAATTGAGCAGGATGGGACCAGCCGACAATCGCAAGGCACCCGGGCACTCTTCAACACAAAGCTTTTTAGGCACGCCCGCAGCTCCTGCCGATTGGTTCAGAGACACACATTCTCACTGCGTTGGTCGCAACTTCGATAAACCTTTTTAGAAAGAGAGGCATCTACCTACACACACATTTCAGGAGGGATATCCGCTATGGGGCACTACAAGATCGGGCTCATCATTCCCCATCCCGAAGATCAGAAATGGGACTCGGTGTGGAAGCTGTTCCGGACGCCGAACCTCAACCTGCCGACCCTGGCCGCCCTCATCCCCGAAGAAGAGTGGGATATGGAGATCCAAGACGAGATTGTC
>JBGSIO010000125.1:0-3770 GCA_041742455.1 Nitrospira sp. | reverse complement strand
CGGCGGTCTCCGGGATAAAATCTGAAAGACTGCCTGAAGCGGCCAACACCGTTCAAATCGACACCACCCTTCATCGCTTCAAATCCCGCTCCAGATCCGGCTCTCCAGTTCATGGGGCTTGTTTTAACCGGACACTATTGGATTCATTTATAAAAGCGAGAAACCAGACGAAAAATCAGGGTATTACGAAATTCGTCTTTACGGCCTCTCTGCGCCAATTTAGTGCGCTAGGTCTTAGCGTCAGGACATGGTCAGGAAACCTGACCGCATGAGGGACGCCGATAAGGAAATAGGTGGTTCTTCGCCAGCTGAGCAATTCTGACTAGACCGCGACTCGTACTTAGAGTAGACTAAATCCAGATCTAACGCGAACGCCATTTGGTATCTGCCGGTCAGAAGGCAGGGAGGTGATGCTGACAGTCGGACTGTCTTCGCGGCTGGCGTTTGACTGTACCTGCGAGAGATCAATCAGGGCCAGAGCGTATCGTTTGAAAGAAGGAACCTCCTATGACCATATCTCTAAAAACAGCTACTGCGCAGTGCTTGCTGGCTGTGGCCTGCTTCCTCGGGGGATATGAAAGAGATCCTCCTTATGACGCCTAAAGGAGAACGGACGTTTGCGGTACAACACGGAGAAAGCAAACTCTCTGGGATGAAAGAGGGGATGCCGATTACCGGCCAACTAAACGAAGCCGGCCATGTGATTGACATCCGGAAGGCTGGATGATCGGGTACTGCTAAATAGAACCCACAGCATGGTCGAACCAAGCATGCCCGTGGTGATCCGTACAGCAAAGTACGGCCTCATCCTCTTCATCTCATCGTTCTTACGGATTTGAGCATGCGGCATATCCGTTGCAGAGTGGCGTTCCGCATGCAAACTCACGATTCGGTATAACGAGGAAGATTTCCGAAACCGGCCTGATTCAGGAACGACGGAGGGGTTATCTCTCTTTCCGGCCGGACTTGCCAAATATCTTACATGCGATGGAGTGAAGAAACATGTCGACACCACATCATCCTCGAGACAAGAAGGATCGATCGGTTCAAGCACGAAAGCACGACCAGTACAAAGCTAAGGGCAAACTTCGCGAGCCATCGGTGTGCCGTGAATGCCAGGCGGTGTATCACAAGGGGAGGTGGGTGTGGGGCCCGGTCCCGTCGGATAGTCATGAGGTGATGTGTCCTGCCTGTGAACGGATCCGGGACCATGCGCCGAGCGGGGTGCTGCTGTTGACCGGTGAGTTTGTCACCAAACATCGAGAGCAGGTGCTTGGACTCGCTCGCAATGAGGAGGCGTATCTCAAAGCCGAACATCCTCTGGCTCGAATCATCAAGATCGAGGAGCAAACCGAAGCACCTGAAGGGGTGATGATCACTACGACGGATCCCCATCTTGCGCGGCGCATCGGTGAAGCGCTGCATCATGCCCACCGTGGCACATTCGCCTGTCGTTATGAGGAGGACAAAGATCTGCTCCGCGCGAACTGGGAGTGCTAAGCGGATGGGCAGGAATCAGCCCTCTCTGCCGATCGACCGAGGGAGAGGAGATTTTTCCTGGTCTCTTTTTCAGTCTATGTGAGCATAAGGAGTGGGGGCTCATGAAGGAGGATGCTATGCAGCTGACGCTGACACCTCAGGAGCAAGAGGTATTGTCGGGGGCGGTCAAAAGTGCCATTTCTGACCTCGGTATCGAGGTTGGTCACACCGACAACCAGGCCATGCGGCAAGACTTGCAAAAGAAAAATGGAGTTCTCTCAGCGATTCTTGACCGGCTCAGAATGACCGCTTGATGGCGTTTCATCTCTGCACGCGAGCGTTCCAGACCTCACTATGATGAGGCGGCTGCAGTGGTGCCCCCCCGTCCGGTCGCTTCTCGGCCATGATCGATCCAGAAGAAAGTCAGAGTATGGTTACATCGTCTTGGTGTATGAAAGCCGTGGAGAGTGGGGCGGGCAGGCACGATGGCTCAGTGGTGATGGACCATTTGCCCCGATCGTTCCCCCGCTGTAGGTACGTGCGACAAGCGGTGGATTCCCTCAGTGCGTCTTTCGGGTGGTAAATCGGCTCTAGAAACGAATGAGCATCGATGAAAGTCGTAAAAATGGAGTGTCGTTAGTAGGTTCACTTGAATAGGTTAATAATCGTTGTAAATATTGATTGATGGAGTATTAACTTTACTAATTACGGTAAATGTGTCAAACTAAAATTAAAAGTAAGGGTGTTCGAGGGGGGTGGTTCGGCTGCTCGTTCTCGAACGTGATGAGATGTACGGAATGCAGCGTTAGTGTGCTGGTTCAAGCCCTGACGTTCCAGTGACGCTGACTGTCCTATCCCTTGCGCTTCTTGTTCCTTCCCTGCGCGACCGATTCCCCAGTCTCCGCCGCTTCAATGCCAGAGTGCCGACGATGTTCGACGATCTGTGAGAATGCCCTCATAGACTGATCTCGAAAACTTCCGTCTGTCACCGTGCTGACAGAGGCGACCTCCCGGTCACGGATTGGGATCGTCTGCTGTCGAGGAGACCTTGGTGTGTTCGACAAAGGGGGTGTTCAACATGAGACTCTTTACAATTACCATCCTTGGACTCGTTTTTATCGGAATGACCGGGCTTGCCATGGCGAACCCGGCGATGCTGCCCAAGCATCCTGGCTACCCATCAAGCGGAGAATTTGCGAACGATACGGGCCGGACAAACTTAACCTATAGCCAGTCTATCGAGGGGGCTGCGAGGTCTGGAGATACAACCATGGGCACGCTGCTGATTGATTCCAAGAATACAGAGATGCTGGAGCCTCAAGTTGTCGACTCATTAAAAGGGGTGGTTGGACAGCCGGCGAAAGAAGGCAAGCGGATACCAAAGAAATGAGATCGAAGTGTATATATGCAGGTTGGCTGGCAAAGAAATCGGATTGTTTCGGGTGAAGGCACGAGTAGAAGCAGGATAGGGAGTTCTGCAAATAAATGGTGATTGTCGGAATGGAGGGCCGCCACGTGAATATTTTGAGCGGTTGTTGTCGGGCAGAGTAAGCGTGATCGCATCGGCCCTTGCGGTCATGCTCCTGCATCCCAATCTTAGGCCATGCATGAAGGAGACAGCCATGACGAACAAGACTTATACGGTATGGCGAGCAATCTTGATTGCAGGGACGGTAGTTGGTCTGGCAGGCATTGTAGGTGAAATGGTCTGGAGTGCTGACCAAGGGAAACTTAATGAGGCGGAAGTTATCGCCATGGCGACTTCGGCCAAGACTACGATTGAGGGAGCGGTGACGACGGCTTTGGGAAGCATTGCAGGGCAGACCATTAAGGCGGAATTGGAGAAAAGGGGGGACAAAACTGTGTGGAATGTCGAAATCCTGACTGCGGAAGAAGCGATTATGATGGTCTATATTGATGCCGTTTCAGGGTCGGTGATGTTGACGGAGGAGAAGGTGGATGGGAAGAGGCCGGTTCAAGAGAAGACGTTGTAACGCGGCTTGCTGCAGGACATAAAAGCCAATGATGTGTTGCAGGGGGGGGAGAAGGACGGATTCCAGGCTATGCGTGAGGGTTTGCTGAAGCGAAAGTAGATTCTGTCAGTGATTCATACTCGGCCTCGATTTCCGGTGTAAAGGCGTCGGACCATTTGGGCACGACCCATACAGGAGTTTTGTACTATCTCGACGAAGGAGGACACATGTCTAGGTACCTACTGGTTCTAGGGATCGTTCTTGGGTTTCCCTTGTCAGGCTTCGCTCAATTTGTGGACAGAGGTGAGTATGTAGTGG
>JBGSIO010000124.1:0-3934 GCA_041742455.1 Nitrospira sp. | reverse complement strand
CGGGCCCACTGCTCCAGTTGCTGGCGTTCGGGTTCAGTCAGCTGAATGGAAGGGGCGATACGCATGGTCCGGTCCTCCTCTGGAGAGGAGTATACACGTACTGTATAATATGTAAAGCTATTTATGTATCACTACACTAGGTTAGCATGTTTCAAAAGCCTGAGCGAATAGTCGACCAGAAAGCCGGAGAACAATATGATCTGTGTGCGTATCGTCCGGCTTAATAAATGATCCCGCCCACCACCCAGTGCCGGTCGTCCGGGATGTCGATCAGCAAGCGCGTGAGATTCATGCGGGCCAGCTGGGCCCCGATCTCATCTTCAGTGAAGGCAGCGAGCAGGGAATTATAGAAATCGCGGCGCAAAATATCCGGTTCGTTGGCAGCGTACTGGTCGACGATTGCTTGTGCCGTCTCCGGCGAGTCTGGTCGAAGCAAATCCATCACCAACACCGGCGCCCCAGGCTTCACCAACTGGCGAAGCTTCTGCCAGAACTGCAAGGGGTTCGGCAGATGATGGAGCAGGCTGTTCGAGATCGCGGCATCAACGATTCTGGCACCGGCAATCTCTTCAAACCGTTCGCAGCGCAACGTAATGCGTTCGAATAGGCCAGATTGTTTCACCGCGTCCTCCCCAAGCCGGATCATTGGACCTGACGCATCAACGCCGATGATCTGACAGGCTGGATACAGTGTGGCGAATCGAATAGGGATATCAGCCGGACCGCAGCCAAGATCCAGCACGGTTCCTTGCGAAAACTCTGGGAAGTAGTTTTTAAATAGCTCGACGAATCCTTGATTTTCTTCCGCAAAGTCGGCGCGCGCGTAAGCGTCAGCCTGCTTTGGGTCGTCCATGAGTTCTGGTTCTAGAACACGGTCCATCATATTTGATGCTCGTCGTTCGTGAAGCGTATCTCGTATCTCGCGAACAAAGATGAGACTCTCTCTATTTCAGTCCTGCGCTTCACGCTTCACGAAATACGTTTCACGATTCAATTGCCACTGCATCACCCGGCTTTACCACACCCCCGCGCAGAACCTTGGCATAGACGCGACTCCAACCAGGGTTGAACTTCTCAGAAATACGAGAAAAATCCTCGTCACGAAACCAGCGGCCATTGTGACTACATGGAGTCGTGTAGTTGGTCACCTCAAGCTCAATATCAGGTCCGACCACCAATCGAACGCCAGGCTTTACCAATTCCCATTCCAATCCAGACAGAGTCAAATTTTCCCCAGACGATCCCGCATCGATCGAGTGGCCTTCTTCTTGAAGTTGTTCAATGAGTTCGAGCGAATACAAACAGACGGCACGATCAGGTCCACCGTGGAACTTGAGGTTGCGCTGCCGATCACCACTCAGCCCCGCTTTACCAACCGTGGCTTCCCAGACGGGGAGTTTCGGAACTCCCCCGTCGGACACGTTGATCTGATGCACATGGGGATAGGGCGGCCTGCTAGGCATCGTTAACCTTCTCCGTCGCATGATTCGGACTTCAAGAATTTCATAGCCACCCAGCCCTCTTCCTCACATCGTTCCGAGCACACAAGGCCGAGACCAGACAAGTGATCGATGATTTCAACCTGCTGTTCAATGAGAATGCCGGAGACCATGAGTCTTGCTCCCTGCATCGCCAAGCCGGCCAAATCATCGGCGAGATTCAAGACCGTCTGTCGATCGAGATTGGCCAGCACAAGATCGGCGGCGGCTCGTCTCTCCTGTGGCAGATCATCCAACGTCCCACACACGATGTCGATCTGATCGTTCAATCCATTCTGGGTGACATATTCTCTCGCACAATCTACCGCGACAGGATCAATCTCTATACCGACAGCGGACGCCGCGCCAAGTTTCGCCGCAGCCATGGCCAAGATGGCGCTACCGGCACCAACATCCAGAACCATTTCTCCACCGCGTATGTGACGTTGCAACCACATGAGCACCATGCGCGTCGTCGCATGGTGACCGGTGCCGAAGGCTTGTTTCGGGTCCAGCACGATCTCCATGTCGTTGGGATCCAACGTGATCGTCTCCCAACTCGGGCGAATGACCAGTCGTCCGATCCGAAGGGGCTGCACGGAACGAGCCCAGCCTTCGTTCCAGTCCTGGGAGGGAACCTGCTTCACCGACACAGGAACATCTCCCAGCGACGGCGCCAGGTCAGCGAGAACCAGTCGCAATGAGACAAGCCGTTCGTCGCTCCACTGCGCCTCCGGCCAATACAGATGGGCCACGCCCTGATCTTCCCATGCGCCTTGCACTGAAGCATCGTCCAGCCGACTCAATAACTCGCCTGCATCCAGGTTTTCCTGGATACAGACATCGATCCAATGATCGGACATGTGACTCCGTAACGGAATTCGTTCATCAGGATGATCTGTTGATTTGGACCTTTTGAAGTTTCTGAATTCAACAGATCGACAGATACTCAGATTGTCATTTGACGTTCGAATCTGTTCCCAGTAATGTCGCCTGTTATGACTACCTCACGAAGCGCTCAACTCACAACGATCATTCGTCGGACAGATCGCCTCATCGAACGCGGCACCAGCATCAGCGCATCCTTTACGCGGTGGCGGCTGGGCATTTTTCTCATCGGCCTCGTCGTGACGATCACCCTCTACAAGCTCGACTGGTACCACAGTGGGAACCTCGGTCTCGGGCTGTTCCTGACCCTCTTCCTCACCGTGGCCGCGTATCATAACAGGGTAGAAACTCGGATTCACCGGCTTCGCCACTGGAAGCACATCAAGATGACTCATCTGGCTCGGATCGCATTGGATTGGCCTGCGATTCCACCACGGCCAGATGAGGCTCCGAAGTCTCA
Source organism: Nitrospira sp. (assembly GCA_041742455.1). GTDB lineage: Bacteria > Nitrospirota > Nitrospiria > Nitrospirales > Nitrospiraceae > Nitrospira_D. The sequence goes on along the minus strand of JBGSIO010000124.1, from coordinate 1,108 downwards.
TCCGTTCGCCGCCGATCTGGATCTCTTCGGTCCGCATTCCTTAACGCATCTCCTCGACACAACAGTATCGGACCATGGCCGAGAACGTTTACAGAGTTGGCTCCTGGAACAGCCGGCTTCCCCGACAGACTGGCATACGCGGCGGTCTTTGGTGAAAGAGCTGACAGTTCGCTCCTTGTTCCGTGACCGTCTTGCGCTCGATGCGAAGTTGACAGGGGACCAGGAAATCAACGGCAAGCGATTGGCCGCCGTCGCGGAGCATCCAATCAGCTTGCCACACCTGGACACCATCCTTGCGGTCCAAAGCCTTCTCGCCCTGACGACGATCAGCCTCGCCCTCGCCACGATCTTCGGGCTGCTACCCGGCTATTGGATGTTTTCGTTTGCGGCCTACGTGGTGATCTACTTCATGACCGACCAGGGGGAAGAGTTGCTGGAGCATGCGGTTGGTTTGCATCATGAAACGGAGCGGCTAGCCACAGTCCTCGGTTATATTGAGCGGTACGCGAGGCGGCGAAATACGGCACTCGCTTCAACATGGGCCAGGCTGATCGGTGGATCCAGTCCCACGTTGCAACTCGCACGCGCCGCGCGCACATTGCACGCGATCAGCATCAAGGCTCACCCCCTCGTCCATCTGGCGGTCAACGCGCTCTGTCCATGGGATCTCTGGTTCCTGCGCCGGCTGATTCACACGCAACACGAGATCAAGCAAGCCCTTCCTCAGTGGCTGAACTGTTTAGCAGAAATCGAAGCGGCGGCGGCGCTGGCCACCTTTGCGTATCTCCACCCGGACTACGCCTGGCCGACCCCGCTCACCCCCATCGGCGAACAGAACGGCATCTCCCCAAGTTTGCAAGCTGGTCGACTCGCGCACCCATTGGTGTCCGCCAACACCCGCGTCGCCAACGATGTTCGTTTGGCTGGGCGTGGCTCGATCCACCTCATCACGGGCTCAAACATGTCCGGCAAGAGCACCTTTCTCCGCACCATCGGGATCAATCTCTGTCTCGCACAAGCTGGGGGACCTGTCTGTGGGCGCTCATTCGAGTGGACATGGAGCCGGCTGGCCTGTTGCATCCGCGTCGATGATTCGCTCGATGCCGGT
>JBGSIO010000123.1:0-47126 GCA_041742455.1 Nitrospira sp. | reverse complement strand
ATTCTACTTCCGGACGACGGATGTGACCGGGGTCGTGCAGTTGAATCCGGGGGTTGAGATGGTGATGCCGGGGGACAACGTGAGTGTGACGGGCGAGTTGATCAGTCCGATCGCGATGGATCAGGGGTTGCGGTTTGCCGTACGGGAAGGTGGCAAGACGGTGGGTTCAGGGGTCGTGACGGAAATCCTGGCATAGGTCGGAACGCGTTCAGTTGATAGATTAGGAGTAACGACGTGAAGGTCGATCAGCGAATTAGAATTAGGTTGAGGGGGTTCGATTATAGGGTGCTCGATCAGTCTGTGAGTGAAATTGTTGAGACTGTTCGACGTAGTGGCGCAAGAGTAATCGGACCGATTCCACTTCCCACTCGAATTGAAAAAATTACGGTCCAGCGATCGACGCATGCCGATAAGAAGTCGCGCGAACAGTTTGAAATGCGCACGCACAAACGATTGCTCGATATCATGGAGCCGACGCCTGAAACGATGGATTCCCTGATGAAGCTCAATCTGGCGGCCGGTGTGGACGTAGAGATAAAGTTATGAACTCGAGTGTTAACGGCTGAATTTTTTGGGAGCGGTACTCAGGCGCAATCCATAGCACTGGACAAATATGACAAACGGACTGATTGGGAAAAAGCTCGGAATGACACAAGTGTTCGATGAGACTCGCTTGACGCCTGTCACTGTCATCGAGGCTGGTCCATGCCGAGTTGTCACTGTACGGACAAAAGAGCGGGATCGGTACGAGGCGGTGCAGCTTTCATTTGGTGAAGTGAAAGAGCGTAAGCTTTCGAAGCCGGAACTTGGTCATCTGAAGAAAAACCAGGCGTCACCCAGCCGTATTTTGAGAGAATTTAAGAAAGACGGTGAAACGACGGTGGGGCAATTCGTCACGGTCGAGATGTTTAAGAAGGGTGATTGGGTTGATGTGATCGGCGTTTCAAAGGGTAAGGGGTTTCAGGGTGTTGTGAAGCGACATCACTATGCCGGTGGGCCTGAATCGCATGGGTCCATGTTTCATCGGGCTCCTGGGTCAATTGGAGCCAGTTCGTTCCCGTCTCGTGTCTGGAAGGGGAAAACGCTGCCAGGCCATATGGGGTCGGAACGGGTTACAGTTCATCGGTTGAAGGTCATTGAGTCACGGTTGGACGAAAATCTCCTATTTGTGCGCGGTGCGGTTCCCGGGGCGGCGAATGGGATCGTTGTCGTGCGGAAGTCTAAGAAGAGCTAGATATGCCTACTATCGATCTGGTGGATTTGCAGAAAAAGAAAGTTGGAACGATTGATCTGTCTCCGGTAGTCTTTGGGTGTGAACCCCGCACCACTCTGGTGCATGAAGCGGTGATTATGCAGCGTGCTTGCGAGCGTAGGGGGACAGCTTCGACTTTACGCCGAGGTGAGGTAAGTGGGTCTGGTAAAAAGCCCTGGAAGCAAAAGCATACAGGACGTGCTCGAGCCGGCTCGCTTCGTTCTCCAGTCTGGCGTCATGGAGGGAGTGTATTTGGGCCGAAGCCAAGAAGTTACGCCTATTCAATGCCCAAGAAGAAGTATCGGGCTGCTCTCCAGAGTGCGTTATCGGCTAAGGTAGCTGAGGAAAAGTTGTTTGTGGTTTCCGATCTTTCCCTGCAACAGCCAAGGACAAAGTTGTTGGCTCAAGCTTTGAGACAATTCACTGGAGGTGCTCACGCTCTGGTGATCATCGGCAAATCGCAGTCCGAAATCTTGCAAGCCGCAGAAAATCTGAATGACGTGAAAGTTCTCAGCGCAGATCAATTGAATGTCTACGATATTGTTCGTGCGCACGTGATTTTGATCTCAGAGCGAGAGCTTGGTCCCGTGAGTGAGGTCTGGTCATGAAGATCGAGATGCACAGGGTTTTAGTTCAGCCGTTACTGACTGAAAAGATTACCGGACTTCGAGAGAAAACCAATACCGTCGGTTTCGTGGTCCATCCCGAAGCGAATCGAGTTCAGATCAAGCAAGCGGTCGAGGCCCTGCTCAAGGTTAAGGTTGAGAAGGTCAATCTCATGAATGTTCGTGGGAAGGTTAAGCGGCTCGGTCGTTTTTCTGGCAAACGTTCTGATTGGAAGAAGGCTTTTGTCACGCTTAAAGAAGGTGAAAAGCTGGAGATGTACGAAAGCGCCTAATCTTGATCGAGGTTCGTTCGGTAGGGTCTAGAGGGTAAAGGGGTATCGCATGAGTTTAAAAGTCTATCGTCCAACATCCGCAGGTCGTCGGGGCATGACGGCCGTGGTGTCCAAGGAGCTTACTGAAAAAAAGCCAGAAAAGTCATTAACTTCTTTTCATTTGCGAAGTGGTGGCCGAAACAATAATGGGCGGATAACTGTTCGGTTTCGTGGGGGTGGGCATAAGCGGCTATATCGAAAAATTGATTTTCGTCGAGACAAAGTTGGTATTTCAGCAAAGGTGACAGCTATTGAGTATGACCCGAATCGATCTGCAAGGATAGCACTGTTGAGCTATCGTGACGGGGAGAAGCGGTATATCTTGGCCCCAGTCGGACTTAGTCTGAACGATGAAGTTCAATCTGGTCCGCAGGCAGAAATCAGACCAGGGAATGCGCTTCCATTGATGAATATGCCTCTGGGTACGACCATCCATAACCTCGAATTGAAGGCCGGAAAGGGTGGCCAATTGATCCGGAGTGCCGGTGGGTTCGCGCAGGTCATGGGGCGTGATGGCGACTATGTACAGGTTCGACTGAAGTCTGGAGAAATGCGCAGAATCTTGGGCGTTTGTATGGCAACGGTCGGACAAGTCGGTAATGTGGATCATGAGAATGTCAGTGTTGGAAAAGCGGGACGGGGCCGATGGAAGGGAAAAAGACCGCATGTTCGCGGCGTGGTGATGAACCCGGTCGACCATCCGCATGGAGGAGGCGAGGGGAAATCAGGTCAGGGAAATCCACATCCTGTTTCGCCATGGGGGCTTCCGACGAAGGGCTACAAGACCAGGCAAAATAAAAAGACCGAGAAGTTTATCATTGCTCGACGAAAGTCAGGAGTGCGCAATGCCTAGATCGGTAAGTAAGGGGGCGTTTATTGACGGTCATTTGCTCAAGAAAGTGGAGCAGATGAATCAGACGAAGGACCGTAGGTTGATCAAGACGTGGTCGCGTCGATCGACAGTCGTCCCGGACATGATCGGCCATACCTTCGCTGTCCACAACGGGAAAAAATTTATCCCCGTGTTTGTGACTGAAAACATGGTCGGCCATAAGTTGGGCGAGTTTGCTCCAACGCGGTTTTTCAAGGGGCACGGACAGGCTAAGACGGAGAAAGCCGTCGCGCTGAAGTAGAAGAATTAACGATATAGGTTTACCGATCACAGGGTTTTGAAGATGACTGAAGCACATGCAATTCTAAGATTTGTTCGTGTCGCGCCGCGCAAAGCCAAGCCGGTGATCGATATGATTCGTGGCAGGCAGGTGCCGATGGCGTTGGCCATCCTGAAGCACATTCCTCGGCATGCCGCTCGAGTTGTCGAAAAGATCGTTCGTTCCGCTGTGGCGAACGCTGAATTGAAGGAAATGGGAGATAGTGAATCCATGGTGATCTCCAAGGCCTTCGTCAATTGCGGCCCCACGTACAAGCGTGTGCGTGCGAGGTCAATGGGAAGGGCTAACGCAATTCAGAAACGTACGAGTCATATCACCGTCGTGGTCACGGCACCAGAAGGTTCAGACAATCGCAGGTAGGCTGATTCTCCTTTATTGAGGCATATAGCGCATGGGTCAAAAAACACATCCTATTGGTTATCGTCTTGGTTACAACTATACGTGGAGTTCTCGTTGGTATGCGGGGAAAGATTACGCCAAACTTCTCCATCAAGACGTCAAAATTAGGAAGATGGTCAAGGCTCGGCTCTATCACGCTGGGGTAGCAAAGGTAGAAATTGAACGTTCTGGAGACCAAACCAGAGTGATCATTCATACGGCCCGTCCTGGGATCATCATTGGCCGTAAGGGTGCAGAGGTTGATAAGTTGAAGGCCGACCTGGAAAAACAATACGGAGGGCAGGTCTACGTCACAGTGAAGGAAATCAAAAAGCCTGAACTTGATGCCCAACTTGTCAGCGAGAATGTGGCAACTCAACTCGAGAAGCGAGTGGCCTTTCGTCGGGCTATGAAGCGTAGTGTTCAGTCGGCACTGCGGCTCGGTGCTCAGGGTATTAAAATTATGGTCGCTGGGCGATTGGGTGGTGCAGAAATCGCGCGAACGGAGTGGTATCGAGAGGGACGGGTGCCTTTGCACACGCTTCGTGCTGAAATTGATTATGGCTTCGCTGAAGCGCATACAACGATGGGGCAGATCGGAGTGAAGACTTGGATATACAAAGGCGAGCTTCTTCCTGTTCGGCCTATGAAAGCAGAATCATCTTTAGATCGCCGGTTTGGATGAGGAGATCGAGCCGTGTTAGCGCCTAAGAAAGTCAAATTCAGAAAAATGCAAAAAGGCCGGATGACGGGGAAGGCCTATCGTGGAGGGCAGATCACTTTGGGCGAATTCGGCTTAAAGGCCTTAGAGCCGGGGTGGATCACAAGTCGCCAGATTGAAGCAGCGCGTATTGCTATTACTCGACACGTGAAGCGTGGCGGGCAGGTCTGGACGCGTATTTTCCCGGACAAGCCTATTACCAAAAAGCCAGCGGAAACTCGAATGGGAAAAGGAAAAGGTAATCCTGAGTACTGGGTGGCCGTTGTGAAACCTGGTCGGATCCTTTATGAGATGGATGGAGTCACTCCGGAAACTGCTCGAGAGGCGTTTCGGCTTGCATCTCACAAGTTGCCTATCGCGACAAAATTGGTTGTTCGCGGTGAGTTTGGCTAAGTTACTTCCCGTGTAAATAAAGGCCAGGAGTGGGTATATGGCGTTAGAAATAAAAGAGCTTCGAAATATGACCGTAGGGGAGCTTGCCGAGAAGGAAAAGCAGCTTGTACAAGAGCTGTTCAATCTGCGCTTTCAATTCGGTACTGGCCGTCTTGAAAATCCTATGCAGATTCGAAAAACCAAGCGGGATATCGCCCGGGTGAAGACGGTTCTTCAGCAGGGGATTGACCGAACTGAAGGGGCGAAGGGGTAAAGGACGCTTATGGCTGAAGTGGTGAAACGCCGTCATTGGTATGGCGATGTTGTCAGTAACAAAATGCAGAAGACGGTCGTCGTGGTGGTGTCAAGGTCAGTTGTTCATCCGATCTACAAAAAGGTTCTCAGACGAGTGACGAGATTGAAAGCTCATGACGAAAATGGTGTCTGTAAAGTGGGAGATCGGGTCAAGCTTGTCCAGACGAGACCGCTGAGCAAAGAAAAGAATTGGCGTGTCGTGCAGGTTATGGAAAAAGGACAGCCTGAAAAGTAGAAGGGACTTTTCTTCGGCTTCTACACTCGTGATACCCGTAGGAAGATCGCAATGATTCAGAACTATACTTATATGGATGTAGCTGACAATTCCGGGGCCAAGCAGGCCATGTGCTTTCATGTCTTTGGAGGCACAAGACGGCGCTATGCATCGTTAGGTGACATTGTGGTAGTGGCTGTCAAAGAGGCTATACCCCAGGCGAGTGTGAAGAAGGGTGACGTGAGCCGAGCCGTCATTGTTCGAACGACAAAAGAAGTTCGACGAGAAGATGGATCGTATATCAAGTTCGATCGGAATGCGTGTGTCCTGATTAATAAAGACGGTGAACCGATTGGAACTCGTATCTTCGGACCTGTTGCCCGGGAACTTCGCTGGAAGAAATTCATGAAGATTATTTCCCTGGCACCAGAGGTTTTGTGAAGGGGAGCGAGCGAGGAGCATGGTGGAAGCACTGAGAAAAAGTAGAATTCGCAAAGGGGATACGGTTGTCGTGGTTTCTGGCCGTGAACGAGGGAAGACAGGCAAGGTACTTTCCGTTGACCTCCGGGCCGGTAAAGTGATTGTGGAAAAGTTGAATATTATCAAGCGACATACAAAGCCGAATCAAAAAGCGAAGCAGGGGGGTATTTTAGAGCGAGAAGCCCCGCTGCAGATTTCAAACGTCATGTTTTTTTGCCCGGTGACGCAAAAACCTACGCGAGTCGGTATTCGTCTTTTAGAAGACGGGCGGCGGGTGCGCTTTAGTAAGAAATCCAACGAGACTGTGGAATAGGGTTAGGTAATGGCTAAGGAACCGAAAAATCAATCAAGTAAATCATCTGAACGAAAGAGTACGAAGAAGGAAGCTTCCCCTCCGCAGTTGGATCAGGGGAGTGAGGAATCGAAGTTTCGCCCACGGCTTCGCGATATGTATGAACAGCAAGTCATTCCGGCGCTAATGAAGGAGTTTGGGTATAAGAATCTCATGCAAGTACCCAAGCTTGAGCGTGTGGTGCTGAACGTTGGAATGGGTGAGGCCATTCAGAATGTGAAGCTCTTAGAGAGTGCTGTCACTGAATTGGGGATGATTACAGGGCAAAAACCGGTTGTCACGAGAGCGAAAAAAGCCATTGCTGGTTTCAAGCTGAGGCAAGGATTGCCGATTGGCGCCAAAGTGACACTCCGGAGTCGACGGATGTATGAATTCTTCGATCGGTTGGTATCGTTGGCACTGCCTCGTATCCGTGACTTCCGAGGGGTATCCCCCAAAGCGTTCGATGGTCGGGGTAATTATACGCTTGGGTTGAAAGAGCAGCTGATCTTCCCGGAAATCAAGTACGATGAAGTGGCATCCATTCATGGTATGGACATTACGGTGGTCACCACAGCCAAGACAAACGACGAAGGAAAGGCTCTTCTGAAACATCTTGGAATGCCGTTCCGCGCTTGAGAATGGTGGGATAGCGATGGTGTTTTTGGATGGGAGGGGTGATTTGTGTCACGATTAGCGCTGAGAAATAAGGCCGCGACAAAGCAGAAGTTCTCCACTCGAGAGTATCACCGCTGTGGCGTCTGCGGTCGAGTGCGAGGCTATCTTCGTCGGTTTCGAATGTGTCGAATTTGTTTTCGCATGATGACGTTGCGTGGGGAGATTCCTGGAGTTCGGAAATCTAGCTGGTAGCGTGGTGTTCTCACGCCGATGGCTGTCAATAGAGAATAGAAGGGGATAGCATGGTTACCGATCCAATCGGCGATCTTCTGGTTCGTTTGAAGAATGGTGCTCAGCGCCGTTTTGAAACAGTCACGGTTCCCACCTCAAAATTGAAACGAGCAATTTTAGAAATTTTGAAGCGGGAAGGTTATGTCGACTCGATCGAAGATGAGGTGCGGGATGGTCATCCTGTTCTGAACGTGCGGCTTCGATACATAGGCGAAGGACAGCCTATGATTACTGGCTTGGAGCGTATTAGTAAGCCAGGGCGCCGTGTGTATGTTGGTAGTGAGGATATTAAAAAAGTTCGCAATGGTATTGGCTTATCCATTGTCTCCACTTCGAAGGGAATTATGACTGATCAGGAATCTCGCAAGAGTCATCTTGGAGGCGAGGTTCTTTGCTCGGTATGGTAAGTCGGTTCAATCTCGATTGAAGGATAGAAATACGCTATGTCTCGAATTGGGAAAAAACCAATTGCCATTCCTGGTGGAGTGGAAGTCAAAGTCGCCGGAACCACGGTGTCGGTTAAGGGGCCACTCGGGAAGTTAGATTGGTCTCTCGTGCATGGGGTGAAGGTGGCGGTCAGTAATGGCCAGCTCGTTGTCGATCGTGCAAACGATGATCGAAAGATGAGAGCGTTGCATGGCCTGACCCGTGCGGAGCTGAACAACATGATTCAGGGTGTCACGAAAGGCTACGAACGCTCGCTTGAAATTACTGGAGTCGGGTACAAGACTCAGCTTCAGGGTCGGACGTTAAGCTTCAATGTTGGATACATTAATCCGGTGATCTATCAAGTGCCGGCAGGTATCGATGTAAAGGTCGATAAGCAGACACTGATCAACCTCAAGGGGGTTGATAAGCGATTGGTAGGTCAGGTTGCAGCTGATCTGCGCGCCATTAAACCGCCGGATGTCTATAAGCAAAAGGGTGTCCGGTATGCTGGTGAAATCTTGCGGAAAAAAGAAGGCAAGACAGGGAAGTAGGAACTGACGATGAATGCGGCAAACAAGGTTCAACAACTTGAGCGACGACGGCGGCGAGTGCGACAAGTCATTCTAGGGACGGCAGAGCGACCACGATTGAACGTCTTTAGAAGCACAGCTCATATCTACGCCCAAATTATCGATGATATTAAGGGTACGACGTTGGCTGCTGCCTCGTCACTTGATAAGGCGCTTCGCACAACCCTCAAGTCAACTGGTGGAATTGAAGCGGCCAAAGCAGTTGGCAAATTGATAGCGGATCGTGCCAAGGCTGCAAAGGTTACCGCAGTCGTTTTTGACCGAGGAGGGCGGATGTATCATGGCCGTATCAAAGCCCTTGCGGATGCATCTCGTGAGGGGGGATTGAAATTTTAGGCTGAGATGGGGTCGGAGGCGAGTATGGTAGTGCGAGTAAGTCTCTTAATGAACTGTCAGCGAACTTAGGACTGAGGGGTACGAGCGTGCGAGTCAATCCCGATGAATTAAACCTGAAAGATAAAGTTGTATTCATCAACCGAGTTGCAAAGGTTGTCAAGGGTGGGAAGCGCTTCAACTTCTGTGCCCTCGTCGTCGTTGGTGATGGCCATGGTTGGGTCGGTATCGGGAAGGGAAAGGCTGCCGAGGTTCCGGTTGCGATTTCTAAGGCTGTCGAGCAGGCGAAGAAGCATCTTGTTCATGTCCCGCTCAAGGGTGGGACTATCCCGCATGAAGTACACGGTTTGTTCGGGGCGGAGCACGTGTTGCTGAAACCCGCGGTCGATGGAACGGGCATCATCGCCGGGGGCGCCGTTCGTGCCGTTGTGGAATTAGTCGGTGCCCACAATATTATTGCGAAAACTCTTGGGCGCGGCAATCCATTCAATACCGTTCGTGCCACTCTTGACGGACTAACCCAGCTTAGAAATTTGGATGATGTCCTTCGCTTCCGCCGGCAAGCTGTCGCCGAAGGGCGGGAAAGGGCAACGGTCTAAATGAGTGCAGCGCAATCATCATCAAAAACTTCGCCATCAAAAGCGAATAATGTGCGAGTAACATTGAAGCGCAGTCCAATCGGAACGCCAGAGCGCCATCGCCTTGTTTTGCGTGGTCTGGGTCTCCGACATATTCGTCAAACGGTTGTCCGTCCTGATACGCCACAAGTACGAGGGATGATTCAAAAAGTTGGTTATCTGCTTGAGGTTGGCAAGCCATGAATCTTCATGAATTGGCCCCAGCAAGAGGGGCAAAAAAGCGACGTAAGCGTATTGGGCGTGGGCCGGGTTCCGGTCATGGAAAGACTGCCACCAAGGGGCATAAAGGGCTACTGGCTCGATCTGGGGGAGGTAAGCGTCCCGGTTTCGAGGGTGGACAGATGCCGTTGGTGCGTCGGCTTCCGAAGTTTGGTTTCACAAATCCGTCCAGAGTGGAATATGCGATTGTCAATCTGACAAGTCTTATAGATTGGACAGGGAGCGAAACCATCACTCCACAGGCGATGGTTGATGCTGGATTAGTGAAGCGGAAAAAACGACCGATCAAGATTCTAGGTAACGGCGAATTAAAGAAGCCCCTCGTCGTGCAGGCTCATAAATTCAGTAAGTCGGCAGAGGCGAAAATCCAAGCGGCCGGAGGGCGAGTCGAGGTTATCGGCGGTGCTTGAGCGGCTCCTCACCAGTTTTCAGAATATCTTTAAGATTCCCGAGCTGCGTACTCGAGTTCTCTTCACGCTCGGGATGTTGGTCGTCTATCGTGTGGGCTCGCATATTCCTACTCCTGGTATCAACGGAGAAGCCCTGTCAGAATTTTTACAGAAACAGGGTGGCGCTCTCTTAGGGTTTCTCGATATTTTTTCAGGCGGTTCGTTGTCACGCCTGACGATCTTTGCGCTGGGCATCATGCCATACATCAGTGCGTCGATCATTCTTCAATTATTGACGGTCGTTATTCCGCATTTGACCAAGTTGGCCAAGGAGGGTGAACGAGGCCGTAAGAAGATTATTCAGTACACGCGATTCGGAACGATTGGCATCGCTCTGATTCAAGGGTTCGGTATTGCGGTTGGATTGGAGCAAATGAATCAGGGGGCGTTTGTGCTCACCGCCGGATGGGGATTCCGTCTTATGACGGTAATCACGCTCACAGCGGGAACCGGCTTCTTGATGTGGCTGGGTGAGCAGATCACCGAGAGAGGCGTTGGGAATGGGATCTCATTAATCATTTTTGCCGGAATCGTCGCGCGGCTCCCATCGGCGGTCGCACAGACCTACAATTTGTATGAGATCGGCCAGCTCAACGCGTTCTTACTGGTTGCCTTGGGTCTACTCATGGTCGCTGTTGTGGCCGCAATCGTCTTTTTGGAAAGCGGGCGACGAAAGATACCGGTTCAGTATGCGAAGCGAGTAGTTGGACGAAGGGTTTATGGAGGACAGAGCACGCATATTCCGTTGAAGATCAATACAGCAGGCGTGATTCCTCCCATATTTGCCTCGTCGATCATTGCGTTTCCTGCGACCATAGCCGGGTTCTTTGAGACACCATGGATAAAATCTATCGGAATGCAGTTAGCCCCTGGATCGCTCCTCTACACATTGATGTATGTGGGGCTGATTGTCTTTTTCTGTTTCTTCTACACGGCGGTCGTCCTTAACCCTGTCGATATGGCTGACAACATGAAAAAGTACGGAGGCTTCATTCCAGGGATCAGGCCCGGGCAGCGGACTTCCGATTATATCTACAATGTTCTGACAAAAATTACGTTCGCCGGGGCTATTTACCTCGCAATTGTCTGTGTAATTCCTGAATTTCTTATTTACAAGTTGAATGTCCCTTTTTATTTCGGGGGAACATCTCTGCTCATCGTAATTGGGGTCGGGCTCGATACCGCTCAGCAGATTGAATCTCACATGTTGATGCGCAACTACGAGGGGTTTTTAGGTAAAGGGATGGCTCCGTTACGTGGAAGAAGTGGTTAAGGCTATGAGGTTGGTGTTCCTTGGTGCTCCGGGGGTTGGGAAAGGTACCCAGGCTGATAAGGCTGCAGCTCACTATGGCATCTGTAAGATCTCGACCGGTGATCTGCTTCGAGAGGCGGTTCGCAGTCAGACTCCTCTTGGCCTCGAAGCCAAAGGGCATATGGATCGAGGAGGATTAGTTCCTGACTCAGTGGTCATTGGATTAGTGCGAGAAAAGCTGGCAGATTCATCCAATGCATCCGGGTTTATCCTGGATGGATTCCCACGAACGGTTCCTCAGGCCGAAGCACTCGCCAAAGTGCTGAACGAACGAGGTCTGCATTTAGATCGCGTGATTAACTTCGAGGTCTCTCGAGAAGAAATCGTAAGACGTCTGAGTGGGCGCCGGAGTTGTCCTAAGTGCCAATCGATCTATCACGTCGACTTTGCTCCATCAAAGATGGGAAGTGCGTGTGAGCGGTGTGGAGAAACATTGACTCAACGCAGCGATGATCGAAGAGAGGCGATTGAAACGCGGCTCCGTGTCTATGAAGAACAAACGTCACCATTGATCAGTTTTTATGAGAAGCAGCATGTGTTGTCGCATCTCAATGGTGCCGAGACGGTGGACACCGTGTCCCAAAATCTCTTACAGATGCTGGCGACATACCAGACGGCATGATCATTCTGAAAACGCCTGCCGAGATTGAAGTTATGGCAAAGGCGTCACGGGTAGTCGCTGAGGCGTTGGAGATTGTGAAGAAAGCGGTCCAGCCTGGGATCAGTACGGAAGAGCTGGATCGCATCGCTGAAGAGGAGATACGAGTCAGGGGAGCGCTTCCAGCGTTCAAAGGCTATAGGAACTATCCCAAGACTCTCTGTGCCTCCGTGAACGACCAGGTGGTTCACGGTATCCCTTCAAGGCGAAAGCTGAAAGAAGGGGATATCATCGGGTTAGATCTTGGGGCAATTGTTGGCGGGTTCTATGGGGATTCAGCCGTGACCGTGGCCGTTGGGGCAGTTCGTGGAACAACGGAAAAATTGGTTCAGGTGACGAAAGAGGCGCTCTACTTGGGCATTAAACAAGCAGTGGTCGGTAATCGTCTTTCAGATATTTCACATGCGGTTCAAGAACATGTGGAAGCGTCAGGGTTTTCGGTCGTGACGGAGTTTGTTGGTCATGGAATCGGGCGACAACTGCACGAAGAGCCTCAGGTTCCGAACTATGGGAAACCGGGCCAAGGCCCTCGATTGCAGCCCGGGATGGTGTTGGCGATTGAACCTATGGTGAATATCGGGCGGAGCGCCGTTCGTGTTCTCGATGATCGATGGACGGCCGTCACAGTAGATGGCAGTCTGTCAGCCCATTTCGAACACACGATCGCCATACAGCCAACAGGAACTCCTCGTATCTTGAGTCAGTTGTAGAAAATATAGAGCTGGATTCATAGGGAAGAACACAAGACGACGTGGCAAAGGAAGATATTATCGAAGTACAGGGCTCGGTAGCGGAGACGCTCCCCAATGCCATGTTTCGAGTTAAGCTTGATAACGGCCATGTCATACTGGCTCATATCTCAGGGAAAATGCGGATGCACTTCATCCGTATTCTACCCGGCGATAAGGTCACGGTGGAAATGTCGCCCTATGATTTAACGCGAGGCCGCATCACCTATCGCTTTAAATAGATGGGAGTTGGGAATTGGTATGAAGGTCAAATCATCAGTCAAACCCATTTGCGCGAAATGTAAAGTTGTTCGTCGTCGGGGAGTTGTCCGCATTCTCTGTAAGAATCCTCGTCATAAACAGCGGCAGGGTTAGGCAAAGAAGCGTGCAGGGAAAGAGTGAAGGCCAGCCGTTAGGTGGCAAGCCGGACACAGTTGACAGGAAAGCAGTCCATTAGAACCCTTGAGGACGTAGAGCTGGAGGAAGAATGGCACGTATTGCTGGCGTCGATCTACCAAGAAATAAGCGAACTGAAATTGGGTTAACGTATATCTACGGGATCGGCCGGACGTCTGCCCAACAGATTCTTGATGAGGCTGGGATTGATGGAACAGTTCGTGTCAAGGATTTGAGCGAAGACAAGATCGTCAAGTTGCGTGAAATCATTGAGCGCGATCATCGAGTTGAAGGTGATCTTCGTAAAGAAATATCTCTCAATATCAAACGGCTGATTGATACGGGGACATACCGAGGGTTGCGTCATCGCAAAGGATTACCGGTCCGTGGTCAACGCACTAAAACTAATGCCAGAACACGTAAAGGACGGCGTGCGGGAGTGAGTAGTAAGCCGCGACCAACGGGTCCAAAATAGTCCAGCGCCTAATTTGATGAGAGGTCAGGAGGGGGTCGCATGAGTGTTAAAAAAGGGAAAAAGAAAGAGCGTCGAATTGTTCAGAGCGGGGTGGCGCATGTGCAGGCGTCATTCAATAATACAATTGTGACGATCACCGATATGAGCGGCAATACGGTGGTGTGGGCGAGCGCTGGCAACCAAGGGTTCAAAGGATCACGTAAAAGTACACCCTTCGCGGCCCAGCGGGCTGGAGAAGCTGCAGCACGAAAGGCCATGGAAAGTGGGATGCGACAAGTTGATGTGTATGTCAATGGTCCAGGTTCCGGGCGAGAGTCCGCGATTCGCTCATTGCAAGGGGCTGGCTTGCGAATCAATCTCATCCGTGATGTGACACCGATTCCACATAACGGGTGTCGGCCACCCAAGCGGCGTCGAGTTTGAGATGACGAATCAAGAAATCCGTTTTGAAGAAGTCTGAAGAGGTCATGTTAGGTGAATCAGTAAGCTAATTCCCGAGGAGGACGCAGTGGCAAAGTATCGTGGTCCTGTCTGTCGGTTGTGTCGACGAGAAGGTGAGAAGCTCTTTCTCAAGGGGACTCGCTGTATGACGGAAAAATGCGCCATCGAACGGCGGAGTTATCCACCTGGACAACATGGGCAGGGGCGACAACGCACCTCCGATTATAGCCTTCAGCTTCGAGAGAAGCAGAAGTTGAGACGAATCTATGGGCTTCAGGAGTGCCAGTTCCGTGGTGTGTTTGAACGTGCTGAACGACAGACCGGCGTCACCGGCGACGCCCTACTGCGTCTCCTTGAATGCCGACTGGATAATGTAACCTATCGTCTGGGGTTTGGTGCTTCACGCAAGCAGGCTCGTCAGATGGTCAGTCACGGGCATTTCACGCTGAATGGCAAGAAGATTACGGTTGCTGGTGCACTGGTGAAGCCGGGCGATGTTATTGAAATTCGTGAGCGAAGTCGCGACATGGCTGCAATCCAAGCTGCATTGGAATCTGTCGATAGTCGAGGAATTCCCGATTGGCTCGAATTGGATAAAGGCGCATTCAAGGGAATTGTGAGGTCCTTGCCGGCGAAGGAGCAGATCGCGTTACCGGTGAACGAACAGATGGTAGTGGAGTTGTATTCGCGCTAGTCTACCTTGGTCTTTCGTTCTGTCGGTCCGGAGTCATCTGTCAACGTGTTTGTTACTCGATGGTATGGAGGGTCGGTCATGATCAAAGCGATGAAGGACTTTCAGATCCCGATGCGGGTGGAAGTCGACAAGGATGCACATTCGCCCACGTTCGGGCGGTTTACAACGGAAGCATTTGAACGGGGGTTCGGCACGACAATTGGTAATGCCCTCCGTCGCATTTTGTTGTCGTCGCTTACGGGGGCCGCTGTGACCACCGTGAAGATCGAAGGAGTCGTCCACGAATTTTCGACGATTGCGGGTGTAACAGAAGATGTTACGGCGATTATTCTCAATATTAAGAGCCTGCGGTTGGCGCTTCACACGGATAAACCAAAGACGATACGGTTGAAGAAGAAAGGACCAGGGGAGGCAAAGGGCTCCGACATCCTTCACGATGCGGACGTGACGATTTTGACACCTGATCTGCATATCGCTACGCTCGACAAGGATGCCACGCTGGACATTGAGATGACCATCAAGCATGGGCGTGGTTATGTGCCGGCAGAACGCAACAAAGAAGAAGGGTTGCCGATCGGAGTGATCGCCATCGACTCCATTTTCTCACCGATCAAACGAGTCAATTTTTATGTTGAGAATGCGCGTGTTGGGCGCATGACCGATTACGATAAGCTGACAATGGAAATCTGGACGGACGGAACCATCAGCCCAAGAGACGCTCTATCGACCGGGGCAGGCATTTTACGTGAACATTTGGATATCTTTATCAATCCAGAGGAACGAAGCGAAGGAAAAAGCGAGGTCGGCTATGAGGAGTCTCAGCGAGAGGTGAATAGGAATCTCTTGCGTAGTGTAAACGAATTGGAATTATCTGTTCGAGCGGCCAATTGTCTCAAAAACGCGAATATCAAAACCATCGCCGATCTTGTGCAAAAATCGGAAGGGGAGATGCTCCGTACGAAAAACTTTGGAAAGAAATCTCTCAACGAGATTAAGGAAATTCTAACTGAAATGGGACTTTCATTAGGGACCAAAATAGAAGATGGGCCTTCGCCACACAATGGAAGTCCAAATCCTGAATGAAGTTTTTTAGCTGAGAGGAATACCGTGCGACATAGGAAAAAAGGGCGACAACTTGGGAGGCAGACCAAGCACCGAGGAGCATTGTTCAGAAACTTGGTCACTTCACTGTTGGAGCAAGAGCGAATCGAGACGACTGGAGCGAAGGCGAAGGAGATACGAGGATTTGCTGATCGCATGATCACGCTTGGTAAAGAAGGAACTCTACCAGCGAGACGACGGGCTCTTAGCTTTCTTCGGAGCAAGGCTGTTGTGTCCAAACTATTTGACGACGTCGCAGGACGATTCAAGGATCGATCCGGAGGATACACCAGAATCATCAAGACTCGTCGGCGTGTTGGTGATGCTGCTGAGATGGTCGCAATCGAGTTGGTTTCCCGCCAAGAGATCCCCCATAAGAAAACGACGGCTGCTTCCACGCCGCAGCCTGCGTCAGGACAGTCTGGCTCCTCGACATAGTTCTTTGGGCACTACGCAGGGCAATGACGAAACGCCTCCCACATGAGTCCATGTGGGAGGCGTTTCGTTTCTAAACCCTGGAGGACGTTTACATGGTAGTCCGTGCATGCTACGATCGTGCCAGACCTCGTTGTGAGCTTATGCCGGGAGTACACCTAACTTATGTGGGAGCTTATAGCCAGACGCACTCTCCTGGCATCAAGTGTGCTGTTGGCCGCATTTCTTGGATATCTTCTCGTCAGAAATGCGGATTCTCTGCCGACTAGCCAACCGATTTCCCTTGCGCCGCTGGAACAGGCTGATGCCAAACTCTCGGATTTTATTTTTACACAATCGAAGGGTGACGTGGTGCAATGGCAAGTACAGGCAAAACAGGCTCGAGTATTTGAACAAGATAAGCAAGCGTTGCTCTATGATGTGGCTCTCACTTTCTATGGGGGAGACGGTGAGGAAGTAACGGCCCATGGTGAAGAAGGAACCCTCGATACTGTGAGCAAGAATTTTTTGCTGTCGAATCACGAGGCACCCATTATCGTGACAACCAGGAGTGGGTACACGATTTATACCAACCATTTGGCTTGGACAGATCAGACTAAAGAAATTCGAACAGAAGAACCTGTCCGAATTGTAGGACAGGGGCTGGAGATAAGAGGTCTTGGACTGCTCGGACGAATGGAATCAGAAGAATTTGAGGTTCTGCACGATGTTCATGTGGATCTCGTTCCTGCTTCTTAATGTCATATATTTCGGAAGCACGTCCGCCGCGTATTCCACGGAGCCTGGAAAACTGAAGCAGAATGTTGAGGCGCCTGGTGTTCCGACCACCATTACGTCTAAGAAAATGACGGTCCGCAATCAAGATAGTCAGGCAGTGTTCGAGGGGATGGTTGTACTGACTCGAGGCCCCCTTGTCGTTCACTCAGATAAAATGGTTGTGACGTTTCATTCTCGAAAGCGAGAACTCATCCAGCGGTCGTCCAATGGAGCGAACCACGAAGAGCCAGCTCAGAACTTCTCTGCACCCATAGCTAGCAGTACCACGTCGACGATTTCGAATCGCTCCGTCAGTCGGATCGAAGCGACCGCGGATGCTCACCCTGTCAAGCTTGAATACGAGAATGGCAACGCCACTTGCCAAAAAGCGGTGTATTTCGTCGACGGAGACAAAGTTGTGTTAACTGGTGAACCAGTGGCATGGGAGAAGGGGACGCGTGTCAGTGGTAAGCAGATTACAATTTTTCTTGCTGAAGAGCGGAGTGTAGTAGAGGGAGGGTCTCACCTTCGCATTGAGGGTGAAGGGGCGGACAAGCCGTGACTCAGAGTATTCACGCTGGAGCAGGCGCTCTTATCGGTTCACACTCCGCACAGAATGGAGACTGTCTACGGGCTAGGGGATTAGTCAAAAGTTTCCGTGGCCGAAAAGTTGTCAAAGGAGTTGCAATCGAAGTCTATGCTGGTGAGGTGGTCGGCCTTCTTGGTCCTAATGGAGCTGGGAAGACCACCATTTTTGACATGGTGGTGGGTTTATGCCAGCCTGATGAAGGGGAAATAACCTTCAAGGGAGAATCAGTTACCAGTCTTCCGATGTATAAGCGAGCACGAAGGGGAATAGGGTATCTTCCTCAGGAATCATCAGTCTTTCGCCGACTTTCCGTAGAAAATAATGTCTTGGCGATTCTTGAAATGCTGGGATATGCTCGTAAAGAGCGGAGTCAACGGGTGGACGCTCTGCTCAAAGAATTGGATCTTCTCCATATTCGTAAGAGTATGGCCTATGCCCTGTCAGGAGGAGAGCGTCGACGGTTAGAGATTACGAGAGCCCTGGCAACCACACCGTCATTCATGTTGCTGGATGAGCCGTTCGCGGGGATTGACCCCATCGCTGTTGCAGATATTCAAAAGATCATCACTCGATTGAAAAATAAAGGGATCGGAATACTCATTACCGATCATAACGTCCAGGAAACGCTATCCATAGTCGACCGAGCCTACATCATCAACGAAGGGTTGATTCTGGAATCCGGACCTCCTGAGGTGATCGTTCAGAGCGAAACTGCTCGAGCGGTCTACCTCGGTGAACAGTTCAAGCTATAGAGGATGAGCCGTCAACGATGAAATTGCGCCTGGATCTGAAACTTAGTCAGAAGTTGATCATGACGCCGCAGTTGCAGCAGGCAATTAAACTGTTGCAGTTGTCACGCCTTGAGTTGCAACAAAGCCTGACCCAACACCTGTTGGAGAATCCTTTATTGGATGAACTCCAATCTGATGGAGAAGAAAATGAGTCCTCTAGCAATGATGAGAAAGCAGAGGAAGCTTCAGCCGTGGCAGGACAAGAACAGGTAAGTACGGTAGAAACACCGGAAGAACGAGGGTCCCCGGAGGAATTTTCAGCATCCGGGTGGGAAGAATACTTCGGTAGGGATCGGCGGGACGGACAGTCTGAATATTCCGGAGGGTCTGATGATTTCCCATCATATGAACAAACGGTAGCAAAGGCGACGTCACTTGAAGAGCATCTTCTCTGGCAGTTGTCCCTGTCTGCGCTTTCCAATCGAGACAAAGAGCTTGGTCGTTTAATTATTGGTAACCTGGATGATGATGGCTACCTTCGAATTCCTTTGACCGAGGTTGTGGCTGGTTCTAGTTTTACGGAAACTGAAGTCGAATCTGTGCTCAGGGACATTCAGACTTTTGATCCCACTGGAGTTGCCGCAAGGGATCTGGCGGAATGCCTTTTGCTGCAACTAGGACATTTGGGTCGCAACCCATTCGGTTCACTTGGCTCTCCTCCCGGAGCACTCAAAGGATCGGTGATTGAAAGCATTATTCAGCATCATCTAAAGGACTTAGAGAGGCGGCAGTATGCAAAAATTGCTAAGACCTTAAACGTCACTATCGAGGAAGTGTTCCAGGCTACAAAGATCATCGGTGAGCTCGAGCCCAAACCGGGGAGACCATTCACCAATACCCAGAACTATGTGATCGTCCCAGATGTGTTTGTCGTCAAGAATGAAGGGGAGTGGGTGGTTCTGTTGAACGATGATGGTCTTCCACGGATGAGGATCAGCCCGTACTACAAGCAGCTCATTTCCTCAGGGCAGGGTGGAACCCCAGAAACCAAAGCGTATATGGATGAGAAGCTGCGGGCTGCGCAATGGGTCATTCGAAGTATTGAGCAGCGCAATAGGACCATTGTCAAGGTGGTGTCGAGCATTGTGAAATTTCAGGAGCACTTTTTTGAGCAAGGCGTGCAGTACCTCAAGCCTTTGGTCCTCAAGCAGGTGGCAGAAGATATTGGAATGCACGAATCCACGATCAGCCGTGTGACAGCGAACAAGTATATGTATTGTCCGCAGGGCATGTTGGAGCTCAAATATTTCTTCAATGCCGGGCTTCAGCGAACTGATGAACCATCCAGCATGCATTCCTCTGTATCCGTTAGAGATATGATAAAAAACATGGTGGCAGAAGAGGATGGAAAACGTCCTTTGAAAGATGAGGAGATTGCGGGTAGGCTTCGTACCCAAGGTGTCCTCATTGCTAGGAGGACGGTGGCTAAGTATCGAGCTGAATTGAATATTGCATCAGCCAGTCAACGCAAACGATTCTTTTGATAACCGCTGCGCTGCATCCAACGCAATACACAAATTGGAGGTAGGCATGAACTTGAGAATCACAGGTCGGCACATGGATGTTACCCCAGCCCTGAGAAGCTATGTGGAGACACGATTTGGTCGTCTGGATCGCTATGGGTTGAAGGTTGGATCACTTCAGATCGTGCTGGGAGTTGAGAAGCTGCAGCATAAGGCTGAAGTCACTGGTGCTGTGAGCGGGAAGCGGATACAAGCCAAGACATCAACTTCGGAGATGTACGCCACCATTGATGCGCTCGTTGACCGTGTCGACGCGCAGTTTCGAAAGTGGAAAGATCGTCTGGTAAATCACAAGCCAGCCAAATCGAAGAAGCCAGTGGTTATGTGATCCGAGCAGTATCAGGATGAACAATCGGCAGAGCACATCTTGGCGGCATCGTCAGATGAATAGTTGGACGATGCACCCAATTTGATCGCAAGGGAGCACTTCCTATCTTGTCTTCTCAAGCGGCTCTCATGTGGCTAATCGTCAGTTGTACAAGCCCGGTGAAGTAGTTCACGTGTCTGCGCCGCTACCGTCTGGTTCTATGGCACGACTGAACCTGGTGATCATCAGCGGTTTATCGGGGTCTGGAAAATCCTACGCCCTAAAGGCGTTCGAAGATGCCGGCTATTTCTGTATCGACAATCTTCCTCCTGCCCTGCTTCCGACCTTTGTCGATCTCTGTGACCAACAACATCATGAAATTGCCAAGGTCGCTCTCGGTATCGATATACGAGAACGGGTGTTCTTTTCTGATCTTGTTGGAATCCTGGAACGAGTCAAAATGCTGGGCCATTCGGTCCAGTTACTATTCCTTGAGGCTCGTGAGGAAGTACTGATCAGACGCTTCTCGGAATCCAGGCGCCCTCATCCACTTCTGCCGCATCTTCCCGTTTTGGAAGGGATCCGATTCGAAAAAGAGCGACTGACGGAACTTCGGCGGCACGCTGATCGTATCATTGATACCTCGGATCTTACGGTTCACGAACTCGGGGAGCTGCTCGCCAAGGAGTTCCAACGCGAATCCTCGCAACGACGGCTGACTATCTCACTCCTTACCTTCGGGTATAAATTTGGTGTACCCTATGACATTGATCTCTTATTCGATGTGAGATTTCTCAAGAACCCGTTCTTCGTCCCTGAGCTTAAACCGCTCCCCGGAAGCGACCCTCGGGTTCGTCATTTTGTCTTAGCGGACCCAGATGCGCACGAGTTTATTGAACACGTTGAAAGGCTATTGAAGTTCCTCCTGCCATTGTTTCAACAAGAACGGCGTAGTTATCTGACTATCGCCATTGGATGCACAGGTGGACGCCATCGGTCTGTTGCAATCGCCAGCCATCTCTGCGAAAGCCTCACGACGTTAGGGTACGAAGCGGGGCTTAAACATCGAGATGTCGATAAAACCTAGGCTATTGCAACAATAGCAGCAATCTGATTCCTCCCACACCCGCAGGTTAAAGCCCTTTCCTTGACAGCTAGAGCATATTGACTATACTTAATTTTGTGAATACCAACAGTCTTATCTTACGATACTAATACGCAAGTGAAGAAGCCTAGAAAATCATCGATACAAGAAGGGTTTAAAGCCTATGAAATATGCGACTTGTTCGATATTTCCAAGGCCACACTCTTTCGCTGGGAGAGGGACGGGGTTATTACCCAACCACTTCGGGATTGGAGAAACTGGCGCCTTTATACACGAAAAAACGTGGATGAAATTGAGAAAGTTATCCGCACTCGCAAGGCGGTCGCCTAGAGTAGCAGGTACCGAATTATGATGAGTTCACTTAAGAAGCTCGTAGAGACTGACATTATCTCAATGTTGACTCCTCGTCGCCAGCTTGTTGGGCTGGACATTGGCTCAAGCGCGATCAAGGCTGCTCAGCTGAAGGAAAGTAAGGGGCGGTATTTTCTGCAAAAGTTTGGGGTTAAACCACTCGAGCCTGAGGTGATAGTTGACGGGACTGTCATGGATGAAGGCCGTGTCGTTGCGGCTATCCGAGAGCTATTCGATGAAGCAAACATCAAGAATAAGCACGTGGCTATTTCGATTTCAGGGCATGCCGTCATTGTCAAGAAGATTAATCTGCCGCCCATGCCGGATGAGGAATTGGAAGGCCAGGTAAAGCTAGCTGCCGAGCAGTATATCCCCTTCGACATCAACGAAGTCAACATCGACTTCCATGTATTGCCACCGGATCTATCGAGCGATGGACAGGGCGACATGGCGGTGATTCTAGTAGCCGCCAAGAAAGATAAAATCAACGAGCTGACGGAACTTGTGAAGGCAGCGGGGCTGATTCCAATGGTCATGGACGTCGATGCCTTTGCGATCGAAAATATGCATGCGATCAATTATCCGATGGCACAGGAAGAAACAACAGCTCTGGTCAATCTTGGTGCCAGTGTGATGAATGTCAACATCATTCGAGCAGGGTCATCATTATTTACCCGTGATATTCCTTTGGGTGGCAACCGCTATACCGAGGCGATTCAACGCGAAATGGGGTTGTCGTTCGAAGAGGCTGAAGAGAGCAAGAAAAATGACCGAGCCGGTGATTCCAGTGGAGTCTCGGTCGGCAACGTCATCGACAGTGTGAATGCGGAAGTCGCGGCGGAGATAGCCAGGACTGTGGATTACTTCAAGAATTCAACCGCCAATTCAGAGCTCAGTCGTGTGCTGCTTTGTGGTGGTGTGGCCAGGGCGAAGGGATTGATTCAGCAGCTTGGTGATCGGATGCAACTTTCTGTGGAAATGGCAGATTCGTTTGCAGAAATCGACATCGCTGGGTGCGATGTCGATCCTGACCTCCTGGCCGATATGGCTCCGTCTGCAGCTGTCGGTGTCGGGTTAGCACTGAGAGCGGTGGGTGACAGATGATTCGAATTAACCTACTGCCCGGTGGGCCAAAGGGACGACCGGCGAAGCCTCAATATGATGTTCGTGCACAGGCGTTACTTGGCGTGGGAGTCATCCTGATCACGCTGGCTGGCTGTTGGTGGTATTCATCCTCCTTGGACGACGAACTTGAGGCTCGGCAAGAGGAAAAACAGGATAAGGAAAAGCAAGTTGCACAGCTGAAGGAGCAGGTCAAGCAGGTCCAGGACTTTGAGCAAAGGAAAAAGCTTCTGGAGGACAAGAATCGCATTATTGACCAGCTTGAGCAGTCAAGAATGGGACCCGTGAAAGTCCTAGACCATGTGAGTCAGAGTTTGGAGCCCCTTAAAGTATGGCTCACGCGGCTGGGTGTAGCCTCCGAAACGGTTGAACTGGAGGGGAAGGCATTAACGAACGACGACGTGGTTGAATTCGTTAATAACTTGCGCCGTACGGATTACTTTACCGGCATCAATCTGCAGGAGAGTAAAGCCACGGTCGAAAACAAGATCAATCTGTATCAGTTCCGCTTAGCCTTTCGGCTAAAGGGGTCATGATGGCGTTGCCACAAGTCAATCTGGATGCGCTTCGCAACGTGCCAGTTACGCAAAAGGCCGCGCTCTTATTCCTTCTCGTCGGGGGCATCATCGCAGCATTTTACTTTTACATCGCAGAACCTAAGTCCGAGATCATCGTTGTGCTGGAGGCTGAGAATAGTAAGCTGGAGAGCGAGATTCAAACGCTCACGATCAAAGTGAAGCATCTTGATGAATTAGTGGCGGCAAACAAGCAGCTCGAAATTGAGTTGGCCAAGAAGAAAGAACGACTCCCGCCGGAAGAAGAAGCCATCATGCTGCTGAAACAGGTGTCTGACCTGGGAGTCCGACTGGGACTCGATATCAGGCTATGGAAACCAGGGGCGCCAACAGAAGATGCGTCGAAGCTCTTTGTCAAAATGCCGGTCAATGTTGAAGTGGCAGGTGTGTATCACACCGCCGCGCTGTTCTTTGATCGGATCAATCGACTACCACGGATTATTACGGTGTCGGGACTCAAGATTGGATCTCCAAAGGTAGAACAAGGGCGAATCGTATCGCAAACAACGTTTGATCTGGTGGCCTATGCCGCGCCACAAGAGAAGCCGGTTTCGGGAACGCCGACAGCAGGGAATCTACCGAGCGTTGCCCAAGCTGGCAAGTAAGGGGTCGCCCACGATGCAGCGATTGATCATAAGTGAGAAGAAAGGTTGGAACTCTTCCCTGATGGTTGGTCTTGGCATGGTGTGGGTGTGGATCGTCCCGTTTTGGACCTTACATGTTCAAGCTGAGCCTTCCCCCATACCTGGACAAATAGCGCCCATGCGGCAAGAGGCTATTAAAATCCCGCCCGTTCCATATATTCCTCGGATGGCACCGTCTGCCATGGAACTGCCATCCCTGGGTGAAGGTGCACAGCTGGTTCCACAGCTGCCATTGACAGAGGGTGTGACTGGTGTCGGATACGATCCTTCTGGTCGTCGAGATCCATTTGCTCCCATCGTCCAGGAACTTCAGCCAGGAAAGGTCGATACCACCCTTCCACCATTGCAACGTGTGACGCTGACCGAGCTCAACCTTATTGCCATTGTGTGGGGAGCATACGGCTACACCGCAATGGTTCAAACTCCAGAAGGTCATGGGTATACCGTGCGTCGAGGAACAAGGATCGGGCAGAATAGCGGAGTAGTCAGCGCAATTACCGAACGTGGCATTATCGTTCAAGAGCGGTTCACGGATGTCTATGGCAAGAAGCAGGAGCGAGAGTACGTCAAGCTCCTTCATCCCAAAGAGGGCTCAGAATGAAACCAATAATCTCTCGCGCAGATAGTTTCATGACGACTAGATGTTTCATCAGAGCCTGGGGGCTCGTCTTCTTCGCTCTCATCGTATGTGCGGAGACGGGAGCTTTTGCTGATGAGCCCGAGGCGGTGAAGCTAATCAACATGACACGAGCTGGAGCGTCTCAGATGCGATTGCTCGCTCAAGCTGTGACCGCTATTGAGGTTCACCCCGAAGCAGATCTGGTGACCGTTGTGATCGCCGGCGATGGTCAACTATTTCCTGAGACTAACTTCTTGGACGAATCCCGCTTGGTCATCGATATCCCCGCTGTGTCCTCCACCCTCAGACGTTCCGTAATCCGGGCCGACCACTATTTACTTAAGAAGATTAGAGTGGGGCATCACGCTGATAAGATTCGGCTGGTATTCGATGTTCCAGAACGGCCTATCTATTCGCTAGCCCGAGAAGCCAACAAGGTATTGATCACACTGAAACCGAGTGAACCAAGAGCCCTCTCTGCGACGGAGACGCGAGTTAATAGGGATCAGAGCGTATCCATCCTTCCTCCCTCGCGAAAGCCGAAGTTTGAAGCGAGAGATCACGTGGTCAGAAAGGCGGCACGAATTGTCAGTCCTGCGCAGTCTCAATTCAAGATACAGCGAGCTCAGATGACGGAAGACAGTACTTCAGCAGAGAAGGAGGAGCGATCCGATGACCTTGTCATTGGGAAAACGCGGTTTGTCGGTCGGCGCATTTCGCTAGATTTCCAGCAAGCGGACATCACCAATATCCTGCGATTGATCGCCGAAGTCAGTGGTTTCAACATCGTTGTTGGAGAGGGTGTGAAGTCGAAGGTAACGATGAAGATGGTCAATGTGCCATGGGACCAGGCGTTGGATATGCTCTTAAAAATGAATGGCCTTGGCATGTTTCGTCAGGGGAGCATTGTCTGGGTCGATTCGTTGGCAAATCTTTCCAAACAGCAGGATGAAGAGGCACGGGCCAGAGACTCCAAGACGAAGGCTGAACCGGTAATCGACCGTGTCTTTTACATCAGGCATATCCCGGCGCAGGAGCTGATGCAATCGCTCAGGCAGAACATGAGCCCACGCGGCCGGATGCAATTTAATAATGGAAGTAACGCGTTGGTTGTGCAGGACACGGAATCGCAGTTGACCGTGATTAAGCAGCTTGTCGAAGGGCTCGACCTGGAAGTTCCTCAGGTTCAGATTGAAGCGCGCATCGTACAGGCTGATACAGTCTATGCCCGCGGGATGGGGATTCAATGGGGGTTTAAGACCTCACAGTTTAATCCCAGCGATTTTCATTTGATTGGAAACCCAACCGGAGGGTTTGCGCAAGCTGGCGGAACTGGGGCCACGACGATTGAGAGAACCTTCTTGGTGAATTTGCCTGCTCAGGTGGGAGGACTGCCAGCTGTGCCAGGCATCGGCTGGACCTTTGGAAAGCTGGCCGATGGATTTGCTTTGGACATGAGGCTATCAGCTGGTGAATTGCTAGGCTTGAGCAAGGTGATCGCCGCGCCCAAGATCACCACGTTGGACAAACGGGAAGCAAAGATCTCTCAGGGCGAATCAATTCCATTTCAAACGACATCGCTGCAGGGTACGCAAACAACATTCGTCGATGCGAACTTGGAGTTGAATGTCACGCCACAGATTACCTCGCGTGATCCTAGGGAAGAGTATAAAAGAATCATGCTACGTGTGCGGGCGACCCGCAATGCCGTCGGCGCACGGAGTAACCCGGCTGGGCCTAGTATCGATCGACGAGAAGCGACGACCCAAGTGATTGTGAGAGATGGAGAAACCATGGTAATCGGCGGAGTCTTTGTCGATACGCAATCCAACAACGTGCAAGGTGTCCCGTATCTTTCTCGCATGCCCGTCCTCGGTTGGCTATTCAAGAACAAATCTGAATCAGTCGGCAAACAAGAGTTGCTGATTTTTCTCACGCCCAGCATCGTCAAGATCTAGCGCCCCTTCAGTGGGGTGTGGCCAAAAAAGAGCGGGGTGACGCCAACGAGCGTCACCCCGCTCTTTTACTTGGTAGGGACCGCTGCAACGATCTTCAGGGATTTGGCTATTCTCCCAGAAAAGTGGCGATCATTTTAGTTTTGTCGGGGCTGTGTTACGATGCAGCCCCTTGAGTTTCGCCTGTACGACGGCAGCATGGAAGTGCTATGAACTCGTATCCCTCCGTTCTCCGCATGGTTATGCGATGACTCCGATCTTCACGGTTCCGGTATCGCTAGCCGAACGAAGTTACGAAATTACGATCCGTGCGGGATTGTTGGAGAAGCTCGGGAGTGAGCTGAAGCGCCACGCCGTTAAAGGAAAAGTCGCTGTCGTGACCGATCGTCGAGTGGGGCGGCATTACCTAAGAAAAGTGTCAGAAACAATCAAGAGGCAGGGAATTGAGCCGGTTCCGATCATTCTGGCTCCGGGTGAGCGTTCCAAAACATTGAAGACAGTGGAGTTCGTGCTCGATGTCTTGGCACGTCATCGATTTGAACGCTCTTCTGTGCTGCTCGCGCTGGGAGGAGGAGTCGTCGGCGATGTCGCAGGGTTTGCAGCGTCGATCTACCAGCGCGGTATGTCCTATATCCAAGTGCCGACGACGCTTGTGGCCCAAGTAGATTCCAGTGTCGGAGGAAAGACAGGAGTCGACCATCGGCTGGGTAAGAACCTGATCGGATCATTTTTTCAACCGCGTGCTGTATTGATAGATCCATTGGTCCTCCAAACCTTGCCCACGCGTGAATGGGTTGCTGGCTTGGCTGAAGTGATTAAGTACGGCATCATCGCAGACGCGTCATTCTTTTCCTATCTGCAGCGGTATATGCCTGATCTTCTGAACCAAGTGCCCAAAGTTGTCTCGACGGTGGTGAAACGATCGTGCGAGATTAAAGCCGAGGTTGTTTCCGCTGATGAGCGCGAGTCCGATCGGAGACGAATTCTGAACTATGGCCATACTATTGGGCATGCGCTTGAAGCATTGGGCGGTTATCAGTCACTGGTCCACGGAGAAGCGGTTGGAATCGGGTTGGTGCAGGAAGCTGATCTCGCCTGTTTTCAGGGGTGGTGTAGCCATGAAGTCGTTGAAGGAATTCGACGCATTGTGAAAGCTGCGGGGCTAAAAGACGCAATGCCTCGGTGGACACCTTCAAAGATATGGAAGGCGATGCTTCATGACAAAAAGGTTTCAGGGGGGCGGGTAATCGGAGTATGGCCCACGCGTCTTGGGGAGGTTCACATAGCCTCATTAGAGAAGCAGGTGTTCGATCGATGGTATGTTGCGTCGCAGTCAGCATGACTCACGCATGGATCGCTTCGTAAGGTTCCTCGGCGAGGAATCAAGTCGATGAAAATGGGTTTTTCTCTTCTGTCATGGTCGGCTTCCTGTGTGGTAACCCTGTTAGGCTAGCGTGCGATGAGAGTGTTACGAATCGCCATGGCACAGATGAACCCGACCGTCGGGGATCTGAGCGGGAATGTCCATCGTATCCTGGAATGGGTCGGCGAGGCGCGAAAATCCCAAGCGGACTTGATTGCCTTTCCCGAACTTGCCATTACCGGCTATCTTCCTGAAGACCTTCTCTTCAAACGGCAGTTTGTGAACGATAACTTACGCGCGTTGAAGGACGTTGTCCGAGCCTGTCGCGGTTTGGTTGCTGTAGTAGGGTATGTGGCAAGAAGTGGTCAAGCCCCATCAAATGTCTTGCAGCTGTCGAGTGACGCAAGCGGTCGGCAGCAGCTCTATAATGCCGCGGCGCTGATTGCCAATTGCAAAATAGTCGGAACCTGTCACAAAGGGTATGTGCCGAGCGATGGGGATGAACGCCGATATTTTCGATCCGGTCAACAGCATCCACTACTCGTGATCAATGGCATGATGATTGGTGTATCTATCGGCGAAGACCTGTGGCGTTCAGGAGAGTCTACCCGAGCGCAAGTGGCGGCTGGGGCTGAAGTGATGATCAGCCTCAATGCTTCTCCATTCCAGATCGGCAAAAGTCGTTCGCGAGAGCGATTTCTGAGGACCTGGACACGTAAGAACGGAGTTATTGCCTCCGTTGTGAATATGATCGGAGGCCATGATGAGCTGGTCTTCGATGGGAATAGCCTCATCCTCGATCAATCAGGCCAAGTGATTGCGCGTGGTCGTGCCTTCAAGGAGGAGTTGGTGATAGCTGATGTGAGTCTTGATGCAGTCCGACGCAGAGGTGGTACGAGCAGGCGGACATCGGGATTGCTGAGAAAAACCATTTCGACTGTCGATCGTCTTCTGGTGAAGCTTCCGACGACGAAGGGAAATCGGGCTCATATTATGTCCAGAGTGACTGGGCCTTTGGAGGAGGTTGAGGAAATCTATCAGGCCCTGGTTCTTGCGGTGAAAGATTATGTCCGGAAGAATGGGTTCACCCGAGTGGTGATTGGGGTGAGCGGTGGAGTCGATTCCGCATTGACGACAGTGATTGCCGCGGATGCACTTGGGGCACCGAATGTACTCGGGATTTTCATGCCGTCTCCCTATACGTCTCATGAAAGCGAAGCAGATGCGAGGGAGCTTGCACAGAACCTCGGCATCGAGTTGAACGTCATCCCGATTACCCTAACATTCGAGTCCTATCGACAGTCGTTGGCTTCGGCCTTCGGTGAGCGCTCAACGGATCTGACGGAGGAGAACCTTCAGGCGCGCATTCGCGGAAATCTCCTCATGGCGATGTCCAATAAGTTTGGACATCTGGTGTTGACCACCGGGAATAAGAGCGAGCTGAGTGTGGGGTACTCCACCTTGTACGGCGATATGGCTGGTGGGTTTGCCGTCATCAAGGATGTCTCGAAGACGATGGTGTATGAGTTGGCAAGGTTCCGCAATGCTCAAGGCCCATCTCCAGTCATTCCAACGGGTGCGTTGGACCGACCGCCGACCGCTGAACTCAAACCCAATCAAAAAGACGAAGATACATTGCCGCCGTACAGGGTTCTCGACCCTATCCTTCAGGCCTATGTGGAAGAAGACCGTTCGTTGGACGAGATTGTCGCGGCAGGGTTCGATCGAGCGACCGTCGCTCGTGTGGTGCGGATGGTCGATAACAATGAGTTTAAGCGCCGCCAGGCACCCATCGGTGTCAAGGTCACTCCTCGTGCCTTTGGGAAAGATCGTCGGATGCCGATCACGAACGGGTACCGCAGCATCGAAGAGTAAGTGTTCGTGAAAATCAGGATAGGACCCTCCCTTCCTCATTCATGGGTTTAAGTACCGAAAGCTACAGATTCTGATCAGCCAAGAATTTGCGGAATTTTGCGGACTTGTCGCTATTTCGGCCATTGAGAGACGGAAGAGGATGGGCTATGATGATCCCCCTTAACCCAAAGCGTATGGGCGCATGATCAGAGCTGTGGTGTTCTGAAAGACATTGGGTAGTGGATAGCCGTATCGAGTTCTGCGATGGTTTATCTGGGAGAACGTCTCCATGAAGCTTGTTGAGGCCGTCGTCAAACCGTTCAAACTAGAAGAAATAAAGGATGCCCTCCTGGAAATCGGTGTGCACGGTATGACGGTATCGGAAGTGAAAGGATTTGGACGTCAGAAAGGCCACAAGGAGACCTATCGCGGACAAGAGTATACGATCGAATTTGTTCCCAAAGTCAAAATCGAAGTCGCGGTGACTGACGCGCAGGTCACTCGAGTGGTCGAGGCTATCACCCGGACGGCGAAGACCGGGAGTATTGGGGATGGGAAAATATTCATTCGAGAATTGAGCGAGGTCGTGCGGATTCGGACGGGGGAAACTGGAGAAACGGCGCTGTGACGCGAAAGATTCACACGATGGCAGTTCATTGTGGAGGATCTCTCAAAGGAGGACGGGAATGAACGTGCGCGAGGTGTTGGAGTTCGCCAAGAAGCATAGGGTGAGGATGGTAGACCTGAAGTTCGTCGACTTGCCGGGTGTGTGGCAACACATGACCATCCCTCTAAGTGAACTGACAGAAGCCCTATTCAAGGACGGTTCCGGCCTTGATGGATCATCAATTCGTGGCTGGAAGGCCATTAACAACAGCGACTTATTGGTGGTTCCCGATCCCGAGACGGCCTGCTTGGATCCCTTTACGGCAGTCCCGACGCTCAGCATGACCGGCAATGTTGTGGATCCGATCTCACGAGAAAATTACGAACGCGATCCCCGATTTATCGCGCAGAAGGCGGAGAAATATCTCCAGAATACAAAAATTGGGGACAGCTCGTTCTGGGGACCGGAGGCGGAATTTTTCATTTTTGATCATGCGCGTTACGACCAAACCAGCCATAGCGGCTTCTACTATGTTGATTCCGAAGAAGGCGTATGGAACATGGGGCAAGAGGGCATCAACTTAGGGGGTAAGATCCGCCATAAACAAGGATATTTCCCCGTCGCTCCGGCAGACACGCAACAGGATATCCGGAGTGAAATGGTCCTTGAAATGGAAAAGGTCGGCATCGTGGTGGAAAAACATCATCACGAAACGGCCTCGGCCGGCCAGGCCGAGATCGATATTCGTTTTGATTCTCTCGTGCGAACTGCCGACAAGATGATGATGTACAAATACATCGTGAAAAACGTGGCTCGTCGGCACGGGAAGACGGCGACGTTCATGCCGAAGCCGCTGTTCAGCGATGCCGGATCCGGCATGCACACTCATCAGAGCATTTGGAAGGATGGAAAGCCGCTCTTTGCGGGGAAGGACTATGCCGGCATCTCACAGATGTGTTTGTATTATATCGGAGGCATTCTCAAACATGCGCCGGCGCTGGCTGCGTTTACGAATCCGACAACGAATTCGTACAAGCGCATCACGCCGGGATTTGAAGCGCCGGTTCTTCTCGCCTATTCAAGCCGGAATCGGTCGGCCGGCGTCCGTATCCCGATGTACTCTCCAAGTCCGAAGGCTAAACGCATCGAAGTGCGGTTTCCTGACCCCTCATGCAATCCGTACTTGGCATTCTCCGCGATGCTCATGGCGGGCCTGGACGGTATCCAGAACAAGATCAACCCCGGTGAGCCGGCAGAAAAGGACCTTTATGATCTTGATCCAAAAGAGGCCGCCAGTATCCCCACGATGCCTGGGAGTCTTGATGAAGCGATGAGTAGTCTAGAGAAAGACCATCAGTTTCTGCTCAAGGGAGAGGTATTTACCGAGGATCTGATCGAGGCTTGGATCGGCTATAAGCGAACCAAGGAAATCGATCAAATGCGTCTTCGACCGCATCCCTATGAGTTTTTCTTATATTACGATGTCTAGATTGTGGGACGATCGGCACGCTGCATCCTCATTCAAAACACTAGCGCGTCTGGCAAGCGGTTTTCGATAGGGCGTGATCGGCGCTGTGCATCTCAATCACCTGCCAGCCGCCATTTTTGATGTAGCCGGCGGTGGATCGACCGGTGCCCATCTGTCGAGAAAACTCTATGACCTGAAGGACGCGAACGCGCGATCCTTCACAGTCAAATTCCTTATGTGTCTTGGAAGATAAGAATCGTGTCGTGCTGTTCCACTTGATATCAGTCAACTGCCACAGCGTCACCCGCCCGCCTTCTCGTTGAATCGTGTTCGGATCGAAGTATACCGTTTCGAGACCGGTCGGTTGATACTGTTTCTCGAGGGCGACCCATCCCGCATAGCCCAGGTCATAACTGAACATGAACAGGACGACGAGGAACAGGCGCTTCATAACTAGCCTAACCTGTGAGAGATCTGTTCTCAAATCCAGATTGAATGGAATAAGGGCCATCCGTCAAAAAATCAAGACATAAAATTCAGGTGCTGTAAGTCTGAAAAGCGTACCCTTGGCCCTCTTGAGCCTCGTGGCGGCTTAGGGTATTCTCGCGGTCACAATCTAGGAGGGGTCCAATGCCGAAGCGAGTGCGAACAGGGCTGACGCGAAGTGACATTCTCGATCGGTATGTCGAGCGGTTCAAGCAGCAGCTCGTGAAATTCCAGCCATTCCTCTCACGCAAGCGCGGGTCGTCTTCGCTCGAAGATTTCGACGAGGCCGCCGAAGAGCTGATCAGCCAGGTGTTCGGAGGTGCGTCCGATGAATCGGAGGCTTATTTCTTTGCGAAAACGGGGGAGTCGGCGCTCCTTCCGGAAGAAGCGCAGGAAAATGGAACCCACGATGTCGAACGTGAAGGCCTTCATCAACGTCGACAAGTACTGGAAAGTTGCCTGGCTGACCTCGCATTGCGTCGTCGGTTGCAGGCAACCAGGCAGGGCAAAGGGGCAGAGCAAACACTTGTCTCAGACTACATGTCGCACGATGTGCGGAGTATCCATAAGGAAGCGACGATCAAGCAAGCGGGGCAGCTCTTGCAGAAGCACAAAATCGGCTCACTGATTGTGGACGATGGATCCCGCTATATAGGGATCATCACCGAATCGGACCTCACCCGCAGAGCGGTTGCAAAGGGCCTTGACCCCAATTCTACAAACATCGCCTCCTGCATGAGCCGGTCACTCGTCACGATCGAGGAAGACGAATCGTTGGCCGAGGCCAGATCGCTCATGAAGAAGCACGGCATCCGGCATCTGCCTGTGACCGCGGACGCCACGATTATTGGAGTCCTCTCCGTCTCCGATATTCTCCGCGCTTTCGAGGAGCCGAAATCGTCGTAACGCCTATCACGCTGCTGCGAGGCCTCTCAGTCAAGATGCCGCGAGAGCCGCAAGGCGAGTCCGACTAGGGTGCGAACCGGGTTGGCCGCGGAGCTGAGCGGCATCACCGACATGTCGCACACATAGAGCCGGTCCGTCCCGAGCACGCGCAAGTCTTCATCTACCACGGAATGGCCTGCAAACGGCGCGTCGAGCTGTGGCCGATAGGGCATCCGCAAGCTGCCAACCGCATGGTGGACCGTGCCCCAGCCAAACCCTTTGCCTCCTTGCCCGTACTGAGCATTGTCGGCCGGCTGAGCCGGTTGGTTGTTGAGCTGAAACTGTGAGAAAATTCGCAGGGTCACCTGATTGAGCACGTCCCAGATTTGCTGCGGATTCTTCTGCCACCCGGCCAGGGCGGGGAACCGTGATCCAGCCAGATAATCAGCCCAGCTCTGGTTCCTGAACGCAAGCTCCGGCACATGCCCAAATGGCGGGGCCGGTTTGACCTCGTTGTTCTCGTCAAGGCAGTTGCCGAAGCTGAACTTGACGTCAATCCTGGCCGCTCCGCCGGTCGGAGGTGGAGGTGCCGCTTCGGGGTCGTTCTCCCGCAGGTGCCAGTACTCGTGGTTGAGGTTTATCTCGATGTTGAACGGATAGCGGATCTCGTTGTTTGCGTCACGCAGGCCGCGGGAGTAAAAGACGATCTTGGCATGATCATCCTGTCCCAACGGGACGTTACCGATGTTCGTCACGAACGTCGTGACCTCGTTCGACGTCGGGTGATCCGTGAGTCCACGGCCTACCAGATCCTTCACGTGCTGTGGTAACCATGGAAACATGCTGGAGCGGCGAAGCAGTTTCGGACTTTCGATCGACCCGGCGGCGAGGACGACCCTTCCGGCCATGAAGAACCGGGCCTGCCCAGTCCGAGTATTGCGAGCGACGAGCGTCAGATGGCCACCGTGATTCTGCACATCCTCGACGTAATGGTTCAGGAGCATGTGGAGGCCAGGCCCGTCTCCGTGGCTCACCCCGGGCGTGAGGCCAACCTGGTTCACCAGGAGCTCAGCCGTATTGAACACGCCGGTGCCCTCGGTGAAGAATTCGTCCTTCGGCGTACCATCTGGTTTCAAATAGGGCTGGTGCAGGGCACGTGGAGTTTCCTCGATGATGAAGTCGGCGTTGAGCGAGGACTCACGCAGGCGCCCGACCACGGCCTGAGCTGTGGCTCCCATCGATGTGGACTCGTTCATTGTCTGCCCGGCCTGGTCCAGCAGTCCACTTGCTAAGTCTTGCCGAACCCGCGACGGAAAGTAGTCCAGCTCCCAGCCTTGGATACTTGGGATCAATCCCGACCAAAAGATCGAGCGGCCGCCGAAGTTCAGCTGCGGCTTTTCACCAATGTAGTTCTGCGCGCCACTGTTTCCGGCTTGCCAAAACGTATCGCAGCCGAAGTGTCTTGCTAAACTGCTGTTGGGGACGCGGGAGATGTTGTAGACATGGGTGGGGTAGAGGAACGATCCGGCCTCCAGCACGAGAATTCGCTTTTGCGAACCAAGCCGGTCAGCCAAGTCATCCGCAAGCACCCCGCCGCCGATCCCTGAGCCGACGATAATAATGTCGAAATCCTCGCGCCAGCCGATGTACTCCAGAAACAGACGCTCCCGGGCAGCGGTGTCCTCCGAGACGAAATTCGCGTAGGTTGAAGGGGTAAAAGTCATGGCGTCCTCCCATCGTTGGAGTGAGCTGTCGCGTTTGGCAGCATGTCTGTTGGCGTGTTCAAATCAGAGGTCTGGGATCTGTGATCAGTGGAAATGATAGGAGGTTAAGAGAAGAAAGTCGATGAGCGAGTTGCAAAACATGAAATAAGACTTCCGTAGGCCCACCTCCCACTCGTTACTCGACGGTGTGCCCTTCCAGGAAGATTGCTTGCTCCAGAGTCCGAAAGAACTGCTGATAGGGCACAGGGTCTTCGACGGCGCGAAGATAGAACTGTGCGCTGGCGCGGATGAGGAGCTGCGACTCGTTGCGGTCACGGACGGTGACGGTCAGCCGCACGAGGTCGCTCCGGTGGTAGAAGGGGCCCCACGCCCGGTAAGTTCTGGTAAGAAACAGGAGCGTGTCTGGACGGTAGAGGATATAGGAGGGATCAAGGAAAGTCGGTTGCTCGAGGTCGAGATATTTCTTGGCAGATACGATCCCTAATTCCTCGTCGAGCACGTCGATCTTGCAGTTCAGGTCCTGCAAGGTCATGACGATTGCCTGGAGCATCTTCCGCCGGTCTTTGGTGTCGAACACACGTGTCTGCGCAGCTCGGACCTTCACCTGACTCTCCTCGGATAACCAGATCTGCGTCCGTGCATCCGATTGATTGTCGTGCCGCATTTCGTAGGGCGAGCAGGCGGTGAGCAGCGCTGCTCCGGCGACCACTGTCGGCAGCAGCATTTGCAAAGGCCTTCGCGAACTCGGTGATCGATCGGGGGTCATGACGAGGGTGTTGTCTCCTGAGAGAGAAACAGGGCCCGTTGCAGCGCAGCGAAGAAGTTCTGATATACCTTCGGGTCTTCGATGGGCTTGTTATTATAGATAGCGTTGGCGCGGAAGCTCATCTTGTCCGCCGTCTCCTGCCGCACTGTCACCGTGATTGTGACGACGTCGTAGTAGTTCGGTTCGGCGAATCTCGCCGCGGTCACAAGTCCAAGTCCTTCGTTGGCGCGCTCGATGATGAAACCCAGGTCCTGCAGCGAGGCGATGACGCCACGGATGGCCGCGTTCCGGTCCGTGAGGTCAAAGGTTCTCGTCTGAAGGCTTCGGATCTTCATCTGTGCCTCGGTTGGGGCCAGTAAGTCCGGTGCGGGCTGCGGTGCTGCGCAGCCCTGTAGGAGGAGGGTTCCGGCGAGCAGAAGGCTTGTGCCGAGCAGAGTAATGTGCATCGTAGATTTATTCATGCCACGTCCTCAGATTCGATGGGCCTCCAGGAAGACGGCCTTGGAGAGTTTGGCGAAAAATTGCTGATAGATTTCCGGGTCCCGGATCATTTCCATATATTGTTCACCGGGCGGGATGTATTGATTGTCGACTTGTCCGTCCCCCTTCCAGACGACTCGGTAAAACATAATGCGGACCTCCTGCCGGGTGGCTTCGGGATTCAGCGGACGGGAGATGAGGGATGCGGCGATCTTTTGATGGAGGTCCACCGGCTGCATGAGCTTTCCGAGGGAGAAAATCAGCACCAGCACTTGTCTGACATATTGGCCATACTCGCGAGCGCTACGTTCCTTTGTCGCGCGCAAGAAGCCGACTTCCCGCTGGCTTTCTTCGACCTGAAAACCCAAGTCTTGGAGTACGGCGGCGGAGGCCGAGAGGAGTTCCCGCTCATTCGGCGTTTCGAACATCCTGGTCTGCATCGCCCGGTTCTTCGGTATGTCCGGCGTCAGTGCGAAGAGCTCTGCCGGTTCGGTATGGGTGACGCAGCCGCTCAGCAACGCAAGGGCTAGAATCGGGGCGAAAGGTCTACTCTTTCCAACCATGGTGCTGATCCGGCTCACCGGCGGGTCAGAACTGGGTGTAGTTGTAGGCAAAGTCCCGGACCTTCTTCTCTTCGTCGTACTTGATGATGATGGTGAGGGTCCGTTGGCGCTGCGAGCTCGAACTGTCGCTCGAAGTGGCGCCGAGAATGATGATGCTGGCAAAGGTTGAGCTGGCCGTATCCACGCGATCGGTGGAAACCTTGTCGTAGATCCAGACCTCGCGCCGTTTCTCGTCCGTGGTCACGATATTGGGACTCCCGAGCAGTTCGGCCACCTGTGAACCAGGCATCCCGACTTTGATTTCGCCCTGCACCTTGCCGACGGTAAGGCGGTCTTCCTTGATCTCGGCTTTCCCGCCGCAGCCTGCGGCGGCAATGAGCAGACACAGGCTTAGGATGCTCCAAAACGATTTCATGGCGACGTTCCCCTTTCTGTTGTCTCGGTGTGACGTGATGTCATCGACGATGACAGGCTACTGTTCCTATGGGAGTGTGTCAACGTAGCAGAAGAAAAAGCGCCGCTCGCCTCCCAAGATCGAGTACACTACCCCTCACCGATTATGCCACCGACTATGTTGCTCAGTTGCGAGTTGCTTGAGAAGAGTTACGGGGTCAAACCGTTGTTCACCGGTCTGTCGATCGGACTCTGCGACGGCGATCATGTCGGATTAATCGGACCCAACGGCTCTGGAAAGTCCACGTTGCTCAAGATATTGGCCGGCCTCGAACAACCGGACAGCGGCACTCGATCGGTGCGGCGGCAAGTTCGCATCGGCTATGTTCCCCAAGAGCCTTCATTTGGCGAGCAGCATTCAGTCGAAGACGTATTGACTCAGGTTTTGCTCGATGAGGGGTTTGATCCGCATGAGCAGGGTGGTCGAATAGCCAAGGCCCTTAGCCTCGGCGGATTTGTCGGTTCAGACCAGGCGGTTTCGACGTTGTCGGGAGGATGGAGAAAGCGGCTCGCGATTGCGCGGTCGCTGATGCTGGAACCAGACGTGCTGCTTATGGATGAGCCGACGAACCACCTGGATGTCGAGGGCATCCTTTGGCTTGAAGGTCTTTTGAAGGCCGAGCCCCATGCCTTCATTGTCATCAGCCACGACCGGCAGTTTTTGGAATCGGTGACCACCAGGGTTTGGGAATTAAACCGCCGATATGCCAGCGGGGTCTTTCAGGCGAATGGTCGGTATAGCGAGTTCTTGGAGCAGCGCGACGCGGCGTTACAGGCGCAGGCCGATTATCAGTCGTCGCTGGCTAATCGGGTACGGCGTGAGGTGGAATGGCTCAGGCGAGGGCCCAAAGCCCGCACGACTAAAGCCAAGGCTCGGATCGATTCGGCAGGGCGGCTCATCGAAGAGCTTCAGGATATGGAGTCGCGACGGCCGCAAGGGTCGGCCGGGATTGACTTCACGGCCTCCGGACGAAAATCCAAACAATTGTTGGTTGCGAAGGGGCTTGAGAAATCACTCGGCGGCAAGGCGATCCTATCCGACCTCGATATGTTGTTAGGCCCGGGCGAACGGATCGGCCTGCTTGGCCCCAACGGCAGTGGCAAAACAACGCTTCTGAAACTCTTGGCCGGTACGCTAAAACCGGATCGCGGCTCCATCACGCGCGCCGATCGGTTGCGAGTGGTGACCTTCGAGCAACATCGTGAGTCGTTGGACCAACAAGCGACCTTGCGCCGCGCTCTGGCTCCAGCCGGCGGCGATGCCGTCGTCTATCAGGATCGATCTGTCCATCTCGTCTCATGGGCCAAGCGCTTTCTCTTTGCCCCTGAGCAACTGGATCTGCCGGTCTCGCGCCTCTCCGGTGGAGAACAGGCTCGGTTACTGATCGCGCAGCTGATGCTGCAACCCGCTGATCTCTTGATCCTCGACGAGCCGACGAACGACCTCGACATCCCGACGCTCGATGTGCTGGAAGACAGCTTGTTAGAATTTGCCGGAGCCCTTGTTCTGGTGACGCACGACCGCTGGCTCTTGGACCGTGTCTCCACCAGACTCCTTGCGTTGGACGGGATGGGCCGTGCCGAGTGGTTCGCTGATTATGCTCAATGGGAAGCGGCCCAGTCGAAAAAGGCCTCGGAGGAAAACAGGCCATCGTCTCCACGAGACCGTGCGAGGACGAGTTCTAAGAAGCGGAAAGGCTTCTCGTACAACGAACAGAAGGAATGGGACCAGATTGAAGCGAAGATCCTTGCGGCGGAGAAGATGGCTGCGGCTTGCCAGGCAGGGGTGAACGATCCGACGATCGTCTCATCCGCCGAAGTGCTTCAAGAACGATACGCCGCGCTGCACGCCGCGCAGGCTGAGGTTGAGCGGCTTTATAAGCGCTGGGGGGAGTTGGACGAGAAACGAGCGGAATTAATCGGCGGCGCGCAACTCTAGCGAGCAAGGGTGGAATAGGTGACTACTCGTTAAGAGGAAACACTCCTGTTTTTGCAACGCTCGATTCTGGTATGGTATCCCCTGTCGAGTGACTTCCCCTCGGGTGTACCTAGGGTTTTGAATGAATGGGAAAGGAACCCCCCCATGCTTCCTAATTCAAGACACCGTGTCGTTATCGCCTTGTCGTTCCTGTTGTCCTTGACGAGTTGTTCCGACACCGATTTTGTCGTTCGCCCCCCGGCACCGGAGAAACTCTCGACAATAGAAAGCCCAATCGTCGGGACCACGGATTCCGTCATCAGCGTGCCGGTGCAGCTGGACCTTTCGTCTTTTCTTCAAGCTGTCAACGATCAGAACATGATCCCGAAGAAGTTCGATCATTGGGGGAGCTTTATCAAGCATCCTAAAGGCGTGGAGTACAAATACTACGCAGAGCGGGATGACTTTTCCATCGAGCGATCTGGTTCTCAGCAAATGGGTGGTGCCGAGCCTGGTGTGTCGAATGGGGGGCTATCGCTCAAAGATTGGTGGAAAGGCATTGATCTCTCTGGGGCATCGCTCTCTTTGAGCGCCCCTCTTCGCTATAAGATTGGTTTGCACCCCCATTCTCAGGTCGGTAATGCCCCTACCCAGTGTGGCGACGGCAGTGAATGGCCTAAGCAAGCCACGCTCAAGGGAAGCATCGCGATGGCGATGATGCCGAATTATGGCGTGTCGGCATCCCTGCGCGATGTGACGGTGAATCCTATTGATTTGTGCCGGGTACGTATCGCAGATATGGACCTGTATCCAGTCGTCAATGCCAGACTCTCGGATCACGTCAAAAGCGGACTGAGTAAGGCTGTCTCACAGCTCAATGCACTGACCGTCAAATCTCACGCGGAAGAGGTCTGGAGGGCGCTGCGCAATCCTATCCAGTTGGAACCGGATGTCTGGCTCCTGTTCAATATCGACAAGGTGAAACATGGTGGATTTTCGGGGGATGGACACGTGGTGAATGACACCCTTCAGATTACTGCCAACCCGGTAATCATCCATGGCGCTGAACCATTTGCTACATCCGCCACACTTCCTCAGATCGAAACTGAACCAGTTTCCCCGGAATTTCGCGGCGTAGCAGATGTCCAAGAAGACTATTCAGGAACACGGTCGGCTTCCAATAGATTTCACGTTCTGAGCGACACCCAGGTCGACTACAGTACGCTTTCGAAGTCGCTTTCGAACCGACTCAGAGGGAAACGCGTCGTCAATAAAGGTAACTTCATTCAGATGACAGGCGCCGCGATTTCAGGCTTGGGGGCCAACCAAGTGCTTTTGCGTGTTGATTTTACAGGAGACGCGCGCGGTCACGTGTATTTGATTGGGAAACCGGAGATCAATGCGATGACACAGACTGTCTATCTCGGTGGTCTTCGCTATGATCCCAAGACCACCCATCTGCTGCAGACAGCGGTCCCCGATTGGTTCTATCACGCGCCGCTCCGAGAGGCCATTACCCCAGAAATCGTGTTCGGAGTGACACCGATGACCGACCGATTACGTGATCTTCTGAAGACCGGACTGAATCGAACACTGAGTCCCACCGTCTCAATGCAGGGGGCCGTGACGTCGATGCAAGGCGTCGCCGTATTCGCCGATGTTGATGCGCTGCATGTTCGAGTGATGAGCGATGGAACGCTCAATGTGGCAGTTGGCAGTAAGCCCTGAGTCGCCTGTCGAGAATCTTCCTGCCTTTTTCCGTGTCTCCACTGATCCACTCCGTTCTACAGTTCTGCCCGTTGAAAGCGTGTTCTGTGCCTTGCTCGCCGGGAAGACTGCCAAGTCTTGTGGCATCGACGACAGCGAACGCTTCTTCATCGAAGGCCTGTTGCGCGACATCGGCCACTTCGTCCTGTATCAGACCGTCCCGCAGAGGGCCCAATCTGCGCTCATCGAGGCGGATTACCTCGACAACTCACTGGCCGAG
The DNA here is from genome assembly GCA_041742455.1 of Nitrospira sp. Taxonomy (GTDB): domain Bacteria; phylum Nitrospirota; class Nitrospiria; order Nitrospirales; family Nitrospiraceae; genus Nitrospira_D. The sequence goes on along the minus strand of JBGSIO010000123.1, from coordinate 6,256 downwards.
GTAGAGCAGTCCAACATCGGGTGCGATTTTGCTGAAGTGGGTGCCGAACTCATTCACGCATGGGGCATGCCTGTACAGATTGAGCAGGCCGTCCGTTACCAACTTAGCCCAAGCGAGGCTGGCGATTGTGCTCTCCACGCGTGATTGTTCATATAGCCGGCGCTGTCGCCGATCACGAAGAACTCGAGCCGAACCGCCACCATGAGGTCCTGCCGTTTGACCCCTTCGCCTTCACCACCACGCAGTTTAAGGCACCCAGCCTCTCGGCGCTGCTCATAGAGACCCATGCGCAACTACAAGATACTCTCGCGCTGATCTACCCTCCCGCCATGGCTGCATAGTTCTTCAGAAACACACCCAGAAGACGATCTGCAAAGGGTGCCAGCCTGATTATGCTCTTTCGACCTCTGGATCTGAGCCCTTCCCATATGGATCACTGTATTTTCGTGGAGTGACTATGGTTTTCCGACAGGGGGTTGGCTAGGAGGTCACTTCTCAGAACAGCTATCTGTTAGAAGAGCGCTCTCCATCTCTCTGCTTCACCTGTAGGTATAAAGAAGATACGCGGTCTCCTACACAAGCCGCGATCGCCTGGCTGCTCTGCATTGAGTAGTGATCTCCCTGTGGGATAAATCGGTCCTCGTGAGGGACATTGTGGAGGCAGGGACGTAAATCAAGATAATCAACCCCGGACGAGCGGAGGACGATCAAGCTTGGAGTTTCCTTTCCCAGGTTTCTATCGTCGGTCTTGTCGGGAAGATAAAGAATCACCGGGATGGATTTGTTGGACTCAACCGCTTGAAGAAAGGCACGGAATAAAGCGTGATTAAGAACTTCGAGCGAATCTCCGTTCTGTTGGCGTCGCCAAACGGGGTATCGGGTCGCATATAAACGGAAGAGATAAGAGTGGTAAAAATAGCGCCATCGTCGCAGCTCCCATCGGCCAGGCGCGAAGGCCCAATCGTAATCAATATACGGAAGTTCGCTGATCCATTGGGACTCTGCGATCTCTTTCAATGGCGGCAGCGGGATATTGATCGGTGTCGGTTCATCATCCCTCAATAGGAATCTCGGTTGTGCCCACGGTATTCCGGGAAACAGTCGGGTCAGGCCGTACACGCCCATCGTTCTCCCCGCAGTGTTGCTCGACAAAGCAAATAGCACGACAGTCGGATGCCACGGACGAACATCACGCAGGTATCGCAAATACATCTGCCCTAGGCTATATCCTCCTACTCCAAAGTTGAGGATCTGGCACTCCGGTAGGTGCTTCTGAAGGAGATAGCCCCAGGTTTCTTCAGACTTGAGTTCTTCGCCAAACGTGTGAGAGTCCCCGACAAGAGCGATTCGACAAGTCGCGTGCGGTGCCTTGATTTTGTGGCCAGCCTTCGAGGTTCGTAGTCCTTCAACGCTCGTGTAATACAATCCGTCAGTCGTGCTCAGATTTGGTCTGACGATCCACCCGAGTGTCTGATCGTAAGAGAGAAAGGTATCAATCCGGTAATTGTCCACCACGGCCTTTAGACTCTGTGGAAGTAACGGCTCTCCCAGCAATATGGTTCCCGAGGGAGTCTCTATGGCGATCAGTCTCAGGGTGGTCTCTAGAACAGCGACTGCAAGAAACAGCGGTAGGACATTCCAGATGAGGGCTATTCGAAAAGGGTATTTCCCCCTCTTCCTGAGCCTAATAGCATAACGGACAGCCATGGCACAGCTACACAAGAGGGCGAGCGCGGCGAGGATCAATAATTTTCCGTCGGAATATCCCAAGAGCGACAACCCATCTGGTTTGTCCTCTATACGATACAGGGACAGAATGACCAGTACGATGCTTGCTGTCGACATCCAGAGAGATAGGATGAATGTGAGCGGAGACATCATTGGGGCTAGGGGTGGATGGGAGCGATCAGAATTGTGGTGACCAGATATTGCCAATGACGAATTGTCTTAGCCATAAGTCGTTTGGTGATCAACGGGTTCTCGTGGTTCGAAAGAGCCTTTCGAACGAGTAGAATCTTCTCTCACCATAGGGTGAGCATTTGGTCTGACGTTTGTTCCAGCGGTTGTTACCCTACTCTAAGATGTGCACGTGTCAAAGGGAAGACTCGATTTGCCCCTGGGCTTAGGAATGCTTGAGGCCACGGTGAAAAAGAGTGGGCGATTCCGACTGGAAGGCAAGAACGACGTTATCAGAGAAGCGGATATCGTGTATGTCAAGTGTGCCATCTCTTGTGCAGCCATGTCGACCTGCTGAGTAACGATCCGATCCTTGCAGGATATCGCGAATCGGCTACACTGAAGGAGGGGAGATTTAGACATTTTATTTGAAGGTACAAACGGTTCTGGCCACTCGTGCCTGATAAAATAAAGAGCGGGCGTCTATCTATAGACAGATAGCTGGGAGGGTTGTGCACCATGCCATTGGCGAGCGAACTGGTCCAGTCTTGTGCCTCTGTCTTTACATTGTCGGAGCTGTACTCCCATGTGCGGGATGTCGTGGACGACCCCAATTCGTCAATGGAGGAGCGTGCCAACATCCTGAAGTTGGACCCGGCCATCTCGGCGAGGCTGCTGCGTATTGCAAACAGCCCTGCTTATGGGGCAACCAAACAGGTCGACACCATTTCCCGTGCGGTCAACCTGATTGGTGTCGAGGCCGTGAAGAACCTCGTTGCTGCGACCACGATCGGCCAGACTTTTTCTGGGATGCTGCCTCAATTCATGGATGCGGCTAGATTCTGGCGCAAGAGCCTATTCTGTGCGTTGGTAGCCCAAAGGATGGCAACGTCGTGTGGTGTCGACAACAGTGAGTGCTGTTTTGTCGAAGGGTTACTACGCGACATCGGCCACTTCGTCCTCTATCAAACTGTCCCGCAGCGGGCTCAGTCCGCTCTGATTGAAGCAGGGTACCTCGAAGCCTCACTGGCCGAGGTGGAGCAGTCCAACATCGGCTGTGATTTCGCTGAAGTAGGCGCTGAACTCATCCGGTCTTGGGAGATGCCCCTGTATATTGAACAGGCCATCCGCTGTCAACTGAGTCCCAAGGATGCCGGCGAATTCGCTCTCCATGCGTCCATCGTTCATCTGGCCGGTGTCGTCGCCGACCATGAAGAACTCGAGCCAAGCCGGCGCCCTGCCCTGTTACCGTTTAGTCTCCATGCGATCACCGCCACCGGGTTTATCCTAACCAACCTCCCGGCATTACTGACCGATGTCCGCGCACAGCTGCGCGACACTCTGGCGCTCATCTACCCGCAGGTCATGGCGGCGTAGTATGTCGGAACATTGCCGAAAAACGCGAAGCAGTTGGCAATAAGTCAATGAGCATGCCTGGACCTGGTTGATGAGTTAGCCTGGCCGTGTGTTCAATCTCCAAACATGTTCCACTGCAGGGCACTTGCCCTTGAGTCCACCAGGGACTTCCATACGGGTCAACAGCGTGAGAGTGTAACTATCGCTGTAGTGGCGATGGAGTTCCTCGGGAGTGACGGAAAATGGAGGCCCTGGCACGATGGTTTGGTCGTACTCATAGCCGATGACAAGCTGGGGAGCCAATGCGGTGATGGCCTTGAGATGCTCCGTGTACCGTGCCCGTATGGGCTCCGGTAGGGCGACCAACGCGGCTCGGTCATAGACCGCATCGATGGGACCCAGGATCTCGCGGGACAGGTCAAAGAGATCGCCCACGAAGATGTCGATCTTATCTCCTTGAAAGAGCCTAAGTTTCCCAACCGCCGAGATAATCGGTTCTATCCTAAGCTCGGCAAACAGCTGCGTCACAGCCAGATCGCTGAGTTCCACCCCGGCGACATCATAGCCGTGAGACAGGAGCCAGCCGAGATCCAGCGACTTGCCGCAGAGCGGTACGAACACTCGACTGCCCGGAGGCACGTTCAGCGAAGGGAAGTGCGCGATCAGCAGCGGGTTGCCAGCAGGCTCGTGCCATCCGGTCTGGTTCGTGTGCCAGCGGTTGTGCCAAAAGCTTGCATCCATGTGTGTCTTTCAGTGGATAGATGGCCGGGGTGCTACCGACGCCATCCTAAAGGGCTGGCTGAGACCAAGGCTTCGGTGGAAGCTTTACTCAAGTTCCTTGGACGTAGGGGTGGTGTCATCGGTATCATGGGTATCCCGAGCATACTCTCCGGGCTTCAACACGGGAATGCCTCGGAAGGGATTGAGCGTTAGCAGATCTTGATCACCGCTGACAATCAGCGCCGCATTGCCGTTGACTGCAACCTCTAAAATCCGGTTGTCTGATTTGTCTCGGCATTCATGTACCGCAGTCACAATCGGCACAATTTCGGCCACCCGTAGCACAAGCCGTACGAATTCTTCCCGATCTTCTACACGGAGATAGCGGTCGAATTTCTTGCGCGACAACACATCCGCCAGTTCATACAGGCTGTCCTCAGACATCACGAGGAGGTCTTCGGTAATCGCCTTTCGCACCGCTTGTCCTGGCACGGAGTCGCTCAGGAGCACGCCGCTGATAAGGGTGTTGGTATCCAGCACCACTCGCCGTCTAGCCTTCATCGGCCAGAATCTCGTGGAGCTTGTTTTCCGTCAGCCCCTGCGCGTTGGCCTTCTTACTCACCCGATCTGAAAACCGTAGAAACTCTTCTCGGTTTATGGCGCACACCCGCTCATACTCTTGAGCCGAGAGCAGCACAGCCACATCCCGTTTCTGGCGACGGATCATTACGGGCTCACGTTGCGCCGCATCCAGGATCGCCGCCAGCTTCTGCTTCGCATCGCTTGCTGAGACGTATCGCATGGTTGTCACCTCGCATGTCCATTATATCTATTTTAGACAAAGTAGACAATGATTGAAAATTATATATACATCAATACCTTAGAAAGAAGTATCGGCACTGCTCAGATTTGGAAAACTATCAGCGAGCCAGGCTGTCCGAATTGCTGAACGAAAGCTCCTCGCTCATGCCTGAATTAGTGTTGCGTATGGAGAAGCCTTTCATCGCAGCATGGACGTGCTGCTACGGATGCAGGCCTGGCATGATGCAGCCGAGATGCGAGAGCCTGCAGGGAAAATCAAAGTCGATTGCGATGTAGCGGTAAAACGGCTTGAATATCGGCTTTAGTCAGGCTGGGATAGGCATCAAGCAGATCAGTTTCGGTCGCACCTTCTCCTGGCTTTCGGAGAATTAACTCAACAGGAATGCGCGTGCCACGAATAACGGGCTTGCGCAGCATCACTTTGGGATTAATCTCAATGCGAGGTGTCATCATGGCTTGTCTCCGCCCTGGTGAGACGAGTATAGCAGGCCGACCGGGCAATACCCGAGCGGCGCATTGGGAGCCTTGGCATCTTTACCCTTAAAGACCGACCCTCTCGCATGATAGACCTATTTCGACGATGGTCGGCTCGGCGTACCTTGCGTCGATGTCCACGGTAGGCAGCGAGAGATTGAGGTCTCGCCATGCACAATTCAAGATCCGACCCCATGTTTTGACCCCAACAGAAGGAAGCGATAGAGGCACGGGCGAGGTGTGAGCGTATGCTCTATACGTGTACCTTGAAAGATTCTTTCACTCAATTATTTTGACCTCTTCTTGAGAGTTGGTGAGACAGGATGGCACTTAGATATGGCTGGGAATTGACCAAATCTGAAACGATGCACTATGCTTCGCACCTCAAACTAGCTCTAATGCCCTGGGTGTGGCGCCCAATATGGTTCTTATATTCCCAAGGTTCGTCGCAGTAGATTCCTCCATACTTGCATCGTGGTCTCACGATGCTTCTGCTTCAGACCCTAAGCTGCGAGATTCAGCGCGTGATGTTCAGAGAGCGCTTTTCGAAGCCAATTGGATACCCATACTTTGCCTACATCATTTTATAGAGCTGATCAGACACTCTGACTTGAGAATAGGTGCTTTACGAATTGAATTCCTGAGAAGTTTTTCTCAGATTGCGTGGCTCGGTAGATCCTACGATCAATTTATGCTTGGATCGGTAGTGGACGTTTTTGAAGCCGAGGTAGCTGCAATAGTAGATTGCCCCGACATAAGCCTCGCCGGTATGCGCCAATCAGTAAAGGCAAAATTAGTGCAATACGGACCACCCAGCATGCTCAGATATATGTACGATTGGGAATGGCAGAGGGGGCTCCAGAAATTCGGACAGTGTGATAAGTGGTAGCCTGGCTTCACCAACGCCACCGGAAGGTGGCGACACAAAGGAGCGAGGCGATGAAGAGAACGAGACGGAATCACGGGGCGACCTTTAAGGCGCAAGTGG
>JBGSIO010000122.1:0-15593 GCA_041742455.1 Nitrospira sp. | reverse complement strand
ATTCTACTTCCGGACGACGGATGTGACCGGGGTCGTGCAGTTGAATCCGGGGGTTGAGATGGTGATGCCGGGGGACAACGTGAGTGTGACGGGCGAGTTGATCAGTCCGATCGCGATGGATCAGGGGTTGCGGTTTGCCGTGCGGGAAGGTGGCAAGACGGTGGGTTCAGGGGTCGTGACGGAAATCCTGGCATAGCGAAGCAAACAGGCAGACGGGGGCAGGCTGACGCGAGATTTTCTGTGCTTGCTCGTAGGCGGTCCTGTCAGCTTGTCTCAAGGAGAAAGAGATGCGTGAAATTATCGACATGGCGTGTACGCTCTGCAAACAGCGGAATTACTCGACCATGAAAAACAAGAAGAACGATCCGGATCGGTTGGAGCGAAACAAGTTCTGCAAGTTCTGCCGAAAGCACGCGCCTCATAAGGAAGTGAAGTAACGTGCTGAGTCAGTATGGAGGTCGCTAGCTCAGGCGCTTGGCACCGTTCGGGGAGGGGCATGGTGTTAATGGTAGCACATCGGTCTCCAAAACCGAGAGTCTGGGTTCAAATCCTAGTGCCCCTGCCACCCCAAGCTTGCTCGTACCGTCTGCTATCGGATGGTTCTTAGCAGACGGATAAGGCGACGCTGGGAGTAGGGCTTGAATGAAAAGCTTGCTCGTGCCGTTGGCCTCACAATCAGGCAGGGCCGACGGATAAGCGCCGTAAGTGATGTTTTGGTCTGGAGTGTCTTGCTAGTGCTGGCTGCTATTCGATGATTTTGGGTAAGCGTGGGAAGTTCATCTCGGGGGCTGAGTTGGGGTTTGAGGCGGCTGTAATCGCGTTGCGTAGACTAATGGTTGGCCCGCAACTGCGAGTTTCTAAAGAAGTTAGAAGCATCTAGGTAAAAGACGGAGCTTCGATGTTCAAACGCATGACCGATTCGATTCGATTGTTTATGACCGATGTACGGGCGGAACTCAAAAAAGTTTCGTTTCCAAGCCGTGGGGAAACTGTCGGGTCAACGGCGGTGGTCATTGTGTTTTGTATCTTGATGTCGGTGTATTTGTCCGTCGTCGACTCATTCCTTTCATGGTTGGTCGGCAAGCTCATTTGAATCTAGCAAGAAGAGACAGGTTCATCGGCAGTTCATCGAAGTCTGAGGGTGGTGCATGACAAAGAACTGGTACGTCATCCATACGTACGCGGGTTTTGAGGGGCGGGTGAAGACCAGCCTGATGGAACGGGCGAATCAAATGGGACTTGTTGAAAAGGTCGGACAAGTGCTCGTTCCAACAGAGGATGTGATCGAAATTAAAGACGGTAAGCGACGGACTTCACGGCGAAAGTTTTTCCCGGGTTACGTTCTCATCGAGTTGGAGTCGCCATTAGAGGATGAGACCTTGCAGATGATCAAGGAGACTCCGAAGGTGACAGGATTTGTAGGGGGAGGTACGGTCCCAATCCCGCTCACTAACGAGGAAGTGGAATCGTTGCTCAAGCAAGTTGATGCGGGTCAGGCTGAGCCTCGAGAACAGATCAAATTCATCAAAAGTGACAACGTTCGCATCATCGATGGCCCCTTCCTTGGGTTTAATGGCGTGGTAGATGAAGTCGATCAAGACCACAGTCGGCTGAAGGTGATGGTGAGCATCTTTGGTCGGTCGACTCCGGTTGAATTAGGGTTTTTACAAGTTGAACGGATATAAGCCGATCGGTTGCCGTCCGATTTGGAGTCACGATTGACGGCTACGTGCTGATTACCGGTCGTGTAAGGAGAAAGAGAACGACATGGCGAAAGAAGTTTCGGCGCAGATCAAGTTGCAAATTCCGGCCGGGAAGGCCAATCCAGCCCCTCCTGTCGGCCCTTCGTTGGGTCAGCACGGCGTCAACATTATGGAATTTTGTAAACAGTTTAATGCCAAGACTCAGAAGGAGGGGGATAGCATTATCCCCGTCGTCATCACGGTCTACAAAGATCGCACGTTTAGCTTCATCATGAAGACGCCCCCTGCGTCGGACCTCCTGAAGAAGGCTGCGGGCATTATTAAAGGTTCTGGCGTGCCCCAAAAAGATAAGGTGGGAAAGATCACCAGACAGCAGTTGAACGAGATTGCGCGCAAGAAGATGGGCGATTTGAACGCGGCTGATGTAGATGGCGCGGCCAAGATCATTGAGGGGACTGCTCGCAGTATGGGAGTCGTCATTCAAGGATAATTTCGGGAACGAAGGAGCGGCAGGCATGGGGAAAAAAATGAATGCGGCGATCAAGAACGTGGAGCCGCGTGGCTATGGATTGCGTGAAGCCGTCGAAACGGTGAAGAAGTCAGCCTTTGTCAAGTTTGATGAATCGGTCGATCTGGCGCTCAGGCTGGGAATCGATCCGAAGCGCTCGGATCAGTTGGTTCGAGGAACGGCCTCGCTTCCTCATGGGACGGGGAAAAAGGTCCGTGTCCTCGTCTTTGCGAAGGGTGAAAAGGAGCAAGAAGCGCGGCAAGCAGGAGCCGACTATGTGGGGTCGGATGACTTGATGGAGAAAATTAAGGGCGGATGGATGGATTTCGACTGCGCGATTTCTACTCCGGACTTGATGGCGTCGGTTGGAAAGCTCGGTAAGGTGCTTGGGCCTCGGGGTCTGATGCCGAATCCTAAGACGGGTACCGTCACCTTCGAAGTTGGAAAAGCTGTCGCGGATATCAGGAAAGGACGTGTTGAGTTTAAGGTTGAAAAAGCTGGTATCGTGCACGTGCCAGTCGGCAAGGTGTCCTTCGACCCAACGAAGCTGTACGACAATGCGTCCGCGATCATTGAGTCCGTCATCAAGGCAAAGCCAGCCTCGTGCAAAGGGCGTTATCTCAAGAGTGCCACGATTTCGAGTACGATGGGTCCGGGTGTGAAATTAGACACTGTCGCACTGACAAAGCAATGGAGCTAATCGAACGCCATTTGTCATCATGTGAAAATCGGATGATATTGTGTTTCTCGATTGACGATTGGCGATTTTTCGAAGAGGGAGAGCGATGAAGAAGGAAGCGAAGGTTACGGCAATAGCGGAATTGGCTGAAAAGTTTGGTCGCGCGCGTCTGGCTATCTTGACGGAATGCGTCGGACTTCCAGTCAATCAAGTTACGGAGTTGCGCAAGCAACTCCGTGGAGTCAAGGCTGAATATCGAATCATCAAAAATACCCTTGCAGCTCGTGCTGCAGAGGGGACGGTATTGGCCGGGCTCAAGGCGCATCTAAAAGGTCCGACCGGTGTTGTCATTGGGTATGATGACCCTGTGCTGCCGACAAAGATTTTAAGAGATTTTATCGGAGCAGAAAAGCGTGAAGAGAAGATTCGGATGACGGCCGGCGTGCTGGAGGGCAAGATTCTCCAGCCCGATGAACTGACGGCCGTTGCGAAACTGCCTCAAAAAGAAGTGCTTGTTGCCATGTTGCTTTCGGCCATGCAGGGGCCGATTCGTGGAGTCGTGTATACGTTGAATGCAGTCTTGTCGAAGTTTGTACGAGTCATTGCAGCCATTCAGGATAAACGGAAAGGAGAAGGGGACATGCCAGCTACAGAGGGAAAATTGTCACAAGAGGAATTGATTAAGGCGATCGAAAGCATGAGTGTGCTGGATCTCGCCGAACTGGTGAAGGGTTTGGAGACTCGCTTTGGTGTGACGGCAGCAGCTCCGGTTGCGATTGCTGCGGCGCCGGGTGGAGGAGGTGGAGCTGCAGCCCCTGCTGAGGAAAAGACGGCGTTTGATGTCGTTCTCGCGTCCGCGCCAGCCGATAAGAAAATTCAAATCATTAAAGTAGTGAGAGAGCTGACGAGTCTAGGACTCAAGGAAGCAAAGGATCTTGTCGAGGGAGCGCCGAAGCCAGTCAAGACTGGCGTGACCAAGGAAGAGGCCGACGCGATAAAGAAAAAGCTCGAAGAAAGCGGTGCAAAGGTCGAAGTCAAGTAGGCAAGGAATTCGTCATAGTCGTAGGTCATTCGTTGGTTGATGGGGGCGTGTTTCTCGCCCACGTCATCCTGTTTTGACCGGCGCTATTCACCGCCAACCAGCGTGGAGGGGGAGGAATGTCTGAAACGACTCTGCAGGAGTTCGTCGAGCGAAAAGATTATTCTCGCATCCGCACGAACATCGATATCCCAGATCTGATCGAGATTCAGAAGCGTTCCTATGAAGAATTCTTACAGCTTGAGGCGGAGCCTGAGCGTCGAAAAGATCATGGATTGCAGGCGGCGTTGGCCAGTGTCTTCCCCATTCCAGACTACAACAATACCGCCATGCTTGAGTTTTCGAGTTACACGCTAGGCACGCCGAAATACGACGAACGTGAATGTCTCGAGCAGGGGATGACCTTCGCTGTTCCGCTCAAATTGCGTGTCCGTCTGGTGGTGTTTGATAAGGAGGATAAAGGTCCTCGTAAAAAAGTGCTCGATGTGCGTGAGCAAGAGGTCTATGTCGGCGAACTGCCGCTCATGACCGAGCGAGGGACCTTCATTGTCAACGGGACTGAACGAGTTGTCGTCAGTCAGCTGCATCGATCACCAGGTGCTTCCTTTACGCATGATAAAGGTCGAACCCATGCGAGCGGCAAGGTGTTGTACTCCGCGCGAATTATTCCCTATCGAGGGTCGTGGCTCGACTTCGGATTTGATGCCAGAGACATTCTCTATGTCCGCATCGATCGCCGTCGGAAAATGCCGGCTACCATTTTGCTGAAAGCGTTCGCATTCTCGAGCGACGACTTGCTCAAGATGTATTACCCTGTCGAAGAAATTCGAGTGTCGAAGGGGAAGATGTTCCGTAAGCTTGATCCGGAAATTCACCATGGGCTTCGATGCACGGTTGAGGTGACGGATAAAAATAGCAAGGAACCGTTGGCGCGGGAAGGTACCAGGCTGACCAAGGGTGTTATTGCCAAGCTGAAAGCGGCAGGAGTGAAGGAAATTCCTATGCTGCCCACTGAGTTGGTGGGGCGCGCCATTCTCACGGAATTGGTCGATTCGAAGAAAGAGAAGCTCGCGGAGAAGAATCAGCGGTTGACTGCAGAAATTGTCGAGCAGATTGCCGAGAGCGATGTTGAAGAATTCAAGGTGATCTATCTTGATATGGCCACGGCGACACCGGTGATTCTTGATACCTTGGAGCTGGATAAGATCGGGTCAAAGGAAGAAGCGATGGTTGAAATCTATCGTCGCCTTCGTCCCGGTGAGACCCCTTCCGTCGACACGGCCCGGGCTTTGTTCGATAATTTGTTTTTGAACTCCAAGCGCTATGATTTGTCGCCGGTCGGCCGGCTGAAGCTCAATAAGAAACTCGGATTAGACCTACCTCTCGAGCAGCGGACCCTGACGGCCCAGGATATCGTGGAAGTCATCCGTTACATCGTCAATCTCAAGATCGGAAAAGGCGAAATCGACGACATTGACCACTTGGGCAATCGTCGTGTCCGGTCCGTGGGAGAATTGCTTGAGAATCAATTTCGGCTGGGGTTGGTTCGGATGGAGCGAAGTATCAAGGAGCGCATGAATCTCCTCGATATGGAAACCGTACTCCCGCACGATCTTATCAACGCCAAGCCGGTCGTTGCGGCCGTGAAGGAGTTCTTCAGCAGTAGTCAGCTTTCTCAGTTTATGGACCAAACGAATCCTTTAGCTGAAATCACGCATAAGCGGAGGCTTTCAGCGCTGGGTCCAGGCGGACTCACGAGGGAGCGGGCCGGGTTTGAAGTTCGAGATGTGCATCCGTCTCATTACAGCCGAATTTGTCCGATCGAAACACCGGAAGGTCCGAATATTGGCTTGATTACATCTCTGGCAACCTATGCACGGATCAATCAGTTCGGGTTCATCGAGGCGCCATACCGGAAGGTCTCGAAGGGTCGAGTGACCGACGAGATCGAATTTCTTTCGGCTATTGAAGGTGACAAGTATATCATCGCTCAGGCCAATTCAAAACTAGATGGGTCGGGGAGATTGGTGTCGGAAACGGTTTCATGTCGTCATGGCGGAGACTTTGTCATGGCGACTCCGGATCGAATCGACTATATGGATGTCTCGCCGAAGCAAGTCGTGAGTGTAGCGACCGCTCTCGTGCCGTTCTTGGAGCATGACGATGCCAACCGCGCCTTGATGGGTTCCAATATGCAGCGCCAGGCTGTTCCATTGCTGACTTCCGAGTCGCCTTTGGTCGGGACCGGGATGGAAGCTGTGGTGGCCCGAGACTCGGGATACGTCATCCAAGCCCGCCGGGCCGGCGTTGTCGAGAGTGTCGATGCGACTCGGATCGTGGTGCGGGCTGATGCGAAAGACGGCAAGAAGGGAAAAGATTCCGGACTCGACGTGTACGACCTCATCAAGTTCCAGCGCTCCAATCAAAATACCTGTATTACACAGACTCCTGTGGTTGGGATAGGGCAACCGGTCAAGAAGGGGCAAGTGCTTGGCGATGGACCGGCTATAGATCATGGCGAGCTCGCACTGGGTAAGAATGTGCTCGTAGCATTTATGCCCTGGGGTGGTTACAACTTCGAGGATGCCATCCTGCTCAGTGAAAAATTAGTCCGCGAAGATGCGTTCACCTCGATCCACATCGAAGAGTTCGAAGTAGAAGCTCGGGATACCAAGTTGGGCAAAGAGGATGTCACCCGGGATATTCCCAATGTCGGCGAAGAGGCGCTGCGGAATTTGGATGAGAGTGGCATTATCCGTGTCGGAGCTGAAGTGAAGCCCGGTGATATTCTGGTTGGCAAGGTGACCCCCAAAGGGGAAACCCAGCTGACGCCTGAAGAAAAGTTGCTCCGTGCGATCTTCGGTGAAAAGGCCGGTGATGTAAAGGATACGTCGCTGACCGTCCCTCCTGGAGTGGAAGGTATCGTGGTTGATGTGAAGATATTTTCGCGTAAAGGCTTGGATAAAGACGAGCGCTCGAAAAGCATCGAGACCGATGATCAGATGAAGTTGCAGCGGGATCACCACGAAGAGCTGCGGATCATCGATGAAGAAAAGACGAAGAAGATACGCAAGTTGTTGCTTGGCAAGGTGGTGGGTCGTGATCTCATGGATCCGGAGAGCGGTGATGTCATCCTGAAAAAGAAGGGGAAGTTGACGGCTGAGATTCTCCGTCGATTGCCTGACGATACCGTACGCTACATTATTCTCAGTGATCCTGATGAGCAAAAGGAGCTGGAAGACGTCGAGCGGAGGGCGAAGGAGCAGATTGAAATTCTCCAGACGTTGTATGATGAGAAAGTTGGCCGCTTAAAGCGTGGTGATGAGCTCCCTCCGGGTGTCATCAAGCTTGTCAAAGTGTACATCGCGATGAAGCGCAAGATCCAAGTCGGCGACAAGATGGCCGGTCGACATGGGAACAAGGGTGTCGTATCGAGGGTCCTGCCGGAAGAGGATATGCCCTATTTGCCAGATGGAACTCCGGTTGAGATCGTCCTGAATCCACTCGGCGTGCCATCTCGTATGAACGTGGGCCAAATCCTCGAGACTCACCTTGGGTGGGCGGCGAAAGCACTTGGCATCAAGGTGGCGAGCCCGGTGTTCGATGGAGCAGCTGAGAAGGAGATCAAGGATCTGCTCAAGAAGGCGAAGTTGCCGATGAGCGGCCAGTCTCAGCTCATCGACGGTAAAACGGGTGAGTCGTTCAGTAGCCCGGTCACCGTTGGGTATATGTATGTCCTTAAGCTTCACCATCTGGTGGACGACAAGATCCACGCCCGATCCATCGGCCCATATTCTCTGGTCACCCAACAGCCACTAGGCGGCAAAGCTCAGTTTGGGGGACAGCGCTTAGGGGAAATGGAAGTTTGGGCGCTCCAAGCCTATGGTGCTGCGTCGACTCTGCAAGAGTTTCTTACTGTCAAATCTGACGATGTACCGGGTCGATCACGCATGTATGAAGCGATTGTCAAAGGCGAACCATTCCTTGAGCCAGGCTTACCTGAGTCGTTCAATGTGCTGGTCAAGGAGTTACAAAGCTTGGGACTCGATGTAGAGTTGGTTAAATCGCAAGACTAACCGCTTGTGTGTCGGAGGAAAACCGGCATCAGAGGAGGTCATTACCTTGGAAGGCGTATATACATTGTTTGAGAAACAGCGGGATTCCGTGTCGTTTGATTCGATGCGCATTCGCATTGCATCGCCCGAGAAAATCCGCTCGTGGTCATATGGCGAAGTCAAGAAGCCGGAGACGATCAATTATCGTTCATTCAAGCCGGAAAAAGATGGGCTGTTCTGTGCCAAGATTTTCGGTCCCACTAAAGACTGGGAGTGCAATTGCGGTAAGTATAAACGCATGAAACACCGTGGGATCGTCTGCGATAAGTGTGGTGTCGAGGTCATTCAATCAAAGGTTCGTCGAGAGCGTATGGGGCATATCGAGCTCGCTGCGCCCGTTGCGCATATTTGGTTTTTGAAGGGAGTCCCGAGTCGGATTGGGACCTTGCTTGACATGAGTCTCAAGCAATTGGAGAAGATTCTCTACTTTGAAAGCTACGTGTGCGTGGATCCAGGCTCAACCGACCTTTCGGAAAAGGAATTGGTTCCGGAAGACAAGCTCCGCACGCTCATCTCGGAGTTTGGCGCAAGCGGATTCAAGGTCGGAATCGGTGCTGAAGCCATTCGCGATCTGCTGAGAAAGATCGATATTAATGCGTTGTGGGATGATCTACAAGTAAAAGCCAAAGCGTCGACCTCGGCTGCGATGAAGAAGAAATACGCCAAACGCTTGAAAGTGTTGGAGGCGTTCCGTAAGTCTGGGAATAAGCCGGAGTGGATGATCATGGATGTGATTCCGGTCCTCCCTCCGGAGTTACGTCCCTTGGTTCCGCTCGATGGCGGGCGGTTTGCCACGTCTGATCTGAACGACCTCTACCGTCGTGTGATCAATCGAAATAATCGTCTCAAGCGATTGATGGAGCTGAAGGCTCCGGGGGTCATCATCCGGAATGAGATGCGGATGCTGCAAGAGGCTGTGGATGCGCTTTTCGATAACGGTCGTCGTGGACGCGCTATTCGTGGACCCAACAAGCGTCCGCTAAAATCGTTGAGCGATATGTTGAAGGGGAAGCAGGGCCGGTTTCGGCAGAACCTCTTGGGGAAACGTGTTGATTACTCCGGCCGTACGGTCATTGTCGTCGGTCCAGAGCTGCGCCTCCATCAATGTGGCTTGCCTAAGAAAATGGCGCTGGAGCTGTTCAAGCCGTTCATCTTCCACAAACTGGAAGCAAGGGGAGCGGCTACCACCATTAAGAGCGCGAAGCGGCTGGTTGAAAAGGAGCGACCCGAGGTTTGGGATGTCCTGGATGAAGTGATTCGAGAGCATCCGGTGTTGCTGAATCGTGCGCCGACACTTCACCGGTTGGGCATCCAAGCCTTTGATCCTGTATTGGTCGAAGGCAAAGCCATCCGATTGCACCCGCTCGTCTGCGCCGCGTTCAATGCTGACTTTGACGGAGATCAGATGGCGGTGCACGTGCCCTTATCGGTCGAGGCACAGGTTGAAGCACGGGTTCTGATGATGTCGATCAATAATATTCTCTCACCGGCAAACGGGAAACCGATTGCGGTGCCGTCGCAGGATATGGTGTTAGGTTGCTACTGGCTGACCAAGGAACGATTGGGTGCCAAGGGCGAGGGGAAGGTGTTTGGGTCTCCCGAAGAGGTTCGGATTGCATTTGATGCGCGAGAAGTGGAAGAGCATGCGAGGATCAAGGTTCGCATCGTGGGCTCGATGGTGCAGACGACTGTTGGTCGTGTGTTGTTGTCCGAAATTCTTCCTCCGGGCTTGCCCTTCGCCAACGCGAATAAGCTTATGACCAAGAAGGAGATGACCAAGCTCATTGACTCCGTCTATCGTCAGACCGGTCATCGTGATACTGTCGAGTTTCTCGATAAGATCAAAGACATTGGGTTTACCAATGCCACAAGGGCTGGTTTGTCGATCTGTATCGACAACATGCATATTCCGAGCAAGAAGGAAGACTTTATCGGGAAGGCGCAGCGTGAAGTGAATGAGATCGAGAAACAATATTCAGACGGCTTGATCACCAACGGAGAACGGTACAACAAGGTGATCGACATTTGGGCACATGTCACTGAGCAAGTTGCCAATGAGATGATGAAGGAGCTCGGTGCGGGAGGCGATCCGGCGAAGGCAGAATCGTTCAACCCGATCTTTATGATGGCGGATTCCGGTGCTCGAGGCAGCTCACAGCAAATCAGGCAGTTGGGTGGCATGCGCGGACTGATGGCCAAGCCATCCGGTGAGATCATTGAAACTCCGATCACCGCCAACTTCCGCGAGGGGTTGACGGTGTTGCAGTATTTTATTTCGACTCACGGTGCCCGTAAGGGACTTGCCGATACGGCGTTGAAGACCGCCAACTCAGGATACCTCACCAGGCGGTTAGTCGACATCGCTCAAGACGTCATTATCAATGAGATCGATTGCGGAACGCGTGACGGCATTCTAGTCAGTGCACTGGTCGAAGGCGGTGAGATTATTCAACCGCTAGAAGAGCGTGTTCTTGGTCGTTTGGCGGCAGAAGATATTCGTGACCCCGTCACCGGTGAGATCATTGTGTCGTGGAACGAAGAGATCAATGAAGAGTTGACGAAGTCGATCGTGGAGGCTGGAGTCGACCGTGTCAAAATCCGGTCCGTACTGACCTGTCAATCGCCGCGTGGTGTCTGCCGTGCCTGTTATGGCCGTGATCTGGCGCGCGGGCGTCTGGTGGAAAAAGGGGAGCCGGTCGGCGTCATTGCCGCGCAATCTATCGGTGAGCCTGGTACCCAGTTAACGATGCGCACGTTTCACATCGGCGGTACGGCCAGCAAGGTTGTCGAGCAGACGGTCGTTGAGGCGAAGCATGCCGGGCGAATCAAATTCATGAGCTTCGATGCGAAGAAAAACGCGGATATTCACAACTCTGGAATCGCTGTCCGAAATAAAGAAGGTGAGTGGGTTGTGATGAATCGCAATACCAAGATTGCGATTGTGGACGATAGCGGGCGTGAACGTGAGAAGTACCCCGTAGTGTATGGGGCTAAAATTAAAATCAAAGACGGCGATCCGGTGGTGGTTGGTCAGAAATTAGTTGAATGGGATCCCTATTCTCTGACAATTCTGACTGAGGTTGGCGGTAAGGTTGCTTATGGTGACATCGTCGAAGGTGTCACGATGAAGGACGAGTTTGATGAAGTGACCGGTTTGTCGCGTAAGGTCATCATTGAGCACAGCGGTCAGACTCTTCGCCCTCGCGTGTCTATTAAAGACGAAAGCGGGAAGACGGCCAAGGTTACTGGTGGCTCGAATGCGGTCGCGAGATACTTGCTGCCGGTTGGGGCTCATATCTTCGTTGAGAAGGGTGCCACAGTGTTTCCCGGAGATGTGTTGGCGAAGATTCCTCGTGAAACGACGAAGACTAAGGATATCACTGGTGGTCTTCCGCGCGTGGTAGAACTCTTTGAGGCTCGGAAACCAAAAGAGCAGGCCGTCATCACCGAGATTGATGGAGAAGTCTCATACGGCGGATTCGTGAAAGGTCAACGCAAAGTCCTTGTCGACAATAAGATGGGCGACGTGAAGGAATACTTTATTCCAAAAGGTAAGCACGTCAATGTGCATGAAGGTGATTGGGTTCGCGCTGGGGAACCATTGATGGATGGATCAGCAAATCCTCATGACATCCTCGATGTGCTTGGACCCAATGAATTGCAAAAGTATCTGGTGGACGAAGTGCAGGACGTATATCGATTGCAGGGCGTTTCGATTAATGACAAACACATTGAAATCATCGTGAGGCAAATGTTGCGCAAGGTCCGTATCGAAGACCCTGGCGACACGCAGTTTTTACCGGGTAGCCAAGTTAGCAAGAGTGTTTTTGAAAAAGAGAATGAACGAGTCCTGGAGAAAGATGGAACCCCGGCTTTAGGTAAACCCGTGTTGCTAGGTATCACGAAGGCTGCCTTGACCACCGACAGCTTTATTTCAGCGGCGTCCTTCCAGGAGACGACGAGAGTCCTTACGGAAGCAGCGATCAACGGGCGTGAGGACAACCTGTTGGGCTTGAAGGAAAATGTCATTGTGGGGCGACTGATTCCAGCAGGGTCGGGATTTGAAGAGTACCGTGACACGTTCGTAATTAGTGAAAAGGTGGAATCCGTGCCAGTGGGTGCAGGTTCGGCTGTGACTCCGATATCATCATCAGATGCCACGATTCCAGCTGTTTCTGGAGAAACTTCCAGGTCATGATGAAAAGGGAGTCTTCTTTACTTGACAGCGCGATGCTTCATCACTATAATTCTGCGGCTTTGGGCTTGATTGAAGTTGTTTTTTGGTTTTGAAGAGGGTCTAAATCTGATGCCGACGATTAATCAGCTGGTTCGAAAAGGGCGAGTCTTTATAAAGGCAAAAACAAAGAGCCCTGCTCTGAAGTCTTGCCCACAAAAAAGGGGTGTCTGTCTAAGGGTCTATACCACAACGCCCAAAAAGCCAAATTCGGCTTTGCGGAAAGTTGCGCGTGTGCGTCTCACGAATGGCATGGAAGTGACGACCTATATTCCTGGAGTAGGGCATAATCTTCAGGAGCACTCGATTGTCCTCGTGCGTGGAGGGCGAGTCAAAGACCTTCCCGGTGTACGGTACCACTTAGTTCGTGGCGCCCTGGATGCAGTGGGTGTAGCTGACCGAAAGCAAAGTCGCTCAAAGTACGGAGCGAAGCGGCCTAAGTAATCCTGACCGCTTGTACGATTCTAACAAGGAATTCATTTAATAGGATAATATGCCACGCAGTAGATTTTTAGGCCAACGAGAAGTGCTTCCTGATGTTCGTTATCGCGACAAGCTTGTCGGGAAGTTCATTAATACGCTGATGAGTAACGGGAAAAAGAGTACTACTGAGCGGATATGTTATGGGGCATTCGACGTCATCCAGGAAAAAACTGGCGGCGACCCACTGAAAGTATTCAAGGCTGCGGTGGACAACGTGAAGCCGATTGTTGAAGTCAAATCTCGTCGGGTTGGCGGAGCGTCTTATCAGGTTCCGGTTGAAATTAGACCGGCACGCCGAGTGTCATTAGCGCTCCGTTGGTTGTCGCAGTTTGCGCGTACGCGCGGTGGTAAAAGCATGCGTGAAAAGCTCGCAGCCGAGTTGATGGATGCATCGAATAATACCGGGGCTGCGGTAAAGAAACGAGAAGACGTACATCGGATGGCAGAGGCGAATAAAGCATTCGCCCATTATCGTTGGTAGCGTCATTCTGTGCTGCAGTCGAGCCGTGCTGCGATCCGCAGACCGAGGTGCTTCTACATCGCAGCAGCGTGATGCGGCTTGATCTGCAGCACAAGTGTTTTTAGAGGATTAAAGTGGCTCGTCAAACATCATTAGAGCATACGAGAAACATCGGCATCATGGCTCACATTGATGCGGGGAAGACTACAACCACCGAGCGAATTCTCTACTACACCGGCATGACCCATAAATTGGGCGAGGTTCATGAGGGTGCCGCTACGATGGATTGGATGGAGCAGGAGCGGGAGCGGGGTATCACCATTACAGCTGCTGCCACGACCTGTTTCTGGCGGGAGCATCGAATCAATATTATTGATACTCCTGGGCACGTGGATTTTACGATTGAGGTGGAGCGTTCGTTGCGGGTCCTTGATGGCGCGGTGGCAGCATTCGATTCTGTGCAAGGAGTTGAGCCTCAGTCTGAGACGGTTTGGCGTCAGGCGGATAAGTATAATGTTCCGCGCATCGCTTTTATGAATAAGATGGATCGGATTGGAGCCGATTTTTATGGCAGCGTCCAGTCCATTATTGATCGACTTGGGGCAACACCGGTTCCGATTCAAATTCCAATCGGCCGTGAGGCTGAATTTCGAGGTTCGGTCGATCTGGTCAAGATGAAGGGGTACTTCTACGACGACGAGACATTGGGCGCGAAGTATAAGATTGGTGAGATCCCTGATGATCTCCTCGTTCAGGCAAAAGAGTACCGCGAAAAACTGCTCGATGCAGTCGCAGAATTTGATGACCAGGTGATGGAAAAGTATTTGAGTGGTCATTCGTTGACGGAAGAAGAAGTGATGCGTGCGATCCGGGCTGGGACCATTTCGATGAAAATTACTCCGGTGCTCTGCGGATCGGCCTTCAAGAATAAAGGGGTGCAGCAGTTATTGGATGGTGTGGTCGACTATCTGCCATCGCCGCTGGATGTTCCTGCCGTGAAGGGAATAGAGCCTAATACTAATAAGGAAGTGGAGCGGAGGTCGGACGACGGTGAGCCGTTCGCGGCGTTAGCGTTCAAGATCATGTCTGATCCATTTGCTGGCCAGCTGACATTTTTCCGAGTCTATTCTGGAACTCTGAAGACTGGGACGCCGGTTCTGAATGTGACGAAGGGGACAAAGGATCGGATCGGGCGTCTCCTGAAGATGCACGCCAATAAGCGGGAAGAGATCGATGAGGTTCATGCAGGGGACATCGTAGCGGCTGTGGGGCTCAAGGGAGCGACCACTGGAGATACATTGGCGGATGAAAAGCAGCCGGTGTTGCTTGAAGTCATGAAGTTCCCTGAGCCGGTCATTGCGATGGCGATTGAGCCAAAAACAAAGCAGGACCAAGAAAAGATGGGCTTTGCGCTCCAGAAGCTCGCGCAGGAGGACCCATCATTCCGTGTGCGGACGGATGAGGAAACGGCGCAGACGATCATTGCCGGGATGGGGGAGCTCCATCTTGAGATTATTGTTGATCGGATGTTGCGTGAGTTTAAAGTCGAAGCCAACGTCGGAAAGCCAGAAGTAGCGTTCAGGGAAACAATCCGACGGAAGGCAGAGGCTGAATCCAAGTACATCAAGCAGACCGGCGGTCGTGGACAGTATGGTCATGTTGTGCTGACGGTTGAACCATCTGAGCCGGGCAAGGGGCTGGAGTTTGTTAATAAGGTCGTCGGAGGGGCAATTCCTAAGGAATATGTCCCTGCTATTGAAAAAGGGGTTCGGGAGCGAATGGAGACGGGAGTGGTTGCGGGCTACCCACTCCGGGACGTGAAGGTGACTGTTATTGATGGGTCCTATCATGACGTTGATTCTAATGAGATGGCGTTCAAGATTGCCGGTTCCATGGGCTTTGCTGATGCCTGCAAAAAGGCTGATCCGGTCTTGCTTGAGCCCATCATGAAAGTTGAAGTCCTGGTTCCGCAGGAATTTATGGGCGACGTCATTGGCAATTTGAATGGGCGGAGGGGCAAGGTCCAAGGTATGAAGGTCAGGGCTGGCGCGCAAGCAATCGATGCTGCCGTGCCCTTGATGGAAATGTTTGGCTATGCGACCGACCTTCGGTCTCGGACGCAAGGCCGGGCTACCTATAGTATGGAGTTTGAGCGGTACGACCAAGTGCCGAAGAATATTGCGGAAGCCATCATTAAGAAATAGTAGTTAGTGAATCAGGGAGGAGCGGGTTATGGCGAAGGCGAAATACGAGCGGAAGAAGCCGCACGTGAACATTGGGACGATCGGGCACGTGGACCACGGGAAGACGACCTTGACGGCGGCGTTGACGAAGGTGTGCGCCGACAAAGGGATGGCGAAATTCATCAGCTA
>JBGSIO010000121.1:0-4631 GCA_041742455.1 Nitrospira sp. | reverse complement strand
CTCCGAATAACGCCGCCGCCATGGAGCAACCCCTCGCATGGAACCACTAGAGCAGGTGACCGGCATGGAATCCAGGCGAATGGAATTGCGCGGGGTCGTCCGCCTCGCCGGAGAAGTCATTGCGCAATACTGGCCGATGCGGACCTTCGTCCACCACAATCCGTTGCACAGCATTGAATATTTGCCCTTTGAGGAGGCCGTCAAGCGCGGAAAACAGTTCATGGGCGGCAACGGCTATCTTCCCAGTCATCTGTATCGCGAATACTTCAGGGCCGGTCGATTCCAGTCTCGTCATCTCGATGAGGCCCTTAAGCCGCGAGTCATCGATAAGCGTGTGCCCATCGGAACCCACATCGTCGCGCACGGTTCTGTCTTACGCGCCTGTCTGGTCGAGGGCCTGTGTGCGCCGGCCATGGAACCGCTTGACGATCACCTGGAAGATCCTGACAGGCCGCTGATCGACGCCCTCGCTCATAAGCTTGAAGGCGAACTCCTTCCTTTTTCCCTGAATGATCGAATCAGCAAAACCCTGGATGAGAACCAAGCCGCGCTTTGCCGGTGGCTCACGCTCTCGCACTGGTGCGACGACACCCTCGGCACACAGATCGTTCAGCAGATCAACGAACAAATGATCAAGTGGTGCGCAGCCTTTCTGGACGAAGGTCATGCCACATGGGCGATGCCGCGTCGTGAGGAAGGTCTGTATAAAGCCTGGAAGGCCATGGCCTCCCATGAATGGTCTCCCTGTGGAATTAAGGACAGCCGTAGGAAGATCGCTCAGCTGCCGGACCATCCCGAAGATGCGCTCCTCGAAAGCCTGGATGCACTGGGGATTCCCTCCGAACTGCTACAAGATTACCTATCGTTACAATTGACCGCGCTGCCCGGCTGGGCAGGTTTCATCAAGTGGCGTGGTGAAGAACGTGATTATCCCTGGCAGCAGGCGTACCCAGTCGGGTTGGTGAAGTTTTTGGCGATTCGTCTCTGGTATGCACGGGAACTGGTCCAACAGGCTTGCCAGGACTATCTCAACATCGACGGACGATACGAGGCCGTGACGGCCTATATGCGCGACTATCCAGACGAATATTATCTTCGACGGCAGCGGGTGGCCGGAAGGTTGTCGGCGCTTTATGCCGAAGAAGTCGACCGACTCTCGCATCGAAAGGGGCAAAGCTGGAACAATATCCTCGCACGATACCGTGCCGAAGTCATTCCACGGCTGCAAGCGGCCGTTCGGCGAGGAACCGCGCGCCGGCTTCTCGCCCTAGCCCGGTCATTGAACATCGAGGTGCCCGTGCTCATTGAAAGCGCCCCGGCAGACCTCAAGCAAGTCGTGGACTGGATGGAGGCCTTCCCGGAGTCGGAACACGGGCCGGTGTGGCTCAAGGCCCTGGAGGCCGGCTACCAGGAACAGCTCATAAGTCAATTACGCGGGCGGGCGGAATGCGTGGCTTCCGCCGAGACAGCCCGCCCGTACTCACAGTCGGTCTACTGCATCGACGTGCGCTCAGAACCGTTCCGCCGCCGGCTCGAATCGGTCGGCCACCACGAAACCTATGGCTTCGCAGGCTTCTTTGCCGCATTCATCCGCTATCGAGCCTTGGGGAAGGAACATAATACGGAACAGTTCCCGGTGATCATGCGGGCGAAGAACGAGGTGTGGGAGATTCCGCGCAGCTATGGCGATCAAACGGTATCGCTGCACGCGGCAGGGGCCAGGTGGGTGCATGCGGGACATACGCTCTTGCACGATCTGAAAGAAAATGTCGTGACCCCCTACGTCATGGTGGAATCGCTGGGCTGGTTTTACGGCCTGCCGATTTTCGGCAAGACATTGATCCCGTCGCTCTATCAACGCTGGACCGCTTGGTTGCGACGCCTGTTCGTCCCGTCTTTGGCCACCACGCTGACGATAGACAAGCTGGCGCCGGGTGAAACCGCCCAGATGCTCGAGGCGGAACAACAAGCCGTGATCAGGAATGCCTTGCACAAACAATTCGGGCTCCGCAGTTCCCAGATCACGCCTGCACTGGTCGAAAGCTTTCGTCAGCGAGCGCTGAAGGACGAAGGAGACCAAGAGCCGCCGATCATGGCCGAAGAAGCCGTGCGGGCCGGACTCACGCCGGAGACGGTCAACACGTTTGTCGAGACCCTGCGACGGCAATACGACCTGACGGCGCGATCCGCATCACGACACAAAGAACGGCTCACCAGGACAGGCTTTACATTGGAGGAGCAGGTCCTGACCGTCGACACGGCTTTGCGCATGATGGGCCTGACCAAGAACTTCGCGCGGCTCGTCCTCTTCTGCGCCCACGGGAGCACGTCGGACAACAATCCCTATGAATCCGCGCTCGATTGCGGCGCCTGCGGCGGAAATGAAGGCCGGCCCAACGCTCGCGCCCTCGCGATGATGGCGAACAATCCCAAAGTCCGCGAGCGAATGGCCAAACTGAAGATCGATATTCCATCCGACACGCATTTCTTAGCCGGACAGATGAATACGACGACCGACGAGGTGCAACTCTTCGACCTGGAAGACGTGCCGCCGACACATCGGGCAGATCTGACTCGACTTCGAGAAGATCTCAAAGGCGCTTCCAGACTGACGAGCCAGGAACGCTGTGCGCGCTTTCCCGACATTCAGCAGGTGCTCCAGGAGACCAGAGCCGAAGCGCATGTCCGTAGGCGGAGCGTCGACTGGAGTCAAGTCAGACCGGAGTGGGGCCTCTCAAACAACACGTCGTTCCTGATCGGGCGCCGAGCGCTGACGAAAGGACTGGACCTGGGCGGCCGAGTCTTCCTCCATTCGTACGATTATCGAGAGGATCCCAGCAACCGACTGCTCGAAGTGCTCCTCACGGCGCCACAAGTTGTGGCGCAGTGGATCAACATGGAACATTATTTTTCCACCGTCGATAATGAGGTGTATGGCAGCGGCAGCAAGATCTACCACAACGTAGTGGGACGGTTGGGCATCATGTCCGGACCTTGGAGCGATCTCCGACTCGGATTGGCAAGACAGACCGTGATGAACGGCGAGATGCCCTACCACGAACCGATGCGATTGCTGACCATCGTTGACGCCCCTCGTAATCGAATCGAAAAGCTCATCGCGCGGCATGACGTGCTGCAGCATTATTATCACAACGAATGGGTGCATTTAATCGTGCTGGATCCGGGGGACGGTGTCTGGTACCGATATCGACCGAATGGAGAATGGATCCGTATCCTCGAGCAGGTGACGGCAGGGACAGAACGGGGGCCTTAACCGATTGATCGTCAGAACCGAAGGCTGGAAAGGAGAATATCGATGGGTGGCTTGCGTTTGCATCCGATGAAGGAGATTCGTATGACTATCGCGGGAGAGCATCGCGCGTTCGTGACTGATCTGCTGGACCGAGTCCAGGCCAGTGGCTATACGATTATCGGCAATGTTTCAGGCAAAGGACATCATGGAGTGCGGGAGGCGCACTTCATGTTCAGCGAACAGGAGAGCCTGGAAATCATTATGACCGTCGTGCCCGAAGAGAAAGTCGAGCCCATCCTCGCCGGTCTCCGTCCGCTCTTCGAACGGCATTCCGGGTTCATGCTCGTGGCCGACGTCGCCGTCAGCCGACAAGAGTATTTTGGAAAGAAAGGGACCAAGTCCTGACGCGAGTCCTAACGATGGGGGCTGATGTCGGATGAGCGGGCTCGCGTTGTGTATCCAACGCTTCATTACATGTGGCGACCTTGGCCTGTGGGGATGAAGTGGAGATGGAAGCGCGGATGGCGTCGTAACTGAATGCCAGGTTATTTGTGATACCCAGCCCTAGGTATTATACGAGGGGCAATCGCACTGACCAAGAATTATAGTGGCTGAGTTTTTCCTGATCAGTCGACTCGTGAGCTACGCAGGGGTCTCAACGTAGACAGCGAATCACAGATTGCACGGTTCAGTTGGTTCTGGGCCCAACTGCAGATAGAGGCTATACGGCAGTCGGTAGAGCTGCTCAGCTCTCCTCTCCCGTAAGCTGATTCCAACACACACGAATCAATCATGCCGACTGTTCGACGCACGCTCGTCGGTCCAGGAAACAGCATATTCTGCCTGAGACTGATTGTAGCAGGCCTTCTTCTTCTTAACACACCGTCCCTCGTCTTGGCTGAATGGTCAGCCATCGCGGGGAATACACTATTCTACACAGACGCCGCCAATCTCTTCTCGTCCACGCGTCGTTCAAGCCTTGATGGAGACCATTCCGAACCGGTGTTGGAGAGTTCCGTCGTTGGGAAAGGTCAAGACATGGTCTACGAGCCGAGTCTCCGTGTGATGAAGTTTATTCCTTCGTCCTACGGTCAGACCTTGTTTACTGCCAAGGTTCGCGGGTTTGTCTATGCCGCTCATCCCGAATTCAATGAGACCGGCATTAACCTGGACACGAGTCATGCCTTCAACCCCGGTACCGCCATCCGGTTCAGGTTTTACACTGCTCCTGATCAGCTTCTAGGAGCCTGTCCGATATTGCTCTCAACAACCACTTGCACTGTGCCGTCAGATTAGATATGAGCAGAACCTCCTCACTCATGATTTGGAGGCCTCTCGATGCAGGACCGCACCTTCCGCCCCTATGAGCCTGACCAAT
>JBGSIO010000120.1:0-25900 GCA_041742455.1 Nitrospira sp. | reverse complement strand
CGGCAGAGAGAATGGACCTCGTGAGTTGCCCTAACAGAGAGGGCGGCTCCGGTTCCCTGGAAAAAGAGCGCCAGGGGCTCAACGCGACGCGTGCAGCCCTCGGCACAGAGCTCTGCGGAATCTCTATCTCTGGATTTGGGTCCTTATGTCTCCTTGACTTAACGAAGTTCCGAGGGCTACTCTATAGCCTTTTCGACGCCTGGGATGATGGGCAGGCACTGCCCATAAGCTAGGGGTGTCACTTTTTCCATTGATGACGGTACATTGGAGCTTTCTGTGAGCATCGGGCATCCAGAACTCATCGCCGCCATTGCTGCTGAAATCGCTGCCTCAGGACCGATTCCGTTCGCTCGGTTCATGGAGTTAGCCCTCTATCATCCGCAGTTTGGCTACTACATGCGCGCACCGGAACATATGGTTGAACGGATCGGTTGGCGTGGCGATTTCTATACGAGTTCGGACGTCCATCCCATTCTTGGACAAGCCCTCGCAAAACAAGCTGAACAGATAGACCGGTTGCTTGGGCAACCTGACCCATTTATCGTAGTCGAAATGGGACCCGGAAAAGGGTTGCTGGCAAGACACCTTCTATCCGCCTGCCAGAGGCACTTCGGATCGTTGTTCGAGCGTCTTCACTATGTCTTGATTGAACGAAGCCCGGCTATGCAGGCTTTACAACGCAAGAACTTAGCTCGTTGGCTCGATCGCCCGAACCGCGTCACCTGGGTGAACGATCTTGAGGATGTGGCCCCGGAGGGGTTGAACGGTCTCATCCTAAGCAATGAGCTCCTCGATTCATTTCCCGTCCACCGTATTCAAGTCACAGCCAACGGGACTGAAGAGTTGTGGGTGGACTATCACAGCGGGCGATTCGTCGAATGTTTGCGGCCCCTGTCGTCCGAGGCCTTGTCCAAGCACGTGTGCCGAATAAGCGCCGATTGGCCGGAGGGCTATCGAACCGAAATCAATGTCCACGCGTTGAGTTGGATGCAGCAGGTGGCTCGCCTCATCAATCGAGGGATCGTGATCACGATCGATTACGGCCACACTGCCCAAGATCTCTATCGACCTGACCGGAAAGCCGGAACATTCCTCTGTTATTCACGACAATCCGTCAACGAGGAGCCGTTCCTGCGCGTGGGGGATCAGGACATGACCGCGCATGTGGATTTTACGAGTCTGGCTTTTACAGGGGAAGAACATGGTCTCCGCACGACCGGCTTCACCAATCAGCTGAGTTTTCTGATGGGGCTCGGCGTCGAACGCATGATAGAGGAGCTGGAACCAGATAGCCCTACGTTCAAAGCCGCCGTTCACTTGCTCAGGCCAAACGGTATGGGGACCACCTTCAAGGTCCTTGTTCAACACAAGGGAATTGTGAGTCCCGAACTGGATGGCTTAAAGTACAAACCGTTTTTTGGCTCGGCCCTCACAGCGCAATCCGCTGCATGAGGGATAAGGGATAGAGGAACAGGACTTCTCCGATGATCAGCTACGTTTCACGTCTCACGCTTCACGTCTCACGGAGTCCCCATGGGTAGTCCCACTGCTCCAGAGAGCTATGTACCGATCCTCATCTTCATCGGCGTCGCTATTGCGCTAGGGACCGTCACGCTTCTACTTGGCAGCTTTGTCCGTCCGAACCAGCCCTATCGAGCCAAATTAGCGCCGTATGAAAGCGGAAGCCCGCTGTTTCAGGACGCCCGTGTGCAGTTTCCGATCCGGTATTACATCATTGCCATGCTCTTCGTGATTTTCGACATCGAGATCGTCTTTATGTTCCCGTGGGCCGTCGCCTTCAACAGTCTCGGAATTGTGGGGCTCGTGGAGATGACCGTCTTCATCGCCATTCTGGTAGTAGGGTTTTGGTATGCCTGGAAAAAGGGAGCGCTCGAATGGGATTGAAGGGCGGTGGGCCTATCCTTCGTGCTCGCCCACCGCGCACGCAAGATTGATGGCACATGGACAGCAGGCGGTGCTCGGTGGATGCGCGCAGTGAAGGACAGACCCACCGTCCTTCATCGGAAGAAAAGGTGTGAAAACATATGAGCCTATTAGAACGACAATTTGATGCCAATGTCGTGACGACGAATCTAGATGCCGTCGTCAACTGGGCGAGGAAGTCCGCGCTCTGGCCCATGACCTTCGGGCTGGCCTGCTGCGCCATTGAGATGATTGCCAGCGTCTCTTCCCGCTATGACCTTGACCGCTTCGGTGCCGGCGTCTTTCGCGCGTCGCCCCGGCAGTCGGATCTCATGATTGTCGCCGGAACTGTGTCACGAAAGATGGCCCCGGTCATTCGACGAATCTATGACCAGATGCCTGAGCCTCGCTATGTGATCTGCATGGGTTCGTGTGCGACGTCGGGCAATCATTACAATAGCTATGCAGTCGTTCAGGGTGTGGATCAAATCGTGCCGGTCGACGTCTATGTTCCCGGTTGCCCACCCAGACCGGAAGCCTTGTTGGACGGGCTTCTAAAGTTACAGGAAAAGATCCAACGCGAAAGGGTGTTCGTGAAGTAGTGCCTTGACTCGTCACTGGACGCGAGGCGAACGAAATGCGAGTGAAGCCGATCTGAGGGATGGATGAGCGTGATGATTGACGAACACATGCAATCTCTCACTGATACCCTGCTGAACAAGTTCTCAGAAGCGGTACTGTCTGTCGATGTCGACACGGCCCGATCAGAGGTCACCGTTCATGTCGCCGCGTCGAGGATCTTGGAGGTCGCTCGGTTTTTACACGATGACCCCGCAGCCTGCTTTGACCACATCACCGATATTTGCTCCGCTGATTATCCAGCCGATCAGGAACGGTTTGAAGTCATCTATCTTTTATTGTCACTTCCGTACGGTAAGCGCATTCGCCTCAAGGCCCGAGTGACCGAAGACAACCCTGCCCTCGATTCGGTCACGAGCGTGTGGCGTGGGGCGACCTTCTTAGAGCGAGAAGTCTACGACATGATGGGGATCCGATTCACGGGCCACCCGGATCTCCGTCGCATCCTCCTCCCGGAGGATTACGCTGAAGGCTACCCTCTGCGCAAGGATTTCCCGACCGAAGGTCGTGGATGGCGCAGTCAATTCGACTTCATCCCTCGCCTCGATGAACCACCGGTCGAGCACATTGAAAGTGAAGTTCCGGAGGCCGAAAAGAAGCTGTTTCTCGCCGAGCCATCCGCATCCTCGTCGAGTCGGCGAGAAGAATTATTGCTGAACATGGGTCCACAGCATCCGAGTACGCACGGTGTTGTGCGGGTCGTCCTTGAGCTAGACGGAGAGCGAATCGTGAAGGCCACACCGGACCTCGGCTATCTCCATCGTGGAGTTGAGAAATTGGCTGAAGGCCTGGCCTACATGCAGATCATCCCCCATACCGACCGCCTCGATTATGTCTGCGCCATGGCGAATAATTACGCCTATGTACGAGCCGTTGAAAAGCTGCTCGGCATCAGCGTGCCTGAACGAGCTGAGTATATCCGTACCATCGTCGCGGAGATGCAGCGTATCCTCGGCCATCTGTTCTGGCTGGGGGCCCAGGCTTTGGATATCGGGGCTATGACCGTCTTCTTTTGGACATTTCGCGAGCGAGAGACCCTGCTCGATATGTTTGAAAGGTTGTGTGGAGCCAGACTGACCTTGAATTATTACCGAATCGGCGGCGTGGACAGCGACTTCACTCCGGAGCTGGTGGATCGGCTCAAGACGTTCTTGGACACCTTTCCCGAGAAGGTAGATGAATACGATTCATTGCTGGCCGCCAACCGAATATGGTTGGGACGGACAAAACACGTCGCCGTGATCTCCGGGGAAGACGCGATCAATTTTGGCATGACTGGTCCGGCCTTGCGTGGATCCGGCGTCGCGTACGACGTTCGTAAACTCGAACCCTACGGCGTCTACCACAAGGTGGACTGGGAAGTGCCGGTCGGGAAAAACGGCGACACCTATGATCGCTATTGGATCCGCGTCGAGGAGATGCGACAAAGCGCCCGGATCATCCAGCAATGCCTGGATCAGTTGCCGCCTGGACAGATCATCGCCGATGAGCCGCAGTACATCCCGCCGCCGAAGCAGCAAGTGATGCGCGACATGGAGAGCCTGATTCACCATTTCATCATCTTCACGCAAGGCTTCAAGCCGCCGAAGGGGGAAACGTATTGCGCGACCGAGGCACCAAAAGGTGAACTGGGATTTTTCATCATCAGCGACGGGAGCCCCCGTCCCTATCGATTGAAGATTCGGTCTCCTTCTTTCATTCATATGGGTGCGTTCGATCACATGGCTCGAGGCTATTTGATTTCCGACATCATCACGATTTTCGGCACGTATGATGTCGTCATGGGAGAGTGCGACCGGTGATCTATAAACAGCTGACAGGAAAGAGCGCTGACGGGCTGGCACCTGACACTTGTCGGCACCAGAACGAGGAAGCATGACGTTCTCGGAAAAATATAAAGACGAAATCACCGATATCCTATCGCGCTATCCGGTCAAGCGGTCTGCCCTGATTCCGCTTCTCTATGTCGCGCAGCGCGATCAAGGCTACGTGACCGAGTCAGTGATGCGGGAGATTGCGGCGCTTCTCAGACTCACGCCACCACAAGTCTATGAGACGATTACCTTCTACACGATGTTTAACCTCAAGCCGATCGGTAAGTTCCACTTGCAGGTCTGCAAATCCCTCATGTGCGCGCTTGTGGGTTCAGACACGCTGTTTGGATGGATCAACGCGAAGCTGGGGATTGCGCCAGGCGAGACCACGGCGGACGGGCTATTTAGCCTCAGCGCGGTGGAGTGTTTGGCTGCTTGCGGGACCGGTCCAATGATGCAGATCAATGATGACTACTACGAGCAACTGACTGAAGACAAACTAGATCGCATTCTATCCGATCTACGCTCAACGGGGACCAGCCCCCTAAAGAGTGGGCCCTTCATGTGGCCGGAACCGACGCCCGCAGAGCGGGCGCGTGAAACGTGATGCGTATTTCGTCGTTCGCAAGAAAGAACGTCGGGTTGTCTGACGCTTCACGTTTCACGAACGGCGTTTCACGAGATTAACGATGCCTCAACACGAACTCATTCTTCTGAAAAACATGATGCAGCCCGGCTATACCGGGTCCTTATCGGACTATGAAAAGACAGGAGGCTATCAAGCTTTGCGCAAGACGCTGGGCAAGATTGCTCCGGCAGATGTCACGGCCATGGTTCGAAAATCCGGCTTGCGAGGACGCGGCGGCGCAGGCTTCCCGACCGGCGTAAAGTGGGGGTTCCTACCGAAAGATTATCAAGGTCCCCGTTACCTATGTTGCAATGCAGACGAAAGCGAACCCGGCACGTTCAAAGACCGGCAATTGATGGAACGCGACCCTCACCAAGTCCTGGAAGGAATCGTGTTGTCCTGCTACGCGATCGGTGCGGAAACCGCCTTCATCTATATCCGCGGCGAAATGGTCTTGGGCTCCAAGATTTTGGAGCATGCCATCGCCGAAGCAAGAGCCGCCGGGTACATCGGGCCAAATATTCTTGGCACGGGTATTCATGCGGACGTCTGGGTTCATCGAGGGGCCGGCGCGTACATCTGCGGTGAGGAAACAGCGCTGTTGGAATCACTCGAAGGCAAGCGTGGTCTTCCTCGTATCAAGCCCCCGTTTCCAGCGACCCACGGCCTCTACAATAAACCGACCGTGGTCAACAATGTCGAAACGCTGGCCAACCTGCCACACATCATGAGCCGAGGCCCTGAATGGTTTGCCGCGATCGGTTCGCCCCCAAAAAGCACGGGCACTAGAGTCTTCTGTGTCAGCGGACATGTGAAGCGCCCGGGCAATTATGAAGTGCCGATGGGAATCACGATCCGAGAGCTGGTGTATGAACACGCCGGCGGCATGCGGTCCGACAAGCCGCTGAAAGCCATTATTCCTGGTGGTGCGTCGGCGCCGTTTCTGACGCCGGCTCATCTCGACGTGAAGCTGGATTTTGAGCACGTCGCGGCGGCAGGATCAATGCTGGGATCCGGCGGCGTGACTGTGATGGAAGAAGGGACGAGCATGGTCTGGGCAGCACTGAGGTTGATGGAATTTTTCTACCATGAGTCCTGTGGAAAATGCAGTCCCTGCCGAGAGGGCAGTTCGTGGCTCGTCCAGACTTTGCGCAGAATCTTGGCGAAGCGAGGTCGGATGGAGGACCTTGAAACCTTACTGGATCTATGCAAAAACATCGCAGGCCGCACGGTCTGCGCTTTCGGCGATGCCGAGGTTGCCCCCATCCAAAGCACACTGAAGTATTGGCGGCAAGAGTATGTCGATCTTATTAATGAAGCAGAGGCAGCCAATCTGATCAAACTTGAACCGGCGGCACGAGGATGAAGGACGCTGACAAGAGACAAACGAGCAGGCTGACGACTCTGGAAGTCCGGATGTCAGCTTGTCACCCCATTCGCTTGTCAGCAAAATGTGCCCTATGACGACCCCCACTGCACAGATCGTTCGCCTGACGATTGATGGGATAACGGTCAAGGTCCCGAAAGGAACGTTGGTCATCGAAGCGGCGCGTCGCGTCGGCGTTATGATTCCGCATTTCTGCTATCATCCGAAGCTCAAACCGGATGCCAATTGCCGCATGTGCCTGGTCGAAATCGAAAAGATGCCAAAACTTCAGACCGCCTGCAGCACACCGGTAGACGAAGGAATGAGCGTACGCACCGCGACCACCGTGGTCAATGATGCCCATCGCTCGGTGCTCGAGTTCATCCTCGCCAATCATCCGCTCGATTGTCCGGTCTGCGATCAAGGGGGGAAATGCGATCTTCAAGATTTCTCCCATCAATACACGGCCACCAGCCGATTCGTTGAAACCAAACGCATCTTCCAAAAGGAATACTTCAGCCCGCTCATCGAAACCCAAATGAATCGCTGTGTCCAGTGCCTCCGCTGTGTCCGTTACTGCGACGAGGTCATGGATGTGAAGGCGCTGGCACCCGTCGGTCGCGGGACTATGACCGAGATCAAGCACTTCGGTCCGCATCCGCTGGATTGTGAGTTCTGCGGTGGCTGCGTACAAATCTGTCCGGTCGGAGCGATTACCAGCCGGCTTTCGATGTATGAGTATCGGCCCTGGATGTTGAAACGAGCCGACACCATCTGCGGATACTGCGGAGACGGATGTCAGATGACCGTCCAGACGAAGGACCAGGAGCTCATCGAGGTGAACTCCGCGCATGGAGCCGGTCGAAATAATGGAGACCTCTGTGCTCGTGGGTTTTTTGGATTCCAGGCGGCCAGCCACCCCGACCGCTTAACCCACCCGCTGATCCGGAGAAACGGCGCACTCGTCCAAGCGACATGGGAAGAAGCCCTCGAATACGTCGCCAACCGTGTCAGCGAACTAAAACAAATGCATGGGGGCGAGAGTTTCGGAGGATTGATCTCAGGCCGTTGTACGAACGAAGAATTGTACGTCTTTCAGAAATTTATGCGCGTGACCATCGGCACCAACAATATCGACAGCAGCGCCCGGTACGGACACGTCAACGGTCTGCACGCGATGCGACTCGTCCAAGGGACGCATCGGTGGACCGTCACCTTCGACGACATTCTGGATGCCGATGTGCTGGTACTCGTCGGCACAAACATCACGGAAACCAATCCCATCACAGGGCTCAAAGTCAAAGAAGCGGTGAAAAAGCGCCGGGCAACGTTGATCACGATTGAATCGCTGGAGCCCGTCATCGACACAATGAGTAACATCGCCAATCTTTCACATCATCATTTTCGCATCCCACCCAGCGAGATGCAGAATGGTATCCTTGGTCTCTTGAAAGCCATCCTTGAGGAAAATCTGATACCGCCGGACATCTCACAGCGACACCCTGCGTATGTTAAGGCCGTCACGACCGCCCTGGGAGCATTCTCGTGGCAAGATCTTCATAAGGCCACCGGCATCGAGCCTGATTCGTACATACAAGCCGCCAAGGTACTGGCAGCCGGACGCCGAGTAATTGTTCTGACAGGTCAAGTGCTCCTACGCAGCGAGCGAGGGTACGCCGGCTCCTTGACTCTTCTCGATCTGCTTATTCTGACCGGAAAATTGGACCAGCCTGGTTGCGGGTTTGCACCCCTGGCAGAGGAAAACAATGACCAGGGTGCCATCGAAATGGGCGCCATTGCCGAGTTCCTGCCGGGGGCCTGCTTCGCCGACCGTGCTGCGGACCGCGAGAGATTCATGCGCCTATGGAACAGAGACCTGCCGCTCGCCGTCGGAGCCTCCCTCGTCGACATGTTGCATCGTGCCGAAGCCGGGTCCCTCAAAGCGATGTTCATTGTTGGAGAGAATCCCGTGGCCAGTCTTCCCGCACCGATACGCGCAGAGGATTCGTTACGAAAGTTGGATCTTCTCGTCTGCCAGGAACTGTTTTTGACTGAGACGGCCGCCCTGGCCCACGTTGTGTTGCCTGCAGCTTCTTCGATGGAAAAAGCCGGGACGTTTACAAATACTGAAGGACATGTGCAAGCCGTTCGTCCTTCGATTGAGCCGATCGGAGAAAGCCGCCCCGATTGGGAGGTCTTTGCCGCACTGTCCATCCTGTTAGGCATGCCGATGGAGTACGCGGAGAGCAAAGACATTCTGAAGGAAATCCGAGGCGCCATTTCCGGCTATACGTCGCTTGGACCGACACCGTTGCCTCCTACAGTCGATCCTACGGCCATGGACCGTTACCTCAGCGAGGGGTACCAGCCGGATCTCACGACGCGCTACCGACTCATCGCGCCGAAATCCAGGCCGGATGGCACTCTACAGATCGGGTTGGGGCAGACCCTGTTCCACTCTGGGAAGCTCTCTACTCGTTCAAAAGGTCTGCTCAAGCTGGAAGGCACTGGCCGGCTCCGGATCAATCCAGTTGACGCCGCCCGCTTTGCATTGATGGATGGGGATCGTGTCCGTCTCTGCAGCACCTCGGGAGAAATGACGACCGAGATAAAAATCATGGAACGGGTGCCTCAAGGTACGGCGTGGTTTCCAGATCACTTCGGTCAAGCCGCCCTCGGCCTGTTCGAGTGCGCGATAGATCCAATCACACACGTGCCATCGTTCCGGACGGCAACGGTGTCTATGATGAAGGTTGCGTGACGAGGCTATTACTTGCTGATGACTATGCTAATCCAGGAGTTTTATTGTGAGTGAATTCGGGTTGCGTCTTGCCATATCTCTTACCCAAATCGCCGCCGTCATGGGCATCGTGGTTGTCACGGTGCTCCTCCTCACCTTGGCCGAGCGAAAAGTGTTGGGATGGATGCAGGACCGCATGGGTCCAATGGAAGTGGGACCATACGGCATCCTCCAACCGTTCGCGGACGCGATCAAATTATTTTTCAAGGAGGACATTGTCCCTGCCGGTGCCAACAAGTTCCTCTTTACGATGGCGCCCGTCCTTTGCTTGATTCCTGCGTTCATTGGGTTTGCCGTCATCCCATGGGGCCCGAACTGGACGCTCGAGATCGGCGGCATCACCGTCAAACCCTTCGTGATCAGCGATATCAACATCGGCATTCTCTACATCTTAGCCTTTGCCTCAATCGGTGCTTATGGCATCATCCTCGGAGGGTGGGCATCCAACAGTAAATACTCCTTACTCGGAGGGTTGCGCTCGGCCGCACAGATCATCAGTTATGAGCTCAACGTCGGGCTGTCCATTATCGGCGTGGTCATCTTAACCGGCTCACTCAGCTTGGTGACGATCACCGATGCCCAAGCAGGATGGTTTTGGAACTGGTACCTTTTCGCCCTTCCGGCCCCTCAGATTTTCGCCTTTGTCGTCTTTGTAATCTCATCGGTGGCCGAGACGAACCGCGTTCCGTTCGATTTGCCCGAGGCGGAAAGCGAATTGGTCGCCGGATTCTTTACTGAATACAGTGGTCTCCGATTCGCGTTCTTCTTCCTCGCCGAATACGCAAACATGGTCCTGGTGTCCTGTGTGGCTGCCGCACTGTTTCTCGGTGGTTGGAACGCGCCCTATCCAGGAACAATCCTCGAACTTTTGGGCATGCCGTCCTTGGCTTGGGTCGAGAACACCATGTGGTTTGCAGTTAAGACCTACTCGTTTTTGTTTCTCTTTTTCTGGCTTCGAGCCACATTGCCGAGACTGCGGTACGATCAGCTGATGAAGTTCGGCTGGAAAGTACTGCTGCCGATCGCATTAGCGAACATTGTTGTGACGTCGGTTGCAGTGTTTATTGCTCAACAGTTGAAATAACTCCCGAGACTGACATGACTTCAACCACACCCGCTAAACGTCTGAGCCTATCGGAATGGGTCAAGACCATTACCTTTTATGAAATCCTCGTCGGCATGAAGGCGACCCTGTCGCACTTGCTCAACTACAAGCCGGTCACGTTGCAATATCCCCATGAGAAACGCACACTTCCGGATAACTATCGCGGCATGCTCGCTTTGCTCCGATACGACGATGGAACTGAGAAGTGCGTGGGGTGCGACCTTTGTGAAGCCGCCTGTCCTTCACGGGTTATTCGTGTCGTGAGTGCCGAGGTGCCCGGCGAACCGACGAAGCGCTACTCGAAAGAATACTATATGGACATGACCCGATGCTTGTTCTGCGGGATGTGCGTCGATGCCTGTCCCGTCGACGCCTTGGGCATGACGAGGGAATTTGAATGGGCGGTGTATGATAAGCGGCAACTCCACTTGAATAAGCAGCAACTACTCGCGATCGGCGATCGATCGTTCCCGATCCGTGAGAAACGCTTGGAACTGCAACATCCGAACGTCGCGTTCTTCAACGTGCCATTCAAGCACGTTCCGCCTAAACCGAACTGACCCGGATAGAACGCATTGAGGCGCCGATGACGGCCATACCGTGGCATGAGTTTGGTCCGATCGACCGCTAACCTAGGAACTGTATCGTGGCTCACGTGTTTTTTGGATACTTCGCCGGGATGATTGCCATCACCTCCATTCTGGTGGTGGCACTACGGAATCCTGTTTACAGCGTACTGTCCCTCCTGGTCATGTTTTTCCATGTCGCGGGGCTGTACGTCACCCTCCATGCTGAATTTCTGGCGGCCGTGCAGGTCATCGTCTATGCCGGAGCCATCCTCGTCTTGTATCTGTTTGTCGTCATGCTGCTCAACGTTAAGGGTGACGATCGGTACCACAGCCAATGGCGGATCGCCGCCTTTGTTTGCATTCCATTGTCGATCGAATTTCTCGTCCTGCTCTCAGGCAACATGAGTACAGCCAATCGTCAGCCGGCCTCGCTTCCTATCGAGCCTCACGCCGCAGACAATACATTGGCCATTGGCCAGACGCTCTTCTCGACATATTTGTTCCCTTTCGAAGTGGCCTCCCTGATTCTCTTGGTCGCCATGATTGGCGCGATTGTCCTCGCGAAGCGCGACATCGGCGAGAATGAGGCCAAGGACCTGCCCCAAGCCCCAGGTGCCCGATGACGGTCCCCGTTTCCTACTACCTGATCTTAAGCGCAATCGTGTTCTTGACGGGTGTCGTCGGCGTATTGATCCGACGCAACATCATCGCCATTCTGTTGTCCGTGGAACTGATGTTGAACGCCACCAATATAAATTTCGTCGCGTTCTCCGACCATTTGCAGGATCTTGGGGGGCAAGTGTTCGTCTTTTTTGCCTTGACGGTGGCAGCGGCGGAAGTTGCGGTGGGCCTGGCCATTATCATCGCCTTGCACCGATCCAAGTCTACGATCAATGTTGAAGAGCTCAACCTACTCAAGTGGTAATGGCACCGTCTCTCGTGAAGCGTGAAGCGCCCTTC
Organism: Nitrospira sp.; assembly: GCA_041742455.1. Classification (GTDB taxonomy): domain Bacteria; phylum Nitrospirota; class Nitrospiria; order Nitrospirales; family Nitrospiraceae; genus Nitrospira_D. Next base: position 14,096 of record JBGSIO010000120.1, on the reverse strand, counting down.
GTAGAGGATCATAGAGCATTGCAACCGTTCCTTCTCATTGCGCTTCACGAACGACGAACGACGAGGAACGGGCTCTGATGCTCTACGCACTTATCCCATTCCTCCCACTAGCCGCCTTTCTTGTCTTAGGATTAGGGGGCTCCCAGATCAAGGACCGGGCTCACCTGATCGCAGTCCCGGCAGTCTTGTTATCGCTGGTGTTGGCGCTGTCGGCTTTTTTTGAGGTTGCCTCCGGTTCCGTTATTTCAGTATCACTCTATACATGGCTCGTTTCGGGTGATCTCGACATTCATATCGGCCTCCATATCGATCGTCTAACCGCCGTCATGCTTTTACTGGTAACCGTCGTCAGCTCGCTCGTGCACATTTATACGATCGGTTACATGCACGGCGATTCGGGTTATGCCCGCTTCTTCAGCTATATTGCCCTCTTCACCTTCTCCATGTTGATGCTTGTGCTCGCCGATAATTTGCTCCAGCTCTTCATATTCTGGGAAGCCGTTGGTCTGTGCTCGTATCTCTTGATCGGACATTGGTACGAGCGCGCGTCGGCCTGTGCCGCGGCAACCAAGGCCTTTCTTGTGAATCGTGTAGGCGATTTCGGCTTTATGCTGGGCATGCTGCTGGTCTGGTACCATTTTGGATCACTGAACTACCTCGACATCTTTCCTGCCATCCATGAAGCAACCGACCTGACGATGAATCTTCTCGGTCCGTTTGGAGGAGTGTGGGACGTTTCCGTATTTACGCTCATCGCCCTCTTACTGTTCACCGGCGCGGTGGGTAAATCAGCACAAGTCCCTCTTCACGTTTGGTTGCCTGATGCGATGGAAGGCCCCACACCGATTTCGGCTCTCATTCACGCTGCCACAATGGTGACAGCCGGTGTATTCATGGTTGCACGGCTCGCTCCCATCTACAACTTGTCCCCCACCGCCATGAGCGTGGTCGCCGTGACCGGCGCTGCCACCATGCTTCTTGGGGCCACGATTGCGCTGACACAAACAGACATCAAGCGTGTGGTGGCCTATTCAACGGTGAGCCAGCTCGGCTACATGATCATGGCCTGCGGACTCGGCGCTTATGCTTCCGGCATGTACCATCTGTTAACCCACGGTGCCTTCAAGGCCCTGTTGTTCCTTGGCTGTGGCTCGGTGATCATCGCCCTTCACCATGAGCAGGACATGCGGCACATGGGTGGCCTCAAGGAGAAACTCCCGATTACCTATTGGACATTCGTGGTCGGTTCACTCGCCCTTGCCGGCTTTCCGCTCACGGCTGGATTTTTCAGCAAGGATGATATTCTGGTATCCGCTTGGCTAGCGGGAGATCTTGGTCGGGTTTTGACCATCTTAGGTTTATTGACGGCGCTACTGACTGCCTTCTATAGCTTTAGACTCGTGTTCGTGACCTTTTGGGGACCGTCGCATACCGATCCCCAGCATGCGGCGCACATCCAGGAACCTTCACGGACGATGACGACACCGCTCCTTATTCTGGCGGTCTTCAGCGTGCTGACCGGATACCTCGGCATCCCATCGTTTTTGGAGCCCGTCTTTTCTACCCGACCGGAAGCCGCTGCTCAGCATGGCTCCGACGGGTTCATGATCATGCTTGCCGCCACTGCGATGGGGCTACTTGGTATCGCATCGGCCTACTATGTCTACGTACTGAAACCGCATCTTCCCGATCGTCTCGCTGGAGGGTTGAAGAGCCTCTATCACGCATCGTTGAACAAGTGGTATGTCGATGAACTGTATGACCATCTTTTCGTACGACCGACGTTGAAGGCAGCCTCCGAACTTTGGAAACGAGTCGATGTCGAGGTGATCGATGGAGCCGTTAATGGGATCGCTCGGGCTATCGCGTGGGGAGGATGGTTGTTGAGGCTCATCCAGAGCGGCCAAACCCAACACTACGCTCTGGCGATGGCCGTGGGTATCGTCGTCTTGACGGCATATCTTCTTCTTTGATGGCTGTGAAACGAACGAACCATGGGAAACTCAGCATGATCCATTGGAAATATCGCAATCTGCGATTCGTATTTTCAAATTTGGAGTGCCGATGACTGGCTTTCCTTGGCTTACGGTGTTGATCTTCTTGCCTTTGATCGGAGCAGTGGTCGTCTTTGCTGTAAAGGATGCCTCTGTCAGGGTGGTCGCTCTAGGTATTACCGTTGCCGACTTATTGATCTCGCTCCCTCTCTGGTGGCTCTTCGATGCATCCTCCGGTCAGATGCAATTCGTTGAATCAGCAGGATGGATCCCCACTCTCTCAATCAACTACAAGCTTGGTCTCGACGGTATCAGCTTGCCTCTGATTATCATGACGACGGTCCTGATGCCGCTCTGCGTCCTGATCTCCTGGCACGCCATAGAAACGAGAGTTCGGAGCTTCATGGCCATGCTGTTGATTATGGAAAGCGCCATGATCGGAGTGTTCTGCGCGCTGGATTTCGTACTGTTCTATATATTTTGGGAAGCGATGCTGATCCCGATGTACCTCCTGATCGGGATCTGGGGCGGGCCGAATCGCCTCTACGCCGCAATTAAATTCTTTCTTTATACCCTCGCCGGCAGCGTCTTACTGCTGGTCGGAATCCTGGTCCTCTATTTCCAGGGTGGCCACACCTTCGACATTCTTCAACTGAGCCAGCGAAGCTACGGAGTGGCGCTTCAGGTTTGGCTCTTTTTCGCCTTTTTTGCAGCATTCGCCGTCAAGGTTCCTATGTTCCCCTTTCATACCTGGCTGCCGGACGCGCATGTAGAAGCTCCCACAGCCGGCAGCGTGATTCTCGCCAGCGTCCTGCTCAAAATGGGAACCTATGGTTTTTTACGCTTTAGTCTTCCCATGTTGCCGGATGCATCACGGCTGTTCACTCCGTTGATGGTGGTACTCTCGATCGTGGCTATTATTTACGGCGCGTACATGGCTTTAGCCCAGGCCGATCTCAAGAAACTCATCGCCTACTCCAGCGTCAGCCACATGGGATTCGTAACGCTTGGCCTCTTCATGTTCAATATTCAGGGGATTGAAGGTGCCGTCATGCAGATGGTGAACCACGGCATCACCACAGGTGGGCTCTTTCTCTGTGTCGGAATGATTTACGAACGAACTCACAGCCGACAGATCGCCGACAATATCGGTCTCACGAAGCCGATGCCTCGCTATGCCACACTTCTCGTCATTTTTGCGCTGTCTTCGCTTGGACTTCCCGGCACGAACAGTTTCGTCGGGGAATTCATGGTACTCGTGGGCACGTTCCTCTGGAGCAAGATCGCCGCAGCGCTTGCCTCTTTGGGTATTATCCTGTCGGCTGCCTACCTCCTTTGGATGATTCAACGAGTCGCCTTCGGCATCCCTGCCGCGCATGTACTTCCAAAGCTTCGCGATCTCAACCTTCGTGAGATGGTGACGCTCGTGCCGCTGGCGGTCCTGATTTTCTTGATCGGCCTGTTTCCTAATCCCGTACTGACTCGCATGCACATGAGTGTGGAGAAAGTGATCGCACGTGTCATTCCGCTCCCCCAGGAAGAGACTTCAGCTCTGAATCAACAGGTCTTGTCCTCCACCCAACAGGGTCTCACCACGAATGTCGACCTCACGATCTCCCGAGAAGGCACGATCTCTCCGCGCCGAGCCAATCTCTCGACGAAGGAACTCCGGCCATGACTTTCTCAGTGGGCGACCTTTTCCTTATCCTACCGGAATTGCTTGTGACCACAGCGGCCTGTGTCGTGCTTGTGCTTGACCCAGTACTGCGTGGGTCTCACAAGGACGGCCTGGTGTGGTTGAGTCTTGGAACCCTCGCCATATGCATGGGGTTGACCGCGTTCCAGGTGAGCGGTCCGACCGCGATCTTTAGTGGTCTTGTTGTCATCGATGCCTATGGAGCCTTTTGGAAATTGCTCCTGTACTTCGTCACCGGCCTCACCATCCTTCTTTCGTATTCGTACCTTAAGGAAGAACGGCTGTATTTCGGCGAATATTATGGTTTTATTCTGCTCGCGCTCGTCGGGATGATGGTCATGGTGTCGGCGGCTGATCTGTTGACGATCTATCTCGGCACCGAGCTCATGTCCCTATCACTGTACGTGTTGGCGGGACTCAAACGCGCCGAGCCGCGCTCTCTCGAGGCCTCTGCAAAGTATTTCGTTTTGGGCGCATTCTCATCGGGCATCCTCCTCTATGGCATATCGCTTCTGTATGGAGCGACCGGTAGTACCAGGCTGCCGGAGATCGCCACGGCTATCGCAAGCCAGGGATTGAGCGATCCGTTACTGCTGTTCTCCACGATCTTGCTCGCAGTTGGATTCGGCTTTAAGCTCGCCGTTGTTCCGTTCCACATGTGGACCCCCGATGTCTATCAGGGTGCCCCGACCTCCGTGACGGCGTTTATGGCGGTGGCCTCTAAAGCCGCCAGCTTCGGCGCTTTCCTCCGGGTATTTATTGAAGGCCTGGGAGGGCTCAAAGCGAATTGGTCGGCGATCTTTCTCTTGCTCTGCATCGCCACGCTCTTGATCGGCAACATCGTCGCGCTGGTCCAAACGAACGTCAAGCGCATGTTGGCCTACTCGAGCATCGCCCATGCGGGCTATGCCTTGATCGGAGTCGTGGCTGCCGGTCGGATGGAGGGTTCTTCCGGGATCGCCAGCGTCTTACTTTATCTGGCGCTGTACACCTTCATGACCTTCGGAGCCTTTGCGATCGTGGCGATGCTTCGTAAAGGAGACCTCGAAGGAGAAGAGATCGAAGACTTTACCGGTCTGGCGAAACGTCACCCTCTCGCTGCACTCTTGATGCTGATCTTTATGGTTTCGTTGGCGGGAATTCCTCCGACCGCCGGCTTTGTTGGGAAACTGTATATCTTCAAGGCAGCGGTGGAAGCCGGCATGACGTGGTTGGCGGCGCTTGGCCTGATCTTTGCCGCCATTTCAGCTTATTTCTACCTGCGACTCGTCATGGTGATGTACATGCGGGAGCCGATCGATCATTCTGACACCGCTCCGCATTTGGTCATGTCCCCGACTCTCTCCATCGTACTCGCCTGTACGGTTGCTGGGGTCGTCATCTTCGGGGTCTATCCCAACCCACTCGTGAGCTTCGCCCTGCAGGCTGTGTTGATACTAAAATAAGCCGTCGTATCGTTTTAACGATCTTCGCGCAGAGCAGCATGAGTATCCTCCGCTTTCTACTTGACGCTTTGAGAGCTTTCCTGCGTCAGGGTTGTCCCAGCTTGGCAGCAGCCCTAGCCTTTTTCTCGCTGCTTTCACTCTTTCCGCTCGTCTTTCTTCTACTCTACGGCATCAGCTTTCTTGTAAGCCAAGATATTATCGGTGAACAATTCATGCTGAGCTTCCTCAAAGGCTTCCTCCCTTCACTGGGCGAACGGCTGGCCGAAGAGCTCCATCGGATCAGTGTCTTGGAAAGCGTGCGCTGGCTCGTGTTTCTATCTTTCTTTTGGTTTGGTGGCCTCGTCTTCTATGAACTCGACTACGCGCTCAACGTGGTTTTCGAGAGCACCCAGAAGCGGCATCCCTTGATTTCCACCGCGATTTCTATTGCCCTATTAGGGTCCACCGGACTCCTTCTTTTCGTTTCATATGTCGCGACACAAGTCATCACTTTTTTAACTGCCTACGCTCCTCGACTCTGGGGACTCGATCTTGTCGCCCTAGCCGCACACGATTTTCATCTGACATACACCCTTCCCTTTGCACTCGCGTTCCTGGCAGTGACCCTGTTGTATCGCCTGGTTCCTCGACGCAGCCCACGATGGAGAGACGCCATGGCCGGAGCGCTGACGTTTAGCCTGCTCTGGGTCTCCACAAAGGTTTTGTTCGTCAGTTATGGCAGTTATGCCACCGTCTATGCACGACTCTATGGATCGTTGCTGGAAGTCGTGCTCTTGCTCCTGTGGGTCTATTATTCAGCGGGGCTCCTCCTATTCGGTGGCGTGATCACTCACAAGCTTCAACAACTTGCTCGAATCCCCCGACCAACGTCTGCTGATCACATAACCGCCGCGAGTGAATAGACAGTGGCTAGACATAGAGGGAAGATCTGGGAGTCGAAAAACAAGGATGGCGAGGTGAAACTCCTGCTGGTTTTTCTACCTAGTCGCTGCTTTACCCCCTACGCAACTGCAAAAAATGCACGATGGCCGACTGTGTCACGAGACCCACAACCTCTCCGTCTTGCATGACCACCAATCGATCCCATCCTCCGCGAGCCATTCGTTCCATGGCGTGAATCACCGGAACCTCCGGTGTGATCACCAATGACTCTGAAACAGGGCGCATCACTTGATCAACCTGCCGCCAGGCCCAAAGTGCTGGAGCCACACCCTGTACCTCAAAGACTGTCAGAAGCCCTACCAACCGACGATCGTCCAATACCGGAAATCCTCCGTAGCCATAGGCTTGGAAGTACTGATTCACAGCTTCATGAAGCGTGCATTGCGCAGGGATCGAGACCACGGTCGTCACCATCATGTCTCGAATAGGGATTGTCGCTAAGGACTGCCGCAGCACGGCTTGGCGTCGACTGGCTAAGGCAGCCGCGAACAGAAACATCCCGATAAAAACGACCCATCCTCCGTTTGACATCATGGCGGCAGGTAGCTCCCCGCTGGCGGCCCCATAGACGACGATAAGGCCGACAAGGCCGAAGATCGCCCCAAACGCCAATCCGACCACCGCGGCTTGCCTCGTTGCCCGATAAAAGTCCTTTCCCCATGCCCACAGTCCGGCCCGCAGCACTCGTCCGCCATCGAGTGGAAAACCAGGGATCAAGTTGAAAAGCCCGAGCTGCACATTGACCATGCCCAATAAAACTCCGAGCATGATCACTCCCTGGAGTCCCTGCTGCCGTTGAACGGACTCAGCCAGGAGTACAAGCAGAAAACAGATCCCACCAATCACGAAACTCACGGCCGGTCCGGCGACGGCGATGAGAAACTCTGCCTTTGGTGACGGCGCTTCCCTGCGCATATGAGCCACCCCTCCGAAAATGAACAGAGTGATCTGCTCAATTGGGATGCGGTAGTAGAGCGCCACATAGGAGTGCCCCAGTTCGTGCAGCAATACAGAGAAAAACAAAAGAATTGCTGCGACTGCGCCCATGGCCCAATAGCGCTCAGGTGAGAGACCGGGTAAACTATCCGGCAGATAACCCGTCGAGAGGCTCCATGTTGCAAGGAAAAAGACCAGAAACCAGGATGCATGGACGCGGATCGGAATTCCCAACGCACGCCCGATTTTCCAGGACGGCATGTGCATGGAGGACACCGTAACAGCTGCATACTCAGAGGGTCAATTCAGCCTCACCGGATCATGTATACTCACTCACATGCGATGATAGTGGGTCAGCCTAACGGCTTGGCATCTGTTTCGCGTATATTAGGGATAATCTATGAAGGTCAAAAAGCTTTTACATACAAGAATGCGAGTCAGCGATTTAGATGAGACCATCCGGTTCTACACAACCGTGCTGGGGCTGGAAGTTATTGAGAGGAAAACTTCGCCGCGCGGATCCCACCTGGCGTTCCTAAAAGTTCCTAATAGTGAGGAACTGATCGAGCTGACCAGTTTTCCTCCGAGCGGACCAGTCAAGGTCCAAGAGGATCTCGTCCATCTGGCTTTCCAAGTCGAACACCTCGACGAGACGATCGCGCGACTCACTGCGCAAGGGGTTACAATCACAGACGGCCCGACGAAGACTTCTTCCGGGAGCCGATTTATCTTCATCGATGCGCCGGATGGTTACGAGATCGAGTTGATCGAACGGCCAGCTGGAGTGAACATCGTCTAGCCTTCTATGCTGTCACATGTATTATCTCAGCGTCCATCTGCTCTCTACATTGACGATGTGACGCCCCCCGACGTACCTTCTTCTCTGTAACTATTGGATGAATTTCCCAAATCAGGAGGACAAGCGAGATGAAGAACGGTTTTCTCCGCGGACACGGGCTTGGCAACGACTACCTCGTGATGGATCCCGATGATCTAACGTTTAAGCTGACACCAAAAAATATTAGGTTGATTTGCGACCGCAATTGGGGACTGGGCAGTGATGGCATCTTGGCATTGGCTCCGTCAAGGAAAGCCGATTTCGGTCTTCGCATTTTCAACCCGGACGGCAGTGAAGCGGAAAAGTCAGGAAATGGGCTTCGAATCTTTGCCCGCTATCTCCACGCCACGAGCAGGACAAAGAAGAAGCGTTTTACGGTTGAGACAAAAGGAGGATTGGTCACCATTGAGTTGCATATAGACCGGCATGGGGACGCCAGCGCCGCAACGGTCGAGATGGGAAAAGCTACATTCGCTCCAAAGTCGCTCCCCTGTTCGCTTAGCGTACCGGAGTTGATTCAGCAGCCCATCAACGCCGCGGGGCAATCGCTGATTTTCACTGGCGTCAGTGTCGGGAATCCCCATTGCGTGGTCTTTAGACCGGCCGGCAGGTCCTGGTCGCGGGAAGACCTGTTGACGCTTGGCTCGGCCTTAGAGAACCATGCCCTGTTCCCGAAAAGGACCAACGTACAACTCGCTGTCCCGACTGGTCCGAAGGAAATTTTCATCATGATTTGGGAGCGAGGCGCCGGAGAGACGCAGGCCTCCGGCTCGTCATCTTGCGCAGCAGCCAGCGCCGCGGTGCGTTTAGGATTGGTGAAAAGTCCCGTCACTGTGAAGATGCCGGGTGGCGCCTTGAACATCAGTGTGGGTCAAGACTTCAGCCTGACCATGAAAGGGCCCGTGGCTGAAGTCGCGCGTGGGACATTAAGTCCATCGTTCGTTCGTGGGCTGAAGTAGAACCTCGTCGCTCCCCATCTGTTCCCTGTGAACAGGACAAAATATTGCGTCTGCTCCTGGTATCCTTACGCGTAGCGAGCAACGGTTGACGTATGATTCCTGACACGCTTCGTTCCAAACTTGACCATCTTCCCCACCATCCAGGTGTGTATTTGTTCAAGAATCCGCAGGGGGAGATTCTCTACATCGGGAAGGCGGCTGTATTGGCCGATCGTATTCGATCCTACTTTCAAAAAGGCACCGACCATACCGCTAAGACCAGCCTGCTCGTCGGCCAGGTAACCGACCTGGAGACCATGGTGACCAGGTCCGAGCTCGAAGCGCTGATACTGGAGAGCAACCTGGTCAAGCGCCACAAACCACGCTTCAACATCGTGTTGAGGGATGACAAGCAGTACCCTTATGTACGACTGCCGATCAAGGAAGATTTTCCACGGCTTTCCATCGTCCGTCGCGTCCAGAAAGATGGCGCTCTCTACTACGGCCCTTATACGCCGGCGAACGCCCTGCGCGAGACCTTGAAAGTGATCAAACACGTCTTCCCCCTGGCCACCTGCACCATCGACATCAACGGAACTGCCGAACGGGCCTGTCTTGAGTTTGAAATCAAGCGCTGCATGGCCCCCTGTACAGGTAACCAATCGAGGGATGAGTACCATCAGATCGTCAAACAGGTCCGCCAATTTCTGGAGGGACGTGACCGTGAGCTGCTCGACGATCTTCGCCTTAAAATGGAAGCGGCGGCGGAACGGGAGGAATTTGAGGAAGCTGCACGCTTGAGGGACCGCCTCTTCAAGATTGACCGAATGCTGGAGAAACAGCGTATTACACAAACCTCTGCCACCGATCAAGACGTGCTTGGGCTCGCTCGGCGAGGAGCCGCCGTGGACCTCCAGATCCTGTTCGTACGAGGAGGACTGCTGATCGGACGGAAGGACTTCTTCTGGCCTCAATCGGCGGATGCCTCGGATCACGAACTCATCCGGTCCGCGATCGAGCAATTTTACAACAAAGATGGCCAGCCTCCTCGAGAAGTCCTGGTCCCGGCCGACTTGGAGGACATCGCGCTGATCGAACAATGGTTGTCGGATAAACGTGGAGAGACTGTCCGCGTCCTGGCACCCGTACGCGGTGCAAAGCATGAGTTGGTCCTGCTGGCTGAAGAAAATGCGGCGTCAGCCGTTGCAGATCATCTGCGCGATGAAGAACTGGGGCGGCAGGCCTGTGAAGAGCTCAAACGGTTGCTCCGTCTCGATCGCCCTCCTCGTCGGATTGAAGGATTCGACATCTCAAATACGATGGGGAACCAATCCGTCGCTTCGATGGTCGTGTGGGAAGCCGGAGAAATGAAAAAGTCGGACTATCGTCGGTTCAGAATTCAGACGGTCCAGGGGGCCAATGACTTTGCCAGCATGAAAGAAGTGGTCATGCGTCGATACGGGAGCCCCCGCGATGAGCCATATCGAACCACGGAGAACTTGGCTCGGCCTGATTTAGTCTTAATCGATGGAGGCCTCGGACAACTTGCTGCTGCTATTGAGGGGCTGAAGGAAGTTGGACGACAGGACCTCCCGATTCTTGGTTTGGCGAAGGCCCGTGGAGAGAAGGAGGAGCGGGTCTTCCTTGCGGGAAGGAAAAACCCGATTTCGCTCACGGCTACGGCTCCGGCAACCCATCTGTTGCAGCACATTCGCGACGAAGCCCATCGCTTCGCAATTACATTCCACCGAAAGCTTCGTGGTCAATCACTGGTCAGCTCCAAACTGGATCAGGTCATCGGAATCGGAGAGATTCGACGAAATCGACTCCTCAGCCGATTCGGCAGTCTAGACAAGCTGATTTCAGCCAGTGACGACGCTCTTCACGAAGCCGGACTCAGTGCGGAAACCATCATGAACCTTCGTAAGACTCTAACCCCTTAGCTCGATCGGTCTAGAACAGGTATCGCAAACTGAAGGTTCCTAAATGCACGAAGGCATGATAGGTCCCGTCGACGGTTGGATTAAGATTCCCGGTGACGCTCCGCGATTCATAAAACCACTCCTGATAGGCAAGGTCGAGTCCGATCCCTTTGGGCCACAGAACCGACCCTCCACTGCAAGGGATCAGCCCGAGAAACCGTCCCGCCCCCTTACAGAGAAATCCCACGCCAAGGGACAGGGTATGAGCGGGTAAAGAAATGATGCCAGGATTAAAGGTCCGATCGGGAACCGGATCTTCCGTGTACGTGTAGCCGGACCGCGCGGCAATCTCCCAGGACGGTATCCAGGCTGGGTTGAGCCACTTATACTCGGTCCCCACTGCAATCACCGTCACATTCTTCCACTGTTGAGGCTGGGGGATGGATGCTCCATTGGACAGTCGTACATCGAGATTCCGGTTTAAGCTCCATCCCACATACTCAACATCAACTTCGACTTTCCATTCGCGCTCTAGGGATCGAACCGGCCAGACCGCGATCGCTCCAGTCACCATTTGCGGCAGCACCAGATCGGTTGACGCATCGGCGGCCTTCGCGCCGTTAACCAACACCGATCCCTTCAACGGCAAAACCGCTTGACTGCGATAGACTAGTCCGATCGAGACGACTGGTTTTCCTGCCTTATTTCTCAATGGAGTATAGAGCACACTGGCAGTCACACCCGCGCCAGTCCCTGTACCATTCAGTTCAATGGGCGCCCCCGCTGGGATTCCAATAGCCCCAGCACTAATCTGTTTCTGCTCCACATGCCCTTCGCCAAGAAAGCTCGCAAAGGTATAAATATCGGCACTCACACCTACCGAAAGAGCATCGTTTATCTTGTACGCAATGGTAGGTTTGATGGCAATCATCGGCAGTTCCGCCGATGTAATGGCCGTATTGAACGGGCCATCGATCGGATAGCGTGTCCTCAAACCGAAGGGCGATGTCAGCCCCAACCCAATGGTGACAGCGGAGAAACGAGGTGCACCTAGTGCTCCAAGGTTCGCGCTGAGGTAGGTGTGGCCAGGTGGAGGGAAGCTGACGCTTCCCCCGAAATCGCCTCGAGTATCAATTCCTGAAATGCTCTTCGTCTTAATGGAACCGCCAAGTAACGCGATCCCGAATACTCCCTGGATACCAGAGACTTGAGTAAGGCCAGCGGGATTATATTGAATAGCTGAGGCATCGTCTGCCTGAGCTGCGAAGGCATTCCCTTGAGCTGCGGCGACAGCTCCCTGTGGTTGAAACCTCAGTGCTTGAGCGGTTGCGAGTACAGGGGTCAGAAATAACACAACCACTACGACCACCACCCCAGCTGCAACACTATGAAGTAGGGAACCTGATGGGGAAAGCTGAAGCATGTCTATGCCAGCTTCTGTTTTACTTTTTCTCCTTCTGACTTCTCCAGGTCAATACCCTATTTTCTTGTCGTAAGTATAGGTCCGTATGGACCTAGTTCATGGGGCACTATCTAAACGTGCTTCATTTTTCTATAATGGTCCCCCAATTCTGACTCTCCACATATATGGAGGCTCCCTATGTCACAGGTGGCACAGACCGACAGAAACAGGCGCCCTTTCCCACGCCAACTTTTCGAGGCGCTTTCAAAAACTGAATGCACGGCTTTTGTCGAAGCGCTCCATTACGCAGTTGAAGCGGACTCTACGGCAGATGTCAAAGAGGCGCTGATCCAGTTTCAAAATTTGTTTCCTTTTACGCGAGTGATTGGTGGCCTCGCCCGCCTGACAGCCAACGGCAGTTTCGACGGGTTTACCAACGTCATCAATGTAAGCTACCCTGAGGAATGGATTCGACTCTACTGGCAAAACGGATATTTTGAGGTTGATCCGGTCTTTCAGACCGCTCTGCAGAAACCGGGCACCCAACATTGGGGGACGACCTATCAACAGGCAAGCTCTCCGAAGCAGCAGGAATTCATGGCCGCAGCAAAGGAATTCGGACTTGGAGATGGAATTACAACCGGATCCTCCGATCCAGCTTGCGGAGTCGCGACCTTCTGTTCCTTTGCTTCTGCCGATAGTGTGGATGCTACGCGATATGTGCCCCTCATTGAGTATTTCGGATACTATGTTCATCTGGCGCTGTTACGCACGGCCCCTGTAAAAGCCCAATCAATGGATCGCTGTGTAAAGCGGTTAACGCTGAGGGAGTTGACGATTCTGAACTGGGTCAAGAATGGCAAGACGAATTGGGAAATTGCCCAAATTATGGGCGTGACAGAACGTACCATCCGATTCCACGTCGAGAGTATCTTCTCTAAGCTCGATGTCACATCACGGTCCCAGGCGGTTGCCACGGCCATTGAACATGGCTTACCAAACGTCGTGTAAGCACATGGGAGCTGGTCTCCTGTACCCAAGAATAGGAAGACCCAGGTTATACAGCACTTTATCCCACCTCCAATAACAGCGGCGAAACACTCAATGTCCGCCCCGTTATTGTCTGGCCGGTCGTAGTCTTGATTGTAGAGATCCACTCGAGAAAGCCAGGCCGCTTTTCCATATTCTCATTGTCGAAGCGAGCCATATCATAGAGCGCCGCCACAGCTCCTGCCCCAGCTGGTGGGAGCTTTACAACAGGACCGATCGGTTCACAAGGGAAGCCCAACATACGCAGAGCTCGCAAGAACCTATGTTCAACTTCAAGGTAATAGTACCGAATCTCGTTCTCCACTGCCCATTGATAGATCCCCTTCAATGTCCCTAGCATGACCTGACTGGAAAGCTTTGCGTCTTGTATATCGGGATTAACGGCAAGCCTGGTGATTTCAGCTGTGTCCTGCTCTTTTCTAATCGTATAGTCTCCGGGAAGGAGTGCTCCAAATTCATTTTCCAACATGAACTTGCCGGAAGAGGGGAGGAGACGTGCCATGCCAAGCAAAGTTCCATCATGATCTAGGACTCCGATTGTGACTCCCCACAGGTCATACATGTCCATCTCTTGGCCATCCTCTGTCGGTGGCACCCACCCTAGTTTCTCTGCAAATACTCGATGCCGCAATTGATAGGCCTGGGTGAGCTCCTCTTTTGTATCGAGCGTCTTAACGAGAAATTCGCCTTCGTAAAACGCAACTCCTCTTTCCTCAGAAATTGCTGAGACTGGCATGACTGCCTCCTTTCAAAATGAGTTGATTAGGGACGCACCAGGGCCGAATAAGCAGGCCAAATCAGTAGTGTCCGGTTAAAACGCGAAGAGATTCAGTTGGTTGCTGTTGTTGCCCTGTTTGGCAATGTGGTCGTTGTCCGGAAAGGCTTGCTGCAAGGGCATCTTCTCGAACAGGGTGACTGACAGAATCTGTAGCA
>JBGSIO010000119.1:0-7437 GCA_041742455.1 Nitrospira sp. | reverse complement strand
TGTCAGTGAGACAGTGGACTCTCTCTCCTCCCTCCAGGAAGGGACGGAGGAAGAAGGTGTGAGCGGTTCGCTCAGACAACAGGGACCATCAGGTAGAGCTATTTCCCAAAGGTTTCATACCCAACATTTGACTTTATCTCCAAAGCATGGCTATCTTGAATTAAAGTCTATCTTAGGAGATTACTTGAAAGAGGACGGCTTCTTGGATCGGATGGTGATCGATAAAGCGGTGATCCTACGCAATATGCAATAGCAAACCACCATCAAAGTCGAACAATTCAAGCGCTGTACCACGGATTACAAAATGCGCCTTCTTTTGGCTATAGACGAATCTGAAAACGCTCTGCGTGCCGTTCAGTATGTGGGGGCCCTTCTGCATCGTACCCCAGATGTCATGGTCACGCTCTTTCACGTACTCAAGCCGATGCCACGTGTCTTATTGGAGCATGGCGGATCTGAAAATCCCGACATCGAGGAAACGCTTAGCGCCCGCTTGAAAGAGGAGCAGAAGACTTGGGTTCAGCAACAGAGGGAAGCCGGATGCCCTATTCTTGAAAAAGCCTGTGAAGCGTTGGTGCGTGTCGGCTTTGAGAAGAGCCGAGTCACACTGAAATTTGGGCATGAGGGTGACATTGCGAAAACTATTCTTGAAGAAGCAAGAATGGGATCTTACACGACCATCGTCCTAGGACGCACCGGCACGTCCGGGGTCAAGCGCATCTTCGGCGGCGGCATCACCGACCATCTATTACGTGATGCACGGGGATTGGCACTCTGGATCATCGAATAACCTCGGAATACCTCATCCGAGAAAGGCAACATGAAGGACACGTATGGCTGAATATAGATTCAGCAGGTTCTCTTTGTGGCCTCTATTCGTGAGCAGGTTTATACCGTGCTTGTTTGCGCTCCTCATGATGGTATGCTGGCCAACACGGAGTGTCGGAGCTTCTCAGGAAGGGTCGGAGTCTGCGCTGGCGGTTGTCAAGGCAACGCTTTCCGGCGTGTTTGCCATTTTAGACAATTCCAAACTCCAAGAGTCAGAAAAACGGCGACGCATTGAAGAGATTGTGGCGACCAGATTCGACTATCGAGAAATGTCTAAACGAACGCTGGCCTCACACTGGAAAGGTCTGACCGACCCAGAGCAGACCAAGTTTGTCGAGTCATTCAAGGTTTTTCTCTCAGACCGGTATGCGGGAAAAATTGGAGACTATGCAGGAGAGAAAGTCGAGTATCTTGGCGAGCGGATGGAAGGTGACTATGCGGAGATTCGAACCAAACTGGTCTCGAGCAAGACCAATTATCCACTTGATTATCGTCTGATCAAAAAGGAGGGGAAATGGTATGCCTACGATCTCGTGGTTGATGGGGTGAGTCTGGTAAAAAATTACCGAAGCCAATTCGACCGGATTATTCGAGCCGATTCCTACGACGAACTAGTCCGTCGAATGACAAATCGCACGCTCGCCGAAGAACAAAAGGCAAAGTGAGAATGATCGAGATCACGCTGTATGCAAGACCATCGCTGCCAAGGTTCTATTCACAAGCACAAGAATACGGTGATGGTACGGGAGGAACTCTGGCTCGAAGCCTGCACAACTAGAAATAGAGTACGCCTACAAAAGCAGGCGTAAAGCGCGATGAGCTAACACTTTTTTCATCGGGTATTTAGATGTCCGGGCTGCCTCATCACGGCGCAAACAGGTCAAATGCCTGGGCCAGTCAATGGAGGTGTGGGAGGCGCACGATACGATTGGCGTGAAGAGACTCACCACGCGCGCGGATAAACTGGCCGATCTTCTTGGTGCCGCGATCTCTCAGTCTTCGAAGAGCGACTGGAAAAGCTCGACTCACCCCATCCGACCCGGCCCGCCATCAGTCGCGATATTGCCCGACGACGGTGCGATCTGCAAGACAACGCGCTGAACAATGAGCTTCGGCTGTTCAAAGCAAAGCCTCACTCATTCGTGCGCGGAATTGCACAACAAGGCTGACGCCCATGCTATGCTGCACAATGTGCAGCGCGAAGGACGCAGCCAAATGTGACGCATGGATACTAACGTGCTCGGAGCGCTCAGCCTATCGCTAGGTCTGGGGTTGTTGATCGGCCTGCAGCGCGAGCGAGTCGGCTCGGAGTTCGGTGGCATCCGTACCTTTCCGCTCGTGGCACTGCTCGGGACGGTCAGTGGCTTCCTCGCCGAGCGGTGGGGCGCGTTTGTGCTGCTGGGGAGCTTCCTCGCGCTCGCCTCCGTCGTGCTGGTCGGCAACCTGAACAAACGTGGGCGCCCTGACGACACGAGCGGTCAGACCACCGAAGTCGCCGCACTTCTGACCTACGCGTGCGGCGCGTTGCTCACCACTCACTACCGGCCAGCAGGTATCGTCGTCGGCGGCCTCACCGCCGTACTCCTGCATCTGAAACAGCCGATGCATGCGTTTGCCGGGCGCCTGAGCCAGCGCGATCTGCAGGGCATCATGCGCTTTGCGATCGTGTCGTTGATCGTGTTGCCGCTGCTGCCCGCTCAGACCTTCGGTCCATATGACGTCCTCAACCCTCGCGAAATCTGGTGGATGGTCGTGCTGATCGTCGGTATCGGCCTCGCCGGATATATAAGCTATCGCCTTTTCAGTGGTAGCGCCGGCATTCTGTTCGCAGGAGTGCTCGGTGGCCTCGTCTCAAGCACCGCGACGACGGTCGCTTATGCCAGGCGGGTGCGCGAGAACGCCGACGCCACGACCATTGCCGCGGTGGTTATCGTCATTGCGTCCACGGTCGCGGCGGCACGCGTGATCGTCGAGGTGGCCGTGGTCGCGCCTCGCATCCTCCCGGACATTGTTCTTCCCCTCGCAGTCTTCTTTGCGTGGATGGTCGTTATCTCCGTGGGCCTCCTGCACGCCATACGCGAGGACCGCAATGAGATGCCGGAACCATCGAACCCGGCGGAGTTGAGGAGCGCGCTTGTCTTTGCGATGGTCTACGCGCTCGTCATTTTTGTGACCGCTACAGCGAAAGACTACTTCGGCGATCGTGCCCTGTACGCGGTCGCGTTCGTCTCGGGATTCGTCGACGTGGACGCCATCACCTTGTCGACAGCGCAACTGGCGAACCAGGACCGGTTATCGTCACAGACCGCATGGCACATCATCCTCATCGCGACGCTCACCAACCTTGTCTTCAAGACCGGCATCGCGACGCTGCTTGGCTCGACGCGCTTGTTCGCGCGACTGGCGTTGCCTGTGGGAGCGGCCATCGCCGGCGGCCTTGCGCTCTTCGTGTTCTGGCCATGAGCGTACGCGCTGGAATGGTTGAAAGCGAAGTTGTTGCCCTATAGTGTACGTAATGTCTCTCGAGAGGACATGCTCAAAACAACCGGTACGTATCGTTGCGACCGATGTCATGGGAGAGTGGGATGTGCCCGCGCCGCAACAATCGCGGATTTCCAACGTGTTTTTTCATGTTTGCAACGGCTATTTCGGGTCAACCATAACTTTAAACCCACCATATGCCATCCGCTTGACGTCGAACGGCATCGACTTCTCATCGCACAGTCCTTTGATGCGTGGATCCTTCATCACCTTGGCGTTGACGTGGTCGCGGCGGGCTCGTGACTTATAGACAATCCATGAAAATACGACGGTTTAACCGGCTTTGAGTTTGGCCAATCGTGGAAACGGCAGGCCCATTTTGACCTTAAGCTCATCACCGATACACTCACGGTATTCCAACGCGCCGTGTTCCCGCCAAATCTTGCCGGCCTTTTGAGCCATCTGCACATAGGCCTTCACATTCCTTTTCGGCACAGGCAGTACAAATCCATCGACGTAACGCATGACCCCCTCCCATTGATTTGCTATAGGAACCGCTGCTACGGACTTCTATTTGCAGGTTTTTTGTGCCGCTTCCGGTAGTTCCTTTGGGATTCACGTCACGAACATGCGTGTCGACCGACCACTGGTGCCTGAAGGGGTCTTCTAACAGGCCGTAACGATCTCCCCAGAACATGTCCGTGACCGGCATGGTGATGTGTGCACAGGCTGCGATGGCTTGCTTGAAGACTTCCTCCACATCCTGGCCCATTCGATAGCTTCTTCCGTTGACTTGCATTGCCAAAGCCAGTAGCCCGCGATGAGCTCTTTCGTTTCAGCAAAGGGGCCGTCGACTACGGTCCGTTTGTTCCCTGAGAACTCCATGCGCGCGCCAGTCGAGCTTGGCTGAAGCCCTTCGCCGGCCAGCATAACGCCGGCATACACCAATTCCTGATTGAAAGTTCCCATCTCCGTCAGAAGTCCATTGGGTCAGCCGTAGGGTCGAGGGTTCGGCGGAATCGAGAGAATTGCCACTACCATGGACGTCGGATTCCAGAGGAGAGCAATTCCTTGAGCAGCCCCGCGTCCTTACCGCTTACAGCGATTCAATCATCGATTACGCTCATTCGTCTGCAGGTAGTCGCGCGCTTCATTTCGCGGCGGCAACTGCTCATCAGCTTGTTGCCACTGCCTCGAGAATTGGCCATACGCGTTCATGGCGCTTTGAATCTGCTCACTTTGAGCAGCGGCGCGTGCAGCACCAATCAATGAACGTGCCCGGTTCGGGTATCGGAATAATGATGTCGCAAATTGCTGCGCGGCCTCCGCATGGCGACCTGCGCGCAGGAGGAGTTCTCCGTATAATTCATGGGCAGGTTTGATGGGTGGCCCCGACGGAGAGCCCAGGGCTTCCTCCAGATCAGTCGCGTTCTGCATAATTGTGATCGCCTCGTCAACCTTACCCATTGAGGCGCTGGCCACCGCGATGATTTCTAGTTCGTGAATCTTTGACATCTTAAGCACATGCTCAATGGCTGATTCTGATGAGGCGTGTGGCTGCTCACGGATGGCCTTCAACGCGGCCACGCTGGTTTGAGCATCAGGGGAGCCTTTCATTGCTGCCGCCAGACCACGGGCGAAAATGGCGGGGGTCTGGGCGAGGGCGTCCAAAACCTGGAATGAGTCAGCATCGGGAGCTGGTTTGGCATCCTTCGCCGTTCCTTGTGTGGCAGGCAGTAGCTCTTTCACAGCATCCCAGCGCTCCGTTTCGACAATGAATTCTGCAGCCATGCTGGAATAGGTATAGACTCCATATGCGAGCATAGGAGCGTCGTCCTTGGGAAATTTTTCAAGGCTTTTTCTCATCGTCGCAAGCCGGTCTTCCGCTTCCCGATACCGGCCCTGCTGCAGATAGCTATAAAGCAGCCAATGCAAGCTATGATAGTCACGCTGGGTGATGGGAAGGTCGTTGGTATTCACCCATTGATCCGATGTTCTCCACGCGGCTTCGTTCGCAGCCACAGCATCCGACCACATGCCGAGCCGTTGAAAGATGTGTAACGGCATGTGCTGCGCGTGATGCGCTGGAGGAGCGATCTCGACGTAATGCCGAGCCACAGGCAGCGCCAGAATGGCGTGATCTGGGTCATCGAACGCGTGGATGATGTAGTGCGCGGCGCCGGGATGGTTGGGGTCTTTGCGGTACACATCCAAGACGATGGCGGCTGCCTGCATGCGTGTCCGTAGGGCGGCCGGATTCTCTGAATGGACAGCCCCAAGCAACGCAAGCGCATAGAAGGCAGCCGCCTCCAGGTCATCCTGGTGCTCCCGGTAGAGTTTCCCCATAGCCGCCGCATACTCTTGATCGCGCGTGCGCTTATCGCCCTCCCCATACAAAACCTTGACGGCATCCAGATAGGCCCGCTCCTTCGGCGTGAGCTCCGGCGTCGTCTTGATTATGGCCAGAACCTTCCGAGCGGCATCGGTCTCTTGCGGGTCTCCCCAGAGCGGATGATTGTGGGTCATCGCCTCGCCCCAATACCCCATCATGAATTCCGGTTCAATGCGAGTGGCCGACCGGAATTCATCGCGCGCCACGGGATACCAGAATGAATGAAGCGCGGCGACACCACGAAGAAAGTGCGCTTGCGCCTCCTCCGACCGGGCTGAGGTTGGGAAGTTCACCCTACTCAGGGTGAGTGGGTTGGACGCCGGGGGCGTCTGGTGTGCGGTTGTAGAGTCGGTCGGCAGCATCATTAGACATGTAATGAGCAACCATGATCCGCTGCACACCCTGGTTAGTGTCACGCGTTACCTCACTTCATAGGACAAAAGACCTCCAACGAACTTCTTCCGAGTGATCACCCCTTGCCAGTCCCAGCGCGCTTCTTCCAACCCGCAATAGCTTCCTTCCTCACCCGCTGGCCTGATCTATTTTCACCATGTCGAACATCTGCTGGTGTGGACCAGCTTTAAAGTCCGTCGGTGGTTGACCGTTCGGCAAGGCGTAGATCAGCTTGACGCTGTTTTGGTTGGCTTCGATCAACCCTTTGGCGATCACACCGATTTCAGGAGCCTTCGTGCTGATCATCGTGATCTGCCACGGTGTCTGCTTCGTCTCAAGTGTGTATGTCGCGGCAAATGTCTCTTTCCTTTCATTGTCGTAAACCGTAATCGTCTTGCCATCGATTGTAATCGTGGCATCACTTAATTCCTTCTGGTCGATCGGAGTGCCATTGCGCTCCCCAATGATGATTCGATATTCCCCACTCAGGTCGGCTTTGGGTGGATCTGAAGAACGACCAGTGCAAGCCGGGAGGATCGCGAGGACAAGCACGAGAATCAGCCTCAACCTTTTATGGAAGCAAGTCATAATAAGTCCTTCTTTTGGTGCATCGGGGCATCGGTGTTGCCTCCCATCTGGAGGTCTGAGACATTCATCGTCGTCCCCTCTAGACGATCGAGCGCCGCGCTACCTGACCGCTCTTCAAGCAATTCCTTGCTCTTTCTTTAGTTGTGCTCTCTATAGTCAGCTCGTTGATGACTTTTTTGGCACCGGCTTCACGCGCGTTTTCAACCGCGTCGCTGGCGGCACTGTGATCCTCTACAGACCCTCTGAGCGTCACAACTCCATCCCTCACTGTGACACCAATATGATCGGCATCGATAAATCCTTCTTCACATCGAGCTTGAGACGCAAGTCCGCCTTCTGTCTCATGTAATGGCGGGTCATTGGGAACTGGTTTCGGGACGGGAACTATTGTTTGACCGGTCGGATCTGCTGCATGGCTTGGCAGGGGCATTGTCGCAATCAAACCTCGTGCAATGACGAATGTGGCTAGCATCCCTTTACCTTGTGCTTGCTGACGTCAGCAACGCATATGTGCCTCTTTATCTATACACATCAGGAACAGAGTTTGAACCTGGTACAACCTCTGGTTAAAGCATGTTAGTGCTAAACGCCTTCTAAGGATGACGATGACCGAATCTGCCTCATCAGAGATTCTGCTGGGTAGGTCCGCCTCGAACCGGTAAACTCTTGGGAGCTCAGTTTGTGGGTCCGCAAGCAGGAGAATTGATCCATAAGCTCATCGAACCCAGACACATGGCTTTGCCATGGTCGGCAAA
>JBGSIO010000118.1:0-11147 GCA_041742455.1 Nitrospira sp. | reverse complement strand
TCACTTGCGGCTGACAGATCCAGCCAGCTCATGTTCCGCCTCCAACCAGTCTTCCAAATCCTGGCCGTCCTGCCGACCTCGTTGCTCATAGAGTTCATAGGCGCGTTGTTCAATATGAGTATGATCGCTCACTGCCCTTTTGAACGCCTGCGCTATCTGGCCGGTCTTCTCACCGACCGGACTGGCGTAGGATGTCACCTCCGTTTGTTGCGCAGGGGTTCGACTGACATTCGCTTCCTTCATCTTGCACCTCCTAATTGAAACTGTGCACGGTCCTCCGCCGATACCACTGTGGGCGGTTCTCAGCGAAGAATCGCGTGTGTGTTGGGCGGATAAACCTCTAGGCCTTCTCTTTCACTGTGACATCGGTCTTCACAGACTTCACATGTGATGAACCAAGTAGTCCAGGACGCATGGCCATTCGTCGCGATGTCCTTGACCTCGCCCGTCAACGAGTCGATCCCCACATTGGTCTGAGCTGTACGATCGGCTTGCTTCAGATTCATCATCATCCCCTTAGCCGAAACGTGAAAATACTCGGCATGCCATTTCTTACTTCCTGCGAACCGCTCGCTCTACCTCCTCGTCTTGATATCATCCGGCGTCGACTTCTGATGCCATTGGTCCGCCCACTTCATGAGCTCGTCTTTCTTATCCCCGTACCGCTCCTGAACTTTGCCGACGAACTTCTCGTAATTGCCTTCGATCTGCTGCAAGTCATCATCGGGACAGATCAGCAGACCCATCAGGATCGTGTATGCTTCCGGGAATCAGCCGTGATCGACGGACTGTATCGCCGCTTTGATTTCGGCAAGCGCCGCTAACTGTTCGGCGGTGTTCATCCCCTGAGAATCAGCGAGATCCTTGCCACAGAACTCCAGCAGTGGAACCAGCACGCGGCACTCATCCCGTAGATGTTGGTCGAAGGTGAAACGACGCAAGGCAGGACTGACCATACTGCGTGCGGCCCGTTCATACAATGGATCGGAAGTGTCGAGGCGGTTTAGTGTTGCCACCTCCCGCTCCAGCGACGCCGCGAGAGCCTCAATCAATCCCAGTAACGCGTCCAACCGGCTGCGGCCGTCGGTCCATTCCGTGGCGATATGCTTGTCCAGAGGTACCGCCGCAAGCCTCGTCCGGCCGGCCGAGCGACTTGCCGCGACGCGTCCGATCGCCCTCCACGCATGGGAGAGCCTGGTCGCATAATATAACAACACCATGGTCCCAGCTCCCGCCACAAACCAGATCATTACTGAAGTGATCCCTACGTTCTGCATACCGCCTCTTCCCCGACCCTGCCGGCGATCGAGATACCGATCTCCTACTGAGCATGATCACGGGTGTTCATGATGTATGTTCCGCGCTCCGGGGACAGCCTCAAAGGGTTTCCGATCACGTTCATCCCGCCCACAGCCCTCTTCAGCGATCATACGCTGGCCGATACTGGCGTCCTTCGGTATTCTGGCCATACAGGCCTTCAACGTGTCTTCCACCGCCCCGGCTGCAATTCTTGACTCGATGGTGGTGTCGGATCCAGGCCCCCCCGTTACCGGCGGCGAGCCTGCCGTCTGGGCTGAGACTGCAACCAACGAGGAAGCGAACAGGAAGAGTACCGCACAGAACATCCGCTTGCTGTATAGCGTCGTGTTCATAGTACATTCCTCCTTCAATAGAGACATAGCCAAGATACTGCCCTAGGGTCCGCTGACGGTGCTGCAAATCGGTTGAGCCAGGCTACAGTATCCTCCGAAGCCTCTTCGCAGTCTGGTCAAAACAGGACAGCTTGCAGGTATTCAGGTGAGCCTATGGCTGCCTACGGCGCCTGCCATGCACCCGATCCAAGAACCGGCGATCCGTGCGGGACTTCTGGAGGAACTAGTCGTGGAGGAGGACATTGAGGAGTGAGCTGCGCACATGCACCTCGCCCTTATAGGCGATATAGTCGATGTAGCCCAGTTTGCGGAACCTGTTCATGAAGAAACTCACCCGGGAGCGCGTCGTGCCGATCATCTGGGAGAACGTTTCAGCACTGAGCTTCAGGATAACCGCCTCCGGCTTGTCATCGTTCTCCAGATGGGCCAGTGACAGCAGCACCCGAGCGAGCCGCTTCTCGCTGGAATTGAAGAGTTGATCCACCAAATCCTCTTGAATGCGCATCGTGTACGCCGCCAGATAGGACACAAACTGCTCGGCGAACGCGGGCTCCTCGTGAAGCACACGGATTATGGCGTCTTTGGAGAGGCGGACGAGCGTGGAGTCTTTCAAGGCGGTCGCCGTCGCGGTACGCACCGGCTGTCCGGCGAGGCAGGATTCCCCCACAAAGGCACCCGGTTCCAGAATCGTGACGATGGCTTCTTTACCCTGCGGCGAGACCATGGTCAGTTTGACCGTACCACCTTGGAGATAGAACACGGCATCCGCCACCTCCCCTTCCGAAAAGATCGTGTGGTTCCTAGGAGCCGTCAGCACGGTTGTTCCCTTCACGCTGTCCAATGTCCATAGGCCTTTGTGGGACACGCTTGCACGCTCACCATGCGCTGATAGATCTGGACGTGAGGTCTCCCTCTGGTCCGCGGTGTTCGTCCGCCCTTGCACCGATCGATCCCGCTTTTTCCAGCAACCCATATACGCCGTAGGCATAACGACTCCCTCGCTGCTTTATGTGAGTTGATCCTGCTGGTTCCACCCGAAAACAAGAGCCCTGCTGCCATCACAGCTCGGCGACCAGCAGCAACCATTAAGGCGCTGCGGATCGTCCAAACGCTGAGGTGCGATGCACCCAGCGTTACAGCCGTCCTGTCAATGCCAGGATGAGGAGAATGAGCAGGATTAAGCCCAACCCCCCACTGGGGTAATAGCCCCAGTTGGCGCTATGCGACCATGTAGGTAATGCCCCAACAAGTAATAACACCAACAGGACGATCACAATCGTGCTCATCTCGCGTCTCCTTTGTTCACAAATTTACCTCACTGCCTCTCCTCTGTGACGATCCATTCCGCCGTCACACCTGCTTCCCGCTCGACAACCGCTCACACTCCCACTGCAGAGCCATGGGCCCAGCTTCGACTGCCTCGATCAGGGCCGGATGATTCCCACATCCCAAACACATGATGTCGATGATGCTAAGATGGTGCCAGTTCGGTTTCGATATAAAATCAGGAAGTTGAGAAGCCAGGGTGGGCGAATACGGCAGGGATTCTGAGGTGAAGCTCCCCACACAGAACGTCACTGATGGGGAATATCGCGACACCTTTGGTACTCCGAAGCGGAACGTCTCAGGCCCGTCGACAAGGGCCTTTACGCCAGGCGTACGTACCTAGAGCCAATCCGAATCGTCAACGACTGGGCCACCGCTATTTGGAAGAACGCTTCGGAGTTAGCACCAGAGCATTGCTCGTTCCAAGGTGAAAACAGATGGCACGTCAAGCATCAATCACTTATCGGACAGGCGTACACGATATCTCTAAGAACAGGTTAGGTCGGACAGCAGTGGGGGGTGAAACACGTCTACTCATATCATGAGATAACTCTTCCAGCCGCCCACCGCGTAGGATTCCCCAGTTGCGAGCGTTCCCTCAAACTCGTATGGTAGGGGGGAGGACAGCATAACCTGACAGCTCTCCCCTGTCCCCTTCCAATAGACCCCCCCCGTGAAGAGTCGCCTGTCCGCAGGGTGTTCGCAATCAGACGCTGCACTGAATTTACTCTGTCTTGGCTTTGAGTTCTTTTGCCTTGCCTTTGATTCTCTCTCCGGCTGCTTTTGTTTTTCCCTTCGCCCGTTCCATTGCACCGGTCATTGTATTTCCTTTGGCCTCTTCCGTGAGGGCTTTCACTTCACCCTTAGCCTTTTCAACATTTGCATTCGCTTTGCCCTTCAGATCCTCAACAGCGGCTTTCGTCTCATTGGCGTGAGCGACATGTTGCATGCCAACGAACACAAACAGAAACGCGGTAGCGGCGATCATAATGTTTTTCACGAGGACCTCCTGGTAAGAATTTGAGACGATTGTGATCTTGCGTGATGCTCTGCACCACCACATCGGTTAACCATCACAGTGTGCCTGCTGTACCAAACAGAGTCTTGTCAATATTGATCACTATGGGGAGATTGAGTGTTTGCCGGCGTTGATTTAATGAGTCGGAGGGGCATCCGCAGAGGATAGATTCGAAATAACCGGCCCATTGACCACTTTCCCAGACTTCTCGAATCGCGATCCATGGCAAGAACAATCCCAGGTTTTTCTGACTGGTTCCACGTCACGATGCCTCCCAAATGAGGACACACTGCTGCAGAGCTTCGGGCAGTGGACGCGTCAGATAGCCTACCTCATTAATTTTCCGAAACTGAGCAATTCGGCTCAGCTTCCAATCAGCTAAAGGTCCAGCATAGTTCTGTGGCCTTGTGAGACATCCGATGGTCGATTGACAGGTGAACGGCGTCCACGCCGTCGAACAGAGAGAAGAGGATGACTTGTGGCATATGCACGATGTGGTGGGTTCCTGGTGAGCAAGACCTGAAGCGGTTTCGTCGACAATCGTCAGATGTATCTTCAGGATATGGGATGTGTGAACTGTGAGTGTATCGACGATTCCGTGATTCTCGGGAATCGTCTTATTGAAAGGAGTTCGTTATGTTGTACTACGCACTATTGTTCTTAGTGTTGGGACTCATTGCCGGGGCCTTGAATTTGGCGGGAGTGGCCGCGGTCGCGATCCAGATTTCCTGGATTCTGTTCTTAATCGGGATCGTGTTGCTGGCGATCCATCTGTTCACGAATCGCTCCGTCCGGGTACCCTGACCGGCAGGATTCTCTTGATCTGGAACGGGGCACTCTACAATGAGTTGTTCTAATCCAAGTTTGTCGTCACAGAGGGGCGGCGTTGCATTGCCGCCCCTCGTCAATTGTACAAGGAGGTAATTCCATGAACCAGATCAGATATCTAGGTGTTGCGCTACTTTTTGTGTTGGGCTGTCAAGGTATGCCCACGGTGACAAGGAGTGGGGACGTCAAAGACATCATTATTGGGGATAACCTGACGTCAGGTGAAACAGCTGTCAATACAGGCGATGAAGTTCGGTGGATCAACAAAAGGACCCAACCTGTGCGAGTCATCTTTCTCGACGTTGCGTTGGACAAGCAGCTGTCCTGCAAGAACAATGTGGGTGGGTGGATGACACCTAGCGACACAGCCCAACTGGCCACGAACGAAACTGCCAGCGTCTGTTTCCGAGATCCCGGCTATTTCCGGTATATCGTCAGGATGGAATCAGCCAAGACGACCGGCGATATCAATGTTCAGGGAGTGATCAAGGTTGGAGGACAGGGCAGCCAGTCCACTGGGCAAACACTCGATCCAAACCGCGCCGGAGCTAGCGGTCAAACTAGTGATCACAAAACGGGACACACCAGTGACCAAACTGGTGATACCACGAGTACCCCAAGAAGCTCAACGTCGACAACTACCAGTACTACGACGACCACTGAGGGAACAAGTGGTCAAATCCAGTCCCCTTAGTAGGTGGCGCCCCACGGCTGTAAAACCGTGGGGACGTTGGTTTCTTCCGCGAAACTTGGAGAAGCAGGTCCTCCTTCGCCAAGCCTTCGGAGGACACTCGTTCCGCATTCTTCCCCAGCTTCACAGCTGTGGCTTCCTGCGCAGGCGAGTGAAGCACCTGCAGGCCCCTCGATGGCAGAGAAACGATTTCAGCTTATACGACGTAATCCCGACAGGCTCCTTCATTTTCGCGATACCTCATCTGCGGTGTGACCACACCCAACATAGACTCACTCATGCAGCTCGCACTCGAGCAGATTGCCACGCGTCGTATCCACCACTCTGCTGAATGCAGGACTGAGGATCTGGTCAATTTGAGAAAATTAACTCACCTTATTTGTGGCAGTTCGTGGAGAAATTACGCAGTTGCTATGCGAGACAGACGTGGAGCCGCGAGGCGGGGTTTCGAAGCAGAACCGCCGAACTCGACGAGCTTGAACTTCAAGGAGAGGAGCTCCCACTATTGATCGCCGACACATTCATCGTCGTCGCACGACCTTGATCAATTCCATAATGAAGAATGGCAGAAAACCCATGGCCCCCATCAACGCCCAATCTTCCATCGGCAACGGCACGACCTTGAAAATCGGCGCAGCCGCTGGAACCGTGAGCACCGCCACCTGCACAACAAGTGAGAGGACAAAGGCCCATACCAGCGGACGGTTCGTCCAGACGCCTAACTGAAAGAGCGACAACCGTTCGCTCCGGCAGTTGAAGACATGCACCAGTTGCGCCACCACCAACACCGTAAAGGCCACTGTCCTGGCTTGATCGAGCTCTTGATGCAGCCCATAGAGGCTATAACTGAACGCGCCTAACGCAATCAACCCCAGCATCAACCCTTCTCCGCCGATCGCCAGTAATCGTCCCCGGTCCAGGAGACGAGCTTCCGGCCCGCGAGGCGGACGCGTCATCAGATCGGGCGCCTTGGGGTCGACCGCCAGCGCCAAGGCCGGGATGCCGTCCGTGATGAGATTCATCCAGAGAATCTGAATCGGCAGCAGCGGTAGGGGTAGGCCCAGCAGCGCCGCAAACAGCATGACCAACACTTCGCTCAGGTTGCACGACAGGAGAAAATGGACGGCCTTCCGGATGTTGTCGAAGACCCCCCGTCCTTCTTCCACCGCCGCCGCGATCGAGGCAAAGTTGTCGTCCGTGACCACCATGTCGGCAGCCTCTTTCGTCACATCGGTACCGCTGATCCCCATCGCGATGCCGATATCCGCTGCCTTGATCGCAGGGGCGTCGTTCACCCCGTCTCCCGTCATGGCCACAATCGCGCCCTGGCGTTTCCAGGCCTGGATAATGCGCAGTTTGTGCTCCGCGGAAACACGGGCATAGACCGTCACCTGCTCCACAGTTCGAACCAGTTCATCGTCGGACAGGCGATCGAGTTCCATCCCGGACAAGGCCTCCACATGGCTGTCCGTCCCGTAGAGCTCTCCCGCAATCGCCGCCGCAGTGTCTTTATGGTCCCCCGTGATCATCACCGTGCGTATGCCGGCTTCGCGGCATGCCTGAACGGCTGCCTTTGCTTCCAGCCGCAGCGGATCCTTCATGGCTGCAAGCCCAAGAAACACCAGCCGGTTTTCCAACTCATTCGCGCGATAGGCTTCAGGCTCGCGCTCCAATCGTCGATGGGCCATTCCCAACACACGCAACGCCTGATGCGCGAACGCCGCATTCGCTTCAAGGATGGCGGCACGAATGGATTCCGTCAGAGCTTCGACCGTGCCATCCGCCACGAGCCAGTGTGTGCAATGCCGCAATAAGACGTCCGGTGCGCCTTTGACATACGCGACCGACCCATCCGGCGTCCGACGCACGATCGTCATCATCTTGCGCTCCGGATCGAACGGCACCTCCCCGAGAAAGTGATACGCCGAATCGAGTGTCTCGATGGTAAGAGCCGCCTTCGCCGCTGCCACAAGCAACGCACCTTCCGTCGGATCGCCGATTACCTGCCACGTTCCATTCTCCTCTCGTAACGAGGCACCGTTGCATAGCACGGCTGCCGTCAGCAATTCGCGCAGGGCCGGAAGTTGGCTCAGGTCTACGTTCTGGCCGTTGGGTTCTGAGTTGTCGGATCGAAGATCAATTCCTTTTCCGGGCAACTCAGAACCACTTTCTCTCGCCTTTGACGTCTCACGGATTTCACCGACTAGTGCGTACCCTTCACCGGTCACGTCGAAGGCCGTGGTGCCGACGAACAATTTCGTCACCGTCATCTCGTTCTTCGTCAACGTGCCCGTTTTGTCTGTGCAGATGACCGTCGCCGATCCGAGTGTTTCAACTGCAGGCAGTTTGCGGATGAGTGCATGCCGTTTCACCATGCGGGTGACCCCCAGCGCCAATGTAATCGTCACCACGGCGGGAAGGCCTTCCGGCACGGCCGCCACAGCCAGACTCACCGAGGTCATGAACATGGTCACCAACGGCTCGCCGCGCAGATAGCCCAAGGCAAACACGACGGCGACCACAGCCAACGCCAGCCACAAGAGGGTGTACCCGAACTGCTCGAGTCGGCGTTGCAGCGGGGTTTCCGTCCGTTCGGTCTCCGCGGCTGCTTGAATCATCGTGGCGATCCGGCCCAGTTCGGTTCGCAGCGAGGTTGCGACGACCAGCGCGCGTGCTTTTCCTGAAACCGCGATGGTGCCCATGAATACCATGTTCGTCCGGTCGGCCAAGGACACCTCGGGGCTGTCGAGGGCGGTTACCGCTTTCTGAACCGGAGTGGATTCGCCGGTCAGCGACGCTTCTTGCGCCTGAAAATTCGTCGTGTAGATCAGTCGAGCATCGGCAGGGATACGGTCGCCCGCTTCGAGGAGGATCAGATCGCCGGGTACTAATTCCCGCGCGGGAATAGACCGAAGGGCGCCGTCACGGATCACTCGCGCCGTCGCCACCGACATCTTTCGAAGCGCAGCCAAGGACCGCTCGGCCCGGAACTCTTGCACGAACCCGAGCAGACCGTTGAGCAACACAATGGCCAAGATGGCCGCCGCATCGAGCCAATCTTCCAAAAGACCGGAGATGATCGCCGCTCCGATTAACACCCAGACAATGACGCTCGTGAACTGAGAGAGAAACAGCCTTAGAAGTGACGGTGGCGGGGCCTCGGGCAGTTCATTGGGGCCGAATTCGGCATGACGCCCCTCCACTTCTTGGCCGGCGAGCCCATGCTCGGCATCGGTGGCAAGGATGGCTGTGAGCTTATCCGGTGTGAGCTGCCATGTCTTGGTCGTCTCATTCTTTAACACTTGAGGCATGGCGGACATCTTTCTCATTGAAACAGGAGCCAGAGACTTAGCCCGCATGATTCATAACAGTTTGACGCGAAGGAGAGGAATGCGCGAGACACGCGTGACGTGTGAGCCCTATCTTTACTCATCACGCTTTCCCTGTCAGTCTCGCCCGCCTCGCTTGAGTCTGGCATCGACGCGTGCAGCAGAAGCACGCACGAATACGGCGGGTTAGGGTTTGTGCTCCTGTTTGCGTTCCCGTTTCTGCTCGCTCTTCATGTCCTTCTTGTCCTTCTCTGGTTTCTCTTCCTCCACGTCGATCACGGCTCCCGACTCCGCATCAATGTGAACCTCCACTACCTTGTTCTCCGCCGTGACGACTTCGACTTCCCACACAAGTGTGCCGTGTTTCTTCTCCAGTTCGGCCTCGACAAGCTTGCCCGGCACTTTCTCTGAAGCAGTCTTGATCGCCTGATCAATCGTCACCTTGGCCCTGGAGGCCATTTCAACTGTCTCTTTCGATTCGTCTTTCTTTCCCTTGCCTTTCTGATCGCTCCATACCGGGCCATTCAGCGCTAACACGATGCCGATCGCCACCGCCATCATTCCCACTAGCTGCTTCATGGAAACCTCCTAGTATAAGTAGTGTGTACGAGGCTCGCGCGTGATGACCACGGACTCGCGCGCGTGACATAATATTCTGTTTCGCAAGAAGTGGACCGCTTGAAATCTTCCGATGAACCCTCCCTGAAGACCCGCCTGACCCGTTAGGCAACAGGTCCGAGAACACCCTTGGGGAGTTATGCCTCAGATAACCCTCTCTCAATCAAGACCATGGGAATCGGAATCGGAGACCCCGAGGTTGATACGCGTCTCATCCAATTGTTGTTGACGTAATGCCACGAGTCGTTGCGCTTGCGAGAAAATGGCTTTGAGACTGCGTGTCGTCTCCCTGTCCGTCCCTCGCTCCAGAAGATATTCCATTCGCCCAATGACCACATTGAGTGGCCCTCCCATTTTCTGGGCAAGGTGGTGTAGGCGTGTCATTCGTTCGTTGTCCACAGTGGCTGTCCTGACCGACTTCTCTCCGCTGAGCGCTGGCTTGGCTTGCCCTACGTTTCCCTTCACCTGTCCATTTAACAACCCGGCCTTCATCGTTCACCTCCCTCGTGAAACCTGTTGTCGAAGCTTCAGTTTTTGACTTGTCCTCCCTCCGTTGTGGAGCGTAACTCGCAAATCTGCCATCCGTGTGTACCGCATGAATCGTCGCCTCGAACCGCATGAGTTGACTGTTTCGGACCAACCTCACCGCCCAGTAGCGAAGGCTTTCGCGCAATTCGTCTAAAACGGTGCAGCCGATGACCTTGCTATCCAGCGCCTGGCTTCCACATGGGCTGCCCAGATGTCCGAGGTGGGGATATCTACGGCATAGCGATGCGAAAGTTGAGCGCCGTCTCATAACTCTAACTTCCTGGCCTGCTAGACGACTGCGCGCAGTTCTCGATCAACAACCGCGTGCGCGCCAATTGAGCGCACCCGTTTGGCTTGAATAATGCTTTGGGCATGAGCAACCTCTTCCGCGGTACCGTGGGCCAACAGGATAAACTTGCTGGACTTGAGCGCTGTTTCGTAGCTAAGGACCTCGTCTTTAGGGATCCCCATGTTATTGAGCGCCGTTCCTATCACCGTGATGCCCCCAGTCACCACTGTCTCCTCAAGCGCATCAAGGACCCACCCGAGGAGAGGTCCCGCAATCAACACGGGGCCAATTCCCGTAATAGCCGTGCCCCAATACTTCATGCGATAACCGGTGTTGTAATAACCCACCACATGTTTGTCTGTGTGGTAATCCTTCCCGACGATCGAGAGCTTCCTGACATCGAAAGCCGCACGGTTGAGCTCTTTAATGGCGGCCTCGGCCTCGGTGTGTGTGTTACACATGGCAACGACTGCATGGTGCTCGCCCATGGCCAACTCTCCTTTTTGTGTCATGGTTATTGATGTCATAGGGTCATCCGGCCTCTCACTACCGGATTGGAACCGGCCTCTTGTCTGTGTCAGACGCCTCCCCCACCTCTCCGTTTCTGGGCGAGCATAATGAAGTGACCGGTTACAGTCTGTTCACAATTGCTCAGTCCAAGACCATGGCAACCGACGGCGGCGATGCCGGACCCGGCCTGGCGTGGTGCTACTGAATGAGCGAAGAGGAATCAGATGGCAGGACCCTAATCGTGGAGCACGACATTGAGGAGGGAGCTATGCACATGCAATCCGCCATTTCGGCGCAACCCGCCTTTGTAGTCAATGAACCCCAACTTGCGGAACTTATTCATAAAGAAACTGACCCG
>JBGSIO010000117.1:0-35735 GCA_041742455.1 Nitrospira sp. | reverse complement strand
ACGAGATCAGGCTGTCGAGATCGACCAGTTCCATTTGGGACATATAGGGCTCCAGAGTGGAAAAGGGGTGTAACACGCGATTGGACGAGGCGCAGTATAACAAAAATTCAAGCAACGCCCCCTTTATTCAACAGTCCCCTTATGCAACCTATGCTGTTTGATCCGTTCACGGCTCGCTTTCGATTCTTAGGAGAGCCACAGAAAGGCTATGCGTATCTCTCGGGCAGGAGACAACCTCCCATGTTTGGGTACCTCGTGCACGTGGGGATCAATGCCAAGAACTTGAGGGGCAACTATGTGGGCGAGGAACCGTATCGATTCTTTATCAAGAACGACATACTCTATCCCTTGAGCAAATCGGACAAGGCCGAAGTTGTGCAGTAGGTCAAGCTGGGGAGAGCCCCCCTTGCTTCCCACTATCTACAGAACAGCAAGACCCATGACAATTCACCTTGAATCGCCATGAAGAAGCCTCTTACTGATCAATCTGAGAGCTCGAATGTGTAAGAGCGACACAAACTGTGGGCAAAACTCCTTGCGCCTCCAACAGTGGCCCTCCTACAATAAACGATAATCCTTGTTCGGAGCCTTCAGCTGTGCCCCTTGCTCTCCGCCACCGTGACGACTCTGACTTCGCACGGCTGGCGCTTGAAGCAAGAGAGGCCAGGAACGGGATGTGGACAGACTCAGTACCGACTACTCCATGGGTGTACCTGAAGGTCCAGTGAGGACAATCACCCAGTCCACCGAACAAGAGAGAAGCTCTATGGGGTATGGGATGGAGAGTGTCGGCACGAGCCTCTCGGCATCGCGACGGGGATTTCTGTTTGGGACCATTTTGGTATTCGCCACGACCTTTGTTTGGATCATGCTGGCGGAGTCCCGCAGGATTCCTGAGTGGACAGAATATCTCGTTCTTGCGGGGATACTTGCTCAGGTCTTTCTGATTCACCGACGAGAACTCGCACTCTATCCATCACGACGGTGGCGGTTCTGGTATGCATTGATCGTTGCGGGTTTTGCATGTGATCTCATGACCAGGCATCTCTGGATGCAGGGACATGACATCATGGTGGATCCCGTACAAGTCCGCGAGCGGCTCTTGGTCGGAGGGTTTCTCTTGTTCTATATCATGGTATTCCCGGTTGCGCTCCATCTCATCATTCGAAACCAGAAGTCATAAGAGGGGTCAGGAAATAGGGGTCAGAGAACAATTCGGCCAGTGGTCTGTGTGAATAAATGGAAACTGGCGTTTACCGTTCACGTTCAAAGACGGATACGCCTTGCCTACTCTGGAGTCCAACAACTGACTCGACGTCTCTCACTGCTTAGACCGATTGCCTACACCGCCGAAGGGTTCGCGCTGTGTTTCACGGATGAGCTTGTTGGCAGCCTTCTGTTCTGTACACTACACTGTACAGAACAATGTGAAAAATGTCTGGCGCCGTCAAGACCTCCAACTCATCATCCCACTCGACGCTGTGTAATAAGACTGTGCAGCGTCGGTGGCGTGTGATCAGGACAGAACTCGCTAGGTTCGCCTTACGTCTTGCACCTTCAGCAGTGGCCCTCCTACAATATGGCTCGTTCTTGTTTCAGGGCGATCAACCATGCCCTTTACTCTCGTCCGCCACTGTCGTTTCCCGGTCTTCATCCCCGTTCGATACGGGCGTGGGAGCGAGACTGGCTATAGAAGCATCACAAACCTGTCGTCATTGGGGTGGCACACCTCATGAAGCTACGAATTTCTCCCCTGGTTCTGCTCTTTCTCTTGAGCTCAACCGAAGCATTTCCCTTCGGCGGCGAAGTAGTCGGAGTCCTTGAGGGGAGCACCATCGAGGTCGTGCGCCTCGGGAAGGTGGAACGCATCCGCTTACACGGCCTCGACTGTCCTGAGAAGGGTCAACCCTATGGTGACGACGTGAAAGAAGCGATCTCGGCCCTCGTCTTCGCCATGGAAGTCACGGTCGAGCCCTATGGGAAGGACAAGTACGGGCGAATCATGGCCGACGTGCTGCTTGCGGATGGGACCAACGTGAATCACAGCTTGGTGAAGGAGGGCCGATGCTGGTGGTCTCGGAAGTCTGCACCGGACAACGGTGAACTGGAACGGCTTGAGCAGGAAGCAAGAGAGGCGAAGAAGGGGCTGTGGGAAGATCCTGAACCGATCCCCCCATGGGAGTTCCGGAAGACTCAGCGGAAACAACCCCGCGGCGGACCGAAGAACTGAATCACACCTTGTGCTGGGACGGAAATGTCGAAATCGACCACTACGTACTGGAACCCGTTAGCTCCCGCCCAACGGACCCGCTGGACTCCCATCAAAGGGCTAGAGGAGATGGCTGAGGAGATCACACTGAGTATTGATCCGGTGACGGGCGAATACACCAGGCTGACCCGCTTCCTGCCGGGCGCGGATACGTCGGCCTTCGGAGGAAAGGCCCATGCGTATCCGGAAGAGGTCTTCATTGTCAGCGGGCGGCTATACGACTACGCCTTCGATCGCTGGCTTGAAGCAGGAGAGTACGCCAGTCGCCCTCCTGGGGAACAGCATGGTCCATTTAAAACCGATGTCGGGTGTGTGGTGCTGGAGGTGTCATTCCCCAACAGGGTGGTGGGAGGAAAGTGCAGCTAATGGGGAGGAATGTGGGGGCGTCTGAAAGGGGTTGGTAGCCGTTCTGAAACTCCACTCTGACTCTGATTCAGACTTAAGCGGTAAACTGCCAAATGCAGTTTGAGTGGGATCGTGAAAAGGTTAAGCGAAATCTTCAGAAACATGGCGTGTTCTTTGACGAAGGCGTCACCGTGTTTTATGATCCTTTGACGGCGACGTTCGATGATCCTGCTCATTCCGTCGGCGAGCGGAGATTCGTGACTATTGGCTACTCCAAGAACGGAAGGTTGTTAGTCGTTTCACACACTGAGCGCGGCAAGGCTGTGCGCATCATTAGTGCGCGACCTGAGACGTAAACGTCCTGTGGAAAGCGACGATCTTCGTCCGGAATACACCTTCGACTATGGAAAGGCAGTCCGAGGGAAATATTATCGACGCCTTTTAAAGGAAGGAGCGAATGTCGTGGTTCTCGAGCCTGATGTTGCGAAGGCATTCCGCGATTCGACTGCAGTGAATGAAGCCTTGCGTTCCCTCCTGAAGATTGCGCAATCCTCTCGTCGTCTTACCACCCGGTCAGGCCGTCTAGCACGAAAACGCACCGCTGCATAGAGAAGTCGGAGCCAGAGAGCCATTTCACTTCCGACCGCTATTCGCAGCGCAAGATGAAATTGACAGCCAAGTCGGCAGGCAATTGAAAGGGAAACCGAGCGGGCGTCTGAATCGGCTTGATCGCACCGTTGAAATTGTACTCTGACCCCTATTGCTGAGGTGTCATTCCCCGCCAAAGCATCGGCAATGTAGGTTGCCCTTCTCTGTGGTTTATGAGGTCCCCCGACCATGGCGCGTTCACCTCGACTCAGCCTTCCCTCCTTTCCCCATCATGTGATCCAGCGCGGCAATAATCGGCAGCTCATCTTTCTGGCACCGAAGGACTATGGGGTCTTTCTCGATTGTCTGCGCGAGGCCAAACGGAAATGCCATGCACGGCTTTATGCGTATGTGCTCATAACCAACCATGTTCATCTCTTAGTGGAGCCGGAACACGAGGGCGATTTGGGTCGTTTCATGCAGAGTGTCGGGCGTCGGTATGTCCGGTATCTGAATGACGCCTATAAGCGCACGGGCACCTTATGGGAAGGGCGCTTCAAGAGTGCGATTGTGAGCCGAGATGAATATTTGATCGCATGTAGCCGGTACATTGAATTGAACCCCGTTCGAGCGGGAATGGTGCGTCACCCCCGCGACTACCGATGGAGCAGCTATCACGGGCGTGCCACGGGGCGACCTGATACTCTGCTTGATGAGGACCCTTGGTACGTTACTTTGGGGGATAGTCCGCAGGCACGAGCCGCGGCCTATGCCAAGTGGCTAGAGGACTCGGTATCTGACACTGAATGGGAGCATATCAGGAAGGCGACGCAGCTGGGGCGAGTGGTGGGAAGTGAATCCTTTCAGGAGGAAATTGGGAGTAAAGTCGGAAGGCGGTTGATAGGGGAAACGCGGGGGCGACCAAAAGGAGTGATCAGTTCTGAAATTGTACTCTGACCCCTAATTTTCTCTACTGGCGGAGCGGATCAGGCGGAAGCGGTCTTGTTGTTGATCACCAAAGTGTGCGCACGTGCTTGTATTGCCGGATGAGGGTGTCCTTGGTCAGCACGGTCGCATTCTCTTCTCTGGCGGTTGCGACGATAATTTGATCTGCTGGATCTCCGTGAAACGGCTGAGGCAGTGTCGTCGATCGGTAGCTGAGCGTGGGGGTGAGGGGCACGAGCCGAAGCTTGGGCATCTCGAGTGCGACACGAAACCATTCTTCAGGATCGCAGGAAATCCCTATTCGCTTTTTCTCCAACAACTTACTGAATTCCCACGCCGATATCACTGAGAGGAGCAGTTCCGTGTAGTGGTTGGGATTATTGAGAAGGGTGCGGACGCGAGGGGACAGCTTCTTTGGGTTCATCTGCCACCAGACCCACACATGCGTATCCAGGACATACTTCACCGGCAGACGTTCCACTCGGCTTCGCCGAGAGGTGACACAATATCACTTTCGAAAACTAGAGCTTCCACCAATCTCCCTGGTGTCGTGCGCTTTCCCGCGAAGGGAACAATTTCGGCGAGCGGCTTGCCTCGTTTTGTGACCACGACCGGCTCCCGAGTTTCCGCGACTTCTCCCAATACTTTCAGCGCATGGGCCTTAAAATCTGTCACGGGCATGGTTTTCATGTGGCATTTCCCCTCCTCCCATTTCTCGCTTCTGGCGATAATCCTATATAGTCATTTATAATGGTCATGTCAAGCAACCGGCGCAAACGGTCGAAGTGGCAGCCTGTTCCTATTACACTGGGAGAGGTTTATAAGACTGGGAGTAAAGCAGGCGCTCTACTCATCGTGGGACTGTTGTGGAGTAACTGGGATCACGCTCATGAAATACGTGGATGAGTTTCGCGATCGTGCAGTGGCGACGGCGTTGGCCGAGCGGATCAAGCAGACAGTGCGGCGGCCTTGGACGATCATGGAGGTCTGCGGAGGGCAGACCCACGCGATCGTACGGTTTGGCCTTGACAGCCTGTTGCCGCTAAACCTCACGCTCGTTCATGGACCGGGCTGTCCGGTCTGTGTGACGTCCGTGTCCCTCATCGACCGAGCCGTCTGCCTCGCCTCAATGCCAGGAGTGATCTTCTGCTCCTTTGGCGACATGTTGCGAGTTCCCGGTTCCAGGGGGGACTTGTTTGGAGTGAAGGCGGCGGGAGGAGATATTCGGATTATCTATTCGCCGTTGGATGCACTCGAGCTGGCCCGCAAGAATCCAGATCGGGAAGTCGTCTGTTTTGCCGTAGGATTTGAAACCACCGCCCCCGCATGGGCCATGGCGGTCGTGCAGGCAAAGCAGGCGGGGATTACGAACTTCACTCTGCTGATCGCCCATGTGTTGGTGCCACCGGCGATGGAGGCGATTCTGTCGTCGCCTCAGAATCGGATCCAAGGGTTTCTGGCTGCAGGCCATGTCTGCACCGTGATGGGCTATGAGGAGTATGAAGCGCTCGCACAGCGATATCGAGTCCCCATCGTCGTGACTGGGTTTGAACCGCTCGATGTGCTGGAGGGCGTCGCGATGTTGGTCAGTCAGTTAGAAGAAGGACGTGTCGAGGTTGAGAACCAGTATGTACGGTCAGTGAGCCGGGAAGGAAACCGACCAGCGAGGACCATCGTCGACGAAGTTTTTGAACCGGTGTCGAGGGCCTGGCGCGGCATCGGCGAAATTCCAGCAAGCGGTCTACGCCTCAAATCTGCGTACCGTGCCTACGACGCCGAGGTGAGGTTTCAACGTGAACTAGAGCAGCTCACCGAAGGCACTGAAGATCCAGAATGCCAAAGCGGGTTAGTCCTCCAAGGTATGCTCAAGCCGATGGACTGTCCAGCCTTCGGGACCCGTTGCACACCGGAACAACCATTAGGCGCACCGATGGTATCGAGCGAAGGGGCCTGCGCCGCGTATTATCGGTACCGCACACATGGCACAGCAAGAGCCTAGATGCTGAGCGCAAAGGAATGACTTTGAAAAACAACAAATCCTTTGAGCCTGCCTGCCCGTTGCCGATCTCAACAAAGAACACCGTGCAGCTTGCGCATGGTGGGGGTGGTCGGCTGATGCAGGAGTTGATTCAAGACGTATTCGTGCGGGCCTTTCACAATCCCATGTTGGCGCCTTTGCACGACGGCGCAACCTGGCCCGTGGAGAAAGGCACCCTCGCCTTCACCACCGATTCCTACGTCGTGCGTCCGCTGTTTTTCCCCGGCGGAGATATTGGGAGTTTGGCGGTGAACGGCACGATCAACGATCTGGCCATGTGCGGCGCCAAGCCCCTCTATCTCAGCGCGGGTTTCATTTTGGAAGAGGGGCTCAGCATGGAGGTGCTGCAGCGAATCGTGACCTCCATGGCCGAGGCCGCGAGGGCGGCAGGTGTGCCGATTGTGACCGGCGATACCAAGGTGGTGGATCGCGGCAAGGGTGACGGCATTTTTATCAGCACGGCCGGGGTCGGCCTGGTGCCGTCCGGGGTTCGTGTGTTGCCGATGTTGATCCAGCCGGGCGACGCGATTCTCGTGAGCGGCGATCTTGGGTCCCATGGTGTGGCGGTGCTCAGTGTACGGGAAGGGCTGACGTTTGACGGCCATGTCGAAAGCGATTCGGCCCCGTTGCATCGTATCGTGAGTGATCTGATTGAAAGCGGCATCGAGATTCATTGCCTACGCGATCTCACACGTGGTGGCTTGGCCAGTGTGCTGAACGAACTGGCCGTTGCGGCGAAGGTGGGGATCACGGTTGAGGAGTCTGCCGTTCCGGTGAGCGAGCCGGTGCGTGGAGCATGCGAGCTCTTAGGGCTCGATCCACTCTATGTGGCGAACGAGGGACGCTTCGTGGCGATGGTGCCTGCTCGACAAGCCGAGGCCACACTCGCCGTGATGCGCCGGCACGAAGCAGCGAGCCGGGCTTCTCACATCGGTATGGTCACAGATCGGGGTGCTTCGAGAGTTGTCCTGCGGACTGTGGTTGGCACCCATCGTGTACTCGATCTGCTATCGGGCGAGCAGCTGCCACGAATCTGTTAGCACCATCTAAATGCCCTGCCTTTGTTGAATCGTACCGAGTGAAATGTAGCATTCTGCGACAGTGATCAGCGCGCCCTCAGTGGAGTTTTTCCCGACCTCGAGTCCAGGGCGAATTCTAGGCATGGTAAAGGCTAGTACATTCAACAGCTTCAAAGTTGACTGCGACCCAACTGCGATCCGTTGCGGTGGCACAATGGTTGCCCATTAGTCTTTCTAGGGAGATCCGAGGGGGAGGGGTTATGCCGTCACGATCTAAGGTGTTGTCTCTGTTGCTGGTTCTGTCATGCATGACTGGTTCGCAGGCTGTCGCGGAGCAGCAGAGTAGTGAGAAGGCTTTACGAGACTACTACGACCTCCAGGAAGGTCAGCGGTTGTATGAACAGTATTGTCGCTTTTGCCATGGAGCACAGGGAAAAGGAAATGCCTTTGACGTAACGCCGCCACCCGCCGATCTCACTGCCCTCGCAGTCCAAAAGAAGTCAGATTACGAGCTGACACAGACCATTCATGAAGGTGAGCGTGGCACTGCGATGGGGTCCTGGAAATGGGCGTTATCGGAGAAAGAGAAGCAGCATATCCTCCTATATATCCGGAGGTTGGCTCGATCAGATGGTGACACGCGATCACCGTGACGGTGAAGAGAGCTGAGGACGAGAGATGGAGAGATAGCGATGACCAACCATGAGAAACGAAAGACAATCATTCCATGGATTAATCCGGAAGAACGGGTGACGGTGCATTTCCTCGACGCGCGGGACCTGAACGCCGAGGTGACAGGGACGACAGAAGAGCTGGTGGATCTCGCGATTGAAACCAACGTGCCCCATATCAAGCAGCGGATCTCGGTTCCGCTCCGGCTCACGGAACTCTCAGAGGATCTCGGACACTACACGCGGGACCCCGAGCGACCGTTGAAACATCGCCGGCTCATGTTAATCATCAATGAGAGCCGGCCACCCGTTGTCTATTAGCAGGACAGACGCTTCTGGTTGCTAAGAGTCCGCTCGCATGCCCACTTGTTGGGAATATTAAATGTAGTACGATCTTCGCAGGCACTCAGGTCATGCATTCTGTCATGAAAGGTCTGATACGAATGATCGATCTGTCCTGCCGTCGATGGGAAAAGAGAACGAGTCAACGAGTCATGGTGATCAGACGGGTGCCTCGATGGGCCGAAGCCTGCTCCTCGTTGTCATCATGTGGGGGATGTCCAGCTGCGTGTCTCCTGAATCGATCGATCTGAGCTCCTATGATCCCTCGCATGATCAAACAGCTATAGCTAGCTATTATAAGAATCAGGCCGATGCGATGCGCGAGAAGGCTAACGCGCAAGTGATCGCCGCAGCACGTTACGAAGCCCTATTTGGTCCGGAGGCGGATTTGGTTTTCGGTGCCCGGTTGTTGGGAAATTACTACGAACAGACAGCAAAAGAACTCGAAGGGATAGCCGAGGCTCATGCCTCCGTGGCCCGCAAGGCACAACACCAGCCGGCGGCTCCGTAATTCTTGAAGACTTCTTGCACGGCAAGAAAGAGGAGGACGATATGAAACTATCAGTGACAGGTCGTCTGTTACTTTTGCTGATCCCGATACTGATGGTCCTCCAGGGCTGCATGAGTACGGTTCCTCCGGGAAGTCGAGGGCTGCGTTGGTACCCCCTTACGACCGGAATGACGAAAGAATCGCTCAAGGAAGGAGTTTTCTGGCGGGCGCCCTGGAACGATGTCTTCGTGTATGACACAAGATATAAAAGCTTCAAGGAGAAGGTGGATGCACTGACCGCGGACGATCTGCCGGTCACCGTCTATGCCGCAATCACGATGCGTCCAATCCCGGATGAAGTCTATTTTCTCGCCCAGGAAGTGGGACCAGACTGGTACAAGCAGTTGGTGCACCCTCAGCTCTTGTCGGCGGTGCGCGGCGTGGTCGCGAACTACACGATGGTGACGCTTCCGGAGCGCAGCAGCGAAATCGGGAATAAGATCGAAGCCGTGGTGGTCGAAGCGTTGAAGGGGCGTCATCTAGACGTCTACAACGTGGCGCTCTCGGAAATGGAATTTTCTCAGATGGTCTTGCGCGCCATCGAACAAAAGCAGGCCAAGGAACAGGAGAAAGAGCAGAAGGACTTCGAGGTGGTCATTGCGCAGCGAAATGCCGACATTGCCCGGATTCAGGCTAAGGGCGAGGGAGATTCATTGAAAATTCGTGCGGAGGGCGAAGCCGACAGCATGAGGATCCGGGCCGTGGGGCAGTCGCAGGCGCAAGAGATCATCACCAAAACGCTGACGCCGGACTATTTGCGGTTCAAATTATATGAGAGCCCTAATTCCAAGACCATCATCGTGCCAGACAAGCTGAATGTTCCGATGATCATCAGTCCTGGTGCTGATCAACCGCGATAGCTGTCGTTATTGGACTGATCGTGAACGGAGTGGGGATGGGTAGAGGGATGGCAGGGGGAGAAACAATGGGCAGAGGAAAGCACTTGGCAGCATTGGCGTGGAGGCAGAGATGAATCGTCATCTCCTGCTGTGGCTGATCGCCATCGCCTTACTTGCAACAGTCGGTTGTCCTCCCCGTCACCCGCCGCACACGCCCCAGCCATTTGGTACGGAGGAGGTGACCGGCAGTTCGTCTTTGTCGGTAATCCTACCGCCATGAAGAAAGCGTCACTTCGCTTTCCGACGAGCCGACATGAAGGACGATCGCGCCCCACGTCCCGTTGGTTCGAAATGTGACTCGATACCAAACTGAGTTGAGGGGGCCCATCACTCGAACGATTGGATTCAGTGGTTTAGCCGTCTTGTTTATGCTTTTGTCGGCTTGCGCTTCGCCGGTCGAAGGCCTGTGGCCGCCACCTCCGGACTCTGCCACCCAGACCATCGTGGTGTCGATCGACACCTGGCACGCAATGATCGCCTTTCCTCGTGAAGACGGGCCTGAGCACTCAGCAGTCGGTTCGCAACACTCATATGAGGAGTGGGGGTATGCTGAGCGCGCCTGGTATCTGGAGGGAGAGACGGGAGTAAGTGGTCTTGTGCGAGCACTCTTCTGGCCCACCGAAGGGGTTGTCGAAGTCGGGCACCATGATCGCGTCTGGGCGGATCGCACACCGCAACCGCCTGCCGAGCTCTTCTCATTTCGGCTGACCGAAGAGGGTTATCAGCGCTTACGACAACATTTGCATGCGATCCTATTGAACGAGGAACCAGTGGCCTCTTTCGGGCAATCAGCGTTCTATTCCGCGAAACGTTCGTACCACCTGTTCCACACCTGCCATCAGTATGTGGCGCTGGCATTGCGGGAAGCAGGCTTG
The DNA here is from genome assembly GCA_041742455.1 of Nitrospira sp. Taxonomy (GTDB): domain Bacteria; phylum Nitrospirota; class Nitrospiria; order Nitrospirales; family Nitrospiraceae; genus Nitrospira_D. The sequence goes on along the minus strand of JBGSIO010000117.1, from coordinate 25,194 downwards.
CCGATTTCACCGTTCTGGGCGTTCAACCGAACCAGTCTCTCGTGGCAACTGCGGCGCGCCACCCGGCTGAGTGAGGAGCCACAGACAGAGTCTCCTGCTGCTGAATTGCGTTAACTCTGGAGAACTAACAGGATTGCCAGATTAGCCTTGTGGCAGATTGTTGAGACTGCTTTGCCGTGCTACGCAGCCAGTGTATGGTTCCACCTTTGCTTCCGTTGGACAGACACAAGAGCTGAAGACGTCGAAATTCTGGATTACCATTGAGTGAGGACAACGATGCGAAAACGTAAACCAGTCACACCCGACGAGCTCTTACTGGAGGAATTTCTCAAGCCAATGGAGATCAGTCAATATCGGTTGGCGAAGGAGATCGGTGTCCCGGCCCTGCGGATCGGCGATATTGTGGCGGGCAAACGTACCATCACTGCCGATACTGTCTTGTGCCTCTGCCGGATCCGTCGCCGACTCACGGCCGCAGCCCACAAACTTACCCTCCCACCCCCTGACACGGGAACGTGCTCTTTGCGCTATCCATCAATCCAACACAAACGTCACTTTCAGATCCACGCGATACGTGGTGACCTTGCCGTTTTCAACCACGACATGTTGCTCCTTTACCCAGGCTGATTTGATGCCGTGGACGGACTTGGATGCTTTGGTTATTCCTTGGACGATGGCATCTTCGAAATTATTGGGTGATTCGGCGCTGATCTCGATGATTTTGGCAACGGACATCGGACTCCTCCCTTCCTGTCATGCGCCTGTGCGCGGTTGATCGCCCATCAATCTCTGATTCGAATCCATGAGTGAACTTTTAGCAAGGACGGCGCCACGACATGTCGCTTTGACAGCGGGTTCATTTGAATCATATCTCAGAGAGTTAGGTGGGCTGGGAGAAATGAAGGACGAAAGGATTGGGGAACTCTGCTACACCGAGCAACTGTGATCTGTCGCAAGAGGACACATGTCGCGGACAGGGCATGTTCATCGAGAGCGCTCATGAAGGATAATCGATACCTTCTCCTGTTTTGCCACAGGCTACTTCCCACAGCGCGTCGTTGATACTGCCTGGTTCAATGGGAAGTCCGAAGCCTTGGGCAACCACCACCGCATGCTGGACGCCCGTGCCCATGTGCTGAGAATGCTCAGAGGACGCCAACAACCGAACACGTTTGTTGACGCAGTCAAATTCCTTGTGCGACTTCGTCGAGAAAAACCGGTGGGGACTCATCATAAACTGCCCAAACGGCGCGTTTCCTTGCATCGATTTATAGTCGGTTACCTGCCACAGCGTGGCAAGGCCTCCGTCTCGGCGAATCGTCGTTGGGTCGAAGTACACCATCTGACGTGCCGGGGATTGGTAGGCACTGTCAATTGCCATCCAGGTTTCACCAGGAGGCATCACGCCATAGCCCAGGGGTTGACGGACTTGGTAGGTGGAGTCTCCACATGACGCCAGCATGAGCAGAACGCTGAGAAGAAAGCCGAGAGCAGGAACCTGAGGCATACACACCTCGTGTATACGATATTCTAAATCAGGCGCACGGAGAACACGACGGTCAACTGCACGATGGGGCTACTGCCGGAGTAGCGGGAGCCGTCGATCGTAAGGATTGAGTGGTCGGCTTGTCGCAAGGCCATGCGAGGTCAATTATAATCCGTGTGATGTTGCCGTATCAGCGGCATGACTCGACCTGGTGCAAAGCCTCGTCCACTGTTGCATCTTGCCCCATCGAACCTCACTGCTCTGTAGACGTCTACCCCAACCGATTGTCTGATCCAAGAGGTCCGTGCTTCGTATCTCCATAAGCCAAACATGGGAATCTGTGAAAGATCAATTTATAAACGCTGTGGCATTGAGATTGCTCAACATAGACGGGGCAGGAACTCCATTCCATTGTCGTAGAGGAGGAGTATCGTCATGAAAGTCACCCTCAGCATCATCAAAGCCGATATCGGTTCTATCGGCGGCCATATCTGTCCCTCGCGGCAAGTGTTGGAAAGCGTGCGGAGCCATATTGCCAAGCATGGCTCCTCGCTGTTGATCGACCATTACATCAGCAGTACCGGAGACGATATTGCGATCTTGATGAGCCATCGGCATGGCGCAGGGCACGAAGCCGTCCATAAACTGGCGTGGGATGCCTTCCTCGCCGGAACGGAGGTGGCGAAACAGCAGGGGCTGTACGGTGCCGGTCAGGATTTGTTGAAAGACGCCTTTTCGGGCAATGTGCGCGGGATGGGACCGGCCGTGGCGGAGATAGAATTCAACGAGCGGCCGAATGAGCCCTTTCTGTTCTTCGCGGCCGACAAGACCGATCCCGGAGCCTTTAATCTCCCCCTCTATCTGGCCTTCGCCGACCCCATGAACACACCAGGTTTGATACTGGCGCCCAACATGGCAGAAGGCTTTCGCTTCGTCATCATGGACGTGAATCATACGGAAGGTGACAAGCTCATCGAGCTCGATGCCCCGAAAGAATTGTACAAGATCGCCGCGCTGTTGCGGGACACTGAACGTTACGTCGTGGAATCGGTTTGGTCCGTCGCCAGTGGGGAGCAAGCAGTGGTGGCATCCACGTCACGGTTGCATAACATTGCCGGGAAGTATACCGGCAAGGACGACCCGGTGATGTTGGTGCGGGTCCAGAAGGATTTTCCGGCGACGGGCGAGGTCTTGGCGCCCTATGCAGTCGGTCCGTATGTGGCCGGAGGGATGCGTGGCTCTCACCAGATGCCCTTGATGCCGGTCCCGCTTCAGTCGGGCATCAGCTACTTCGACGGCCCTCCGGTGATCACCTGTGCCGCGTTCGCCATGCACGAAGGACGGTTCACCGAGCCAGCGGACGCGTTCGCGCATCCGTTCTGGAACCGAGTACGGGATACCGTCTCCGACAAAGCCATTGGCATGCGACGCCAAGGTTTCTTTGGTGCGGCCATGCTGCCCATGGCGGAATTGGAGTATACCGGCATCATGGAAAACCTGAAGGCGCTGGAACCACGATTCCACGTGCGGACCGGTTCGTGATGAGACATGGCCGAAGCGCTCTGCTTCGAGCGCGGGATCAAGGTGTTGAGTGAGACGACCTGTCACCGCAGAATCCCGCTCACGATGATCTCCACTGCTCGCTCCGGCGTGAGGCCACGTGCCATCAAGGTTTCCAATTCTTTTTTGTCCACGGTGCCGATGGCGGCTTCGTGGGTGACTTTTGCTTCAGGGTGGAAGACTCGTACAATCGGGATAGCGCTGGCGTGAGCCCGGTCCTGCACGATCTCCATGCAATCAACGTGACCCCGCGCGCCTTTGGCATAGGCTTCGGTAATGCCGACGATGTCGGCCTGCGCCTGATCTTCCAGCACCACGCGGGTTTTGATGAGACTGCGTGAGCGCTCCCCGCGGAGCATCACCGCTTCTTTGAGCGTGATGTGATCGGTCTTATGTGCGAAGATCTTCGCGCTGAGTTCGGCGATGCCCTCTTCCTCCACTTCCACAAGATAGTCGATGTCGAGGTTCCCCACTGAGCCAGAGAGCAGTGAAAAGTCCGAAAAATACCGCGCGCCTTTCCCGATCTTGATCGTCGCATGGGGCAGAACCTGCATACCGCCATGGGGGCCGTGATAATGGCCTTCGGTATAGGTCAGCGACGCGCCTGATCCGATCTCCATGACGGCCTGCATCCGATGTTCCGCTGCTCGCGCGAGAGGAAAGAGGCAATGTGACAGCATTCGCGCCTGCGCCCCTTCGCAGATCTGTACGTCGATGTTGATCTGCTGGACCTCGGTCGGGTGGGCGAGCCCGAAACACATATGGATAGGCTGAGCGATCTGTACTCCCGCTTCGACAATCAGTTTTCCGACGATGGCGTCCGGCGTTTCTTCCATCTCGACGTGGAGACCGGGTACTGTCCGCCCGCTCAGGATGTGATGCCCATGCGCCACGACATGCGCGATGCTCGTATCATCGAGAATCGAGGGTTCAGCTCCGACCATCGGGAGGGTACGTCTCAGGTCGTCAAGGTCGGACATAGTTACATACCTCTCCGTCGCAACGAACACAGGTTCGTCCGCGGAAATGATCGACGGCTTCCCGTGGACTGCCGGAGAAGATGATGCGTCCGGCGCAGAGCTGCGAGGCTCGGTCGGCAATGAGTGCAACCTCTTCCTGGTGCGTGATCAAGAGGACCGATCCCCCCGCTGCCCTCAGCGCGTGAATGATGTCGATGATGTGGTTAATCGAGAGCATGTCGATACCGGCGGCAGGCTCATCGAGAATCGCCAGCGTCGGCTTCATCGACAGCACGGATGCCAGCTCGATGCGATGACGTTCTCCCCCGCTGAGGGCTTTATCGACTCGCCGGTTCAGGTAGCGCGCTGGGTCCAGGCCGACTTGGACGAGCATCGGCTCTGGGTGGGCCTCGGAACGGCCTAATGTTAGGTACTCGCGGACTGTGATCCCTTCGAACCGAGCGGGCTCTTGCCAGGCAAGGGTCAAGCCCAGCTTCGCCCGCTCGTGCATCTTGAGCGAGAGAAGGTCCGCGCCCTCTAACGTCACAGTTCCCGCCACCGGCACATACCCCTCACAGCCCATGAGGAGATAGGCGAGGGTGGTTTTGCCGGAGCCGTTCGCTCCGAGGAGCGCATGAATTTCTCGTGGATAGATCGAAAGGTTCAGTCGGTCGAGAATCTTCTGATCGCGTACCCTAAAGGTAAGATCGCGAATGTCTAAAAGAGGAAGAATCACGGTTGTACACCATAACCTCTTGATCCGAAATGCATTATGTGTGCCGTGAGGCGCCCCATTCCCCCGGTCGCTTCTTTCAGCTGTCAGTCAAAATAAGCGTGGCGTTCTGCAGCAGGAGCGCAAAGCTGTGTGGGGAATTAGTCCCCACTGTTTTGCTGTTCCTAAACTTCTCAGCGTGGCGGGTGATCATGCTTCGGCCTGCACCATCAATGACTTTTCGATAAGTCATGTGCATGGCATTGCGATTGCTGTGAAGGAATACGACCAGGCTTCCTCGACGAGTCATGAAGACGATGACTGGGTCAGAACGAGTTCGGATTCTGAAAGAAGTACGCGCCGCTCTCGAGAGGGAGCCGCGACGTCATCAATAGGATGGAAATTGTTCCGGATCAACCGGACTCGGATGAGGAAATGGCGAAGGCGGTGCGAGTCATGCCGAAGAAAGATCCATTCATCAACGAGGAGCGAATCCGCGTATCGTCGCGGCAATCTGTGGTGGTGCTGGAAGGCGATGCGCCTTCCGTACCGCAGAAAGAAACGGCCGAGTTCGACGCTTGGTATGTCTTTGGCATCGATAAGGTCGTGAATCACGTTGAGGTTCATCCATGAAGGATGCAGGCTGATTCGGACAATACATTTTGGAGAAAGCAGTGTGACGAACGTGTGAGTAGACAACAAGTACACTTCAATAACCCACAAGGAGGAGAGTCATGGCAAAAGCAGTCGAAGAAGAAAAAGCCGTTACCACCAAGAAACCAAGCGAGATTGTGTCGCGCGGAGAAGAGTTCGAACATTGGTTGGACCGCTTCATGGATGACATGTGGCGGCGCCCATTCCCCAGCCTCTTCGGACGCGACCGCTGGTTGCCCATCCGCCCGCTGTCGATTCGAATACCTTCGCTCGATGTCTATGAGGAAAAAGAGACGGTTGTGGTCAAGGCCGAGCTCCCTGGAATGAAGAAGGAAGAAGTGGAAGTCAACCTCGCAGGGGAAACCTTGACGATCAAAGGCGAGAAAAAAGAACACAAAGAAGTGAAAGAGGACGACTACTATCGCCGTGAGCGCTCCTACGGGTCGTTCTTGCGGACCGTCGCTTTGCCCTGCGAAGTGAAGAGTGATGAAATCAAGGCGTCCTTCAAGGACGGTGTGCTGGAAGTCCGGATGCCGAAGACGGAGGAAGCGAAGAAGAAATCCATCTCGGTCAAGATCGATTAGTTGCTGTGTGAGGTCGGAGTGTATGCATCTTCAATTCACGATTGGGTTGTGTGCCGTTGTGATAGGGATATTCAGCGTGAGCCTCTGTCAGCCGCCGACACCCAGGATTGCTGAAGGCGAAGAACCCGCAGACGTGGTTGTGTCCTCCATCAACGCCACAACACAGGACAACCTCATCGCCTTCGAATCCGCAGAGTAGGCCATTCAGGTGTGAGAACTGGATGGCCCGCTCTCCAACTTCTTAAGGCGCGATCGTTAGCACAAGCTCAGGCACTCAGAATTGCGCAGGGACCAAGCGTTTCACAACTCATGGCGTGACTCAATGTCTGAGCACTCTTTTGAAGCGATTCTCGCGGTCCTGGTAGTCACTGTGCTGTTTTGGATTTTTTGGCGAAAAGGGAAATCCGATTAGCCGATGCACGCCGCCCCATCGCGTAGCAGTTGTTGTCTGAAATCGGGGCAATCTCTCCCAATTTCCGTCCAGGCCATTCATAGTGGTGCGAGCGGCTTTCCCTCAAACTTCTGCCGGTGACCCATGAGATTCCGTTCACGATCTCGCTTATGTTTCGGGCAGGCATTCGTTTTGCTGAACTAAGGTTGCATGGATTCTCGACACTGGAGCCCATATGGATTAGGGAGAAGATGACGTCAAGGCCGAGGTCACAGAATGAAGATGGTGTGTGCCATCGACGTGCCGCGTTACCTTCAGACGGACGACGGAGTCCACACTGCCCGCGAGCGTTGCTGGTGGTTGTCGCGGTGGATCATGATGTGTTTCTAAGGAGAGTGATGGGGTTAGGAGGAGAGGCGCTTCAAGTCGCGATTCCCGCTGGAACTCAAAGCGGCACAGTGCTTCGGCTGAATGGGAAAGGCATGCCCAAGGTCGGAGAGAAAGGAAAGGGGGATCTCTTTGTAGTAGTGGAAGTGCGGACGCCAACCGACTTGTCGGATCGCGAGCGAGCACTCATACAACAATTGGCCGAGCTACAATAGTCTTCGCTGTGCGATGAGTCTCTCAAGGTCAAAAAGCCAAGCTCCTCTATGTTTTGAATCCTGAAAGCGTAAACGAGCTATCCGGCAACCAGTCACTTCTTACGTCGGCTGTGGTTTTCTCTGACCCCCACGTCCATATTGAACAAGCTCACGTAATCTCATTGGGCTAAAGCTGACCAGTACCATTCGTAGGGGCGTACTGATCCTCGACAGTTCTTGTAGTTCTCCCCATCGTAGACGGCCTCGAGCGGAATTGGTCTTGCGGGGTTCCTGTAAGTGGACTAGAATCAACTCCTCTCGCCATGACACCCAAAGCCGCCAAGAAAAAGCGTTGGGTGAGGGCACGACCGCTTTCACCCGCACTTCACGTAGGAGATCGGCAAGACAACGCCGTCGGATCGGCAAGCGACGATGTGTTTGCCGAAGCCTTCCGTCTGAGTCCTCACCCGATCGGTATCACAGAACTTGAAACCGGTCGTTGTCTTGAAATCAACGATGCGTGCCTAAAGATCTTTGGATTTCGTCGAGACGACGCCATCGGAAAGACCACGTTGATGCTGGGGATTTGGCCAGATCCCCACGAGCGTGCGAGATTGATCGATCGACTTCGAGCAGAAGGAGCGGTCAGGAATCTTGAAGTATCCATGCGGATGCGGGACGGTGCACTCCGACAGTTTCTCATCTCCGCGAATATGATCACGCTCAACGGGAAGCCCTGCATACTCACGATCGGCAATGACATCACAGAGCGGAAGCAGGCGGAGGACGCACTTTGCCGGCTCAACGAGACACTCGAACAGCGCGTCGAAGAACGCACAACGGCATTGAGAACGGTGCAGGCGAGACAGCACCTGTTGCTGAAGTCCACGCCGGTGGTGCTCTATGCCTGTCGGGCAAGCGGAGATTATGGCGTGACATTCGTCAGTGAGAACGTGGTGGAGCAGCTCGGGCACAGTCCGCGAGACTTCACAGACCACTCAGACTTTTGGATCAGTCATATTCATCCCGATGATCGTGCATTTGTGCTGGCCGGTCTCTTGAGAACTTTTGAACATGGTCGCCATATACATGAGTACCGGTTCCGCCATAAGGACGGGACCTATCGCTGGCTTCGCGATGAGGTACGTCTTCTTCGCGATGATGGTGGCGCACCTCTCGAACTCATCGGATTTCAAGTCGATGTGTCCAGTCAGAAGCGGGCGAACGAAGCACTGCGTGAAGGCGAGGAACGGTTTCGTTTATTCATCGAGCATGCTCCTGCCGCCATCGCGATGTTAGACCGAGACATGCGCTATCTGGGGGTGAGCCGTCGCTGGATGGAGGAGTATCGGCTGACAGGAGATATTATCGGTCGGTCTCACTATGACCTGTTTCCCGATATTCCAGCTCGCTGGAAGGATGTCCATCGCCGAGGCCTGGCTGGAGAAAATCTCAGCGAAGACGAAGACCAGTTCGTTCGATCTGATGGCTCCGTACAGTGGATCACCTGGAATGTTCGCCCCTGGTATAGCGGGGATGAAGTCGGCGGTATCGTGATTGCGACAGAAGATGTGTCCGTTCGCGTGAAAGCAAAGCGCACACTCCATGAGAGCGAGGAACGATCAGATCAGGTCATCCGCCTGGCAAACTTTGGCATTTTTGATCATGACCACCGCACTGGGAGCGTCTACTGGTCACCAGTGATGAGAGAAATCTATGGAGTGGGCCCCAGTGAGCCGGCCTCCGTAGAAAGATACATCCAGTTCATCCACCCGGATGATCGCGAAGCGGTCGTGACGGCGATGCAGCGTACGACTAATTCCACAGGTGACGATCTGCATTTGATGGAACACCGCGTGGTACGGCCTGACGGCAGTATTCGTTGGCTGAGCTTGCGATCGTGGACGTTATTCGACAATGAGGGACCGGAACGTTGCCCTACCCGAACCTTGGGAGCGATGATCGACATCACGAAGCGCAAACATGCTGAAGAGGCCCTGAAAATAAGCGAGCGCCGATTCGCCTCCTTTATGGATAACTTGCATGGGTTTGCGTGGATCAAAGATGCCCAGGGTCGATATCTGTACGTCAATCGACTCTTCCAAGAATCCCTGTTGAAGGGAGGGGTTTGGAAAGAGAAGACGGCCTACGAATTATGGCCGGCGGACGTCGCCGAACAGTACGAGTTGAACGATCGGAAGGTGCGGGAGACCGGTGTACCGCTGCACACAGTCGCGCCTTTCATCCAGAATGGGGAAATCCGACACGCACTTGTGAGCAAATTTCCCATTATGGATCACAAAGAAGCACCGGTGCTGTTGGGAGGTGTGGCGGTCGACATCACCGAGCGTCAGCAGGCTGAAGAGGCGCTGCACCAGCAACAGGTGCAGTTGGAAGAGCTGACGTCCAAGCTGCTGAATGCGCAAGAGCATGAGCGACGACGAATCGCTCGGGACCTGCATGACGATGTCAGTCAGCGACTGGCGGCCTTAGTTCTGGAGGTCGCTTCAGTCGAGAACCATCCGTCTATCCTACTTAGTGAAGTTGCGCACGCGCTGACAACTCTTCGCCAAGGGTTGGAGCAGGTTTCCGATGATGTGCATAGCCTCGCGTACCGTCTTCATCCCTCGCTCTTGGAGCATGCGGGACTGCGCCCGGCTGTCGAGGACCATGTCCAGCAAGTTTCAAGGCGCACGGGCCTGCCGATCCGTCTCAAGGTTGCTGGGGTTCCGACTGCCGTTCCCATCGACCACGCCACCTGTCTCTTCCGGGTGATGCAGGAGAGCGTCCAAAATGTAGTGAAACATGCGCAGGCAACGCTGGTGACCGTTCAGCTCCGTGGGTCTTCGAATGGGCTCAGTCTGTCCGTCACAGATAATGGAAAGGGATTTAACCAGTATGACCAGAGCACCCATGAGCAAGGTCTTGGGTTGAGCAGTATGGAGGAACGGTTACGGCAATTACATGGCTTTTTCAGAATTCAGTCGAGGCCATCCCAGGGGACGAAGGTCTGTGCGTGGGTACCATTGGAGATGGAGGGCACATGAAACGGCCGCGTATTTTGATGGCAGATGATCACGCCATTGTTCTGGCTGGCCTGCGGAAGCTGGTAGAAGCCGAGGGTGAAGTAGTTGGAATGGTGGAGGATGGGCGCGCGTTGGTCGACATGGCCGAGCAACTACGCCCAGATATCATATTGCTCGATATCTCCATGCCGCTGCTCAACGGATTGGATGCGGCACGTCAATTGACCAAGCTCGTGCCGGAGAGCAAGCTAATTTTCCTGACGATGCATGCCACTCCTACCTATGCGACCGAAGCGTTTAAGGCTGGGGCCGCAGGCTATCTGATCAAACGGTCAGCGGCGGTAGAACTCAAGCAAGCTATCCAGGCGGTCATGCGAGGTCAACACTACATGACTCCGCTGATCACGAAGGATGTGTTGGCGGCGACGCTCCAATCTCCGGATGGGCAGCCAAGCAAGCCGTTGGTGACGTCTTTGACACAACGGCAACGTGAGGTGCTCCAGCTTGTTGCGGAAGGGAAAGGCACCAAAATGATTGCCTCCATTCTCAATATTTCCGTGAAGACCGTGGAATTCCATAAGTTTCGCATCATGGGCGAACTCGATCTGCACTCCACCGCCGAGCTAATCAAGTACGCAATCGCTGAGGGCCTCGTAAGCGTATCGACGTAGGGATGCTCCCGAGTCAGCTACTTGATAGCGAGTGAAGTTTATAATAAGTACGACCTCAAACCACTAGTAATATACCTTCCTCTTACTAGTGACATCCCTAGTTCACAAGTGTAGTGCAAACTCATTATTATTCACTTATAGTATTTATTTGAGGAAGTTCTCATGCAGATTTCAGCTATTATAGAACATGTTCATCGAGCCCTAGAGGAGTTTGGGGATCGGTGTTCAATGGAAGAGGTCGTTGGGCTGTGTCCTGACCTGACTTGGAATCAAGTATACCTGGCCATCGATTACCTCAATAAGACAGGCAAGGTTTGCGTTACACTAGATCCGGATCGCACTTACTCGGTTCAGGCCTATCCACTAGCAGGTGAGCCTTCCAAGGTTTTTTCAAGACACGGTCGCGTTCAGACGGCTGTCTAGCAATCCGACCAACTCCCAGCATTTTAGCTCCGACAATAGAAATAATCCTATTATTCTCTGGTGGTGTATTCGGTTCTCACCTCTGGAGAACGTCTCAGTGCGAACGCCCCGAACTTGGTCGCATGATGGAGTGCCAAGCCCATGAGGATCTTTGTCCTCGGAGTTGGGGCGACTGGCTCGCTATTAGTCAAGCTGCTTAAACGCCAGGGTCATCAAGTGTTTTGTGGGGATCGTGATCCAGCCCGTGCGCGTGACTTTCTGGGCGAAGAATCCAGCGTTGTTATCCAACCGGTCAATGCCCGAAATCTGTGCAGCGTTGTGAAGGCAGCTCAAGGCTGCTATCTCCTCATCAATGCCTGTCCGGCTGTCTTGAACAAGGTCGTCATGCGTGCGGCTCTACGACTGCGCGCCCATTACCTCGATACCGCATCACATTTACAGACTCACCCATTTCGACCGGAGCAGTTTTTGTTCGATAGACAATTCCGAGAAAACGGACGATTGGCGCTCATCCACGCCGGAGTAGCGCCGGGATTGACGAATCTATTCGCGGCGCAGGCCGCAGCTGAACTTGATCGGCTGGACAAAGCAGAGGTCCGACTTTTTGAGGACACGGCGTCTGAGAATCCTGTCTCACAGTGGTCTGCCGAGTCCTCCTTTGAAGAAGCGGTATCGCGTCCTCCTGTCTATCGTGACGGCCGTTTCGGCTTTGGGGCCCGATTCGGCGAGAGAGAACGGTTTAGGTTTCCCCCGCCAATTGGGCTGGTCAGCGTAGTTCTTGCCGCCCAAGACGAAGTCACGACTTTGCCCCGCATCTTTCGGTTTAAGAATGTGGACGCGAAAATTGGCGGAGCCGACATAGACCAGCTTCGGCAATGGTATCGACAAGGCAAACTCACTCGGTCGCGCGGCCTCAGCCCGGTGCGATTTCCAGCGACGGCTTCTCCACATACGATGATCAGAATGGTCCAGGGAGGGATTCTGCACAATGCTCGATTTGCCGTGGCGGTGGTAGTCTACGGGTACAAGCGGGCGCGTCCTTGTGTAATCCGTTGGGATGCGCGCCCCCCCTCCCTCTTTGAGTTGCGTCGAAGAAAACTCGCCTGCTCACCGATCGCCTGGATCACCGCGCGCCTCATGGCCATGTTTGTCAAACATATGCCGCACGACCTTGTAGGTGTGCATGTGCCTGAGGCCTTACCGGCTCGCACGCGACAGACGATCTTGCGTGCAGCACGTGCAACCGGTATCCGGATGAAGCGAAGGATGATCTGCCGAAATACATCGGATGAGTCCTAGCCTACAATCGGCTGTCTGTACATTCATCGAAAGCGACCCATCGAAACATCATTGTGTCCCAAGCAGACCCTAGCGACCTCACGGCCACCTGGCATCCTGCCCCGATTAATTTGCCCTGGGTATTCCGCCCAAGTTACTTGACAGCATGTTTTCTCGGGAATAAGTTTTGGAAGATCTTGGTTTCCTAATGTCCATGAGGCCAAGTTGTTGTTTGATATCAGATCTGTGGCTGTCGTCCTTTGGAGTTTTCCTCAGGTAAGAGCTGTCCATCGGCCTCTCCCTTGGGGATCTGCCGTGGTGTACCATTTCGCTGCTAACGGGTCCAGGCGAACGGAGTGACTACTATGGAGAGTACCTTCCTAACGTTTGCGGCCGTGATGCTTGTGATCTTCATCGTCGGCATTATCATCTACAACAAGAGCGTTTAAACAGCGCTCTGCCACTTCGGACAGTGTGCTAGTGGCTGAGCTTGGGAGGCAAGCCAACTGGATGGTCATCCCAACGAGGCCATTTTTCGTGGAAGCACCAAGCGCCCTCCAAGGCAGCGCCGCAAGAGATCGAAGAACGTCGATCAATTATTCTCGGATCGCCTTGGCTCGCGTTTGAAGGTAGGCGTTACGGACCGCCGCATACAGGTCTAGGGTAGACTCCTCCACCCCCTGAAACTTTTCCAAGTTCAATGAGCGAGCGTTCACGATTTCCGTTCCACGCGCCGTCAAGAGAATCAGAGAACTCGTCGTCCTATTTGCATGGGGAACGACTGAAGGAATGGCATCGATCTCAATGACCGGGAACATCAACCAATAGACGGGATTCAAGGCAATGTCTCCGACGTACCCGACAAGATCTCGAGCGGTATAGGGTCCCAGAAACGGCACCATGATATAGGGGCCGGGTGTGACTCCATAAAACCCAAGTGTCTGTCCGGTATCTTCTTCCGGCGTGGTCAGATGGAAGCGTTGGGCCACATCGAAAAATCCACCCACCCCGGCCGTCGTATTGATGAGAAAGCGACCGGCTTCTATCCCTGCGCCTTTGAACTTGCCTTGGAAAAGATTATTCATGAAGCGTGGCGTGACACGAATGTTATAGAAGAAATTGCTGATGCCTACCTGAACGATGTTGGGGACGATGAAGTTATAACCCTTGGCCGCAGGCTTCAGCAGCCAGCGATCAAGCTTCCAGTTGAAATCAAAAATCTTACTGTTCAGCGGCTCCCATGGATCGTACTCTTCGATCCCCTCTTCACCCGGTTTGGAAAACGGATCAAATGGCTCTTCAGAAGATGTGTCGTGGGCTGGCGCAGCTGATGAGATGGTCCTTGGATCGGCATCGGCCAGAAGAACGGGCTGTGCGTGCTGTCCGATGTTTGGCGTGAGTGGGTTGGTTGCCGTTTTTTGAGCAGCACAACCGGAGAGCATGATCAATACAACGACAAGCACGAGTCCATATTCACCTTGCCTGAAGCAGACCGGCCTACACGCAACTGTTGTCTTCATCCTTCGGATACCTCTTGAGATTAATAAAACGAGCGTCGAGGCAGCAGTGGCGCACTCTACCAAAAAAGTCGAGTTACCCGCCATTTATTTCTGAATTGTACTCTTGGGGTTGACGGACAGCGGCTACGGCTTCATGATCGTGGCATCAACGTTGCGTCTCCTTATCAGCGAAGGGGTAATAATGTACACCCTGTACCATGCGGGAAACCGTATGACATAGACGGAGTCATGACATTGGGTCATAGGAATCTCTAGTGAAAGGGAGGAGGCCGATGAAAGCCGTCATAGGAGTGGATGGATCAAAGTATTCTGAATGGGCGTTGGGTTGGCTCGGCGAGATGCCTTTTCGGATTGCACCACGAGTCACAGCGATTCATGCGATGGACCTTCAATCTGTACGAGCGTCGTTCATCGTCCAACCGGTTGTCAGCGGGTATGAACCGGATGAAGGGGAAGCCATTCATATTTTGGAGTCTCGAGCCAAGCAGGTAGAAGCAGAGACAAAGCGGCGCTTCGTGGAGCTTGGGCTCAAGGGCTCTGTGTGCGTCGTGCAGGACAAGATTGCACAAGCCCTCATCGAACAGGCGGGTCACAAGGGATTGATCGTGGTCGGGAGCCGCGGGTTAGATGCTATCGATCGTTTTATGCTGGGGAGTGTCTCGACAACCGTGACACTCCATGCGTCCTGTCCGGTCTTGATTGTGAAAGAGCCTCCCCAACCCCTTCGGCGGATGCTCGTCGCGACAGACGGCTCTCCGTCATCGAAGAAAGCGCTCCAATTTCTGGTCAAACAGCTAGCGGTCAATCCTAAAATCAAGCCGCTCGTGATTCTGCTGGTGCATGTCATGCCGTTTCTCCGCTACACGATGGTGAAGGAGGCGGGGGAACAATTGCTCGCGCAGGAGGCGGCAAAACTTGAAAAAGTTGGGTATCGTGTCAGACAGTTTCCGTGTGTAGGACCGGCCGCTGAGGAGATTATGAAAGTGGTCAATCGCGAACAGCCGGACCTGATCGTCACGGGGGCCAAAGGGCAAAGTGCCGTCACGCGTTTTCTCCAGGGCAGCGTCTCGATGAAACTCGTACAACAGAGTGCCTGTTCAGTGCTTGTTGTCCGATAAGGCGCACACCGATTAACCTACAGACAAGCACAGAAACGAAACCATCGCTCGCCGTTGAGAGAGGCGAGCGATGGCATCACTGGGAAGGGGCTCGACAAAGCGAAACTGTAGTTGCCCTGAGAGAGGTCTCCATGAACACGAACACACGGATTTCCGAGCACGAGCGCTCGGAAAAATACGCGCCTTCAAGCGGGGCATTTCCAATCTGGAACGGCGAATTACACACTCTTCTTGTAGACGACGATTCCCCCAACGAGGAGTGCACCCATTACAAGGGCGAACAACCACATCATGTCCATAACTGCTCCTTTCAATTAAAAAATTGCGAACTCATGCGTTCGTAATAGAGCAACTCTTGTGCTTGAATTGATCAAGAACGACTGTTCCAAAACTCCGCAAAAAGAGGCGGTTACAACCACGCGCAAGCCAAGCATGTTCCGCGAGATGGGGAGAATGTCATCAAGACTGTCTATCGCATTAGACAATGAACGGGGATGGAAAGGTCCAGTGCCTGCAGTGGTGTGACTGGAGCAGCTAACGCGAGCTTAGTTGGTCACGCCCATGCGGCGCCGAGAGGTCTTGGTCGGGGCCGATCGGAACGATACGAGTCGGATTGATGTCGTCGTGCGTGACGTAGTAGTGTCGCTTGATATGGTCGAAATTCACAGTCTCAGCGATGCCATCGGTTTGGTAGAAGTCTCTGAGATACCCGAAGAGATTTGGGTAATCGATGATTCGCCGAAGGTTGCACTTAAAATGACCGTAGTACACCGCATCAAACCGAACCAACGTGACAAAGAACCTCCAGTCGGTTTCCACCAACTCCGGTCCGAATAGATACCGTCGGGTTGCCAGGCGTGCATCGAGTTGATCCAGTGCCGCAAACAATCGTCGTGCCGCCCGTTCATAGGTGTTTTGAGACGTCGTGAACCCTGCTCGATAGACGCCATCGTTCACGTTCTCATAGATGAAGCTGTTGAACTCGTCGATCTCCGGCCGGAGTTTTTCTGGATACAAATCGATCTGACTCTTGGTAAAGCGATTGAACTCACTGTTGAACATTCTCATCAGATCATCGTCGGAGTTGGAGACAATGCGTTTGGTTACGGTATCCCAGAGGACTGGAACGGTCACGCGACCGCGAAAGTGCGGATCTGTGACTCGGTAGGCCTCACTGAGAAAGTGAAACTGGTTGATGGTGTCGACAGAGTGACCAGGTCCCTCGCGAAAGGCCCATCCTTGCTCATCACGAATGGGATCCACGACCGTCATCCCGATCACAGATTCAAGCCTTTTAAGTTTGCGCACGATGATCGTGCGATGGGCCCAGGGGCAGGCCCATGACACGTACAGATGGTAGCGACCGGTTACAGCGGGATAGCCAGAGCTACCGTTAGCGGTGACCCACTCCCGGAATGCATCTGGCTGGCGCTTAAACTCACCGGCTGTCGATTGTTCATCTGGAAACTGGGGCCGGATATTCATGCCAAGTCGACTCCTTTGGAGAACAGTATCTCCTATTTTCAATCACCATATCACTTCGAACGGCCACAGGTTCGGCTGTTGCGTTTTGCGACAGCCACCTACTTGCACTGTGGCAATAAGCTACGAATATAGGACTTTGCTGGGAGAAAACAGCGTCTATGAGGGGCATGCCACGTGCGAGAGAGCTGACAGGAGGACTGAACCCAACGTGAAGAGCAGTGGCAAGCAGTGGTCATTCATCAGTGGCAGCCGTCTGAAGCAGAACAGCGAGTGGCATGTGGCACAAGAGCTGATTCGCAGTCTGGCGGTCTGTCTAATCATCGTGGTGAGTATGGCCTGCGAGAACAAGCCAGTCGATACCTCAGTCGGCAAGCAGAAGCTAACGCTCACACAATCAGGGCAATTGAGCTTGACACCTGAAGAGTTATCCAGAACCCAGCTGGAACTTGCAACGGTGGTGCAAGGGCAGATCCTCTCACATCGTGAGTTTCCCGCAACTGTCCAGGCCAACCAAAACGAATTGGCCGAGGTTACCACTTTGATCCGTGGCCGGGTTGTGAAAGTCCACGTCGATGTCGGGCAGGACGTGAAGAAGGGCGCTCTCTTGGCGATGCTCCACAGCGTGGACCTGGGCGTGGCGGAGGGAGACTATCTCAAGGCTGGGGCCAGGCTCCATGAAGCGGAGCTGGCGCATCTCCGTGCCAAGGATCTGTACGAAAACAAGGCCGTCAGCCTCGCTGAACTGCAACGACGCGAGGCCGCCATGAAGACCGCGCGAGCCGAAGTGCGGGAGGCACAAAACCGTCTCCAATTGCTTGGCGTGCCGACGGAAGAGATCAAGAGGCTTGATCGAGAATTGACGATCAAGGCTGACATGCCCCTACGCGCACCATTCGACGGGCGAGTCATCATGCGAAACATCACGAGGGGAGAAGTAGTCGAAACAGAGCAGAAGCTCTTTACCGTGGCTAATCTCACGGATGTGTGGGTGATCGGCAATGTGCCGGAGAAGGACGTGCGATTCATCCACAAGGATCAGAAGGTGAACGTGGTCGTGGCGGCCTATCCCCATGCGATCGTCAGTGGGACCATCACCTATCTCGGAGACGTACTTGACCCGGCGACTCGCACGATGAGCCTGCGGGTCACCGTGCCGAACTCCGATCGACTGTTGAAGCCGGAAATGTTCGCCATCATCAGCGTGTTGGCAACCTCAAGTCCGGACGTGCTGACGGTACCGTTAGAGGCTGTCCAGGATGGACCTGCCGGCAAGATGGTGTTTGTTCAACGGGAAGCCGGCACCTTCGAGGCGCGGACCGTCAAGTTGGGGAATGAAGAGGGAGACGTGGTCATAGTGTTGGAAGGGGTCAAAACAGGCGAGCAGGTTGTGACAAAGGGCTCCTTCGCCCTCAAGTCCGAAATGGAACGGCACAGGATCGAGCCTTCGCTATGATCGCCTCTCTACTGGAATTTTCGCTGCGGCAACGAATACTAGTCATCGGCTTAGCCTGTCTGTTGTCCGTCCTCGGTGTGATTGCCTTTGAGTCGATCCCGATCGATGCCTACCCCGACGTGACGAATATCCAAGTGCAGATACTGACCGACGCGCCGGGGTTATCGCCGGTCGAAGTCGAACGGTTTATCACCTATCCGCTCGAAATCCAAATGACCGGCCTGCCGGGCTTAACGGAGATCCGGTCGCTTTCTAAGTTCGCACTGTCACAGATCACGGTGGTGTTTCAAGACGACGTGGATATCTACTTTGCCCGTCAGTTGGTCCTGGAACGGATGATTGCGGCGAAAGAACGCTTGCCCCAAGGGATCGAACCAGTGATGGCGCCGGTCAGTACCGGCTTGGGCGAAGTCTATCAATACTATGTGGAGGGCCCTTCGACAAAGCTCAGGACAGGGCCCGGTGCCACGGTGATCGATACTCAGGTCGTCGAGAGGGAATTGACAGACCAGCGGACGATCCAAGATTGGGTTCTGCGACCGCTGCTCAAGAGCGTGCCGGGTGTGATCGATGTGAACGGCATGGGTGGGTTCGTCAAACAGTATCAGGTCCTCGTCGAGCCGGGCAAGCTGCGCAAATTCGATCTGACACTGCACGAGGTCTACGAGGCCGTCGCGAAGAACAATGCCAATGCCGGCGGCAACATACTGGAACGTCATGCGGAGCGCGCGATTGTCCGGGGGGTAGGCCTGATCAAGAACGTGATTGATATCGAATCGATCATCGTGAAGGAATCCGGTGGCACGCCGATCTTTGTGCGCGATGTGGCGGAGGTCCGCATCGGCCACGCCGTCCGTCATGGCGCAGTGGTGCTAAACGGTGAGCGGGAGGTCGTTGCCGGCACCGTGCTCATGATTCGCGGAGGTAATGCCCGTCAAGTGGTTGAGGCGGTCAAGACCAAAGTGGAGGAGCTGCAGCATAGCAACGTTCTTCCAATAGACACAAAACTGATCCCTTTCTATGATCGCATTGAGTTGGTGAATGCCGCCATTCACACGGTCCGTGACGCGCTGATCGAGGGCATTGTGCTGGTGGTCTTCGTCTTCTTTTTCTTCCTGGGCCATGTCCGCAGCGCCATCATTGTGACGGTCACGCTGATCGTCACTCCCCTCGTGACATTCATCGCGATGGAGCGATTCGGGCTCTCGGCCAACTTGATGACGCTTGGCGGGCTGGCGATTGCCATCGGTGAGATCGCCGATGGGTCCCTGGTGGTGGTGGAAAACGCCTATCGGCACCTCGCTCAACATAGCAGCGCCTCACAGGAGAGCAGGCTCAGCGTCATTCTTCATGCCACGAAGGAAGTCGGTCGGCCGATCCTATTCGGCATTCTGATCATCAGCGTCGTCTTTTTGCCGCTTCTGACGCTCCAGGGTATCGAAGGGAAGATGTTTGCCCCATTGGCCTACACGCTGGTGATCGCACTCTTAGCCTCGGTCGTGGTGACGCTGATGCTGTCACCTGTGCTCGCGTCGCTGCTCTTGCGCGGAGACCACCGGCAGGAAACGGGCCTTACCCGCTGGATGAAGCAACGGTATCTCCCGGTGCTGCAATGGACCCTGCGGCATCGCAAAGGCGTCCTGACCGGTTCATCGGCCATCGTGCTTGCCAGCTTGGCCCTTGTGCCTTTTATTGGGCGAGAGTTCATCCCTCTACTGGAGGAAGGGGCGCTGACTCCTCAGGTGGTTCGATTGCCAAGCGTGTCGCTGCCGGAATCCATCGAAATGGAGAAACAGACCCATAAGGCGATGTTGGAGTTCCCGGAGGTTCAGATGGCCGTGAGCAAAATCGGCCGCCCGGACATCGCGTTCGGTCCAGAAGAGCCCAACGAGAGCGATCCCATTGTCTCCCTGAGCGACCGAAGTACTTGGACATCGGCGGCAACTCAGCCACAGCTGACCGACCTCATCAGGAAAAAGCTGGCGGAGATTCCCGGGATTTCTGTGCTCATGAGCCAGCCGATTCAGGAACGGGTGGACGAGTTGATCTCAGGTATCAGAACGGAATGCGCCATCAAGCTGTTCGGCGACGACCTCGACGTACTGTGGAACAAAGCGGAGGAGATCGCATCTTTGCTGCAGCAGATTGAGGGGATCAAAGACATCAAGGTCGAACAGATCTCCGGACAGCCCTATCTCACCATTGACATCGATCGACAGAAGATCGCCCGCTTCGGCATCAACGTGGCCGATGTCCAAGATATCATCACCACGGCGATCGGCGGCAAACCGGCGACGCAGGTCTATGAAGGTGAGCGGCGGTTTCAGCTCATCCTGCGATTTCCTGAGCCGTATCGGAACAGCGTCGCGAGCGTCGGAGAGATTCGGGTGAAGGCGGCCTCCGGAGCTTTGATCCCGATGAGTGATCTCGCGACCATCGAGATGCGTGAAGGACCGCTCCGCATCAGCCGTGAGCATGTGAAACGCCGTATCTTCGTCGGTTTCAATGTCGTCGGCCGGGACATCGGTGGCGTCGTAGATGAAGGGCGCGCAAAGCTCGCGGCACAGCTCCACTTGCCGGTAGGGTATACCATCGTGTGGGGCGGCGCGTTCGAAAATATGGAGCGAGCCAACGCGCGGCTCATGATTGTCGTGCCGATCACGCTGGCACTCGTGTTCTTCCTCCTCTTCTGGGCGTTCCATTCGCTGCGGTACGCGACCTTGATCATCCTTAACTTGCCGTTTGCGTTGATCGGTGGCGTCGTGTCGCTGTGGCTGAGCGGTCAATACCTGAGCGTGCCGGCTTCTATCGGCTTCATCGAGCTGTTCGGACTCGCAGTGGGGAACGGGATCGTGCTGGTCTCCTATATCAACCAGCTGCGCAACGAGGGACAACAGATCGACGAAGCGATTCTGGCCGGCTGCAGCCTTCGTCTTCGTCCGGTCGTGATGACCATGATGACGACGTTGCTTGGACTGCTGCCGCTGGCGCTGGCGCAAGGGATCGGCGCCGAGGTTCAGCGACCGCTTGCGACGGTCGTGATCGGGGGGCTCTTCACCTCGACAGCGCTGACACTCGTTGTCCTGCCGGTGCTTTATAGTCTGTTTGGGGGACGTGAGGTGAGCCAAGAGGAGGCTCCGGAATGGGTGTAGTGTGGCGGGCTTGTCAATCCTCCGTGCTCGCGGAACGCGCACGCAAGATCGATTTGATGATTACATTGCGGGTGGTGTTCGTTTTATGCGCGCAATTGAGGACCGACGAGCCCCCTTGGTTGGGAGAGTATAGGAGGAGAGGTAGCACGATCGGAATGTGCTCCCTCGATGCGCGCGGTCAGGGGTCGAGGATACTGCTTTCCCAATTGGATGAAAGTGTTGAGAATGAGGATTCGTTGTGACCGTCTGTCTGAGTGTTCGTTACATGGAAGGTCAGGCATTAATCTTGTAGGTGCTGCCAGGTAAACGTGTCGGACATGTTCAGGCTTCCTAGGCTTTTAGACGAGTGGGATCTGGCGTACCTGGTGGTCACAATTTTGGAGGGGGGCGATGAGACACATGCTGGTGAGAATGATTGTGTTGTGCTTCTTCATGGCTTCGGGGGCGACCGCACATGCCGCAGATAGGGGATTGGAGCCTGATACTCTGGATCAGCAGATGGTGTTGGTGCCGGCTGGGAAGTTCACAAGAGGAAGCAGTCACGCGGATGATGAAAAACCGGTGCGGAGCATCTACCTCAATGCTTTCTACATGGACAAGTACGAAGTGACGGTGGGACAGTATGCTAGGTACCTGAAGGTGACGGACATGGAGGAGCCACCGGACTGGAACATTATGAATCAACCGCAACATCTGAGACGCCCGGTCGTCAACGTGACCTGGGAGGATGCGGTCAATTATTGCAAATGGGCCGGAAAGCGCCTACCCACGGAAGCAGAGTGGGAGAAGGCGGCGCGGGGAACAGATGGTCGGATCTATCCCTGGGGAAATGAAGCACCGACTCGACTCCATGCGAATTATGGAAGAAAGGATTGGGATAATCATCAGGCTTTAACTCCCGTTGGGTCGTTCGAAGCCGGGGAAAGCCCCTATGGCATCTACGATATGGCTGGTAATGCCTGGGAATGGGTCTTCGATTGGTACGGAAATGAGTTTTACATGAAAGGTCCTGAAAAGAATCCAATCGGGCCAGCAAAGGGCGACACGAAGGTCGTGCGGGGCGGGTCGTGGCTCTATGTTCCTGAATTTCTACGCACCTCGTTCCGTTTCAATGCTGATCCATCAGGTCAGCAGTTCGGCTATGGGTTCCGTTGCGCGAAGACGCCCTGACTGCTGATCGGTCGGTTTGACGAGTGGACAGTGTCCGCCTCACGAAGCCAGCTCATCGATATTTGGCAAAGCAGATCAGGTCGAGGTGATCATAATGGTTTGGGAGAAGAGATTCGGCCTTGTATCCGAGGCCCATGAAGAACTGAATGTTTCTGGTTGTGCGCAGCATGGTGCAGGCGTAAAACTTATGGGCATCGGTCGCTGCTTGTTCAATCTCGAAGATCAGCGTCTTTCCAACTCCTTGCCCCCGATACGCAGGACTGACGGAAAGCAACCGGATCACGCATACGCCGGCCACCGTCCAAAAGCGCACGGAACCGACGATCTCTCCTCCCGCCTCGGCCACGAAAATATGTTTTTCTTTCGCATCTTCTTTCAGACTTTCAAGAGTTTCCGTGGTCCATCCACTGAGAGTGTAGATGCCGGCATATTCTCCGAAGGCCTCGCGTTGCACCTGGAGGAGAGCAGGAAAATCTACCTCGGTTGCCGGTCTGATATGAACCACGACAGAGATCCTGAGTTCGTGAAGAGCTTTCCATTTCATAGCGGAATGAGGCGAGATTCGCAAGGACGATTGACACGACATCGACAGATGTGAAACGGGGCATTTCGCGTCGCCCCAGACTATTGCAATCGGATACGTAATGGAGGTTCTATGCTGAAAGAAGTGGCAGGAGATATTTTACATACAAGGGCAGCAATGGTGGCGCACGGTGTTGCTCCCAACGATGATTACACGAACGGGTTAGCGTTGTCACTGAGGCAACAGTGGCCTGCCATGTACAAAGACTTCAGGCACTATTGCCAGACGTTTACCCCGAAGACCGGAGAGTTGTGGGCGTGGGCTGGAGCCGGTGGTGTGCGTATTGTGAGCCTCTTTACGCAAGAACCAGCTCCCAGCCATGGGTCTAAACCGGGGAAAGCCGCAATCGAAAACGTCAATCACTGCCTCAAGGCCCTTGCTAAGTTAATCGAGAGCGAGAAGGTTAAAAGTGTTGCGCTTCCTCGTTTAGCGACTGGTGTCGGTGGACTTGACTGGAAGGACGTGAAGCCGTTGATTGAAAAGCATCTCGGTCACTTGTCCATTCCGGTCTACGTGTACGCAACCTATCAGTCAGGTGTCCAGGCCACGGAGGGATGAAGTCTCGTCGTCCAGTTGAGGAGGCTTGGTCGGGGCGAATTGGCGCACGGAGCGAGTCCACATGCGACAAGTTCCACAAGACCTGTATGACCGGCTGGTTGCCCTGCGAAGAGAGCTGCATCGGTATCCGGAGCTCAGTTGGCAGGAATCGCGTCCAGCCGGTGTGGTCCGTCTATTTCTTCAGAGCTTCGGTATTCAACGCCGCACCAATGTGGCAGGTATCGGCTTCGTCTCGGATATCAGCGGAAAGACCGGAGTGCCCAGCGTGGTCTCGCGGGCCGATACGGATGCACTCCCTATCCAAGAAGAAACGGGCCTCGCATTCGCATCGGTGCATGAGGGCGTCATGCACCGATGCGGCGATGACGGGCACACGACGATGTTGCTCGGAGCTAGATTTACAGAGAGATTCGCCTTGGTACACTCGAAGCTTGCTAAGCCATGTGCTACTGCGCCCTTGCATAACTGGTGCGTCGTTTACGCCCATGCATGATCAAATCTTAATCTCATACAAAATTTCATAAGCTCTTTTGTTTTCAACAGAATCATAGATCTCCACATCGCCAACAATAGAGAGGGGAAGGTTTCTTCTTTGAGCAAATCGCCTGGCAGTATTTAGACTGAGCTTATTAGAAGGCTCAATAGAAAACTGTAATGCATCGCACCTTCTTGTTTTGGCGGCATGGACAAGATGCTCTATTAATATAGATGCGCAACTGGTCATCCTAAATGTCGGTACAACTCCAAGTTGCCACAAATAGCAGGTGTTCCGTCTGCTTGTGCTCACCAGGCCGGTAATAAATCCCATTAGTTGTTCCACTGGTTTCACTTCGGCAACAAAGCAGAGATCACGGAAATACTCAAACATGATCCAATATGTGAAAGCAGAGTGCAGATCTAATGGCGGGGTCTTACTAACAAAGTTACGTATGGTAGCAACATCTGCGGTAGTACAATTTCTGATTTGCATTAGATCGTATTTTTGATAACTAGTTCTATTCTAAATTGACGAGGCTCACCGGTCACGAGATCAAAGCTGATTGCTGTGCCTCTTATGGAAGTGTGCGTGGGATCAAGCTTCAGCAATGCATAACCTTGATCTGTAAAATCGGACATCGTTTCAGGATGAAACTCAATAGCTATTTCATCGCGTTTCAGGAATTTCCCTTTGAAGGTGTACTTGAACCTTTTGCCAGAATCCGAGTCCTCGATCCAGTAGATCCCCTTCACTTTCCAAAATAGTTGCTGCGTGAATTCTACGTCGCCTTCTACTTGGCGGTTTTTGTTGCGATAGCGAACAATCCAGTTCTTGTCTTTTAGGTTGGGATAACTTGCCGGAATGTAAGAAGCGTTGTCTTCTAACAACTTTACGACAATGCCTGAAACCAACGCCGAAACTATTCCACCAATAAAATCAAACATCGCCTTTAGGAGTGGTGGTCATAACATGTCACTTGCCATGCTATCCGAATTTTTGAAGCTCTTTAACCTATGTCTTATCAGGTACGGCATTCTCAAGACCATTAGGCGTGAAACGCCTCAGCGGCTGGAGCTCTGGCCAATATTATAAGATCAAGACGATTTTGATACAGACTCCTTATTCTTATATGAAGATGAAAAGTCTCCACCTCCTTGGTTAATTGATTATTCCGTGATAGCCGAATGCCATCTTCTGCAAATAACAGCCAGGTCCTCCGCCCCACGATTTTCTTGGACACACCATTGGGGCATACTGTCCCCATCATTGATGGAGGTGTTCATGGCGAAATCGAAAACAGAGCGAGGCCGGTTTTTCTCGCGCAAGAAGATGGACGTGGTGCTGCGCGTGTT